>CAWBFP010000033.1:312500-372352 GCA_963788095.1 uncultured Alphaproteobacteria bacterium | reverse complement strand
CCGTTCGATCACCTGTCGGGTCAAACTCTCGAGGTGATCGAAGAGATCGTGAACGGCGCGGACGGCCTTTTTCTTGTCGCGCGCGATCACATGATCGATGATGGCGCGGTGGAGCCTGGCCGCCTCGGGAAGCTTTCGGTCGGCTCGTAAACCCACCAGAAGCGGCGGGCCTGGGCGTGCAGGACCCGCATGGTGCCGGCAAGGACCTCGTTGTGCGCGGCGTCCACTTGCGCGTGGTGCAGGTCGCGTTTGACGCGAAAATAGTTCAGCCGGTCGCCGCTGTTCCCGGCCTGAACAATTTGCCGGGCCACGGCTCGCAGTTCGGCGATGTCGCTTTCCGTTGCCCGCCCTATCGCATGCATCGCGACCGCCTGTTCCAGCGGACGCCGAACCTCCAAGACTTGCAGATGTCGGATCACGTCCACCCCGGAAACCGAGATGCCTCTGCGCGGGTGAACGTCGACGAAGCCGAGAAACTTCAGGCGCGCGAGAGCTTCACGAATGGGCGTGCGACCCATCTTGAGGTGTTGGCCAAGCTCGCTCTCCGAGATCAACGTTCCCGGCGCGAGCGTGCCGCCGACGATCATTTCCTCGATCTCTTCGAATGCGCGATCGGCCAACGACTGCGGTCGCTGCTGTGTCTTTTCTGCTTTCCGCGGCCGTTTCACCGGGCTGTGCCTCTGCTCAATTCATCTGGAGCCGGTCTGGCGAGGCCCATTGACATTCATAACGGCGTAACGTCTGAATATCAGATAGCGACAAGTTGCATACTACCACGCCGCGGCGCGGTCAAAGGCGCGAGGCCAGGTACCTCGCGCCGTCCGGGAGGCACGAATGAGCGACCTCGCGCCTGAGGTGCTCCGAGCGCATCATCCCGCTTTACTTGCGCGTCCAATGCTGCACTCGACAATGCAATTCCTTCAGTGGCGAAGGCGCCACTGAAGGCTTGCCATTCCACATGCTGGGGCTCGCGGCTCAATCCGGCGGGGCTCGAGGAGAGCAGAAAATGATGTTCAATGCATCTCAAGCGGCAGATCGGCCTTTCGGTTGGACCCTAGCAAACTTCCGACGATGGGGTTGCGGGCTCCTGGCTGTCGCCTTCTTGCCGATGGCTGCTCTCGCGCCCGCGCACGCGGCGTACCCCGAAAAGCCGATCACCGTGATCGTGCCGTTCCCGCCGGGGGGAGCGTCGGACAATGCCGCCCGCGTCATCGCCCCCAAACTGCAGGCGAGCTTGGGGCCGACAGTCGTCATCGAGAACCGCCCGGGCGCGAACGGGACCACCGGCTCTGTCCTGCTCAAGCAGGCCAAGGCGGACGGCTACACGCTCCTGATCGGTTCGATCGGCGTGTTCGCCATCAACCCGGCGCTTTACCCGAGACTGCAATACGACCCGCGAAAAGACTTCGAGCTGCTCACGGTCCTGGTGCGGACCCCCAACGTGCTGGTGGTAAACCCCAAGGTCGCGGCCAACACGGTCGCCGAGCTGATCGAGAGCCTGAAAAAGAACCCGGAAAAGGTGACGTTCGCTTCATCCGGGTCAGGCTCGTCGGATCACCTCACGACCGCGCTGTTCTGGCAGAAGACCGGCACCAGCGGCATTCACGTGCCCTACAAGGGCGGCGGACAGGCGGTCACCGACTTGATGGGCGGCCACGCCGAGGTCTCGTTCCAGAACCTCGGGACGATCCTCGGCCATGTCAAATCCGGGAAGCTCAAGGCTCTGGCGGTGACCAGCGACAAGCGCGTGCCGGCGCTCCCGGACGTGCCGACGCTCGCGGAGGCAGGTGTGCAAGGTCTCGAGGTCTACTCATGGCAGGCGGCCGCCGGGCCCAAGGGACTGCCGGCCGAGGTCAAGACGAAACTCGAACAGGCCTTCAAGGCCGCCCTGAGTGCGCCTGAGGTGAAGGCGCGCTACGAAGAAATTGGCTTCGACGTCGTGGGCAATACAAGCGGCGAGTTCTCGCAGTTCATGGCCGCCGAGATCGCCCGCTGGAAAGAAGTCATCGAGACCGGGAAGATCACACCCGATTGATGCCCGCGCAGGATCGGGGCAGGGTACCGGCCTGCCGCTCCGCTTTTCATGCCCGAAATCGCGCTCGTCGGGCCGGCGTAAGGTAGCGGTCGACTGAAGGGAACGCGATGGCCTGCCGCAAGGCGGGAGCTGTCGCCGTCGCGGCGGGCGGGCAAGCGCGGTACGTGAGCCGCCTGGAGGCTTGGACGGAGGGGGGAATGATAAAGATCATCGGTCCAAAGGATTTTTGGACGGGTGCCATATATGTGACGGTTGGGGTTGCGGCGTTCCTGATCGGCCGCGAGTATCCCTTCGGCACCGCCGGCCGCATGGGGCCCGGCTATTTTCCTGCCGTGCTTTCCGTCCTGCTCATCCTCCTGGGGGTGATCGCGATCGCACGGTCGTTCTTCCAGCCCGGCCCGCCGATCGGCGCGTTTCCGATCAAGCAGATCGTTCTTGTCATCGGTGCCACGGTCCTGTTCGGCGCCCTGATCAATACCGCCGGCCTCATCATCGCCTTGCTGGTGCTGGTGCTGGTGAGCGCGGCCGCCAGCGAGCATTTCGCGTTCGACTGGAAGGCCACGCTGGGGCTATTCGCGCTGGTGGTTTTCTGCTCGCTGGTATTCGTCAAAGGCTTGGGCGTTCCAATGCCGCTTGTCGGGACGTGGCTGCAGCCGTTTGCGCCGGCCTGGCTCGGCGGTTGAGGGGAGCGCGCCATGGACATCTTCGCCAACCTGTTGCTCGGCTTCCAGACCGCCTTGAGCGTAACCAACCTGCTCTATTGTCTGCTGGGTGTCTTTCTCGGCACCGCGATCGGGGTGCTGCCGGGCCTTGGCCCGGTTGCCACGATCGCGATGCTGCTCCCGGTCACGTTCGGGCTGCCTCCGGTGGCAGCGCTGATCATGCTGGCCGGCATTTTCTACGGCGCCCAATACGGCGGCTCGACGACCGCCATCCTGGTCAATCTGCCGGGCGAGTCCTCGTCGGTCGTTACCGCCATGGACGGCTATGCAATGGCCCGCCGGGGGCGCGCCGGCGTCGCGCTTGCCACAGCCGCCATCGGCTCGTTCTTCGCCGGCACGGTTTCGACGCTGATCGTCGCGCTGTTCGCGCCGCCGCTGGCGGAGATGGCGCTCAAATTCGGCCCGGCCGAGTACTTCTCCCTGATGGTGCTCGGCCTCGTCGCCTCGATCGTGCTGGCGCACGGGTCGCTGCTGCACGCGCTCGGAATGATCGTGCTCGGATTGCTGCTCGGCCTGGTCGGTACCGACGTGAATTCGGGGGCCGCCCGCTACACCTTCGACATGCCCGAGCTCGCCGACGGCATCGGCTTCGTGATTCTTGCAATGGGAATGTTCGGGCTGGGCGAGATCATCGGCAACCTCGAGCACGAATCGAGCCGCGAGGTGCTGCTCAAGAAGGTCACCGGCCTGATGCCTTCGAAAGAGGATCTGAAGCGAATGGTCGCGCCAATTCTGCGCGGCACGGTGCTCGGATCGGCACTCGGGATCCTGCCGGGCGGCGGAGCGATGCTGGCTTCGTTTGGCTCCTACTCGCTGGAGAAGAAAGTATCGAAGCACCGGGAAGAATTCGGCAAGGGTGCGATCGAGGGCGTCGCGGGACCGGAAGCCGCCAACAACGCCGGCGCCCAGACCTCGTTCATCCCGATGCTCACCCTCGGCATCCCTTCCAACGCCGTCATGGCCTTGATGATCGGCGCGATGATCATCCAGGGCATCCAGCCAGGCCCGTCGGTCATGACCGAGCAGCCGGCACTGTTCTGGGGCCTGATCGCCTCGATGTGGATCGGCAACCTGTTCCTGGTGATTTTGAACCTGCCGCTGATCGGGCTGTGGGTGAGGATGATCTCCGTTCCGTATCATCTCTTGTACCCGGCGATCCTGGTGTTCTGCGCGATCGGCGTCTTCAGCCTGAACAACGCCAACTTCGATGTCTACCTGATGGCTCTGTTCGGCCTGCTCGGTTACATCTTCAGAAAATTGGACGCCGAGCCGGCGCCGATGCTGCTCGCCTTCATCCTCGGACCGATGATGGAGGAGTTCCTGCGGCGCGCGCTGCTGATCTCGAAAGGCGATCCGACCATTCTGGTGACGCGCCCGATTAGCCTCGCGATGCTGATCTGCGCGGCTCTATTGATCGGCATCGTCATGATGCCGACGATCAGTAAGACGCGCGAGAAGGCCTTCCACGAGGAAGAGTAGGGGGACCGGCAGGCGAGCCGGCGATGTTCCGTGGAGGCGATATGGCAAAGCTGAGCACTCAAACCCGCGACAAGCTGAAGAAGGTCAGCACCGCGACGTTGACCACGGCGCTGTACAAGCGCGGCTTGCGAAACCAGATGATCCAGGGCGTCTACCCGCTCAATCCGAATGCCCTGCCGATGGTGGGAGAGGCGTTCACGCTGCGCTACATTCCGGCGCGCGAGGACCTCAACCCGATTACGGTATTCCAGGATCGGGCGCATCCGCAGCGCAAGGCGGTCGACGAGTGCCCGGCCGGCGCGGTTTTCGTGATCGACAGCCGCAAGGATGCGCGTGCGGCCTCTGCCGGATCGATTCTGGTTTCGCGCCTGATGCAGCGCGGCGCCGCCGGGGTAGTCACCGACGGCGGCTTCCGCGACTCCCATGACATCGCCAAGCTTGCGATGCCGGCTTTTCACAGCCGGCCCTCCGCGCCCACCAATTTGACGCTGCATCAGGCGCTCGACGTCAACGTGCCGATCGGCTGCGGCGACGCGCCGGTGTGGCCGGGCGACGTGATCGTGGGAGATCATGACGGCGTCGTCGTGATTCCGGCCCATCTCGCCGACGAGCTCGCGGACGAAGGGCTCGAGATGACCGCCTTCGAGGACTTCGTCGCCGAAGAAGTGATGAAGGGCCGCTCGATCCTCGGACTCTATCCGGCCACCGAGGAGAAGACCCGAACGGACTTCGCCGCATGGCGCAAGGCGAAGGGGCGATAGGCCGGTCGGCACACAGTCGACCCGGGGGCATGAAAGGATCACGGGGCGCAGCTGGACGGAAAGAGCGTGAAGCAAGAAAAGATGCAGGAGGCATCGATGTCGCCCCATAACTTCGGGTCTTGGAGAACGGCCGCGTGCGCGGTCGCGGTTGTAACGCTGGCATTTGCGGCAACGATGGCCACCGCCCAGGCACAAGGTTGGCCGCGCAAGCCGATCACAATGGTGGTGCCGTTCCCGCCCGGGGGCACGACAGACACCACCGCGCGTCTGGTCGCGCAGGAGATGAGCAAGTCATTGGGGCAGCCGGTCGTCGTCGAGAACCGCGCCGGTGCGAATGGCAATATTGGTTCGGCCTCGGTCGCGAGGGCGGCGTCGGACGGCTACACGCTGCTGGTCAGCGGCGTTGGCTCGAACGCGATCAATCATGGCCTCTACGCCAAGATGCCGTACGATTTGCGCGCCGATTTCGCGCACATCACGCAAATGACCAGTGGGCCGAACGTGTTTGTGGTGAGAGCCGACTTCCCGGCAAAGAGCTTGAAGGAGTTCATCGACCTGGCAAAGGCCAATCCCGGAAAATACAACTACGCCAGCGCCGGCAGCGGCGCCTCCGGGCATCTTGCGATGGAGCTGCTCAAGGAGAGCGCCGGCATCAAAATGGACCACATCCCGTATAAGGGAGGTGCACCGGCACTGACCGATGTCATGGGTGGCCAGGTGGAGGCAATGTTCACCAATCAGGACATGCCGGCGCCGCACGTCAAGTCGGGCAAGGTGCGCGTTCTCGCCGTGGCGGGTCTGCAGCGCAATCCGCTTTATCCCGACGTCCCGACCGTCGCCGAATTGGGTTTTCCGGGTTTTTCGGCCGAATCCTGGAACGGGCTATCCGCTCCGGCGAAGACGCCGAAGGAGATTATCGATCGCCTGCATGCGGAGGCCGTCAAGGCGATGCAGGTGCCCGCCGTCAAGGAGCGACTCGAATCCAACGGATTCGTCATCGTCGGCAGCACGCCCGAGCAGTACACCGCCTTCATCCGCGCCGAGATCGACAAGTGGAGCGCGATTGCGAAATCGTCGGGCGCCAAGGTCGACTGAACGGAAAGATCGTGCCGTCCTTGAGAGCGCCGCCCGTCCGGGCCAGAACTGTGCTGAGGAGCACGCATGACGAAGCGTAAGGCATTGCAGGAGCTGAGAAGCCAGCGCTGGTTCGGCGCGACCGACCTGCGCTCGTTCGGCCACCGCTCGCGCGGGCTGCAGATGGGCTATGCGCGCGAGGACTTTCATGGGCAAGCCGGTGGTCGGCATCATCAACACCTGGAGCGATCTCGCGCAATGCCACACGCATTTCCCCGAGCGCGTCGAGGATATCAAGCGCGGCATCTGGCAGGCCGGCGGGTTCCCGGTCGAGCTGCCGGCGATGTCGCTGTCCGAGCAGTTCGTCAAGCCGACGACCATGCTCTACCGCAACTTCCTCGCCATGGAGACCGAGGAGCTGCTGCGCTCGCATCCGGTCGACGGCGCCGTGCTGATGGGCGGCTGCGACAAGACCACGCCGGCACGATCATGGGCGGCATCTCCATGAACCTGCCGATGATCTTCATGCCGGCCGGCCCGATGATGCGCGGGCACTTCGGCGGCAACATTCTCGGCTCGGGCTCCGACGTCTGGAAATATTGGGCCGAGAAGGAAGCCGGCAACATCACCGAGCCAGCAATGGAACGACATGGAGGCCGGCATCGCGCGCTCGGCCGGCACCTGCATGACCATGGGCACGGCCTCGACCATGACCACGATCGCCGAGGCGCTCGGGCTCACGCTGCCGGGCGCGGCCTCGATCCCGGCCGGCGACGCGGCGCATCCGCGCATGGCGTCGGCTTGCGGACGGCGTATCGTCGAGATGGTCTGGGAGGACCTCAAGCCGTCCGACATCATCACGCGCAAGTCGGTCGAGAACGCGCTGGTGGTCCATAGCGCGCATGGCCGGCTCGACCAACGCGATGGTCCATCTCGTCGCCATGGCCCGCCGCGCCGGCGTGCCGATCAGCGCTGAAGGACTTCGACGAGTTCGCCGCGACGCGTGCCCGGTCATCGCTCAATCTGCGCCCGTCGGGCGAATGGCTGATGGAGGACTTTCACATCGCCGGCGGCATGCGCGCGCTTCCTGTCGCGGCTCAAATCGATGCTGCATCTCGACGCGCGCACGGTGACGGGCGACACGCTGGAAGCGGCGATCGGCGACGCGCAGGTCTACAACGACGACGTCATCCGGCCGCTCAACGACCCGATCGCGGCATCGGGCGGCACCGCCATCCTCTACGGCAACCTCGCCCCCGACGGCTGCGTGATCAAGCCGCCGGCCGCCGATCCGCGGCTGCTGAAGCACACCGGGCCGGCGATCGTGTTCGACAGCTACGACGAGATGTCGAAGGCCGTGAACGATCCTCGACCTCGACGTCACCGCCGACCACGTCATGGTGTTGCGCAATGCCGGCCCGAAGGGCGGACCGGGCATGCCGGAATGGGGCATGCTGCCGATCCCGAAAAAGCTGCTGCGGCAGGGCGTGCGCGACATGCTGCGCGATCTCCGACGCGCGCATGAGCGGCACCAGCTACGGCGCCTGCATCCTGCACGTTGCGCCGGAAGCCGCAGGTCGGCGGTCCGCTCGCCGCGGTGCGTACCGGCGACACTCATCACGGTCGACGTGCGCAACGCGCTCGATCCACGTTCACTTGAGCGACGACGAGATCGCCGCGCGGGTCAAAGCCTTCAAGCCGCCGCCGCGCGACTATCCGCGCGGGTACTACCGGATGTTCGCGCAGCACACGCGCCAAGCGCAACGAAGGCTGCGACTTCGATTTCCTGGAAGGTGCGGGCGGCATTCCCGAGCCGGAAATTCATTGAGATGGAAACTCCAACATGGCAATCATGATCCGAAACTCCGAAAGGCCTCGACCGGGATATCTCGGGCATCCTGGTCACCCCTTTCGACGAGCAGGATCGCGTCGCGCCCGACGCGCCTGAAGCCGATCATCGACCGCGCCGTCGATGCCGGGGTGCATATCCTGGTCGCCAACGGCAATACGGGCGAGTTCTATGGTCTGACCACGGCGGAAGCCGAGACGATGGTCAATGCCGTCGCCGAGCAGATCGGCGGCCGCGCGCCGCTGCTGGCCGGCGTCGGGCGCAGCATCAGCGACGCCTGCGCGCTGGCCCGGCCTCGCGCGCCGCCGGGGCCGCGGCGCTGATGGTGCACCAGCCTCCTGATCCGTTTGTTTCGCCGCGCGGCGTGGTCGCTTACGTGCAGCGGATCGCCGAGGCCGCGCAGGGCCTGCCGCTGATGCTCTACCTGCGCAACGACGGGATCGGCCTCGACACCATCGAGAAGCTTTGCCGCACGCCGGGCGTCGCGGGCGTGAAATGGGCCTCGCCCGACGCCGCTGCGGCTCGCGGAGGCGATCCGCCGCTGCGAGCCCGGACATCGTGTGGGTCGGGGGCTTGGCCGAGACCTGGGCGCCGCCGCTCTGCGCCGTCGGTGCGCGCGGATTCACCTCCGGCCTCATCAATGTCTGGCCGGAGCATTCGGTCGCCATCCATGCCGCGCTCGAGGCCGGCGACTATCCGGGCGCCAATCGGCTCATCGACGTCATGCACGGCTTCGAGGAGATCCGCGCCGAGGAGCAGAACGGCACCAACGTCACGGCCGTGAAGGCGGCGCTGCAGCTGATGGGCGAGGATTGCGGGCCGACGCGGCCGCCTTCGGCCTGGCCGCTGACGGACCACCAACAGGCGGCGCTGCTGCTGGCTGCTGGCCTCCTGGGGGCTTCTGAACCGGGACGCGCAGCGACCGCGCGGGTTGAGGCCCGCGCGCGCTGCCTCAGCGACAAGGACTACGATGCCGATCACCGGCGATCTGCTGATCGGTAACGCGCAGGTACCGGGCGGCGAGCGGGGGTTCCGCGCAATCAACCCGGCGACCGGCCAGCCACTGGAGCCGGCCTTCGCGTTTGCAGAGCGCACGCATGTCGATCAGGCATGTGCGCTGGCCTGGACCGCGTTCCACGCCTATCGGGAAAGCCCGATCGAGGAGCGCGCGCGATTCCTGGAACGGATCGCCGCCAACATCGTCGAGATCGGCGACGAATTGGTCGAGCGCGCAAGTGCCGAGACCGGGCTGCCGCGCGCGCGCATCGAGGGCGAGCGCGCCCGTACGGTGGGCCAGCTCAAGCTGTTCGCGGAGCTGTTGCGCGCCGGCGAATGGCTCGACGTGCGCATCGATCATGCCATGCCGGAGCGCAAGCCGCTGCCGCGGGCCGATCTGCGCGAGCGCCACATCCCCCTCGGTCCCGTGGCGGTGTTCGGCGCCAGCAACTTCCCGCTGGCGTTCTCGGTCGCGGGTGGCGATACCGCGTCGGCCCTGGCCGCCGGCTGTCCGGTGGTGGTGAAGGGGCATCCGGCGCATCCCGGCACCGGCGAGCTTGTCGGGCGCGCGATCCAGGCCGCGGTTGCATCCTGCGGCCTGCCCGCAGGCGTGTTCTCGTTGCTGCTGGGCGCGGTCGAGACCGGCGCCGCGCTCGTCGCCGATCCTCGCATCAAGGCTGTCGGATTTACCGGGTCGCGCGCCGGCGGCATGGCGCTCGTCGGCATCGCGAATGCCCGCCCCGAGCCGATCCCGGTCTATGCCGAGATGAGCAGCATCAATCCCGTCTATCTGCTGCCGGGTGCCTTGTCGGCGCGAGCGGAGGCGCTCGGGCGCGAGTTCGTCGCGTCGCTGACGATGGGCGCGGGCCAGTTCTGCACCAACCCCGGGCTGGTGTTCGGGCTCGCGGGCACCGGCCTCGACCGATTTCTCGATTCGGCCGCGGCGGCGCTCAAAGCCTACGAGCCGCCGGCGATGCTCACGCCGGGCATCCATCAAGCCTATGAGACCGGCGCGCGCGCGCTCTCGGAGCACAACCGGGTCGAGACGATCGCGCGCGGCCGGGTCGGGGAGGGCATCAACCAAGGCCAGGGCGCGCTGTTCGCAACCGACGCCAAGAGCTTCATGGCTGATCCGCGACTCGGGCACGAGGTGTTCGGCGCCTCGTCCATCGTCGTCCGCTGCGAGGACGCCGACACGCTGGTGTCGCTGTCGGACACGCTTGAAGGCCAGCTGACCGCGACGCTGCACCTCGAGCCGACCGATCGCGAGATCGCGCGGCGCTTGCTGCCGATTCTCGAGCGCAAGGCCGGGCGCGTGCTGGCAAACGGCTGGCCGACCGGCGTTGAAGTCAGCCACGCGATGGTCCATGGTGGGCCATTCCCGGCCACCTCCGACAGCCGCACGACGTCGGTCGGCACTCTGGCGATCCGACGGTTCCTGCGACCGGTCTGTTACCAGGATATTCCGGCCGACCTGTTGCCCGAGGAGCTCAGGGACGACAATCCGGCTCGCATTCCGCGGTTGGTGAATGGGGTTCGGGCCGCCGGGAACACGTGAGAAGGGCTCCGCTTCGCCGAAGCAGAGTTGCCGAAAAAGGGGTTCACATGGCGAAGGGTTCCGACCTGCTGGTTGCGGCGCTCGAGAACGAGGGCGTCGATCGCATCTTCGGCGTGCCGGGCGAAGAGAATCTCGACGTCGTGGAGTTGCTGCGCAAGTCGCGCATCGAACTGGTGCTCACCCGTCACGAGCAGGCCGCCGCTTTCATGGCGGCAACCCACGGACGGCTGACCGGCAAGGCCGGCGTGTGCATCTCGACGCTCGGGCCCGGCGCGCTCAACCTCTCGACCGGCGCCGCTTACGCGCATCTCGGCGCCATGCCGATGATCATGATCACCGGCCAGAAGGCGATCATGACCGCCAAGCAGGCGCGTTTCCAGATCGTCGACGTCATCGCCTCGATGCGGCCGCTCACGAAGATGGCGCGGCAGATCGTCAGTCCCGCAAGCATCCCGACGCTGGTGCGCGACGCCTTCCGGGTCGCGCAGGAAGAGCGCCCTGGGCCGGTGCACCTCGAGCTTCCCGAGGACGTCGCCGGCGAGGAGACCGAGGACATCCCAGTGGTGCCGCCGCACCCGATCGAGCGGCCGGTGGCGCCGCCGGAGGCGCTCGACCGCGCCGCCGACATGGTCCTGCGCGCCAAGCGCCCGCTGGTGATGCTCGGCGCCGGCTCCAGCCGGCCGCGGCTGGTCGAGCCGCTTTCGGACTTCGTGCGCCGCACCCGCCTGCCGTTCTTCAACACCCAGATGGGCAAGGGCTCGGTGACCGGCGGCTCCAACCTCTACATGGGCACCGCGGCGCTGTCGGAAGGCGACTACGTGCACAAGGCGGTCGATCGCGCCGACCTGATCATCGCGATCGGCCACGATACGGTCGAGAAGCCGCCGTTCTTCATGGGGCCGAAGGGCCCGCAGGTGATCCACGTCGGCTTCACGCCGGCGAACGTCGAGCAGGTGTTCTTCCCGCATGCCGAAGTCGTCGGCGACGTCGGCCCGAGCATGACGCTGCTCGCCGACCGGCTCGCAGGCAAGCTGACGATCGATCCGGCCTTCATGGGGTTGCGCGCCGACATCCTGGCGCGCATCCGCGACCGTGCCGACGAGGATCGCTTCCCGATGACGCCGCAGCGCATCGTGCGCGACGTGCGCAAGGTGATGCCGGAGGACGGCATCGTCTGCCTCGACAACGGCATGTACAAGATCTGGTTCGCGCGCAATTACCGCACGCATGTCGCCAACACGCTCCTGCTCGACAATGCGCTCGCCACCATGGGGGCGGGGCTGCCGTCGGCGATGATGGCCGCGATGCTCTACCCGAAGCGCCGCGTGCTGGCGGTGTGCGGCGACGGCGGGTTCATGATGAATTCGCAGGAGATGGAGACCGCGGTCCGGCTCGGCCTCAATCTCGTGGTGATGATCCTGGAGGACAGCGCATATGGCATGATCCGCTGGAAGCAGGCGGTCGACAAGTTCCCGGACTGGGGCCTGACCTTCGGCAATCCGGATTTCGTCAAGTATGCCCAGTCGTATGGCGCGCACGGCTGGCGGATCGAGAAGACCGACGATCTGGTCTCGACGCTCAATGACGCCTTCAAGGACGGCGGCGTGCATCTCGTCACGGTGCCGATCGACTACGTCGAGAACACGCGCGTCTTGGTCGAGGAGCTGCGCGGCCGCGTGCCGGAGATCGCCTGACGATCCGGCGGACTGGCGTGAAGAGAGGTGACCGGATGAAGATCAGGGCTGCCGTGCTCAACCGGATGGGCGCCGAGACGCCCTACGAGCGCTCGAAGCCGCTGTCGATCGAAGAGGTCGAGCTCGATCCTCCCGGTCACGGCGAGGTTTTGGTCAAGATCGGCGCGGCGGGACTGTGCCATTCCGACCTTTCGGTGATCGACGGCAATCGGCCGCGGCCGACCCCGATGGTGCTCGGACACGAGGCGGCGGGCGTGGTCGAGAAGGTCGGCCCGGGCGTCGACGATCTTACGGTCGGCGACCACGTCGTGATGGTGTTCGTGCCGAGCTGCGGCCACTGCCTTCCGTGCGCCGAAGGGCGTCCGGCGCTGTGCGAGCCGGGCGCGGTAGCCAATGGCGCCGGGACCCTGCTGTCGGGCGCGCGCCGGCTGCACCGCAACGGCACCGACGTTCATCATCATCTCGGCGTCTCGGCCTTTGCCGAATACGCCACCGTCTCGCGCCGCTCGCTGGTCAAGATCGACCGCGAGCTTCCGCTCGACGAGGCGGCGCTGTTCGGATGCGCGGTGCTCACCGGCGTCGGCGCGGTGATCAACACCGCCAAGGTTCAGGCCGGCGCGAGCGTGGCGGTGATCGGTCTCGGCGGCGTCGGCTTGAGCTCGCTTTTGGGCGCGGTCGCGGTCGGCGCGCGGCGCGTCGTCGCGGTCGACCTCTCGGACGAGAAGCTCGGGCTGGCGCGGCAGCTCGGCGCGACCGACACGTTCAATGCCGGTGGGCCGAATGCGGTCGACGAGATCAAGGCGGCGACCGGCGGCGGCGTCGAGTTCGCCTTCGAAATGGCCGGCTCGGTGCGCGCCATGGATCTCGCCTACAAGATCACGCGGCGCGGCGGCACCACGGTGACGGCGGGGCTGCCGCCTCCGACCCACACCTTCGCGCTGCCGCAGGTGAACCTGGTGGCCGAGGAGCGCACCGTCAAAGGCAGCTACATCGGGACCTGCGTGCCGAGCCGCGACCTGCCGCGCTATATCGAGCTCTATCGGCGCGGCAAGCTGCCCGTCGACCGGCTGATGAGCGGTCACCTGAAGCTCGAGGAGATCAACCTCGGATTCGACCGTCTGCACGACGGCAAGGCGGTGCGGCAGGTGGTGGTGCCGTGACGACCATCCCGACCAACCCGTTCGAGTACATGCAGGGGCTGGCGGCGATGTGGGGCCGTGGCGCGGAAGGCTTCGCGGCCGCGCAGCAGACCATGTTCCGCGACATGGCCGAGCGGGTGGGAAAGGTGGCGGAGGGCGCACCCGTAGCCCTGCCGAGCGGGATGCCGGACGCTGCAGGGCTGATGGCCGCGCAGCAGGAATATTCGCGGCTGTGGTCCTCGGCGCTCGAGGTGTCGCAGACGGTCGGCCGCGTGGTGCAGGAAGGTGCTCCGCGGGATCCGCTGGTCACCGAAATGCTCGGCAAGATCTTCGATCCCCGGCCGTGGTTCTCCTCCAATGACGATATCGACGGCGAGCTCCGGCGGCTCGCGGAAGGGCCGCGGCTGGCCGACCTGTGGCAGGTCGAGCGGCGGGTCTTGAACGTGTTCAATGCCTGGACCGAGTTGCGGCGGCGCAGCCTCGAGCACAACACCGTGATGCTGGACGCTTGGCTCAAGGCCGCGACCGCGTTCGCCAAGGAGCTCAACCAGACGGCCGAGCGCGGCGAGGTTTTGGAATCCTGGCGCGCGGTGCTGGCGCTGTGGGTGGAGACGGCCAACACCGTGCTGCTCGAGACGCAGCGTTCGGACGCCTATCTGCAAAGCCAGCGCAACATGCTCAACGCGAGCACCGAGTTGCGGCTGGCGCAGCAGGAAGTCGCCGAGTTCTATAGCCAGATGTTCGGCTATCCGACGCGCGCGGAGCTCGACGACGTCTACAAGACCGTGACCGAGCTGCGGCGGGAGGTGCGCGCATTGCAGCGCGCGGCGCGACCAGGTCCGGCCAATCGAGCAGGCAAGTCCGGCGGTCGCGCGTGGCAAGGCAAAAGCGCAGGCGTCGCCTGCCCGGGCGACGACCGAGCCATGAGCAGCACGCCGATCCCCGTCCAGATCAAGCCGGGCGACGCGATCGCGGAAGCGGCGGCGCTCGCCCAGAAGATTGCCCGCGGGGCCGAGCTGTTCCGCAACCTGCGCGACGAGCAGGTCGAGATCGGCACCACGCCGAAGGACGAGGTGTGGCGGCAGGACAAGGTGACGCTCTACCGCTATCGCCCGCTCGCTGAGACCAAGATCGCGCCCGCCGGTCCTTGTCGCCTACGGACTGGTCGGCCGCTACACCATGGCGGACCTGCAGGAGGACCGCTCGCTGGTGCGCAACCTGCTCAAGCTCGGCGCCGATCTCTACGTCGTCGACTGGGGCAGCCCGTCGCGCGCCGACCGCTGGCTCAGGCTCGAGGACTATATCGAGGGTTATCTCGGCGAATGCGTGCGCGAGATCTCCGAACGGCACGACATCGAGGCTATCAACCTGCTGGGCATCTGCGAGGGCGGCGTGTTCACCACCTGCTACGCGGCGCTCAACCCCAAGACGGTCAAGAACCTGGTCTTGACCATCACGCCGATCGATTTCCATGCCGACCGCGAGCACAGCCGGCTCGGGCATGGCTTCATCAACCTGTGGACCCGCAGCCTGGCGCCCGAGGACATCGACCGGATGATCGACGCGCACGGCAACCTGCCGGGCGAGTTCATGGGCTCGGTATTCTCGATGATGACGCCGATGCGCACGCTGATGAAGTACAACCTCGACATGCTCGAAGTGATGGACGACGAGAAGAAGTTCCTCAACTTCCTGCGCATGGAGAAATGGATCGCGGACCGTCCGCATCACCCGGGCGAGGCCGCCAAGCAGTGGCTCAAGGACCTCTACCAGGAGAACAAGCTGATCCGGAACGAGTTCGAGCTCGGCGGCCGCAAGGTTGATCTCGGCAAGATCACCATGCCGGTGCTCAACGTGTTCGCGCAGGACGACCACATCATCCCGCCGGCGACCTCGCAGGCGCTCGGCGCCCAGGTCGGCACCAAGGATTACACCGAGCTGCCGCTGCCCGGCGGGCATGTCGGCGTGTTCGTCGGCGGCAAGTCGCAGGCGCTGCTCGGCTCCGGCATCGCCAAGTGGCTGGCCGCCCGGCAGTGAGACTTGGGCGCATGCTTGATACGGCTGCGCAGACCCATCTGTCATTGCCGGGCTTGACCCGGCAATCCATCCCTCAAGAAAGACTCTTGCGAAGAATGATGGATGCCCGGGTCAAGCCCGGGCATGACGGATCCAGACCGTTCGAAATCGCTCCATCAGGCCCTAGCGCATGGCGCTGAAGAACAAGATCGTCTCGGCCGACGAAGCGGCGGCGATCATCCGCGACGGCGACACGGTTTGTGTATCGGGCTTCGTCGGGATCGGAACGCCGGACGAGCTCATTCGCGCGGTCGAGCGCCGCTTCCTCGCAAGCGCAGCAGCCGAGCGGGCTCACGCTGGTGTTCGCCGCCGCGCCCGGCGACGGCAAGGATCGCGGCCTCAACCGCCTCGCCCATGCCGGCCTGGTGAAGCGCGTCGTCGGCGGGCATTGGGCGCTGGTCCCGAAGCTCGCCGAGCTCGCGCTCGACAACCGCATCGAGGCCTACAACCTGCCGCTCGGCTGCATCGCGCATCTCTACCGCGAGATCGCCGCGCACGGGCCCGGCACGCTGTCCAAGGTCGGCCTGCGCACCTTCGTCGACCCCCGCCTCGACGGCGGCAAGATCAATTCGGCGACGACCGAGGACCTGGTCCAGCTGATCGAGATCGGCGGCGAGGAGTGGCTGCTCTACAAGGCCTTCCCGATCCATGTCGCGCTCGTCCGCGGCACCACCGCCGATCCCAACGGCAACATCACCATGGAGCGCGAGGCGCTCACCCTCGACAATCTGGCGATCGCGATGGCGGCCAAGAACTCGCGCGGCTTCGTGATCGCGCAGGTCGAGCGCATCGCCGCCGCCGACTCGCTCAATCCGCGCGAGGTGCAGGTGCCGGGCGTGCTGGTCGATTGCGTGGTGGTGGCGGATGCCGACAACCACCGGCAGACCTATGCGACCCCCTATAACCACGCCTTCACCGGCCGCCAGCGCGTGCCGCTCGACCGCATGGAGCCGATGGAGCTCGACGAGCGCAAGATCATCGCGCGCCGCTGCGCGTTCGAGCTGCCGCCGGGCGGCGTCGTCAATCTCGGCATCGGCATGCCGGAAGGCGTGGCGGCGGTCGCGGCCGAGGAGCGCGTGCTCAAGTATCTGACGCTGACCGCCGAGCCCGGCATCATCGGCGGCATGCCGCAGGGCGGGCTCGATTTCGGCGCCGCGCTCAACCCGGAAGCGGTCATCCACCAGAACCAGCAGTTCGACTTCTACAACGGCGGCGGCCTCGATCTCGCCTGCCTCGGCATGGCGCAGACCGACCGCGAGGGCAACGTCAACGTCAGCCGCTTCGGCCGCCGGCTGGCCGGCGCCGGCGGCTTCATCAACATCTCGCAGAGCGCCAAGAAGCTGTTGTTCGCCGGCACCTTCACGGCCGGCGGGCTCTCGATCGCGATCGAGGACGGCAAGCTCAGGATCGACCGCGAAGGCAAGACCCACAAATTCATCGACGCGGTCGAGCAGGTCACCTTCAGCGGCGGTTACGCGGCCGAGACCGGCCAGCCGGTCTACTACGTCACCGAGCGCTGCGTGTTCCGGCGCGGGCCGGACGGCATGGAGCTCGCCGAGGTCGCGCCCGGCATCGACATCGAGCGCGACATCCTCGCCCACATGGGATTCGAGCCGCTGGTGCGCGACGTCAAGCCGATGGACGCGCGCATCTTCCGGCCCGAGCCGATCGGGCTCGAGCAGATGCTCCTGGGATTGAGCCTGGCCGAGCGCATCAGCTACGACGCCGCGCGCAATACGCTGTTCGTCAATTTCGAGGGCTTCCAGGTCAGAACCGTCGACGACGTCGACCTCGTCCGCCGCGAGGTCGAGCGGCGCTGCCGCGAGATCGGCCGCAAGGTGGCGCTGGTCGTCAACTACGACGGCTTCACGCTCGACCCGGTGGTGGCCGACGCCTACTTCTCGATGATCACCTACATGCAGCAGCGCTACTATTCGTCCGCCTCGCGCTACACCACCTCGGCCTTCATGCGGCTCAAGCTCGGCGAGGCGCTCAAGGAGCGCGATCTCGCGCCGCACGTGTTCGAGACCCGCGAGGAGGCGCAAGCGTTCACGGACGGTGCCAATTCGTAGGGTGCGCAAAGGCGCGGGAACCGCGCCGTGCGCACGTTCCAGCGGCGAGCTGTACGTGCGCACGGCACGCTGACGCGCGTGCCTTTGGGCACCCTACAAGTCACCGCGGCTCGCCCGCGAAGCCGCGCTGCAGGGCGGCGATCCGTTCGAGCGCCGCCGGCGGCAGCGGGCCCTTTCTCGACGGCGGCGAGCGCCTCGTCGAACTGCTGCGGCGTCGCCATCCCGACCAGGATCGTCCCAATCGCCGGATGCGAGATCGCGAAGCGCGTCGCAAGCTCGGTGAGGCTGCCGGCGAGCCCCTCCTGCACCAGCGGCGCGAGCCGCTGCGCGCGCGCGAGATCATCGTCGTAGTTGAGCGCCGAGCCGATCGGCTCGGGCGGCGGGCTGGCGATCGGATGGCGCTCGGCCGAGCCCGACAGCGCGCCGCCTGCCAGCACCCTGATCCCGATGACACCGACACCGGCCTCGTGCGTGCGGTCGAACAGCCGCCCATAGTCCTGCGCCGGATAGTTCGCCGGCAGCGGCATGGCGGCCGACGGGTTGAGCATGTTGTAGCTCACCTGGGCGCTGTCGAACGCGCGCGCATCGATCACCTGCGTGCAGCGCCTCGGTGTCGCCGACCGCCGTGATGCCGAGGAACCGCATCTTGCCCTGCTGGCGCAGCGCTTCAAACGCGGGCACCACCTCGTCGAGCACTTGCCGGGCGCTGAGCGCCTCGCCCCCGCCCGCGGTGGTGATGGCATTGTGCAGGTGGAAGATGTCGACCCGCTCCATGCTGAGGCGCTGCAGGCTTGCGTCGAGCGACTCCGTCACCGCCTCGCGGATGCGGCCGAAATCCGAGGCCGGCAGCCGCACCTTGGTGCCGACGATCGCGTCGGCGGGCTTGAGCTTCTTCAGGATGCGGCCGAGGTTCTTTTCGGATTCGCCGTTTCCGTACTGCACCGCGGTGTCGAAATAGTTGACGCCGGCCTCGAGCGCGCGGGCGATGGTGCGCTCCTGGTCGGCCGGATCGCCGCGCACCATGAGGCCGCCGACCGCGCCGCAGCCGAAGCCGAGGATCGAGAGCCGCATCCCGCTGCGGCCGAAGGTGCGTTTGTCCATGCTACGCCTTTCACGCCGTGAATATGATCCGATGGGCGGCACGAAGTCCGCTCGTCATGCCCGCGCTTTGTCGCGGGCATCCACGTCTTGCTTTCGTTACGCGGCACAAAGCAAAGCAAGACATGGATGGCCGCGACAAGCGCGGCCATGACGGACGGGGTTTGGCGCTAGAACAGTCTCAGAAATCCTTCAGCAGCCGCTCGATGTAGTCGAGCTCGAGCTGCGGGCGCAGCGGATCGGCGAAGCGCCGGCGCAGCTCTTCCAGGATGCGGCGCGCGCGCTGAACGTCGATCTCGCCCGGCACCTTGACGGTGAGGCCGTCGTCGAGGTCGCGCCCGCGTAACGGGCGCCCGAGCGGGTCGGTGTCCTGGTTGGCGCGCGACTGGCCCATGCGGCCGGGGCGGCCGTTCGGCCCGGGGCCGTTGGGGCCATCCTGCCCCATCTGCTGCGCCAGCCCCTGCGCGCCCTGGCGCATGGCGTCGATGGCCTTCCCTTGCGAATCGACCGCGCCATCGGCGTCGCCCTCGCCGAGCTGGCCTTCGGCGTCGCGCATCGCCCGTTCGGCGCGGCCGAGCGCGTCGGCGCCGTCCTCGCCCTGCTCGCCGGGCTGCTTGCCTTGCTGGCCTTGCTGGCCCATCTGGCCGCGCTTGCGCAGCTCCTCCAAGAGCTTCTTGAGCTGCTCGCGCAGCGCCTGCTGGCCTTGGCGGAGCTCGTCGAAACCCTGCTGCCCTTGCTGATCGCCCTGCTCGCCTTGCTGCCCCTGCTGTCCGCGTTGTCCGCGCTGGCCGCGCTGCTGGCGCTCGCGCCGGCTGTCCTGGCCCTGCCGGAAGGTGCGGTCGCGCAGCAGCTGCTCGCGGCGGATCATGTCGCCGAGCTCGTCGAGCGCCGACATCATGTCGTCGTCCATGTCGCCCTGCTGGCCGGGACGGGCCATCTGCAGGTTCTCGAGCATCTGCTGCAGCTGCTCGAGCAGCTGGCGGGCGGCGTCCTTGTTGCCGGAGCGCGCCAGGTTCTCCAGCCGGTCGAGCATGCTTTTCAGGTCCTGCGGGCGCAGCTCGCGCATGTTGCGGTCGAGCGGCCGCGCCATCTGCTGCGGATTCTTGCGCAGCTCCTCGGCCAGCGCCTGCAGGAACTTGTCGAGCGCGGCGCGCAGCTGATCCATGAGCCGCTTGATCTCCTCCTCGCTCGCGCCCCGTTCGAGCGCCTGGCGCAACGCGTCCTGGGCGGCGCGCAACGCCGCTTCCGCGTCGGAGATATTGCCGTCCTCGATCTGCACCGCCATCGCCCACAGGCGATTGACCACCTCGCGCAGGTCGTCGTCGCTCTTGGCGCTCGCCAGCACCCAGTAGATCGCGCGTAAGCCCGAGATAGACGCCGGTCTCCGGGGTGAACCGCTCCGGCGCGATCGTGAGCGCGTCGATCGCAATGAGCACGCGGCCGCGCGCCTCGGCGTCGAGCGCCAGAATGCGACGCTGCTCGATGAGCGCCTTCGGCACCGGCTTGTAGAACGGACGCTGCGGGATCCTGAATTCGTGCGGCGCGCTGCGGCCCTCGTTGCCGGCCTCGTCGCGCGCCAACAGCGTCATCGTCACGTCGACGCCGGCCCAGGGATGCTCGGACAGATCCTTGATGGTCTGGCCGACGCCGTTGCGGGTGCGCGCCTGCGGCAGCGCGAGCGAGAAGTTCGGCGCGCCATAGAGCGGCCGGGCCGTCTTGCTGCTCGCGGCCGCTGCGCCCTTGAGCTCGAACTGCGCTTCCGCGAAGGTGACGCCGTAGTCGTCCTCGGCCTTGTAGGCGAGTTGCAGCGCGCCGCGCGCCTGCGGCTCCGGATCCTTGGTGAGCGCGATCGTCGGCGCGCGATCGGGTATCGCCGTGAACGTCCAGGTCGGCGCGTTGGCAACGCCGCGCAGCGTGACGGAAGCGTCTTCCGTGATGGTGAAGCGGCGCTCCTCGGTGCCGGCGGGCACGCGGCTGGTGCCCTGGTCCGGACCGCCCTCGGTCAGGCCGGTGGTCGCGAGATCGAGGCGCGTGCCGGTGGCGCGGATCACCAGCACGCTGCCGGTCGGGACCGCAAGGGCGCGCGCCTCGCGCGCCTGCTCGCCGACGCGCACGCCCGGCAGGATCACCGGCGGCCTGCCGGTATAGGTCGGCGGCGTCACCCAGGCGTCGATGCGGAAATTGGCGGCCTGCACGGCGCCGTGCCAGTCGAACGCCGCGGTGATGCGGCTGAGCCGCTCACGGCCGGCGCCGATGAAGGTGGCGATCGCCAGGATCAGGACCAGGGCGCGCAGCGCATAGGGATCACGCAGCAACAGCCGCGGCTGCGGCACGCCCGGCCTTCAGGCGACTGGCGGCGGCGAGCGAGCGCACCATATGGGCCTGCCAGAGCGCGAGCGAGCCTTTGTCCTCGGTTCCGTCCGCGACATTGTCGGAGATCGCGGTCGCGGGCCGATGCGGCAGCCCGCTTTGCAGGTCGAGCCGTCGCAAGGCATCGCGGCGGCCCGGCAGCGCAAGGCGCGCCAACGGCACCGCGCTCGCCAGCACGAGCAGTGCGAACAGGCCTACCCCCACGGCGCGCCAGAGCGGCGGCAGCGTGATCCAGAGCCCGGCCCATGAGGCGATCAGGAAGGCGCCGATGGCGGTCGCGAGCGTCGCCAGCGGCGGCCACAGCCGCTCCCACAGCACCGCCCACCAGGCTCGCGTCAGCGCGCGCGACAGCACGGCCTCGCCGACGGGCGGATCGAGGCGGCGGCGCGGATCGCTCGAAAGTACCGAAGGCCTTCCTGTCACGTCCCTGCTCCGGTTCGGCCTCGAATCTAACCGTGTTGCCGGCCGATGACTACTCACAAACGCTTGGCCGACTTGCAAGGTTCAGGCCGGCCCCCCGGATGGCCATTGAATACCGCCAATGAGCCGACTTCGAGGCAGGCACCCCGGCCGCATTCTCCCTTGCAAACAAACACTTCGACCGCCGGCAACGATCGCGGCGGGATGCTCGGCCTCGTTCGGGCGCCGCCGACCGCCCGCGGGGAAGGGAGCGCGTACTGCCTCCCTGTGAGGGCGCAAGCCGACGCCGCCGGCAAATCAACTGGCGGGGCCTTGCCTCACAGCCACGCCGGCAGCCGGTCGAGCGCGATCAGCTTGTCGACCTCCAGCCGCGGCCGCACCACGGCCCATTGGACGTCCCGCACCAAGACTTCCGGCACCAGCGCGCGGGTGTTGTAGGTGCCGGCCTGCACCGCGCCATAGGCGCCCGCGGACATGATCGCCAACAAGTCGCCCGGCCGCGGCGCCACCATGTCGCGGTCGAGGGCGAGGAAATCGCCGGATTCGCACACCGGCCCGACCACGTCGGCGGTGACGCGCGGCGCCGCCGCGCCGGGCTCGTTGCACCGGCCAGATGTCGTGATGGGCATCGTAGAGCGTCGGGCGCACGAGGTCGTTCATGGCCGCATCGACGATCACGAAGGTCTTGGCCTCGCCGCGCTTCACGTCGATGACGCGGGTGACGAGGATGCCGGCGTTGCCGACGATCAGCCGCCCGGGTTCGAAGATCAGCGTGCAATCGAGGTCACGGGTCGCGCGCTTGACCACCGCGGCATACTCGTCCGGATGCGGCGGCGGCTCGTTGCCGTCGCGGTACGGGATGCCGAGGCCGCCGCCGAGGTCGACGTGCGAGATCGTGTGGCCGTCGGCGCGCAGCGCGCGCACGAAGCCGGAGAGCAGCGCGAAGGCATCGTCGAACGGCTTGAGCTCGGTGATCTGGCTGCCGATGTGCATGTCGACGCCGGCGACCTCGACCCCCGGAAGCTTCGCGGCCTGCGCATAGACGGCGCGCGCGCGGCTGATCGGGATGCCGAACTTGTTCTCGGCCTTGCCGGTGGCGATCTTGGCGTGGGTGCGCGCGTCGACATCCGGGTTGACGCGCACCGAAACGTCGATCCGCCTCCCTTTCGACGCGGCGATCGCCGACAACAGCTCGAGCTCGGCCTCCAATTCGACGTTGACGCACAGGATGTCCTCGTCGACCGCGAGCGCGAGCTCGCGCGCGGTCTTGCCGACGCCCGAGAACATGATCTTGTCGGCGGAGACGCCGGCGGCGCGCGCGCGCTTGAGCTCGCCTTCCGACACCACGTCGGCGCCGGCACCGAGCCGCGCCAGCGTCTTGATCACCGCCTGGTTGGAATTCGCCTTCATGGCATAGCAGATCAGCGACGGCACGTCGGCGAAGGCGCCGGCGAACACCCGAAAATGGCGCTCGAGCGTCGCCGTGGAATAGCAGTAGAACGGGGTGCCGACTTCGCCCGCGAGCGCCGTCAGGTTGACCGCCTCGGCGTGCAGCACGCCGTCCCGGTAGGCGAAGTGATGCATCGGACGCTCAGTTGACGAGCCAGTCGAGGATGCTCGGCTGCGTGGCGGCGGGCGCGTTCCTGACGTAAGGGTCGTTGGGGCGGCCGGCCGGGCGGACCGTTGCCTGGCCTCCGGCCTCGACGGCGCGCTGCTCCTCCCATGGAGCCGGCGGTCCGGCGACCGCCGCCGGCTCGGCCGCGGAGGCCGGCAGTTCCAGCGGGCCTTTGCGTCCACAGGCCGCAACGCTCAAGGCCAGCACCAGGACGGCGGCGAGCGCCAACCATGACGGCGAGGATCTGCGGAAACGGATCACGGATGGCAACTCCTTGGCGCGATGCAACATAGCAGATCAGAGGGTGATGGCGAGAATTGGGACTTAGCCATCAGAGTCGTCGAACGTGCTGCCACCAATCCCTCGATCTTGGCTTTTTGTATCTTAAATGGTACACAAGGCGCTTAGATGACCGACCGTCTGAAAGCGTTTCCGCTCGCCTTTTGGCGATCGAACGCGGGCCGCGAGCCGGTTGGGGAATGGCTGCGGGAATTGGACAAGAGCGACCGGTCTGCAATCGGCGCGGACCTTCGGAAAGTTCAGTTTGGATGGCCGATCGGGATGCCCTTGGTGCGCAAGCTTGCCGACGACATTTGGGAGGTGCGGTGCGTGCTTCCGAGCCGACGGACGGCACGCTTGCTGTTCGCGACCGACGGGCAACAAATCGTCGTGCTTCACGGCTTCATCAAGAAAACTCAGAAGACGCCGCCGGGCGACATCGCGCTGGCTCGAAGAAGATTGCGGGAGATGCTGTGGTGAAATTCAAGAAAGCGCGGGTCGGCACGAGATTGGAGGATTTCCTCGAGGAAGAAGGCATCCTTGAGGAAGCGACGGCGAAGGCCATCAAGGAAGTGATTGCTTGGCAGCTTGCTCAAGAGATGAAGGCAAAGCGAATGACAAAAAAGCGCTTGGCCGAGCTGATGAAAACAAGCCGCGCCCAAGTCGATCGAATCCTCGATCCCGAGAAGGGCAACGTTACGATCGAAACCTTGCAGCGCGCCGCCGCGATGGTCGGCCGCAAGGTGCGGCTCGAGCTGGTCTAATTTGGCGCCACCGCCAGAGCATGAGGACACCGGTTTTCGGAGAAAGATCATGCTCCACCAGCGGGCTGGAGCGGGATGACGATCCGAAGAAAAGTCATCACGCTCCAGTGCTCCGAGACGTGCTATCGCCCTGTCGCGTGCGCCAGTCGCATTGAATCCGGCTATCGGGTCTCCTTCTCCAGCCGTTTCAGCCATTTCTTGGCCTCGCGCCGGACGTTGTCCGGGCGCGGTGCCGCCCTGGCTGATGCGGCTCTTGACCGAGCGCTCGACCGACAGCACCGAGAACACGTCCTTGGTGATGCGCGGCTCGATCGCCTGCATGTCGGCGAGCGGCAGCCGGCTGCAGCGGCACGCCTTGCCGCCGCCGCCTGCGCGACGATGCGGCCGGTGATGTGATGCGCCTCGCGGAACGGCAGCCCGAGCGTCCGCACCAGCCAGTCGGCGAGATCGGTCGCGGTCGAGTAGCCGTCGCCCGGCCGCCTTGCTTCATGCGCGCCGCGTCCGGCGTCATGTCGCGCACCATGCCGGTCATGGCGGCGAGCGACGAGCGACAAGCGCCGCGAGCGCGTCGATCGCGCCTTCCTTGTCCTCCTGCATGTCCTTCTGATAGGCGAGCGGCAGCCCCTTCATCACCATCAGCAGCGCGTGCGAGCGCGCCGACGATGCGCCCGGTCTTGGCGCGCACCAGCTCGGCCGCGTCGGGATTGCGCTTCTGCGGCATGATCGAGGAGCCGGTGGTGAACTTGTCGGACAGCGTGACGAAGCCGACGAGCGGCGAGCACCAGAGCACGATCTCCTCGGCGAAGCGCGACAGGTGCACCGCCGTGATCGCCGCGGCCGCCAGCGCCTCCAGCACGAAGTCGCGGTCGGAGACAGCGTCGAGCGAGTTCGCCATCGGCCGCATCGAAGCCGAGCGCCTTCGCGGTCATCGTCGCGGTCGAGCGGGAACGACGTGCCGGCGAGCGCGGCGGCGCCGAGCGGGCATTTCGTTGAGCCGCGTCGCGCGCATCGGCGAAGCGGCCGCGGTCGCGCGCCGCCATCTCGACGTAGGCGAGCAGGTGATGGCCGAACGTCACCGGCTGCGCGGTCTGCAGGTGGGTGAAGCCCGGCATCACGGTCGCGGCGTGCTCCAGCGCCTTCTCGGCGAGCGCGCGCTGATAGTCGGCGAGCGCCGCGTCGAGCCCGTCGATCGCGTCGCGCACCCAGAGCCGGAAGTCGGTCGCCACCTGGTCGTTGCGCGAGCGCGCGGTATGCAGCCGCCCGGCGGCCGGCCCGATCAACTCCGCCAGCCGCGCTCTCGACATTCATGTGGATGTCCTCGAGCGCGCGCTTGAACTCGAACGTGCCGGCCTCGATCTCTGACAGGATCGTGTCTAGACCGTGAGCGATCTTGCCGCGCATCTTCGGCCGAGATGATGCCCTGCTTGGCCAGCATGGCGGCATGGGCCTTGGAGCGCGGCGATGTCCTGGCGGTAAAGATGGCGGTCGAAGTCGATCGAGGCGTTGATCTCCTCCATGATCGGCGTCGGGGCCTGACGCTGAAGCGCCCGCCCCACATCTTGTTGCTCATGCGCCGTCACCGAGGTTTGCCCGCTACCGATGTTCCCGCATGACTGTCGCACCGCGCCAAGCGCACGCCGCCGGCGTCGCGATCGCCACGGCGGTCGTCGGCCGTCGCTCGGGTCGTCTTCGGCGGGCTGGCGGCGGTATACGGGATCGCGGCCTTCCAGCGCAATCCGGCCGGCCGGCGCGTGCCTGCCGGCAGCTGCCGACACTCGCGCAGCGGCTGGCGCCGCTGGCGCGCGGCGAAGTGGCCGCGGTCGCGGTCGCCGAGCGAGCCGCTGCGGCTGCCCGATCTGACCTTCCAGGACGCCGACGGGCAGCCGAGACCGCTGGCCGACTGGCGCGGCCGCACCGTGCTGCTCAATCTCTGGGCCACCTGGTGCGTGCCGTGCCGCAAGGAGATGCCGGCGCTCGACGCGCTGCAGGCGAAGCTCGGCGGCGCCGCCTTCCAGGTGGTCGCCGTCAACATCGACACCCGCGACCTCGAGAAAGCCGAAGGCCTGGCTGAAGGAGGTCGGGATCGACCGCCTCGGCTACTACGCCGACCCGAGCGCCAAGGTGTTCCAGGACCTCAAGGTCGCCGGCAAGGCCTTCGGCATGCCGACCACGCTGCTGGTCGACCCTGCCGGCTGCGAGATCGCGACGCTTGCAGGCCCGGCCGAATGGGCGAGCGAGGACGCGGTGAAGCTCGCTGGAGGCGGCGCTCGGGAAATCCTGACCCATATTGCGGCCGGGTTTCGGGTGGCATCGCGTCAGCCGGGTTGTAGCGTGTCGTACTCGTGAGCCCGCGGACTGCCAAATCCCCAACCATGTCGGCGGCCGAATGGCTGCTGCTGGTGCTGCTGTCCGTGCTCTGGGGCGGTTCGTTCTTCTTCAACCGGGTCGCCCTGTTCGAGCTGCCGCCGCTGACCATTGTGTGCGCGCGGGTGGGACTTGGTAGCGCTGGTGCTCATCCTCGCCGCGCGCGCCATGGGCTTGTCGCTGCCGCGCAAAACCTCGGCCTGGGCCGCGCTCGCCGGCATGGGCTTCCTCAACAATGTGGTGCCGTTCAGCCTGATCGTGTGGAGCCAGCAGCACATCACCAGCGGGCTGGCCTCGATCCTGAATGCGACCACGCCGCTGTTCGCCGTCATGGTCGCGCACGTCGCAACCACCGACGACAAGCTCACGCGTGGTCGGGCGGTCGGACTCGCTGAGCCGGCTTCGCCGGGGTGGTGATCATGATCGGGCCGGACCTGCTGCGGCAGATCGGCACCGACGTCATGGCGCAGCTGGCGATGCTGGTCGCCTCGCTGTTCTATGCGTTCTCGGGCGTCTACGGTCGGCGTTTCGCGGGCGAGCCGGCGGTCACGGTCGCGGCCGGCCAGATGACCACGGCGGCGCTGATGCTCCTCCCGCTGGTGCTGCTGATCGACCGCCCATGGATGCTGCCGCCGCCGTCGCCCGCCACGCTCGGATCGATCGTGGCGACTGGCGGTGCTTTCAACCGCGCTCGGTTACCTGATCTATTTTCGCGTCCTGGCGCGCGCGGGAGCGACCAACCTGCTGCTGGTCACCTTTCTCATTCCGGTGAGTGCGATCCTGCTCGGCGTCGGCATGCTCGGCGAGACGCTTGCGCCGCGGCAGTTCGCCGGCATGCTGGTGATCGGGCTCGGGCTGGCGGCGATCGACGGCCGGCCTGCGCGGTGGATCGGCCACATCCTTCGCCTCGACCGAAGGGCGGGCGGCGGTTCCGCTTGACGAAGACCACGGTTCGACGCGGCATGCCCGGGCTTGACACGAGACCATCATTCTTCGCAAGAGTTTTGTTGAACGTGAATGGATTGCCGGCTTCGCCCGGCAATGACGTCTCGCTGAAGAGTCCGCGCGTCGCTGTCTCTCGCGGATCGACGGCTCTTGACTCGCACTCGTCATGCCCGGGCTTGACCGCGGGCATCGCATCATTCTTCGAAGAGTTTTGTGGCGCGATCATGCAACCCGGCGCGTTCGCCGGGCGCCCGTCTCTGGTCGACGGCTCGACGTTCAACTGTGGAAGAGAATGCCATCATGCCGGGATCATTGCGCGGCAGAATGACGATCGTCGCTCATGGCCGGCGACGTCGCTGTCGCGAGGCGCCGCATCGCGCTGCTGGTCAACGGCACTCGCTCACTGCAGCCGCGCTTGTCGCGGCTTGACCCGGACATCCATCATTCTTCGCAAGAGTCTTGTTGAAGAGATGGATTGCCGGGTCAAGCCCGGCAATGACGATCGTCGCCAGGCTGGCGCGTCGCTGTCTCAGCGGATCGACGGCTCTCGACTCGACTCGTCATGCCCGGGCTCGATCCGGGCATCCATCATTCTTCGCAAGAGTCTTGTCGAAGAGAATGGATTGCCGGGTCAAGCCCGGCAATGACGATCGTCGCTAGGAGGCTGCCGCGTCGCTGTCTCGCGGATCGACGGCTCTCGACTCTCACTCGTCATGCCCGGGCTTGACCCGGGCATCCGCGTTCTTCGCAACGATCTTCTTAAGCGATGGATGGCCGGGATAAGCCTGCGACAAGCCCGGCCATGACGATCGGATAGGTCAGCGCGCCTGTGCGGATGTTGCGGACATTTGCAAATTCGTAGGGGCACGCGCGCTTCGCGGCGCTTTGCACACCCTACGAGTTTCAGCGCGTCGGCACCGGCTTGTCGCCGCGATAGTCGTAGAAGCCGCGCTGGGTCTTGCGGCCGAGCCAGCCGGCCTCGACGTATTTCACCAGCAGCGGGCAGGGGCGGTACTTCGAAGTCGGCAAGGCCCTCGTGCAGCACCTGCATCACCGAGAGGCAGGTATCGAGGCCGATGAAGTCGGCGAGCTCGCAGCGGGCCCATCGGATGGTGCGCGCCGAGCCGCATCGCGGTGTCGATCGCCTCGACGTTGCCGACGCCCTCGTAGAGCGTGTAGATCGCCTCGTTGATCATCGGCAGCAGGATGCGGTTGACGATGAAGGCGGGAAAATCCTCGGCCACCGCGATGGTCTTGCCGAGCTTGCCGACGAACGCCTTGGTGGTCTCGAAGGTCTCGTCGCCGGTGGCGATGCCGCGGATGATCTCGACCAGCTCCATCACCGGCACCGGGTTCATGAAGTGGATGCCGATGAAGCGCTCCGGCCGGTCGGTCGCCGAGGCGAGCCGCGTGATCGAGATCGACGACGTGTTGGTGCCGATGATCGCGTCCGGCTTCAGCGCCGGGCACAGGCTCGGCGAAGATCGCGCGCTTGACGTCCTCCTTCTCGGTCGCGGTCTCGATCACGAGGTCGCAGTCGCCGAGGTCGTCGAGCGACTCCGCCGGCGTGATGCGCGCGAGCGCGGCCTTGCGCGCCTCCTCGGTGAGGTGGCTCTTGGCGACCTGGCGCGCCATGTTGCCGTTGATGGTGGCAAGGCCGGCCTTGATGCGGTCGGGCGCGACATCGTTGAGCAGCACGTCGAAGCCGGCGAGCGCGCAGACATGGGCGATGCCGTTGCCCATCTGCCCGGCGCCGATGATGCCGACCTTGCGAATCTGGGGCTCCATGATGTCCGTCCGATCTGACGCGCGGCGCGAGCTCGCGAACCCGGTGTTCTACGACGATCTCGGAGGAGCCGCCAATCGGCCACCGCCTCGTTCTTTGCGTCGATCACCGTCCGAGCTTGCCAAGCTCGGCGGCAAGCTCCGGCAGCGCCTGATAGAGGTCGGCGACCAGGCCGTAATCGGCGACCTGGAAGATCGGCGCTTCCTCGTCCTTGTTGATGGCGACGATGACCTTGGAATCCTTCATGCCGGCAAGATGCTGAATGGCGCCCGAAATGCCGACCGCGATGTAGAGCTCGGGCGCGACCACCTTGCCGGTCTGCCCGACCTGCCAGTCGTTGGGCGCGTAGCCGGCATCGACCGCGGCGCGCGAGGCGCCGACCGCGGCGCCGAGCTTGTCGGCCACCGGCTCGATATATTTGGCGAAGTTCTCGCGGCTCTGCATGGCGCGGCCGCCCGAGATGATGATCTTGGCCGAGGTCAGCTCAGGCCGTTCCGATTTCGACAGCTCCTCGCCGACGAAGCTCGACAGCGCGGGGTCGGTGGCGGGGGCCGCGGTTTCGATCGGCGCGCTGCCGCCGCCCCCGGTCGCCTGGAATGCCGCCGTGCGCACCGTGATCACCTTCTTGGGCTCCTTGGAGCGAACGGTCTGCATGGCGTTGCCGGCATAGATCAGCCGCTCGAACGTATCGGGCGCGATCACCTTGGTGATGTCGGAGATCTGCATCACGTCCAGCAGGGCGGCGACGCGCGGCATCAAGTTCTTGCCGGTGGTCGTGGCCGGCGCCATCGATCGCGTCGTAGGCGCCGGCAAGCGAGACGATCAGCGCCGCGGTCGGCTCGGCGAGCCGGTGCTCTAGGCTTTCGTGCTCGGCGAGCAGCACCTTGGCGACGCCTTCGAGCTTCGCGGCTTCCTCGGCGACGCTGCGGCAACCTTTGCCGGCGACCAGCACGTGCGACGTCGCCGCCGAGCTCGCGCGCGGCGGTGAGCGCCTTGTGGGTCGCATCCTTGAGGACGGCGTTGTCGTGCTTGGCGACCAGCAGGATCTTCATGTCACCCGTCTCCGTACGCTCCGGCTTCAGAGCACGCCGGCCTCATTCTTGAGCTTGCCCACCAGATCGGCGACCGACGCGACCTTGACCCCGGCCTGCCGCTTCGACGGCTCGACCGTCTTGAGCACCTCCAGCCGCGGCGCGACGTCGACCCCGTAGCTCTGCGGGCGTCTTCTCGTCGATCGGCTTCTTCTTGGCCTTCATGATGTTCGGCAGGCTGGCATAGCGCGGCTCGTTGAGCCGCAGGTCGGTGGTCACGATCGCCGGGCCTTTGAGCTTCACGGTCTGCAGCCCGCCGTCCACCTCGCGGGTGACGGTCAGGTCCGACGCCGTCGATCACCACCTTGGAGGCGAAGGTGCCCTGCGGCCAGCCGAGCAACGCCGCCAGCATCTGGCCGGTCTGGTTGCAATCGTCGTCGATCGCCTGCTTGCCGAGGATGACCAGTCCGGGCTTCTCCTCCTCGACGATGCCCTTGAGGATCTTGGCGACCGCGAGCGGCTCGACGGCGCCGTCGGTCTTGACCAGGATGCCGCGGTCGGCGCCCATGGCGAGCGCGGTGCGGATGGTCTCCTGGGCCTGCTGCGGCCCGATCGATACCGCCACGATCTCGGTCGCCTTGCCGGCTTCCTTGAGACGCATCGCCTCCTCGACGGCGATCTCGTCGAACGGATTCATCGACATCTTGACGTTCTGCAGCTCGACGCCGGAGCCGTCGGCCTTGACGCGAACCTTGACGTTGAAATCGACCACCCGCTTGACGGGCACGAGAATCTTCATGGCGACAGCGCTCTCTCGAGTGGCACGGGAAAGGCGCCACAGGGCGAACCGTAATGGCCGCGCGCCGCCGCGGAGTCAACGGAGGGTTCGCACCTGCGGCCCGGCGAGGCCGCGGTCGAACAGGGGCACGCCCGGCCGGCGCATGACCGGGAGCAGCACCGCGCCGGTAACGAAGCCGCCGATATGGGCCCACCAGGCGGTCGAGTGGTCGCCGCCTGCGAACAGCATGACGAACTGGAAGATCAGCCAGCCGCCGATCGCCCACACCGCGCTGATCTTGATCGGCAGGCGCATGAGCAGCAGCACCCAGAGCTTCACGCGCGGATGCAGGATCAGGTAGGCGGCGACCACGCCGGCGATCGACCCGGAGGCGCCGACCAGCGGCACGTCCGACAGCGGGGAGGCGGTCGCGTGCGCGAGCGCGGCTCCGATGCCGGCGAGCAGGTAGAACAGCAGGAAGCGCAGGTGCCCCATCGCGTCCTCGACGTTGTCGCCGAACACCCAGAGGAACAGCATGTTGCCGATGAGATGCATCCAGCCGCCGTGCACGAACAGATAGGTGATGAAGGTGAACGGCTCGGGCACCAGCGCGAAGGTGTCGCGCAGGCCGGCGTGCAGATGAAGCTCCGCCGGGATGACGCCGAAGCTCGCGGCCGACGCGATGTCGCCCCCGCGCACCATCAGCCCGGACTGGAACACCACGAAGCTCGCGATGGTCGCGAGCATCAACGCGTAGGTGACGTACGGCGCGGTGGATGGTCCGCAGCGGATTGATGTCATAGAGCGGGATGAACATCGCTACCGGTTCTGCCCCGGTTGCCACAGCACGTCGCGGGCGCCCCTGTCGTTGGCGTGGCGGCTCGCAACGAACAGGAAATCCGACAGGCGGTTGACGTATTTCAGCGAGGGCGCCGTGACGGTTTCGCCCGGCTGGTCATTGAGCTCGACCATCAGCCGCTCGGCCCGTCGGCAGACCGTGCGGGCGAGATGCAGATAGGCCGCCGCCGCGCTGCCGCCCGGAAGAACGAACGAGCGCAGCGGCGCCAGACCGGCGTTGAAACGGTCGATCTCGCCCTCGAGCCACTCGACCTGCGCATCGGTCACGGTCAGCCGCGCCCCGCCCGGCCCCTTTTCCGCAAGGCAGAGATCGGCCTCGACGTCGAACACGTCGTTCTGGATGCGCGCGAGTGCGGCATCGAGCTCGCGGTCGTTCGCGGTGTGCAGCCTTGCCAGCCCGATCACGGCGGTGACCTCGTCGAGCGTGCCGTAGGCGGCGACGCGCAGATCGTATTTCTTGCGCCGCTCGCCGCTGCCGAGCGAGGTCAAGCCGTCGTCGCCGGTGCGGGTGTAGATGCGGTTGAGAACGACCATGCGATGCCTCGGATCCGCGGGGCGCGGCGGTAGCAAAGTAGGATGGTTGTGCGAAAAGCGAAACCCATCGCATCTCCGAGGACTCTCGGCATTGCCGCCGGAACTGCGGGCGCAAGTCCCATAGGCGGCAACTTTCGTTCATGGGCTAACTGATCGGCCCCTGCGTGTCATCCCGGCCAAGCGACCCCGCCTTGAGCCGGGGGAGCGCGCGCCGGAACGTTCGGATCATGCGCGGGCAGGCCAATTCCCGATGACGGGTTTCGCTGCCGCGGGCTGCGGCCGAAGGCGCGGTCAGAAGCTGTAGCCGACGCGGACGCCGTAGTTGTTCAGGCCCTGGTTGCTGCCGACCGGCGCCTGGTTGGTCCCGCAGTTGACGCCGAACAGCGTCTTGCCGTTCGACAGGCGGTCGAACGTCCCCATCACGCTCCAGCGCTCGCTGAAGCGGTAGCCGACCGAAGCGCCGGAGTGGAACAGCACCGGGCAACCGAGTCCCGCGAGGGTCGGCGTGGCGATGAACGAGCCGTTATGCACGGCCGGGCCCACATAGGCCTCGGCGAAAAGGCGGTCCCAAACCGGAATGGTCCACAACAACCCGGTGTAGCCGAAGCTGGTGCGGTCGGCGAGATTGACGGCGCCGCCAAAGTGCACGCGCGGGACCACGAAGCCGAAGGCGCCGGTCACGCCGGGGACGAGGCGCGGCGTGACCACGCTTCCGTTGAGATCGACGGTGCCCTCCTCGACACTGCCGATGCCGTGCGCGAACACGCCGAAGCGCGCCTCGAAAAAATTTCCTGGATCCGGGAGCAGCGCCGGCCCGGTCGGCAAGTAGACATCGGCGGCCCGCGCGGCGCCTAAGCACAACGCGGCTGCGACCCACACCGGCGCGGCCCACCCGGTCGACTTGGCCAGCCAGGTTTTCACGAAGCTCCTTGGCTCCCTGCTTGGCGGCCAAGCTTAAGCAAACTCCCAATTCGGCCGGCAACACAAATCTGGCGGCAAGGGACAAACCGCGGTCAAGTGTTGCGGATTTGGCACGGTTCCGACAATTTACGGAACGGCCTTAACGATCAGCGGCCCATGGCCCAGATCGTGGTCATGATGATGACGATCGCCACGAATTGCAGCAGGACCCGCAGGCGCATCAGCCGCTGCGAGGTGTTGGGCGAGCCGCCGCGCATCATGTTCCAAAGCCCCAGCAGCAGGACCACCGCGACCGCGCCGATCGCGATCGATACCAGGTAGGTCGATGCGGACATGCGGCCTTGTCCCTACGGATTGAGTCCCACGATGGCGGCGTTCAGCACGGTCACGAACGCCACCCAGGCCACATAGGGAATCAGGATCAACCCGGCAAGGCGATCGATCAGGTAGAACCGCCGCGCCGTGCTGCCGGCGGCGGCCAGCAGTGCCAGCACGACGAGCCCGGAAACCGGCCGCTGCAGGCCGAAGAACACCAGCGTCCAAAGCGCGCCGAGCGTCAATTGAATCGCGAAATGGCCGAGGGCCGCGCGCTTTTCCGTGAGCGCGGCCGGCGCCTCCCATACCCGCCAGGCGGCCAGCGCCAGGAGCCCACACTGCGCGGCCGAGACCGCAACGAGAAGCCACGCTGGGGGATTGAATGCCGGCTTGTGCAGGGCGGCGTACCAGGTGGCCGCCGACGGAACCGCGATGTTCGCGCCGGCCGCCGCGACCGCGCCAACGAGCAGCAGAACCACGATGATCTTCCACCAGCCCCGCCCCGACCGGGGGGTTGGCGTCGTGACCGACATGCAACCGAACTCCGCCTCGGCGGCTTCATTTTACAACATTCGGCGCCTCTGGTGTGATCGGCGGACAGAGGACAGAGGTCAGATGACAGATGACAGAGGTCAGATGGCGGGGGGCAATCAGCCCTGCGTCTCTGTCCTCTGACCTCTGTCATCTGACCTCCGTGCTGCGCCAGGAGATCGCCATGTCCGATCATGCGCGCCCGCCGTTGAAACCGCGGACGCTCGCCGCCCAGGCTTTGGGTCTGGTCGAGCCGACCACAAAGGCGGTGGTGCCGCCGGTGCATATCGCCACCACGTTCGTGCGCGATCCCGACAACCAGTATCGGGCCGGCTTCGGTTACGGCCGGCCCGACAACGCCACCGCGCGGCAGGCGGAAGCTTTGCTGGCGGCGCTGGAAGGCGGCGCGGAGGCGATGCTGTTCGGGTCCGGGATGGCGGCCGCGACCTCGGCCGTCCTGGCGCTCGACCCGCCGGCCCACATCGTGGCACCGCAGGTGATGTATTGGGCATTGCGCCATTGGCTCACCACCGAGGCGCCGCGCTACGGCTACCAGGTCGACCTCGCCGACCTCACCGACCCGGCCGCGGCCGCCGCCGCGATCCGACCCGGCAGCACCAAGCTGGTGTGGATCGAGACGCCGTCGAACCCGACCTGGGACGTGATCGACATTGCGGCCATCGCCGACATCGCTCACCGCGCCGGCGCGGTGCTGGCGATCGATTCGACCGCCGCCACGCCGGTATTCACGCGGCCGATCGCGCTCGGCGCCGATCTGGTCATGCATTCGGCGACCAAATATTTGAACGGCCACTCGGACGTCGTCGCGGGCGCGCTCGTCACCGCACGCAAGGACGCGCTGTGGGAACGCGTCGGAGGGATGAGGGCAAAGCATGGGGCGATCCTCGGTCCGTTCGAAGCCTGGCTGCTGATGCGCGGCATGCGTACGCTGGAAATTCGCGTGAAAACTTCAGCCGAGTCGGCGGCGCTGTTGGCGTCGCGGCTGAACCAGCACCCGGCGATCGCGCAGGTGCTTTATCCAGGACTGCCCGCCCACCCGGGCCACGCGGTTGCGGCGCGCCAGATGGCGGGGGGGTTCGGCGGCATGCTGTCGATCCGCGTCGACGGCGGCGAGCAGGCCGCGATCGCCACCGCGGCGCGCGTGGAGCTCTGGAAACGCGCAACCTCGCTCGGAGGCGTCGAGAGCCTGGTCGAGCATCGCGCGTCGGTCGAGGGGCCCGCCTCGCCGTGCCCGCCGGACCTGCTGCGCCTGTCGGTCGGCCTCGAGGACCCCGAGGACCTCTACGGCGATCTCGACCGGGCGCTGCGCGGCGCCAACGCGTGACGGGTGCTCGCCGCGCCTGCCGTTACAACAATAGCTGGGGTTCGTTTGACCACCACACCCAAGCCTTGGTGTGGCGTTAACCTTCTTGCGACTCGATTTGAGTTATTGTCCGACCATGAGTGATTCGCTCGACCGTCTCTATTCCGGCGTGCTGGCCGCCCGTGATGCGGATCCGGCCACCTCGCGCACGGCGCGGCTGCTGAAATCGGGGCGCAGCAAGATCGCCAAGAAGCTCGCCGAGGAGGCGGTCGAAGTCGTCATCGACAGCATGCACCACCGCTCCGAAGCGGTGGTGCGCGAGAGCGCCGACCTGCTCTATAACCTGGTCGTGCTGTGGGTGGCGGCAGGGGTTCGGCCGCAGGACGTGTGGAAGGAAATGGCGCGGCGCGAGCGCCTGCTCGGCATCGCCGAGAAAGTCCCGAAGGACTTTCTCGAGCTCGACATGCGCCGCAAGGTTGTCCCGCTCGACAGCCGGCGTGTGCGCAAGCGGCGCTGACGCTCATTCTCGAACTGATCGTCCGCGGGAGGGCTGATCTTCACGATCCTCCGGCCACAACGGATTGTCGGTCCAACCCGCCGGTCCAGTGAGGATCAAGCTCGCCGCGCCAAGATCGAAGATGGCTTTGCCACAGCTGCCGGGCGTCGGTCGGCACCCGAGAAACTGATACAGCGTGCCGGCGTGCTCGGCTTCCCAAGTGTACACCGTGCCGAAATCGATCCCAGCCGCGTCGACCTCGATGCGCGCATCAAGACGCTGCGGATCGAACGGCCCCCAATCCGAATACCGAATGATTTTGTTGCCGACCATGCGGTTGCCCGCGCGGTAATCTCTCTACCAGCAGCAATTATGGACGAATTATCCGATCGTCATGGCCGGGCGAGCAATCGCCAAAGCGATTGCGAGGGTCGTCCCGGCCATCGGCCATCCACCCCTTAAGAAACTCTTGCGAAGAATGATGGATGCCCGGGTCAAGCCCGGGCATGACGAGTGAGAGTCGAAAGCCGTCGATCCGCGAGACAGGCGGCAGCCTAACGACGATCGTCATTGCCGGGCTTGACCCGACAATCCATCTCTTCAACAAAACTCTTGCGAAGAATGTTGGATGCCCGGGTCAACCCGCGACGGGCATGACGAGTCAGCACTTGATGCCGCGGTATCAGCACCGATCCGATAGACAATCCGCTCCTCGCCCGCTAAGCACGCCCGCCATGCTGCGACGCCTCTATGACTGGTGCATCGACGCGGCGGGGAAGCGGCATGCAGCCTGGATCATGGGCGCCGTGTCGTTCGCGGAAAGCTCGTTCTTTCCGATCCCGCCCGATGCGATGCTGATCCCGATCTCGCTCGCGCGGCCGGACCGCGCCTACTACTTCGCGACGGTCTGCACGATCACGTCGGTGGCGGGCGGCGTCGTCGGCTACCTGATCGGCGCGCTGCTCTACGATACGCTCGGCCAGTGGCTGATCCAGCTCTACGGCTACGGCGACAAGGTCGAGGATTTCCGCGCCGCTTATGCGAAATGGGGCGCGTGGATCATTCTGCTGAAGGGATTGACGCCGGTCCCCTACAAGCTGATCACCATCACCTCCGGCTTTGCGGGCTACAGTTTCCCGCTGTTCGTCCTGTTCTCGATCATCACCCGCGGCGGGCGCTTCTTTCTCGTCGCCGCCCTGATCCACCGCTACGGGGATTATGCGCGCGAGATCATCGAGAAGCGGCTGGCGTTCTGGACCACGGTGTTCCTGATCGGGTTGATCGGCGGCATTGTCGTGGTGGTGTGGCTGTTCTAATCGTCGTGTCTGGCGCGGCCGCGGCGAGCAAGGCGGCAAATCCCGCGACAAGCGCGCCCGCGCCGCGCTAGCGCATTTCCCCCAGTGGTGTTGATGCACGGCGACGCCGCTGCGCCACCTCTCCCCGCGAGCGGGGAGAGGTCGGATCGTCGAGCGCAAGCGAGACGATCCGGGCGAGGGGCTTGCCGCCAGGCACGGCGTCCGACGATGCCCCCTCACCCGGCTCGCTACGCTCGCCGACCTCTCCCCGCAAGCGGGGAGAGGTGATTCGACGCGAGCGAAAAGCGCGCTAGAAGCTAAAGTCAGTCGTCTGGATCGATCCGAGGAGCGCTGATCGTGAATCTGCATTCCATGCTGCTTGCGCGCGAAGAGGCGGGCCGGCCCATTCGCATCGGCCTGATCGGCGCCGGCAAATTCGGCACCATGTTCCTGACCCAGGTGCGACGCACGCGCGGCATGCACCTCGTCGGGCTCGCCGACCTCAATGTTGGGCGGGCGCAAAGCCAGCTTGCGATTGCCGGCTGGGACGCGGCCGAATACGCGGCCGGCTCGCTCTCGGAGGCGATGAAGACCCGCGCCACCCACGTCACCGCCGATGCCGATGCGCTGATTGCGTTTGCGGACATCGAGGTGATCGTGGAGGCGACCGGCGTCCCGGCCGCCGGCATCCGCTACGCGCTCGCGGCCATCCAGTACGGCAAGCACGTCGTGATGGTGAACGTCGAGGCGGACGCGCTTGCCGGCCCGCTGCTCGCGCGCCGCGCGCAGGCGGCCGGTGTCGTCTACAGCCTGGCCTGGGGCGACCAGCCGGCGCTGATCTGCGAGCAGGTCGACTGGGCGCGCGCCGCCGGCTTCAAGGTGATCGCGGCCGGCAAGGGCACCCGTTACGAGCCGAGCTATCACCGCTCCACGCCAGAAACGGTCTGGGAGATCCTCGACAAGTACCTCAAGATCGAGGACCGCAACTCGATCAATCCGAAAATGTTCAACTCGTTCGTCGACGGCACCAAGTCCGGAATCGAGATGACGGCGGTGTGCAACGCGACCGGCCTGGTGCCGCAGCGCGACGGCCTCGCCTTTCCGCCCGCCACCCGCTTCGAGCTGGCCGACGTGTGCAAGCCGCAGCGCGACGGCGGCACGGTCGAGAAGGCCGGCGTCACCGAGGTCGTGTCCTCGGTCTACCGCGACGGGCGTGACGTGCCGCACAACCTGGCGATGGGCACGTACGTGGTGTTCGAGGGCGAGAGCGAATACGCGCGCCGCTGCTTCAAGGAGTATCACCTGTTGCCGGACGCGAGCGGGCGCTACGCCGCGCTCTATCGTCCGACCCATATGATCGGGCTCGAGCTCGGCATCTCGGTTGCGTCGGCGGCGCTGCGTAGCGAGCCGACCGGCGCCCCCACCGGCTTCCGCTCCGACGTGGTCGCGACCGCCAAGCGCAACCTGAAGAAAGCCGAGTTGCTCGACGGCGAGGGCGGCTTCTGCGTCTGGGGCAAGCAGACGCCGGCCGAGGTCTCGCTCGAGCGCGGCTACCTGCCGCTCGGCCTGGCGCACGACGTCAAGCTCAAGCGCGACGTCGCCGAAGGCGAGCGGCTGACCTGGTCGGACGTCGACTACGATCCCAGCGACGAGGCCGTGCGCTTCCGCCGCGAGATGGAGGCGGCGTTCGGCCGCGCCAATGTGGCGGGTGCGTAGCCCGGATGAGCGAAGCGAAATCCGGGAGCCGCACGCCAGCGTGCCGGTATGCCGGCATTTCGCAGCGCTCAAGCGGCTAGCGCATTTCCCAGTGGTGTTGATGCACGGCGACGCCGCTGCGTCACCTCTCCCCGCGAGCGGGGAGAGGTCGGATCGTCGAGCGCAAGCGAGACGATCCGGGTGAGGGGGCTTGCCGCCAGGCACGGCGTCCGACGATGCCCCCTCACCCGGCTCGCTATGCTCGCCGACCTCTCCCCGCAAGCGGGGAGAGGTGACTCAACGCAAGCGACATTCGCGCTGCATACTACTCGCCGCCCACCGCCTCCAAGCCGCACCACTCGGCGACGAACAGCGCGATCGCGGTGGTCGTGCGCCTGACCGATGCCAGGCTGACGCGCTCGTCGTAGCCGTGCACGTTCTGGCCCGACGGGCCGTAGCAGAGCGCGGGGATCTGGTCGTAGAGCGCATAGACGCGCGCATCGAGATAGGCCGGCATGGTCGAGGACCTGAGCTCGCGTCCGGTCGCCGCCTGGTGGGCGCGGGCCAGCACCTTCTCGGCCTCGGTGCCCGGCGCGAGCACGTAGCCCTCGGCGAAGAAGCCGTTGAAGGTGATGCGCGGCGGGTTGTTGGCGAGCACGCGGTCCTCGCGCGCGAACTGCGCCACCGTGTCCTCGATCTCCCGCGCCACCTTGTCGGGCTTGACCCCGGGAAACAGCGAAATGCGGCAATCGATGCGGCACCACGCCGGCACCGACGAGGCCCAGTCGCCGCCTTCGATGCGCCCGATATTGAGATTGATCGGATGCGGCTCGTTCTCGAAGTGAGCGTGCTCGCCGCGGCGAGCATTCCATGCGGCTTCGAGCTTGCGCAGCGCGCCGACGACGCGATAGGCCGCGTCGATCGCGTTCGCGCCCGCTCCCATCTCGCGCACATGCACCGGATGCCCGCGCACCTCGATCTGGAACCACAGCACGCCGACATTGGCGCGCACGATCGTCTCCTCGGTCGGCTCCGGGATCAGCGCCGCGTCCGCCTTGTAGCCGCGCAGATGCGTCATCAGCGCACCGTTGCCGGTCGACTCCTCCTCGACCACCGACTGGATATAGACGGTGGCGGCGGGCTGCGCGCCGACGCGGCGCAAGGCGTCGAGCGCGAAGATGTTCGCGGCCGCGCCCGCCTTCATGTCGGCGCTGCCGCGTCCGTACATCCAGTCGCCGTCGATCTTCGGCTCGAACGGCGGCGCGCTCCACATGTCCTCGGGTCCGGCCGGCACGACGTCGACGTGCGACTGCAGGATCAGCGAGCGCCCCTTCTCGTCCCGCGGCCGATGAATGCCGACGACGATCGGCGTCCCGGAGTGCTGCGGCGAAAAGCGCGAGCCGCCAGGGTGGCGCTCGATCGCCGCGCGGTCCATGTCGAAGCGGTCCATCGCATAGCCGCGCACGCGCAGGGCGCGGAACAGGTAGTCCTGCAGCGCTTGCTCGTGTCCGCGGTTCGACGCGAACCGGACGAGGTCCTGGATGAACGCGGTCTGTTCGGCGAAGCCGTCGGCGACCGCACGCACAATCCGGTCACGGACGTCCGCGGAGAATGTAGCTGCCATTGATGTTCAAGCCGTTGCGCTTCCGCCGCCCGATCGAGGCGGCGTTCGGCGGGCGCCGATGTGGCGGGCGGATAATCGGTAGCCCAGATGAGCAAGTGAAATCCGGGAGTCGCACGCCAGCATACCGGGCGTGATCGGGCAACTCTTCGATTCGCGCGTGAGCACCGGTCCTGCCGTGAGAGCGCTGGGGCCGGAGCGCAGGGCGACGGGCAGCCGCACGCAGCCGCATGTGCGCAGCGAAATCCGCTGAGTCTCTCCTATGCCCTTGCTCGTTCCTGTTTTGTTCGTTACAATACCGCCCACCGTAGCAAGTTGATCGAAGCCAGGTGAAATCGACGCGGGAGCTGGGGATTCGGTGGGTGCCGCTGTGACTTGTGTGTGCCTATAGTATCGCACTGTTGCGTTTATGTCTCAAATCGCAAGAGCGAAGCCGTGGGCGACGCGCCATCCAGTCACGGATGAAAAATGTATCTGCCATTGATATTCCGAGCTGGCGTGGACGATTCGGTGGTGCCGCTGTGACTTGATTGTCGCCAGAGTATCACACTGTTGCGCTTATGTCTCAAATCGCAAGAGCGAAGTCGTCCGCGACGCACGATCCAGGTCACGGACTTCCATGGAAAATGTATCTGCCATTGATATTCCGAGCCCGCCTGAAACCAGCGGAACGTGGCTCAAGTTCCCTGTTCGGTGAACGACTTGGGGGCGGGGCTGACCACCTGTGGGCCCGACGGCGTCACCCGTACCACGCTCAATCCGCGGTCATTGGTCCCCTCGGAGCGGAAGCGGAAGATGCCTTCGACGCCGGAAAAGCCGGAGGCATTGGTGAGCACCTGCTCGGAGAAGCGCTGCGGCCCCTGCGTCTTCACCAGCGCCGCGGTCAGCGACACCGCGTCATAGGCAAGCGTCGCGGTGCGCGTCGGATCCTGGCCGTACTTCGCGCGATAGCGCGCCGAGAAGCCGCGGTAGCTGGCCGTGTCCGGCGCCGCGAACCAGCCGCCCTGCAGGGAGGAATCGTGGTAGACGCGCTGGTCGTCCCACAGGCCGGTGCCCAAGAGCTGCAGGCGCTTGAAGTCGACGGCGTTGGTGGCGAGCGCCTGCGCGGCGGCCGACACAAGGTCGGCATCGCCCGGCAGGAACAGCGCATCGGCCTGCGGCAACGCCGGCACGATCCTCCGGACCGCGTCCGGCAGCAAGGCGCGGTCGGCCGGATAACGTTCCGCCGCCACGATGCGCCCGCCGGTGCGCGCAACCGCTTCGCGGAAAGCGGCGTCGACCACGTTGCCGTAGGCGTTGTCGGGGATGAGCGCCGTGAACGACCGCTTGCCGCGAGAGGCCGCGAAATCGACGACCCGGTCGACGTCGGTTTCGGGCAGGAAACTCAACAGGAAGACGCCGCGGCTGGCCACGCTGGTGTCGGTCGAGAAAGCGATCATCGGCACGTTGCGCCCGCGGGCGACCTGGCCGGCCGGCGCGACCGTCGGCCCGAACAGCGGACCGAGGATGATCTCGGCGCCCTCGTTGAGCGCCTCCTGGGCCGCCGTCTGCGCGCCCGACGGGTTGCCGCCGTCGTCCTTGACCAGAAGCCGGATATTGGGAGCATTGAATTCGGCCAATGCCAGTTCCGCAGCATTGCGCATCGATTGCGCCGCGAGGCCCGCATTGCCGGCCGCCGACAGCGGCAAGATCAGTCCCACCCGCACCTGACCGCTGCCGAGCGCGGCCGCCGGCTGCTGCGGCGCGGGCGGCTGCGTGCTCTGCAGGCCCGGAATGCTCATGCTGCACGCTGCGAGCAGCGTGGCCGCCGTTGCCGCCGCGAGGGCGCGCCGAGCCGTTGCGCGCGCGCGCGATCTGCGCATGTGCGGCATCCTCGTCACCGGCTTTGCGTCCCCCGGCGCTGTTCGCGGCGCCACTCTACCCTGTTGCGTCCAATAGTGTGAGCGAATTGTTAAGCGAGTGCAAAAGCATGGGTTGGAGCACCGGTGGCCGCATGACGGTCGCCCATGCCCGGGCTAGAGTGCCGCGAGCCATGCCGAATCCCCGCACTGCCGGATCGGCCGCAACGACGCGGGAGCAGTCCTGCTACCGGCTTGCCGGACAAACCGTGGCTGCGCCGCCGCTCGCTCCCGGTCTCTACCTGGTCGCGACGCCGATCGGCAATCTGCGCGACGTCACCATACGGGCGCTGGAAATCCTCGCCGCCGCCGACGTGATCGCCTGCGAGGACACGCGCGTGAGCCGCAAGCTGCTCGACCACTACGGGATCGCGACAAGGCTCGTCCCCTACCACGATCACAATGCTGCGGTCGCGCGGCCGAAGATCCTGGCAAAGCTTAAGGAGGGTGCCGCAGTCGCGCTGATATCGGACGCCGGCACGCCGCTGGTTTCCGACCCGGGCTACAAGCTCGCGCGCGCGGCCAGCGCGGCCGGCCATGCGGTCAGTGCCGCCCCTGGCCCGTCCGCGGTGCTGGCGGCGCTTGCGGTCGCCGGCCTGCCGAGCGATCGATTCTATTTCGAGGGATTCCTGCCGCCGAAAGCGCGCGCGCGGCAGGGCCGCATCGCCGAGCTCGCGCGCATTCCGGCAACGCTCATCCTGTTCGAGACCGGGCCGCGGCTGGCGGCCGCGCTGGCGGATCTCGCTGCCGGATTGGGCGCGCGGGAAGCCGCGCTGTGCCGCGAGCTGACCAAGCTGCACGAAGAGGTCCGCCGCGGCGAGCTTGGCGCGCTCGCGCGCGATTACGCCGGTGCGCCCGAGCCGCGCGGCGAGATCGTGATCGTCATTGCGCCGCCGGCACCAAACGAGCGGCCGAGCGTGGGCGATACCGATGCGCTGCTGCGCGCCGCGCTCGCCCGCGCCTCGGTCAGGGACGCGGTGGCGGAGGTGGCAAATCTCACCGGCGAGCCGCGCGGGCAGGTCTACCGCCGTGCGCTGGCGCTGACCAAGGAAGCCGACGATGGCGCGCCGGGTTGATCCGCCAGGCGCCGATCCGATGCCGCCTCCGGCGCCGCAGCCGGCGCGGCAAATCGCCTTCCGGCTCGGGCTGTCGGCCGAAAGCCGCGCGGCGGCATTCCTGGTCGCCAAAGGCTACCGCATCGTGGCGCGCCGCTGGCGCTCGGTGCTGGGCGAGGTCGACATCGTGGCGCGCCGCCGACGGCTGCTCGCGTTTGTCGAGGTCAAGGCGCGCGCGACGCTCGACGATGCGGCCGAGGCCGTTTTGCCGCATCAGCGTCGGCGCATCATCGGCGCCGCCCGGGCGTGGCTTGCCGCGCATCCCGACGATGCCGCGCGCGACATCCGTTTCGATGTCATGCTGGTGGCGCCGCGCCGCATCCCGCGCCACATCCAGGCGGCCTTCGACGATAGCAGGTGATGCGCGCTGTGGCCGCCGTTTCATCCGCTATGCGGACAGGTTCCTGAAAGGGGAGGGATCTCACGCGCCATGCAGATTGCCGAGGAAGAACCGCAGCGCGGCGCCGGTCGCCAGCAGCGACAAGTTGGCGTAAAGCTTCGGTGCGATCGTCCGCTTCGGCACGAACGTCATGGCTTCCTTGAGCCGGCGCGCGTGATCGAGGCGCTGCCAACATGACAACGCAGTCGTTGACCGCTCGTTTACATTCTCCCCGCCCGAGGTTGCTCCATGTCCTTGAACGTTGCGGTGCAGATGGATCCGATCGAGCGGATCAATATCCGGGGGGATTTGACGTTCGCGCTGCTCCTGGAGGCGCAGCGACGCGGGCACCGGCTCGCCTACTACACGCCGGACCGGCTGGCGATGCACGAGGGCCGCGTGTTCGCGTCCGTGCGGCCGCTCACCGTCAAGGACGTGGAGGGTAGCCACTACGCGCTGGGCGAGGAAGCGCGCCTCGAGCTCGCGACCTTCGACGTCGTGCTGATGCGCCAGGACCCGCCGTTCGACCTCGCCTACATCACGGCGACGCATTTCCTCGAGCGCATTCATCCACGCACGCTGGTGGTCAACGACCCGGCCTCGGTGCGCAACGCGCCCGAGAAGGTGTTCGTCATGCTGTTCCCGCAGCTGATGCCGCCGACCCTGGTGACGCGCGACCTCGCCGAGATCAAGACGTTCCGCGCCAGGCACGGCGACATCGTGATGAAGCCGCTCTACGGCCACGGCGGCGGCGCGGTGTTCCGGCTCACGCGCGAGGACCTCAATTTCGGGTCGCTCTACGACCTGTTCGCCAACACGTTCCGAGAGCCGTGGGTGGTGCAGACGTTCCTGCCCGCCGTCAAGCACGGCGACAAGCGCATCATCCTCGTCGACGGCGAGTTCGCGGGCGCCGTCAACCGCGTGCCGGCGCCTGACGACCTGCGCTCCAACATGGTGCGCGGCGGCGCCGCGCAAGCGACCGAGCTTACGCCGCGCGAGCGCGAGATCTGCGCGACGCTCGCGCCGGCGCTGCGCGAGCGCGGGCTGCTGTTCGTCGGCATCGACGTGATCGACGGCTACCTGACCGAGATCAACGTCACCTCGCCGACCGGCATCCGCGCCGTGCGCAATGTCGGCGGCCCGGATATCGCGGCGCTGATCTGGGACAGGATCGAGGCGCAGCGGCGGTAGGTGCAGTCAGGCGCCCGAATGAGAGAACCGCCGCAGATGTCCCCGAGCCTCTGCTAGCTGAGCTAGCCCTCGCGTGGGCCTTGGCGGCCCTGGCGCGCAGGCTCAAATTGGATTGAGGGACAATAGATCAGCGACACCAAGGCCGACAGGCCGCTTCGCTGAATTTGAACGCGATGCTCTTGCAGCGCGCCGATAGCTAGGGACTCTGGAAGCTAATGACAATTCCAAGGCGCTTCCGGATAGACTCTCAAGAACTCTCTAGTTCTTGTTGCCTGGCGCGGTTACCTCTCTGGAGACGGTGGTGGGATCGGCTGTGGTGGGGTTACCTCTGGAGACGGTGGTGGGATCGGCTGTGGTGGAGTTACTTCTGGCGGCGGTGGTGGGATCGGCTGTGGCGGAGTTCGCTCTGGCAATGGTGGTGGACTTGGTTTTGGTAGAGTTATGTCTGGTGCGGGTCGTACCGGGGCGCGCGGCTTCTTTGGTGCCGCAGGTTCGATGAAGAATGCCACCCAAGATAGGAACGCCAGCATAAAAACCGAACTAATGAACAGAATGATAAACGCGGCACCTGCGCGAAAAGTTATCTTTGCTCCTCTCTTCAACCGCTCGGCATATGACATTTGGTCCGACAAGATGAGGTAGTTGCTCAGACCTGCGGAGGCCCAGAGGGACAAACCAAGTGTCGAAATGACGAATAACGCCGCGAGCAGGATTAGGGCTCTCGCGGTGGTATCGTCAGGTATCTTATCAGGATCTGCGAATATAGCGGCGAAAGCTGCTATTAGCGCTGCGGCGAGCGCAGAAGTTATGGTCAAAAACGTTATATGCCCCGCCCATCTTTCGTTCTCTTTCATTTTCGGACGAAGTGCGGCAGGCGACTTGCGAATGAGCATGTGCCACCTTTGACGATCTAAACGCGCGGCTTCTCAAATGGACATATATGATCGATGATTTGGGTCATCCCATGGAGCAAATCAAAAGATGATATAGTTTCTATTTTTTGCTCCTTGGCAAAGGAGGCCAAGGTCGACGGAAGGGCGTCGAGCATATCCGACTGAAAACACTGTAATTGCGAGGTTTTTGCTTAGTTGGCCATGATATATGAGGGTCTTCTTTTATTGTTGTAAAGCATTCGCCCAAAATCATCTCCGCCTGAGCTGTTAACTTCATATCGTATGTAATACGCAGGCTTTTAACTTTCTCTTTAACTCGTGTCAGTACTCGATCATCCATTTTCGGCTCCGTTCAGTTGATTGCCTAGGATATCTAGTGCAAACTGCAGGATGAATGGGGCGGCCCTAAACCCTAGGCAACAAACCATAAGCAGTTGTCGCCAGTTGCACCACATCTGCGCTTATGGAAAGGCTGCCTGTAACTTTCCCCATGAGCTTGCTCAGCACAGGTTGCGCTTGCCTCCTCGCCTCATCGTCCATCGTTTGGAATAGTGAACCAAAAAGACCCGTGAGCTTCTGCATTCTCGCCCAATAATCCTGTGCGCCAAAGTTTTCATGATTTTTGATTATGTAACGTAATTTTGTCAACTCGAGTTGAAGGAATACCTCTTACGTGATCAGAGAATTGGCTTTTCGCCACCACAGCCTCAAGTTCGTCAAGTAGCTGCGTCGCCTCCGATGCCTCAATTTTAGCCCCTTGCCAAAAGCTCTGTGAAACGATTACGTAGTCCAAAGACTTAAGCTGCCGGATATGCTCGGGTGATTTCAACCGCCCAAGGTATTCTCGCCATCGCACGAACATCGCTGATGGCCCGAAAAGGTCCTCAAGATTTTTGATTGTGGAAATGAAGGCCGTTCTATGCCGCTCGGTTGATAGTGGCAGCAAGCCGATTAAATCGCGCAAGCGTTGACAGCTTTCCATTACGACGTAGACGATGTTTGGTCTCACTCCGCTCGTTCGAGAAAACTCATCCAGCACCACGCCCGCAGGCTGGTCAGTTGGTTTGGGGTGCGCCTTCCTGATCTCTTGGAGTAGCGCTAATAGAACGGCAGCATCCGTTTTTTCCGGCGAGTTGCTCATTGCCATCTAGAACGTCCCGTCGTCAATCCTTGTCGCTGCTACGCTTTCGGATTCCGCACCTTGATCCACGCTTTCGACCTGCCGGACCGGTATGGCATATCGATCCGCTTCGCTACCTTCAAGACCCATCCGGCACACCTGTTCGAAAACGAGCGTCGCCGTCGCGGTCTGTGTGCTCGTTCAACAGGATGCCGACCGAGCTTGCGGCGCGCGAGCGCGAGATCTGCTGGACGCTCGCGCCGGCGCTGCGCGAGCGCGGGCTGCTGTTCGTCGGCATCGACGTGATCGACGGCTATCTGACCGAGATCAACGTCACCTCGCCGACCGGCATCCGCGCCGTGCGCAATGTCGGCGGCCCGGATATCGCGGCGCTGATCTGGGACAGGATCGAGGCGCGGCGGCGCAAGTAGCCGCCGCGGCTCGGCAGCGCCGCGTCCAGCATGTTCCCTAAATGTTCTTGCGTCGGCGCAACCTGAGGCTATACTGGCTCCGGCGCAGTTGAGGGGAGCCGGATGGTCCAGCGGGTGACCACCGTGGCGTTCGAGGGCATCGAGGCGCGGGCGGTCGACGTCCAGGTTCAGGTCGCCCCCGGGCTGTGCGCCTTCAATGTCGTCGGGCTTGCCGACAAGGCGGTGAGCGAGGCGCGCGAGCGCGTCCGCTCGGCGCTGATCGCCTCCGGGCTGGCGCTGCCGGCGCGCCGCATCACCGTCAACCTGGCGCCCGCCGACCTGCCCAAGGAGGGCAGCCACTATGACCTGCCGATCGCGCTCGGCCTGATGGCGGCGATCGGCGCCATCCCGCACGATGCGCTCAGCGGCTACACGGTTTTGGGCGAGCTCGCGCTCGACGGCTCGGTGGCGGCGGTTGCCGGCGTGCTGCCGGCAGCGATCGGCGCCAATGCGCGCGGGCTATGCGCCAACACTACGTGCTTAACATGTTAAGGATTGCTCTCGTTGCGCAATCATTGAGCCATCGCGGGGTAGCGCAATGTCACCGCATGATCCGACCGAATGCCCTTGCGACAGTCACCGCGACTGTCACAACGACAACCACAAGCCCTGTGGTGCAGCAGCTTGCCACGGGATAAATCCGATTTCAAAGCCGAGTACCTGACGGGGGTTTGTCCTATAGCTCGACCGGTTCGCCCTCTTCCTCGGGGAGCGGCGGCCTGTACGCTTCGATGCTCGCGACCGACGCCGCAGCGAGTGCCAGACGCTCTGCCAACGCCTCGCGCTCGCTACCGTCCATGCCTCGCGCCCTTGCAATGATCTGTTCCAGATAAGCGGTCGCTTCCTGGTAGGACACCGAGCCCTTGCCCTTCGTTTCGGGTAACTCTGAGGTGCTGCGGCGGTCGCGGCCCATTCTGGCTGCTATCTCTGGAAATTCCTGCTCCATCCACCTTTGGAGTGTCGACTTGCCCACGATACCGTTCAGGTCCGTGGCGATGTCGCGGTAGGATTTGTATCGCCGCGGGCCTTCTTTGTTTCTTCCGGTGATCACATACGTTCGAAAGACTTCCCGCCGCTCACGATGCTTCAGCGGTAGGCCGTGCGTAGTGTTCGCCACCGCCGCCTTCCAACGCGCGTCCTCTTCCGTCATCTCTGTTACCGTCGCCTCAACATGTGTCCGTTTGAGGCGAAGCGCTGCCGCTAGGCGGTGCCAGCCGTCAACGAGCACAAGCGCGCCGTTAATCAGCGCCAGTTCGATAGGCGGCAACCCGGAGTACGAAAGCGCGCTTTGGTATCGATAGATTGTGAGGCCGTCCAACTCCTTGCGAACCTGCCATTCGGGCCTCTGGACGATGTCGGCAATTGGGATACTAGCGATGTTGACAATTGTGGTGATTTCAGACATAAATCTCAGCTTCTCCAGATGCTTGCGTAGGTTTTGGCTCTGCAACTGTCCGCATGGGACATTATTCCGCTAAACCTTTGTTTTCCCTTGCCCTCTCGCCGATACTCCGCGGACCTGTGGGGCGGTACGCCGACCCTTCGATGTCCGTGCGCCGCTTCCAGGTGTTCTTTGACATGGTGTCGCCCTGTTTATCCAAAGTCGAGATGCCGCGAGTAGAACGGGACGCGCTCCACGGCCTCGGAGTGCCGCCAGTGGATCATCAGGGCACCCTCCTCCGGCGCTACAATAATGTGACTAACTGCCTCCTTCAGAGCCTTGTTGGCCTCGGCAGCGTTCAGTGGAGTGGCTGTGAGGACCTCTTTCAGGCGCGTGAGCCTGCGGACGACGAACGCATCCCCAAGAGTGTCCCGTCGCGCTCGAAGCTCCGCAAGCCGGGCGCGGGCTGCATCAAACTCCGCCTCGGTCGTTTGCAACTCTTGCCTTACCGCTTCGCTCTTGGTGGTGAGAAGCTCGTCAACGAGGTCGCGCCGTCTGTCGCTCAGATCGGAAAGGCGGTCGTCAAGGTGACCAATATCCCTCTCAACCTCCTCGGTGGTCTTGCCTCGGGGTGCGTTCTCGATGATTGCGTGCGCATTTATCGTGATCGCCTCCTCAACGTCCGCGTAGCGCACCGCCCGGTACTTACAGCCGTTCGCCTTGGCGTTCGCCCGCGAGCACACGAGGTACACCCATCGGCCTTTCGAGACGCGCACGGTGGTCCCACCGCAGTGGATGCACTTGAGCACGCCCGCGAACATCGACTTGATCTCTGCAGACGCATTGCGACCCCGCGGCGCCGTCGCACTAGTCCGCGCCGAAACCCGGTCAAATAAGTCCTGATCAACTGCTGCGGGCCAGTATCCAACTATTGGGTCAAGAGCCGTTCGCTGCTTCTTGCCCGCTCTCGTGTGGGGCATGTAGGTCCCCACGACGGCGACGTTCGTAAGTATCTTCTTCACGTAAGACCGGTGCCAGTGCGCGGCTTGTCTCCTCCCCTTCCCCCAGGGTGTAAGCCCTCGGGCGTTGAGCGCCTGGGCAATCCTGTGCTGCCCCCAGCCTTGGTCAGCCTTCTCGAATATCTCTCGGACCACCGCTGCTCGCTCCGGGATCAGTACGGTTCGCTTGCCGGTACAGTGCAGCCAAGCGGGCACCATGCGCGTGAGGGGTTTGCCTTCGCTCGCCGCGAGCATTCGCTTGTCGCTGTACGCCTGCGCCAACCGCCACGCCTTCATCTTGCTCTCAGCGTTTCCCCTCATTAGGCGGACGGCCATGATGAGGAACCCGGTCGGGTCATCGAGGCTCTCTTCGGTGTAAACCGTCCCGCCGTCCTCTAGGTCCACAAGCTGCACGCCCGCCTCCACGATGTCCTCCATCGTCCGCGCGGCCTTGCGTACAGTCTGCCGGCTGATGCGGTCGAGGCTCTCCACGATGAGGAACGAGCCCGGAGGGATCAGCCCCTCGCGGACTGCCTTGAGAAAGCCCGCCAGCGCGCCCACCTCTGCGTTCCGGCCCTTGTAGGCAGACACCCCGAGGTCGTGGAACGTGAGTTCTTCGTCGAGGTCGACATCATTCTGAGCCGCCCACTTGCGGGCTTGCTCGATCTGGCGCCGAAGGCTATCGCCCTTCGCCTGCTCTGGGGTAGAGAAACGAACGTAGCTGTAGGCCTTCGGCCGGGCGGTGGCGGCATCTGTCATGATCGTCCTCTTACATACTGAGTTGGCACTCAGTCAATACCCGGGTGATGATCGGGCCGCCCGGGGCCGGCAAGTCGATGCTGGCGGCGCGGCTGCCCTCGATCCTCCCGCCGCTCACCCCGGCCGAGCTGCTCGAAGTCTCGATGATCGCTTCCGTCGCGGGCGAGCTCGCCGAGGGGGCGCTGACCAGCCGGCGGCCGTTTCGCGCCCCGCACCATTCCGCCAGCATGCCGGCGCTGGTCGGCGGAGGCCTGAGGGCGCGCCCGGGCGAAGCCTCGCTCGCCCATCACGGCGTGCTGTTTCTCGACGAGCTACCCGAGTTCCAGCCGCAGGTGCTCGACTCGCTGCGCCAGCCGCTCGAGATCGGCGAGATCGCGGTCGTGCGCGCCAACTATCGCGTCACCTATCCGGCCCGTTTCATGCTGGTGGCGGCGATGAATCCGTGCCGCTGCGGCCGCGCCAACGATGCCGGCTTCACCTGCCGGCGCGGCCCCAACGCGCGCTGCGCGGCGGAGTACCAGGGCCGCTTGTCGGGACCGCTGCTCGACCGCATCGACCTTCATATCGAGGTGCCGGCGGTGACCGCCGCCGACCTGATCCTGCCGCCGCCGACCGAGGGCAGCCGCGAGGTGGCGGCGCGCGTCGCCAAGGCGCGCGCGATCCAGGCCGAACGCTACGGCGCGCTTGGCCTCGCGAATGTTCGCACCAATGCGGAGGCGAGCGGCCCGGTCCTGGAAGAGGTGGGGCGGCCGGATGCGTCCGGCTTGACGCTGTTGCGCGATGCCGCCGATGCGATGCGGCTGTCGGCGCGCGGCTACCACCGGGTGCTCAAGGTGGCGCGCACGCTCGCCGATCTCGACGGCGTCGAGAAGGTCGGCCGCGTGCACCTCGCGGAAGCGTTGTCCTACCGCGCGCTCGCCGATCAGATCCGCCGCGCCGCGTAGCGAATAGCGAATAGCGAGTAGTGAATAGTGAATAGTGAAGGGGTCAAGCCAGTGGAAATGTCCGCCCTATCCGCTCCTTCGCCACTCGCTATTCGCCATTCGCCATTCGCGCTTCACGGATGTCTCGATTGCTGGTGACGACGCCAATGAAAGGGCTGGTGCGAAGACGATCGGCACGGACGCGCAAATGCCGTCGTACGCGGTCGGCTGCGGTTGGCGAGCCGTGCGCAGTGATGTAGTCACGAATGTCGCGAAGGTCTTGGAGAGCCCGAAGCCTCCAACGTAGCCTCATGACCACGGTTTATTGAGGACCTCGTCGACATCTTCGTCGGACGCAAACTCCCCGGTTCGAGCACCGCGCGTTCCTCGTCGGAAAGCAAGTAAGCTTCCTCTTCGGCGATCTCAGAGAGCGCCTCCACAGCAAGCGCTTTGCGTTCCTTGGGCAACGTGCGCACCTTAGCGAACAAGCTCTCGAGTTTATCTTCGGTCGTGGGCATGCACGGAGTATAGCATGAGGCCGCCCCCATGGGCGAACTCGCGCTCGACGGCTCGGTCGCGGCGGTTGCCGGCGTGCTGCCGGCAGCGATCGGCGCCGATGCGCGCGGCGAAGGCTTGATCTGTCCGGCCGCGTGCGGACCGGAAGCCGCCTGAGCAAGCCCCGAAATGGCGATCGTCGCGCCCGGCTCGCTGATCCAGCTCGCCAATCATTTCAAGGGCACGCAGGTGCTGTCGCGCCCGGCGCCAAGGGTGCGGGAGTGGGAGGACGCGGCCGTCGACCTCGCCGACATCAAGGGCCAGGAGAGCGCCAAGCGCGCGCTCGAGATCGCCGCCGCCGGCGGCCACAACCCCTCGCCCTCGCTACTTCCCGAGGAACCTTGGCCCCCGAGCGACGTTTGCCTTGGTCAGGCACGGGGACATCGAGCCATGACGACGCATGCCAATTCGAGTGGAACGGCGAGTTTTATCAAAGGCTTGGCCGAATGGGGCGCGATGATCGCCTCATTGGCCCTGGTGCTCGGCGTGGTGGTGGCGACGGTGCGGGTCGCGCCCGGTCAGGAGCGCGCGCCGGCCACGACATTGCAGAAGCCGGAGGCGGATGCGCCTAAGCCGTCGCCCTCGTTGCCCTCGACAGGCGAGACGCTGAGCGAGCGGCTCGACCGCAGCGACGGCGTGATCAAGCCGCCGTCCGGCGTCGATCCCGGCATGCAGGTTGCGCCGAAGGACCCGAACGCCGGATCGAACATGCCGGTGATCCCGCCGCCGGGCAGCCCGGGCGGCGACCAGAGCATGCGGCCGAAGTAGGCGAATAGCGAATAGCGAATAGCGAATAGAAGATAAGGGCATCGGAAGGCCCACCCTGTTCGTTACCCGCTATCGCTATTCTCTATTTCGCTACTCGCTATTCGCTATTCGCTATTCGCTCTCTTCCTGCACCGGCGTCAGCAGCTCGGCATCGTCGTTCTGCCAGGAATTGACCCGCGGCGAGATCGGCCACATCCGCAATCGGCTCGGCCGGGAACGTGATCAGAAGCTCGCGTGGATCGGGCTCCGGCCCGAGCCAGCGGTCGTAATCGCTTGGCCGCAGGATCGCCGGCATGCGGTCGTGGATGCGCGCAACCATCTCGTTCGCCGGCACCGTGATCACCGCGAAGGTGCGGATCCACTCGCCCGACGGAGATTTCCAGTTCTCCCACACGCCCGCGATGCCGAACGGCGAGCCGTCCTGCATCGCGATCGCGTAGGGCTGCCGGCGGCCCTTGGCGGCGCGCCACTCGAAGAAGCCGTCGACCGGCACGATGCAGCGCCGCGCCCGGTAGGCGTCGCGGAACGTCGGCGTGGTGGCGATGGTCTCGGTCTTGGCGTTGATCGGCTTGCGCCCGCCCTTCGGATCGTCGCACCAGTAGGGGATCAGCCCCCAGCGGAGGAAATCGAGCGAGCGCTCGCCGGTATTGTGATTGCGGCGGATGACCAGCGGGTCCTGGCTCGGCGCGGCGTTGTAGCGGCGTGGCACGTTGGTGAGCCGGCTGTCGCGCACGTTGAGGCCGTCGACGATCGCGAGCCGCAGCGGCTCCGAGCTCTGGATGATGCGTCCGCACATGGGCTTTAGGTGGCGCGTAGATCGCCCATCGCAAGCTCGTGCGCCTGGTAGATCGCGATCTGAGGCGGCTCGGCGGCGAGCCGCCGCGCGGCGGCTGAAAAGACCGCGGCGCGGTCGCGCCAGCGCTCAAGGAAAACCAGCCGCATGGCGTTCTCTGCATCGACGTGGACCGAGTGATGCTCGCAGCCGTCCTCGGTGCGCGAGCGGCGTACGTGGGCGAGGCTTTGCGTGCGCAGCTCCTCGAAATTTTCGGGCGTGGCGGTGATGCTTCCGGTGATGATAATCAAGAGCTTGGCTCCGGGATGTGCAGCTCAGGAAGCGAGGGCAGGGCGCCTGGTGGTCGCGAGAAACAGCGCGAGCGCGATCAGCGCCGGCAGGCCTTGCGTGAACAGGATGGTGGTCTTGGCGGTCAATCCGCCGAACAGCCCGGCCACGACCACGCAGGCGAGAAAGAACAGCTTCAGGTCGCGGCGGTCGGACCACAGCGCCCAGGCGAGCCCGGCTGCCAGGAAGCCGTTGTAGAGCCCCTGGTTGGCGGCCAGCACCGCCGAGGAGGCGGAGACCTCCGGCGTCATGTTGAAGATCCGCCGTCCGACCGGATGATCCCAAAACAACATCTCCAGGATCATGAAGCCGATGTGGCTCAGCGCGACCAGCGCGATCAGCGCCTTCGTCAGGATCGTCATGCGGCTCGCCCCATTTATTGGTCAGTGGAGATCGTCGTCTGGCATCGCGTCCCGATCAAGTCCGGCGCATTGCTCGCCTTTGCGCGGGCGTGGCAGAGATCAGTATCAACGGCTCAAGCGAAAACCTTGCGTTGCGCCAAGAGGACAGAAGCTACATGCATTGCAGCTTGTATTCCTCCTCGGAGAGCTAACTCCACCGCTTCCGTCCATGGTACCTCGAACGCGTGCACCATCTCCGCAGGATCGACATGAGGTGTGCATGTTTTTCTGACGTGGCGAATAAGAATGGTGTGGACCGAGTTTCGATGTGACGCAGCATTCACCCAATTGGTGGCGATTATCTGTCCTGACTCGCCGACATAACCTGTCTCCTCCGCCAGCTCTCGCGCGGCCGCCTCGACTGGGGTTTCGCCGCCGTGCATGGTGCCGCAAGGCAACTCGACGGAGAATGTGCGCACACCTTGCCTGTATTGCCGGGTGAGTATGACCCGACCCTCAGGCGTGAGCGCCACAACGTGAACCCAGTCTGGATAGTCAAGGACGTAATACGGCGCGACTTCACCGCCGTCGGGCGTTTGGCACTTTTCGGCTAGAACATTGATCCAGCGGTCACTTAAGATGGGCCGCGATTCCGAGGTAGTCCAAGGCTGCAGCTCCATACCTATCCTCCGCTCCGGCCGCGCGCTGCGTCGTCAATCAGTAATTGCGTCATAAGCGAAGTCCGTTCGGCACCGAGCGGCCGCAGAGCGTGATGTATCCGCTCGGGCTCGCCAATGGCCAAAAGCGTCCCATTCTCTCCTCCGCCACCAAGGGCCTTTATTCCTCTGAGACCCGCACCCTCGAGGGCATCGATGATTTGCATATGAACCGGGCTATAGATTACTTCGGCCAGTTCGGCCGGGCGAGGCGCCGCAGAAATGGCGATCGCGCGACGAGTTCTTGGCGCTGGTATCGGGTGGCCTTGCCAACACCCGGCCGGTGAACCCGGAGGCTGCGGCGCGCGCGGTCTTCCGCGTGCTCAATACGCATGTTGCGGCCGGGGCGGATCGAAAAGGTCCGCGAGGCGCTGCCGCAAGACGTTCGTGCCCTGTGGCCGGAAGTCGCCGGAGGCGGCAGGCGGACCGACGCCTGACGCGTGACCGCACCTGATCGCGACAGCAGTTCGGTCGTCCCCATCAAGTCGGTCGCGGGCCGGCTCTTAGGCGAAGTAATCATTTTTCGTGAGGGTTATCCGGCGCTACGGTTGGCCTTCCGCTGACAGCCGCGGAGGCCGGACATGCCGCTCAACACCCCAGTGACCGCCCTGCTCGTCTGCCGGCACCCAATTCTCCTCGCGCCCATGGATCTGGTAGCGGGTGCGCGCCTGACGGCCGCCGTCAGCATCGCCGGCGGTTTCGGCATTCTGGGCGGCGGCTACGGTGACAAGGGTTGGCTCAAGCAAGAGATCGACGCCCTCATCCCGAGCGTAGGGGATGCGCCTTTTGGCATCGGCTTCATCACCTGGAGTCTGGCGCGCCAGCCGGAGCTCTTGGACCTCGCACTCGAATCCCGGCCGCGCGCGATCATGCTCTCCTTCGGCGATCCGAGACCCTTCGCGCCACGGATCAAGAGCGCCGGCGCATTGCTGATCTGCCAAGTTCAGAACGAGGACATGGCAAGCGAAGCCCTGGAGGCGGGCGCCGACCTCCTGGTTGCGCAGGGCACTGAGGCGGGCGGGCACGGTGCGTCACGCAGCACCCTCGATATCGTGCCGGCGATCGTCGATCTGGCAGCGGGACGCGTGCCGGTGGTTGCGGCGGGAGGCATCGCCGACGGCCGCGGGCTGGTCGCGAAGTCTTGCCTGGGGTGCGGCCGGCGTTCTCCTCGGCACGCGATTCTATGCCAGTCAGGAAGCCGGCGGCGGCGCCGAGGCCAAGCAGCGCATCGTCGCCGCCTCCGGCGGCGCTACGGTCCGGGGGCTGATCTTCGACATCTCGCGCCGCGCCGTGTGGCCGGCGCCGTTCACCGGCCGCTGCCTGATCAACGATCACGTCCGTCGCTGGCAGGGCCGTGAGCTCGACATGCTGCAGAACAGCGACGCGATCGCCGCCGAATATGCGGCAGCCAGAGCCGCCGGGAACTTCGACATCGCGGCCGTCATCGCCGGCGAGGCGGTCGGCCTGATCCACGACATCCCGCCGGCCGGCGAGATCATCGAACGGATGATCCGGCAGGCGGAGGAGATCCTGCAAGGACAGCGCAATTCGTTGGCGGTCGGGCACGCGTGAGCCCACGGCCCACGCCGGGGGTCACGCCGACACGCCCAATGCCGATCTTAGCCGGGATTACCAAACTCGTGATTTGGTTGCGGGGGTAGGATTTGAACCTACGACCTTCAGGTTATGAGCCTGACGAGCTACCGGGCTGCTCCACCCCGCGCCAAATCCTGCACCGGGGCAAGGCGCCCCTGCGCAGCGCCGTGTATCTAGCAATCCGGAGCCCGCAAGGGAAGCCCGGACGCGGTGATTCCACCCGCCTGACGCGGGGTTCCTCTGCCCCCGTGGCGGTGTTCCAGCTGCTCCCATTATGCGATCGTTGGCCTTCGTCATTCCGTCATACGGGGGTGTCATAAAACCGTCATGGGGGACAAACCGGGCCTGCGTCCGGACGGCCAGATCGGCGCCGCGCTGGCGGCGGCGGCGCGCGACATCCTGGGCGAGGCACGGACCGCGATCGACGAGGGTGCCACCCCCGATGCGGTCGCGGTGCACGAATTCCGCAAAGCGATGAAGCGCTGGCGCGCGCTCATGCGGCTGCTCGAGCCGACAATGGGATACGAGGCCGAGCGGCTGCGGATCGAGGCGCGCGACCTCGCCCGCGAGCTGGCCGAGGCGCGTGACGGGCAGGCCGCGCTCGACGCCCTTGCCGATCTCGGCAAGGGGGAGGGAGCCACGCTGTCGGAACGGTCGTTGGCGAGCGTGCGCAGCCGGATCGAAGAGATCAAGCAAGCCGCCGAGACCACCACGCTCACCGACGTGGTGCGCGGCCGGGTGCGGGCGACGCTCGATGCCGCGGCCGAGACCCTCCGGACCTGGCCGCTCGATCGCGTGTCGTTCGCGGACGTGGCGGGTGGATTGGCCGACAACTATGCGCGCGCGCGGCGCGCCCTGCCGCCGGAGTGGTCGCAGGCCGAACCCGAAGACCTGCACGCGCTGCGTCAGCGGGTGGTCGTGCATCGCTACCAGATGGAACTGGTGGTGCCGCTGTGGCCGCGCTTCGGCAAGGTTTGGACCGGGGAGGCGCAGCGCCTGCGCGAGCGACTGGGCGCATGCCAGGACGACACCGTGCTGGCCGGCTTGACCAAGCCGCGCGCGCCGCTCGCGCGCTGGCGCTCGCGGCTCCTCCCCCTGATCGAGGCCCGCCGGGCGGCACACGTCGCGGCCGCGGCACGGCTTGCCGCCCGGCTGTTCGCCGAGCGTCCCAAGGCCTTTCGCCGTCGCCTTGAGGCGCTGTGGGAGAGCCGTGACCGCGCCGACGCTTGAGCCGGGGCTCGGAGACGTGCGTCACACCGGCGCGGCCGCCGGCACGCAACTTTTGCAGCGCGCACGGGTTATCGGTCGTTCGGCAACAGCTCCCCATCGGCAGGCGGCATGCAGCTCGACACCACCGATATTCTCTTGCGCCTCGGCGCGGCCGCCGCGGTCGGGATGTTGATCGGCATCAATCGCGACCTGCAGAACAAGCCGATCGGAATGCGCACGCTCGGGCTGGTTTCGTTGGGCGCGGCCGTGGCGGCGGTCTCGGCCATCCAGGTCAACGGCATGGCGGAAAACCCGGACGCCTTGAGTTCGCGTCATCCAGGGCGTCATCCAAGGCGTGATGGCGGGCATCAGCTTCATCGGGGCCGGCGTCATCCTGCGCGATTCGGAGGCGCGCACCGTCGAGGGATTGACCACGGCCGCGACCGTTTGGGTCGCCGCCGCGCTTGGGATTGCCTGCGGGCTTGCCGCCTGGATCACGATCGCGGTCGGCTCCGCGCTGGCCTTGCTGCTGCTCGCCGGCGTCGGCTGGCTGGAATCCGTACTCGGGAAAAATGACGGGTAGCGGCCGGCCGCCCAAGTCAGCCGAGCTTACGCGACACCACAACCACCGCCGGGTAAGCGAAGGTGTAGCGCGCCCCGTCGAACACCGTGCCCATCCCGAGGGAATCATCCGCCGCGGACGCGACGATCATGCGGCGCACGATGGCGCCGTCGTCGCCGGTCGGAAACGACACCTTCATCAAGCCTTCGAGCTCGGCCGGAACTCGGTAGAAGCGCGCCGCCGGCGGCGCCAATCCGGCATCGGAGAACAGGGCGTGCAGCTCCAGCAGCGTCAAGAACCGCACCGTCGAGGGATCGCGCAGGCGCTCCATGGTGTTGAACGCCGCGGCCTTGGCGGCATCGTCGGAGGCGAAACCGTCGCACACGAGCACCGCGCCGCCGGGACGCGCGACGCGGATCATCTCGGCCAGCACGCGGCTCGGCTCCTCAAAATGGTGGAACGCGAAGCGGCAGGTGACGATGTCGAAACGGTCGGCGTCGAACGGCAACTGCTCGGCTTCTCCGACGTGCCATTCGACGTTGCTCAGCCCCTGGTCCAGCTGCAGCCGGCGCGCGCTCTCGATCATCGCCGGCGTCGCGTCAATGCCGGACGCATGCGCGACGACGCGCGCGAACGCGCACGCCACGAGCCCGGGCCCGCAGGCGACGTCGAGCGTGCGTTGCCCGGCCGCTGCGCCCGCCGCATCCACCAGCAGCCCCAGCGCCGCCTCGTCCCTAATGCTCGGCACCTGTGAGAACGGAACAGCCTGGCGGGTGAACTGGTCGCGGATCGTGTCCTGGTGCGACATGGGTCCATCCTTCGGGCCTGTACTCGGCCAATCTTTGCACATTTTCTTCACTGGGTCCGCTGGGCCGGCTCAGCGCGCGGAAGTACTATTGCGCGTTCGTTGATTCCCGGTTGCGGCCGCCCGCGAGAGCACCGGAGCCGGCGCGAGGTCCGATCATGAGCGCTCAAGCACAGCCGATCGTAAGCGACGCGGAGTTTGAGCCACCCCCGTTGGGCGAGACCGGGTGGACGCGCGAGCAACTGCTCGATGCGCTGAAAAACGAAACCGAGCTCCCCGCGGAAGTTGCGGGCCTCGCCACGATCTACGCAAGCGAGATCGAGCGAGACGTCGTGGCGACCTTCGAGCGCGCGCATGCTGAAGAATTCGATCCGGCGTCCGAGCGCCTGTTGTTCCGGGGCATCCACATCCTCGGCGCCGCGCGGCTGACTGCAGCTTACCGCCCACTGATCGCGTTGCTGCGGCGGCCGCCGGACGAAGTCGAATACCTGCTGGGTGACGCAGTTACCGCGACCCTGCCCAAGATCCTGGCGGGCGTGTTCGACGGGGACGCCGAGC
>CAWBFP010000033.1:0-305000 GCA_963788095.1 uncultured Alphaproteobacteria bacterium | reverse complement strand
CGTTCCCACGTGTTACTCACCCGTCTGCCGCTCCCGTATTGCTACGGGCGCTCGACTTGCATGTGTTAAGCCTGCCGCCAGCGTTCGCTCTGAGCCAGGATCAAACTCTCAGGTTGGATGAGAACTTTTCCCGGCTGGTCACTCACGTTTGACGAGGTCCCACCATCGCGTCGCCCGCGCGATTGCTCATGCAAGGCGACCTTAGGTGTTGACCTGAAACGTGTACCGCCGAAGTCTCGTCCGGCCGCCTCTTCGAGACGAATTGCTCCGTCCGAGGAAGCGGCCCGCAAGGACTCCGCCGTCCACGTTTCTCTTTCTTCCGATTCACCTGTCAAACAGCCCGGGAACCGAGAGGCTCCCTCCTTCCGGTGAACCGGAAAGCCGTCGAAGCCGCGCGCCCCCGACCTTGTCGGAAGCGTGGTCACCGATTTCAGTGAGGGCTTCGGGGGCACGCCATCCACACCGGGAAGCGCACCGCGAGGGTGTTATATAGGCTTTAGGGTAAAGCCGTCAACACCTGCCCGGCCAAATCTCGGCGCCGAATTTGCGTCGGCGCCGAGCGTCGGCAAGGCGCAGGCATATGGGCCGCAATCGCGCGCGGGTCAAGCCCAAAACTGCGGCCGCCGTCCCGCCGTCCCCGCCGATGATTGCAGTCGAGCAACACCGACCGCGATACGGTGTGACCGACCACCGGGGTGCCGCACTGCGGCCATATTCCTCCAGCGTTCTTACCCGCACGGGGTTTGCGACGGCGGGCGATCGTCAAGGAACCGGCCTTCTCAAGGGTTTGTTCGCTGACGGACCGGAGCTTGGGGCACCGTGCCGCGACTCGCTTTCGCGGGCCGTTCGTCGTCAAAAGCCCCTCTGAGGGGGACACTCTCCCGGCGGCGAGGCAGGGGACCATCAACTTGGACCACGGCAGGGTGGGCGGCTCATACCGAAGGAGAGCCGAGCCGGATCCGATTGATCCCGGCGAGGAACCGCCGCTTTCCGTCGACGGACGCAACGCCGCCGTCATCGACCGTCGGCGCGTCTCCGCCCGCTGGTACATCGGTACGATCCTGACCGGCCTTTGCGGCGCCGCCCTGATGGGCGGAGCGGTCTACGCCGCCCTCGATGGCGAGGCCTATTTCGCGGCCATTCCGGAACGCAGCGAGCCGCCGCGGATCGGCGTCGCCGAGCGCGCCTCGGGAGGCGTGCGCAAGACCGACAAACTGCAGCTGGTGACCGAAGCCCATACGGCGCGCCAGGTCGTGCGTGTCCCGATCACCATGCGGGTCGGCGAACGGGAGACCGTCCGCATGCGCCCCTATGTGCGCATCGGCACTAACCTGTCGCTGTCGACATCCGAGCTCTCCGCCAGCCTGCCGGCGTTCAACGTGGCGCGTCTGCTCAGCAGCTCGGGTCCGAGTGGCGGGTCGCAGCCGGCCGATGAGGCGCCGGGGATCGACGACGCCGAGATCTCCTTCGTCATGCGCGACCTTGCGGGCGCGCTCGCATCACGCCCCAAGATCGCCGGGCTGCTGCCGATCGGCGAGGTCAATGCGCGGCTGCGCGAATTTGTGGGCTCGAGCTTGGGCCAGTCGCAGCGCGCGATGGCGAGCATCGACCCCAAGAGCCGGTCCGCCTATGCGGCGGAAGGAGAACTCGACCTCTATGCCGGAATCGGCTTCGAGAGCCGGGTCGTGCCCGAGAACATAACGCTGCTGCCGAAGACCGCCAGCCAAGTGACCGGCGGCAACATGTGGAGCGAGCGCCTGGTGATCGTGAAGCGGGGCGAGTCTGCCGCCGGCATCATGCGCGACCTTGGCGCTTCCCCCGACGAGGCCAAGGCGATCGCCGGCGCGCTGGGGCCCCGTGGCAAGGAAGGCGGCCTTAAGGAGGGGCAGAAGCTGCGCGTGCTGCTCGCGCCGAGCGGGGCCGGCCGGCGTACGCAGCCCGTCCGAGTCATCGTCATGGGTGACAGCGCGCCGGAAATGATGGTCGCGCTGTCCGAAACCAACAACAAGTACGTCCCCGTCGACATCCAGAGCGCCGAGAACATGCAGGTGGCCGAGACCGACGAGGAGGAGGATACCGGCGCCGTGCGACTCTATCAGAGCATCTACGAGACGGCGCTGCGCCACCAGGTGCCGCGGCCGTTGATCGAGGAGTTGATCCGGATCTACTCCTACGACGTGGACTTCCAGCGCCGGGTGCAGCCGGGCGACTCGTTCGAGCTGCTCTATCCGGGGGGCGACGACGACCAGGCGGGCGAAAAGGGCGAGGTGCTGTTCGCCTCCCTGACGGTCGGCGGCGAGACCAGGCGCTACTATCGCTTCCAGTCACCCGACGACGGGCTCGTCGACTACTACGACGAGACCGGCAAGAGCGCGAAGAAGTTCCTGGTGCGCAAGCCGCTCGGCGAAGGCATCATGCGCTCGGGCTACGGCTGGCGACGCCATCCGATCCTCGGCTATTCGAAGATGCATACCGGCGTCGACTGGTCGGCCACGCGCGGGACGCCGATCTTCGCGTCCGGCAACGGCATCATCGAGCGGATCGGTTGGGAGGGCGGCTACGGCAAGTACGTCCGGCTGCGCCACAACCACGGCTACGAGACCGCCTACGGTCACATGTCGGCCTTCGCCCGCGGGATGACGCCCGGCGCCCGTGTCCGCCAGGGCCAGGTGATCGGCTATGTCGGCTCGACCGGGCTGTCGACCGGCTCGCACCTGCACTACGAGATCCTGGTCAACGGCCGCTTCGTCGATCCGAACCGCATCAAGCTGCCGCGCGGCCGCAGCCTCGAGGGCGCGCTGCTGGCGAGCTTCGAGCGCGAGCGCGAGCGCTTTGACGGCCTGATGGGGGGCGGCGCCGCGGCGGCGGTGCCGGTCGCCGAGAAGTCCGCCGGCAAGCGAGGGGACGCGTCCGCAAAGCGCGCCGAAGCCTCCTCCTCGGCGCTGCGGCGCTAACTCGGCGGCGGGTCCCGGGCCCGCACTTACGTAGGCGCGGGCGCTGCCGTCTCCCTGCGCCACGGTCGCCGCCGCCTCGCCATTGAACATCAGGCCGCGCGGCCCGGCCGCGATCTTGACCTGGTCGCCTTCCTTGACGCGGCCCGCCAGGATCATCTCGGCCAGCGGACGCGCCCCATAGGCCGTCCCCGTCCATTGGTGACGCACCGCTGGCTCCGCCGCGGTCGATCCACACCCTTGCAGAGTTGCGGCCGCCGGTGCGACACTGCCCGTCGCCGCCGGAAAAAATCTGCGCCGAGGAGTGAGCTCATGCTCCGTCCGATCATCGTGGATCGCCTAGCGGAACGCAGTTGCGGCCGCGCCCTGATCGCAATCGCGTCGCGCTTACGCCGGGGACTTGCGGTTCCTCTCGTTCTCTCCGCCTGCGCGCTCGCCTCGCCCACGTTTGCGGCGCCGGTCGAGCCCGTGCTCTCGCTCGCCGTCAAAGAGAAGCCGGCGCTGCTCGAGACCTTGAAGGAGCTGGTGTCGATCGAATCCGATAGCCGCAATCGCGAGGGCCTCGATCACATCGCCGACCTTCTCGCCCGGAGACTAAGGGAACTGGGTGGCGCGGTGGAGTTCATCGAGCCGGGGGCCGACGTCTACAAGATGGACGACACCCCGGAGAAGCTCGGCAAGGTGGTGCGCGCGACCTTCACGGGCACGGGCACGAAGAAGCTCCTCCTGCTGGCCCACATGGACACCGTCTACCCGAAAGGCACGCTGGCGAAGCAGCCGTTCCGTATCGAGGGCAACAAAGCCTACGGTCTCGGCATCGCCGACGACAAGCAGGGTCTCGCGCTCGTTCTTCACACCATCTCGATGCTCAAGGCGCTGAATTTCACCCAGTACGGGACGCTGACGGTCCTGTTCAACGGCGACGAGGAAATTTCGACGCCCGGCTCGCGCGCCCTGATCACCAAACTGGGCAGCGAGCACGATGTGGTGTTCTCGGCCGAGGCCTCGCGCGAGGACTCCGACAAGCTGGCGCTGGCGACCGCCGGCATCGCCTCCGTCACGCTCACCGTGCACGGCCGGGCATCGCATGCGGGCTCAGCCCCGGAGCGGGGCGTGAACGCGTTGATCGAGCTCGCCCACCAGATCATACAGACGCGCGATCTCTCGGAGCCCGAAATTGGGCTCAAGATGAACTGGACCCTGGCGCTCGCCGGTACCAACCGCAACGTCATTCCGGAAACCACCAAGGCCATGGCGGATGTCCGCGTGCTGCGTGTCGCCGACTATGACCGGATCGAGCAGAAGGTGCGCGAGCGATTCGAAAAGCAGCTGGTGCCGGACGCCAAGCTGGAGGTCCTCTTCGAGCGACGCCGGCCGCCGCTGGAAGGGACCGCAGCCTCCCGCGCCATGGGCCGGCACGCGCAGCAGATCTACCGTGAGCTTGGCAAGGAGCTGGTGATCGACGAGGTGGCCGAAGGCGGCGGGACCGACGCTGCGTTCGCGGCGCTGAGCACCGCCGCGCCGGCGCTCGAACGCTTCGGGTTGCGCGGCTTCGGCGCGCACTCGGCTTTCGCCGAATACGTGCTGATCGATTCGATCGAGCCGCGCCTCTATTTGTTGGCGCGGCTAATCATGGACGTATCGAGCGGCAAGGCGCCGTGAACGCCACGGCTACGCCGCCTCCGCGGTCTGCGCCGCCTTGCCATTGAACATCAGCCCGCGCGGCCCGGCCGCGATCTTGACTTGGTCGCCTTCCTTGACGCGGCCCGCCAGGATCATCTCGGCCAGCGGGTCCTGCAGGTATTTCTGGATCACCCGCTTGAGCGGACGCGCCCCATAGGCCGGGTCGTATCCTTTGTCGGCCAGCCACTCGCGTCCCGAAGGTTCCAGCACGACGGTGATCTTGCGGTCCTCCAGGAGCTTGGCGAGCCGCTGCATCTGGATGTCGACGATGCGGCCCATCTCGTTGCGCTTGAGCCGGTGGAACAGAATGATCTCGTCGACCCGGTTGAGGAACTCGGGGCGGAACGCCACCCTGACTTCCGCCATCACCTGGTCGCGCACCGCATCGACGTCCTCGTTCTCGGCCAGCGCCACCAGATAGTGGGCGCCCAGGTTCGAGGTCATCACGATCAGCGTGTTGCGGAAATCGACGGTACGGCCCTGACCGTCGGTCAGGCGGCCGTCGTCGAGCACCTGCAAGAGGACATTGAACACGTCCGGGTGCGCCTTCTCGATCTCGTCGAACAGGATCACCTGGTACGGCCGGCGCCGCACCGCCTCGGTGAGCGCACCGCCCTCGTCGTAGCCGACATAGCCCGGGGGCGCGCCGATCAGCCGCGCCACCGAGTGCTTCTCCATGTACTCCGACATGTCGATGCGGATCAGCGCGTGCTCGTCGTCGAACAGGAACTCGGCGAGCGCCTTGGTGAGCTCGGTCTTGCCGACGCCGGTGGGACCCAGGAACATGAACGAGCCGATCGGCCGGTTGGGGTCCTGCAGGCCGGCGCGGGCGCGTCGGACCGCCGTCGACACCGCCCGCACCGCCTCGACCTGGCCCACCAACCGCTTGCCGATCTCCTCCTCCATGCGCAAGAGCTTCTCGCGCTCGCCTTCCAGCATCTTGTCGACCGGCACGCCGGTCCAGCGCGAGACCACCTGGGCGATGTGCTGGGCGGTGACCGCCTCCTCGACCACGGCGCCTTGCGCGGCCGCTTCCTCGAGGGTTTTGAGCTTGCGCTCGAGCTCGGGAATCTTGCCGTAGGCGAGCTCGCCGGCGCGCTGGTAGTCGCCGTTGCGCTGGGCGCTCGCAAGCTCGTTGCGCGCCTGCTCGAGCTCGGCCTTGAGCTTCTGCGCCTCCGACAGCTTCTCGCGCTCCGCCTTCCACTTGGCGGTCAGCGCGTCGGCCTTCTCCTGCAGCTCGGCGAGCTCCTTCTCCAGCCGCTTCAGGCGCTGCTTCGAGCCGGGGTCGCTTTCCTTCTTGAGCGCCTCCTGCTCGATCTTCAGCCGCACGATCTCGCGGTCGAGGTTGTCGAGCTCCTCCGGCTTGGAATCGATCTGCATCTTCAGCCGCGCCGCCGCCTCGTCGACGAGGTCGATCGCCTTGTCGGGCAGGAACCGGTCGGTGATGTAGCGGTGCGACAGCGTCGCGGCGGCGACCAAAGCCGAGTCGGTGATGCGCACGCCGTGGTGCTGCTCGTACTTGTCCTTCAAGCCGCGCAGAATCGAGACGGTATCCTCGAGGCTCGGCTCGGCAACGTAGACCGGCTGGAACCGGCGCGCGAGCGCGGCATCCTTCTCCACGTGCTTGCGGTATTCATCGAGCGTGGTGGCGCCGATGCAATGCAGCTCGCCGCGCGCGAGCGCGGGCTTGAGCAGGTTGGAGGCGTCCATCGCGCCTTCCGCCTTGCCGGCGCCGACCAGCGTGTGCATCTCGTCGATGAACAGGATGATCTCGCCTTCCGACGCCACCACCTCCTGCAGCACCGCCTTGAGCCGTTCCTCGAACTCGCCGCGGTACTTGGCGCCGGCGATCAGCGCGCCCATGTCGAGCGCCATCAGCTTCTTGTCTTCGAGGCTTTCCGGCACGTCGCCGTTGACGATGCGCAGCGCCAGGCCCTCGACGATCGCGGTCTTGCCGACGCCGGGCTCGCCGATCAGCACCGGGTTGTTCTTGGTGCGCCGGGAGAGCACCTGCACGGTGCGGCGGATCTCCTCGTCGCGACCGATCACCGGATCGAGCTTGCCGTCGCGCGCGGTCTGGGTCAGGTCGCGGGCATACTTCTTCAGCGCGTCGTAGCCCTGCTCGGCTGACGGCGAATCGGCGGTGCGGCCCTTGCGCAAGGCTTCGATGGCGGCATTGAGGTTCTGCGGCGTCACGCCGGTGCGGGCGAGGATCTTTCCGGCCTCGCTCTCCTTGTCCATGGCGATCGCCAGCAACAGCCGCTCGACCGTGACGTAGCTGTCGCCGGCCTTGTCGGCGATCTTCTCGGCCTGGTCGAAGACGCGCGCCAGCGCCGGGGCGAGATAGACCTGGCCGGCCCCACCGCCCGTGACCTTGGGGATCTTGGCGAGCGCGGCCGCGACGGCGCGTAATGCGTCGCGCGAGTTGCCGCCGGCGCGGTCGATCAGGCCGGCCGCGAGACCCTCACGGTCGTCGAGCAGGACCTTCAGGAGATGCTCGGGGGCGAACTGCTGGTGGCCCTCGCGAATGGCAAGCGATTGGGCCGACTGGATGAAGCCCTGGGCGCGCTCGGTGTACTTCTCGAACTGCATGGCTCAAGCTCCCTTTTGTCCCGATCGCCCGCACGGCGCGGCCGGGACATCCTCCATAGGGTACACCTCCGGCGTCGTTGACGGGCGTCAACGGCGAAGCGGGCGGCGTTTGGTGGGCCCCTGACGGCAGCCCGCCAAGCAGGATGTAGGGGGCAGGGCGTGCAGGCGGAAGGGCCGGGCACCCAACACGAGACGACGGCAAAGCGCCGCCCCGGTTTGTCGGCGCCTCCCGGGGGTTGCTTATGGCTGTCGAGCCTTGCATTGCGGTTGCGATCGATGTGAGAAACCGCCGTGGCGCAAGCGACCATCCGCAACCTCTATCGCTACCCGGTGAAGGGACTTTCCCCCGAGCCGCTGGCGCGCGCGGAGCTCGGCGCCGGCCGATATTTCCCGGGCGACCGGCTCTACGCCATCGAGAACGGCCCTGCCGGCTTCGATCCGGGCGCGCCGGCGCACCAGCCGAAGATCAAGTTCTTGATGCTGATGCGCAACGAGCGGCTCGCGGCGTTGAGCACCCGGTACGATGACGCGACTTCCACGCTGACGATCGAAGAAGACGGACGCGTGCGGGTAAAGGCCGATCTTTCGACCCGAGACGGGCGATTGGCGGTCGAGGCGTTCTTCCGCCGCTTCATGCCGAAGGAGCTGCGCGGGCCGCCCAAGGTGCTGGCCGCACCGGACGGCTTCCGCTTCACCGACTTGCGCTCAGGCTTCGTCTCGATCATCAACCTGGCGTCGGTGGCGGCGCTGGAGGACGCGGTTGGCGCGCCCGTCAACCCGCTGCGCTTCCGCGGCAACATCTATGTCGCGGGCTGGCCGGCTTGGCATGAATTCGACCTCGTCGGCCGCGAGCTCGCGCTCGGGCCGGCGGTGCGGTTGCAGGTCACCAAGCGGATCGAGCGCTGCGCCGCCACCAACGTCGACCCCGACACCGCCATGCGCGACCTGTCGATCCCGGATACGCTGCTGCGCCGCTTCGGCCATTCCGATTGCGGGGTGTACGGGGAAGTCATTGCGGGCGGCGTGGTCGCCGCCGGCGACGCGATCACGGAAAGGCAGCACACGCTGCCGCTGTAGGCTTACCGATATGGATTCCGCCGCCAAGGCGACCGCAGATGGTCTGGAGCTACTGCCTCCAAGGCTCGCCCTGCTGTCGCAATATGCCGCCGCGCTGGAGCGCGGCTGGTCGCCCAACAACCTGCGCGACGTGAGCGCAACGCAGCTCGCCGCCATCCGCACCGATCCGCAAGCTTTCCTGCGCGACATCGTCGACGTCAACGTCCCGGAGATGTTGCCGGATGGCCGCAAGGTCCAGCGTCTCCCCTTCCATGTATTCTGGCTGTCCGATGGCGAGTTCTGCGGCAGTGCCAGTCTGCGGTTTCGGCGCGGCACCGACGAGTTGCCATCCTATGTCTCAGGGCACATCGGTTACGCGGTGGTGCCATGGAAGCGCGGCTTGGGCTATGCGTTCAAAACACTGACGCTGCTGTTGCCGATCGCGCGCGACGAAGGACTGCGCCGCGTGATGCTGACCTGCGACGACGACAACGAGGCGTCGAAGCGAATCATCCTCAAGTGCGGCGGCCGGCTCGCGGGTGAGGCGCCCTCTCCTTATGCCGCCGGCAAGGCGCAGCTCACGTTCTGGATCGAGACCGGGGCAGCTGGCGGGTAATTCGGAGCGCGTCGGCGCGGGCTACTTGGCGGCGATCGCGCCGTTTGCCCGGATCACGGCGGCACCTTCGAGACTTCTCACGAAGCCGATGAATGCCGTCACCTCTGCAGAAGCCGCATTGCGTGTGACCAGGAAGGAATCACGGGTGAGCCGATAGCGGCCGGCGGCAACCTCCGCTTCGTCCGGCTGCACGCCATTGAGCATGAGGGGTTTGATCTTTCCTTGACTCTGCTCGACCACGGTTGCGCTGGCCATGCCGATGCCGCCGCGCGTCTCGGCAAGCGCCTTGGCCATGTCGCCGGCACGCGGCATGACCTGGACGATGTCGGGCATCTTCAAGTCCTTGAGGCAGCCGATGCCGTCCCGCACGACCTCGGCGTCGACCTCGCTGTCGGGCCGAGTCAGCGCCGCAACGGCGAGGTCGGGACCCCCGAACTCACTCCAGTTGCGGCTGCGGCCCGCGTAGATCCCGCAAAGCTGCGCGTCCGTCAGGCCGCTCACGCCCACCGACTGGTGCACGGCGAACACGACCGGCGTCATGGCGATGCGGTGCACCGTCATTCCCATGCCGGTCACCTCGTCGATCCGCAGCCCATGGCTTGCGATCGCGATGTCGATCTTCCCGGCCGCCAGCGCCTCGAGGCGCGCCTTGGTTCCCAGCCCCTTGCCGATCTCGACCATGGCTCCCGTCTTGTCCGTGAAGGCCTTGCCCAGGGCCGCCACCAGCGGCGCCGTTCCGGTGGAGCCGTCGATCGAGAGCTTGGACTGCGCCCTTGCCGGGATGTTCGTGACCCCGAAAAGGACCGTGACCGCGCCCACGAGCCTAAACGCCGAATTCCAAGGATGATTGCGCATCGGTGTTCTCCCGAGCCGGCAGAAGAACTTTTCCCGAGAGGCTAGCGACCTCCCACCGATCGCGCTTGAGACATTCGGTCGCGCCAGATCTGCGGCCGGCGTTGCCTCAATCCACGAACGCCAGCGGGCGCGCGACCTGTTCCAATGGCCGGCGTTCGGCCGCAATGCCCCAGCGCAGCACGATCAGCGCCGCCGCGATCATCAGCACGGCGCCGAGGAGGTAACCGCCGAACAGGCTGGCGCGCGAGCCGGTGTCGATCAGGGCACCGAACAGCAGCGGCCCGACCACGCCGCCGATGCCGGTGCCGACCGCGTAGAAGAACGCGATCGCGAGCGCGCGGATCTCCAGCGGGAACGTCTCGCTGACCGTGAGATACGCTGAGCTCGCAGCCGCCGAGGCGAAGAAGAAAATGACCGTCCAGGCGACGGTCTGCGTCTGGGCGCTCAAAAAGCCGCGCGCGAACAGCCAACCGCTCAGGGCGAGCAAAAGGCCGGACATGGCGTAAGTGAAGGCGATCATCGGCTTGCGGCCGATGGTGTCGAACAGCCGGCCGAGCAGCAGCGGCCCGAGCATGTTGCCGGCCGCGAACGGCAGGATGTACCAACCCACGTGGTCGGCCGGGATGCCGTAGAAGTCGGTCAGTACCAGCGCGTAGGTGAAGAAGATCGCGTTGTAGAAGAATGCCTGGGCGGTCATCAGAGCGAGGCCAACGGCCGTGCGCGGCCGGTGCAGGTGAAAAAGCGTATGCACGACCTGGCGCAGCGACGTCGAGCGCCGCGCCAGCAGGCGCACGCGCGGGAACGGACCCGCCGGCAGGTCGTGGCCCTGGGCGCGCAGGTCGTTTTCGATTTCGGCGACGATCGCCTCCGCCTCGGCAGCGCGACCATGGGTCATCAGCCAGCGCGGGCTTTCCGGCAGCCATAGCCGCATGAAGAAGATGACAAACGCGAGCACGGCCCCGATCAGGAACGCCGCCCGCCAGCCGTACTCCGGATCGACCACCGCGGGGTCGAGCAGCACCACGGCGCCGAGGGCGCCGAGGGCGGCGCCGATCCAGAAGCTGCCGTTGATCACCAGGTCGGTCCAGCCGCGCACGCGTGCCGGTACAAGCTCCTGAATGGTGGAATTGATGGCCGCGTATTCGCCCCCGATACCGGCGCCGGTCAAGAACCGGAACAGCATGAAGCTCCACAGGTTCCACGAGAACGCGGTCGCTGCGGTGGCGGCCAGATAAACCGCGAGCGTGATGAAGAACAGCTTCTTGCGCCCGAGCCGGTCGGTCAGCCAGCCGAAGAACAGCGCGCCCAGAACCGCGCCGGCGAGATAGGCCGACCCGGCGAGGCCCACGTCGGTATTGGTGAACTTGAGAACCGGGCTCGCCTTGAGCGCACCGGAGACGGTGCCGGCAAGCGTCACCTCGAGCCCGTCGAGAATCCAGGTGATGCCGAGCGCCACCACCACAAGCGTGTGGAACCGTCCCCACGGCAGCCGGTCGAGCCGCGCCGGGATGTCGGTTTCAACTATGGCGGGGTCCGTCGGTGGTGCGGTCGGTGCTCGGTCGGGACGCATCTCCATCTCAACGCCTCGCCCCCGGCCTTGTGCCGCACGTCGCGTGTTTCTTGTCCGGCTCGGGGATCGGCGTCCACCTGGCCGCGATAGCCTCGAGGTACCACGCTCCGGGGCGCAGGTTGAGCGTGCGGGGCGCGGGCCACCTCATTCTTTGCGGGTCAGGAGAAACACCGCCTGCTCGCCGAACAGATTCCAGAACCACCACGGCGCATTGAGGCGGAGCGGGGAACCCCACGCATTGAGCGCGACCGCCTTCTCCATGCGGGCGCCGGCGACGCCGCACAGCGCACGAAAATCCTTGATGGTGCAGAAATGGATGTTGGGCGAATCGTACCACGCGTACGGCAGGTTGTCGGTCCGTGGCATGTGGCCACCCAGCAGGATCTGCTGGCGGATGCGCCAGTGCCCGAAATTGGGGAACGATACGATCGCGCGCCGACCGATGCGCAGCATGTGCTCGAGCACCTGCCGCGGTTGCCGAGTCGCCTGCAGGGTCTGCGACAAGATCACGTAATCGAATGCATCGTCCGGATAATCGACGAGATCGGTGTCGGCGTCGCCCTGGATGACGGCGAGCCCCTTGGCGACGCATTCGTTCACGCCCTCGCGCGAGAGCTCGATACCGCGGCCGTCGACCCCGCGACCTTCGGCGAGCAATCGCAGCAGCTCGCCGTCGCCGCAGCCGACGTCGAGCACCCGCGCACCGGGCGCGACCATGTCGGCGACGAACGCGAGATCGACGCGCGCCCCGCCCGGCGTGCGCGCCGCATCCGCCATGGTCATGTCGCGGGTGAGCCGCTTGAGCATCGTCTATCCTCGTGCCGGCGGAAGCCCGCGGGCGCGTCCGGCGCCCTCCAGAAACCCGCGCACGATCGCGAACAATTCGGGCTCGTCGAGCAGGAAGGCGTCGTGCCCCTTGTCGGTGACGATCTCGGCGAACGACACGCGCGCCCCCGACGCGTTGAGCGCGTGCACGACCGCGCGCGACTCCGAGGTCGGGAACAGCCAGTCGCTGGTGAACGAGATCACGCAGAAGCGCGTCTGCGTTCCCTTGAAGGCGTTCGCCAGTACGTCGCCGTAGTCGGCGGCGAGGTCGAAGTAGTCCATCGCGCGCGTGAGATAGAGGTACGAATTGGCGTCGAACCGCTCGACGAACATGATGCCCTGGTGCCGCAGATAGGATTCCACCTCGAAGTCGGCGTCGAACGAGAATGTCGGATTGGCGCGTTCCTGAAACCGTCGCCCGAACTTGCGGTGCAGGGCGGCATCGGACATGTACGTGATGTGGTTGCCCATGCGCGCCACCGCGAGCCCGCGCCGCGGGTTGGTGCCTTCGACGAAATAGCGCCCGCCGTGCCAATCGGGATCGGCCATCACGGCTTGCCGGCCGACCTCATGGAACGCGATGTTCTGGGCCGAATGGCGCGCGCCGGTCGCCACCGGCAGCGCGGCAAACACGCGCTGCGGATAGCTCGCCGCCCATTGCAGCACCTGCATGCCGCCCATTGAGCCGCCGGTCACGGCGAACAGCTGATCGATGCCGAGGTGATCGAGCAGCATGGCCTGCGCGCGCACCATGTCGCGGATGGTGATGACCGGGAAGTTCAAGCCCCAGGGCTCGCCGGTTGTGGGATCGAGCGAGGCCGGCCCGGTCGTCCCCATGCAGGCGCCCACCACGTTGGGGCAGATCACGAAATAGCGGTCGGTGTCGATCGGCAGGCCGGGCCCGACCATGGCCTCCCCCCAGCCCGGCTTGCCGGTCACCGGATGCACGTTGGCGACGTGCTGGTCCATGGTCAGGGCATGGCAGATCAGCACCGCGTTCGAGCGCGCGGCATCGAGCGTGCCGTAGGTCTGATAGGCGATCTGGAATGGCGCGAGCTCGACGCCGGCGTCGAGCTTGAGCGGCTGATCAGGCCCGAAGCGCACCAGCGGCGAGCGCGGGTGGTCGGCCTCGCGCGAGGCGCCCGCGATGTGGCGCCGGGCCTCCGGCCGGAAGCTATCGGCAGTGGGCGCGGACATGGCGGCCTCCTTGGCCCCAACAAAAACCCGGCCGGGCGAAATGCCGAAGCCGGGTCCACGCGCCCCGGCCTTTTAGCGAGTTGTTTTACGTGGCTGCAAGCCGGCCGGCTCAAATGACCACGAGACAACGGCGCTCTTACCCGCCGCCCGCGCGGCCGTCAAGGTCGGGCGCGCTTCGGATGCGCTTCGGATGGCCCCTTGCGGCCAGGGATGCTTTCTTCGCTTTCGCCCTTGGCGTCCCTGGCCTATCACGGAGCCGCGCCACAGGTTCGCTCGTCAAACGTCCCGCGCCTGCGGCCGGGAAACAAGGTCGGTCATGCCGCCTCCTTCGAACGCCACCGCCCCTTCGCTCGCCGATCTGCGGCGCGAGATCGATCGCATCGACGAGGCCATGCACCGGCTGCTGATCGACCGTGGCGACATCATCGACCAGCTGATCGCCGCCAAGCAGACACAGGAGCGTGGCTCCGCGTTTCGCCCCGCGCGCGAGGCCGACATGATGCGCCGCCTGGTCGAGCGCCACCGCGGCATCCTGCCGCTCGACACGGCGGAAAGCATCTGGCGCGTGATCATCGCGACCTTCACCTACGTGCAGGCGCCGTTCTCGGTCCACGCCGACCTGTCGGCAGGCGACGCGGCGATGCGCGACTCGGCGCGCTTCCACTTTGGCTTCACGGTGCCATTCGTGCCGCATATGGGCGCCTCCGGCGTGGTCGCGGCCGTGAGCGCGGCCAGAGGTGACCTTGGACTGGTGCCGGCGATCGCGATTGCGGGCGCCGGCGCATGGTGGACCATGCTCGAGGCCGACGGCGCGCCGAAGATCATTGCGCGCCTGCCGTTCGTCGAGCGGGCCGATCATCCGGCGGCGCTGCCGGTTTTTGCCGTATCGCATCCGGCCGCCGACGCGATCGTGAAGGATGTCGAGGTCTGGAGCGTCAAAGTCTCGGGCTGGGGCCCGGCGACCGCGCGGGCGATCACTCCCTTGGCCGAGATGATCGCGATGCCGGACCATGCGTTCGACGGTGCCGCACTGCTGATCTCGGTACCGAGCAGCCGGACGCTGGCCGACGTCACAGGGGCGCTGGTGGGCGCCGGCGCCTCGGTCCGGTCGGCAACCCTCGTCGGAAGCCACGCGACCCGTTATACGGTGGTGCGCGAAGGCGAGCCGCCGGTGCCGGCCGGGCGTTGACGCCGCTGTCGTCGGTGAAGGGCGTGGCCTTAACGATCCAAGGAATGTGAGTTGAGAATGTCGCTGCCTCGTCCCGAACCACGCCCCGGCGTGCTCACGATCAACGCCTATGTGCCGGGCAAGAGCTCGGCGCCCGGCGTCGACCGCGTGTTCAAGCTGTCGTCGAACGAGACGCCACTCGGCGCCAGCCCAAAGGCAATCGACGCCTATCGTGCCGCCGCCGCCACCTTGCACGACTATCCGGACGGCTCCGCGACGCTGCTGCGGGAGACAATCGGGCGGGCGTATGGGCTCGACCCGGCGCGCATCGTTTGCGGCGCCGGTTCGGACGAGCTGTTGAATCTGCTGGCCCATGCCTTTGTCGGGCCGGGAGATGAGGCGATCCATACCCGGCACGGTTTCCTGGTCTATCGCATCGCGACGCTTGCCTCCGGCGGCACGCCGATCGAGGTGTCTGAGACGGCGTACACCGCCGATGTCGATTCCATCCTGGCCGCAGTGACGGAGCACACGCGGCTGGTGTTTCTTGCCAATCCCAACAACCCGACCGGCACCTACGTGCCGTTCGACGAAGTCAAGCGCCTGCGTCGCGAGCTGCCGCCACGCGTACTGCTGGTGCTCGACGCGGCCTACGCCGAGTACGTGCGGCGCAACGACTATGAGTCCGGCATCGAGCTGGTGGCGACCACTGATAACACCGTGATGTGCCGCACGTTCTCGAAGATTCATGGGCTCGCGGCGCTGCGGCTCGGCTGGATGTACGGCCCGGCCCATATCGTCGATGCGGTCAACCGCATCCGCGGGCCGTTCAACGTCAATGCGCCTGCGATCGCAGCCGGCGCGGCCGCGATGCAGGACGCCGCGCACGTGCAGCTTTCGGCCGAGCACAATGCGCGTTGGCTGGCATGGCTAACCGACGAGATCGGCAAGCTCGGGCTCAAGGTGACCCCGAGCGTCGCCAATTTCGTTCTCATCCATTTCCCGGAGCAGAAAGGCCGGAGCGCACAGGAGGCCGACGCCCTGCTGACCTCGCGCGGGGTGATCCTGCGGCGCCTCGAGCCGTACCATCTGCCGAACGCGCTTCGCATGTCGGTCGGGACCGAGGAAGCAAACCGGCTGGCGGTCGGGACGCTCGCCGAATTCATGAACGGCAAAGCGCCGTGATGGCTGACGACGGCCTCGCGGTGGTTCCTTCCCGGCAAACCGGGAGGGGGCATGGCGGCGGACGCCATGAGCAAAACGCCGCTGTTCGAGCGCCTGGCGCTGATCGGCACCGGCCTGATCGGCTCGTCGATCGCGCGCGCGGCGCGGGCGCAAGGCACGGTGCGTTCGATCGTTGCGACCGCACGATCTCCCGCGACGCGGCGGCGCGTTGCGGAGCTCGGGCTCGCCGATCGCGTGGTCGAGACTAATGCCGCCGCGGTGGCGGGCGCCGATCTCGTCATCGTCTGCATCCCGGTCGGCCAATGTGGCGCGGTCGCGGACGAGATCGCGCCGCATCTTGCGCCGGGCGCGATCGTCTCCGACGTCGGATCAGTGAAGGGCTCGGTGGTGCGCGACATGGCGCCTCACCTGCCGCCGCACGTGCACTTCGTGCCCGCGCATCCGGTTGCCGGGACCGAGAATTCCGGGCCCGACGCCGGCTTCGCCGAGCTGTTCGTCAACCGCTGGTGCATCGTCACGCCGCCGCCGGAGGCGGACGCCGCCGCGGTCGATCGGCTTGCCGGCTTCTGGCGCCGACTCGGCGCCAACGTCGATACCATGTCGCCGGAGCACCACGATCTGGTGCTCGCGATCACCAGCCATCTGCCGCACCTGATCGCGTACACGATCGTCGGCACTGCCGATGAGCTCGGCGAGGTCACTCAGTCCGAGGTGTTGAAATTCTCCGCCGGCGGCTTTCGCGATTTCACCCGCATCGCGGCGTCGGATCCGACCATGTGGCGCGACGTGTTCCTCACCAACAAGGAAGCGGTGTTGGAAATGCTCGGCACCTTCAACGAGGATCTCGCCAAGCTCACGCGCGCGATTCGCCGCGGCGACGGGGAGGCGCTGTTCGAGCAGTTCAGCCGCACGCGCGCGATCCGCCGCGGCATCGTCCAGATCGGACAGGATTCGCCCGCGCCGGACTTCGGGCGTCCACATCCCGCTCTGCCGGATGCGCCGATCCCGCGGCCCTATGCGGTGGAGGGAGACTAAATCAGCGCGAAGCGCTTGCGCGACTTTCGCCGTTGCCGCGATGACGCCGGCCCCCGGCGCGCCGGGCCGTCGTCCGCGCCTCGCAGGCGACGCACTTGCAGCCGATCGGCTCCAGAATCTGCTTGAAGTATTCGCGCCCGTAGTCGTAGGTGATCTCGTCGCCCGGCTGGATCGCCTTGGCGGCATGGATGCGGACCGAGCGGCGGCCGACGCGGGCCTCGGCATTCGGTTTGCACGAATGGTTGGCGTAGCGCGCAATGTTGCCGCGGTCGGCGCCGTCGATCGTCCATCCGTTGCCGAGATCGAACAGGTACTTGGTGAACAGCCTGTCGGCGTCGTCGGAGCGGATGGGCTTGCCCCAGTATTCGACGATGAACGCCCCCTTCTTGATCGGCGTCACGGCAAACAAACCGAGCCCAGTCCTGGACCGGCCGACACGGAAAGATTGCCGAGGAGGTTTCTGGTTCGAAGCGCCGTTCTTGCGGCGCGCGGAGTTTTTTCTTGGCATGCAACTCTTTTGCTTTCGAACTGGAAAGGGTCGGTGCTTGGATGTGAGTGCCGCCGATTGCCGTATTGTCTTTCAGTCACTGCCGCCTGCAGCGGCTCAACACATTAGGATGCGGTGCCCCGTTTGTGAACTCGGTGAGGGAAAAACTTGTGTGAACTCGGTGTGAGAAAAACCCAGCAGCGGGTTTCTCGTTCGCGCGGGTTCTGCATTACGCCGCCAGATCCGCCACGATCGCGTCGAGTACCGGGAAGCCGGCCGGCGTCACCCGCAACTCCCCCGAAGGCACAATCTCGATGAAGCCCTCCTGCCGCAGCGTCGCGATCCGCCTCGCGTCGAGCTCGCGGCCAGCGAGCGCCGCAAAGCGCGCCGGATCGATGCCTTCGGCGAGCCGCAATCCCATCAGCAGGAATTCGTCGGCACACTCGCTGCGGCTGAGCGCCTCGTCGACCACGATGCCGTGGCCCCGCGCCTCGACCCGCATCAGCCAGGATTCCGGCCGCTTCTCGGTCGCGGTCGCGCGGCGCGCGCCGTCGACGTCGAGGCGGCCGTGGGCGCCGGGCCCGATGCCGGCATATTCGTGCCCCCGCCAGTACACCAGGTTGTGCCGACACTCGGCGCCTGGCCGGGCATGGTTCGAGACTTCGTACGCCGGGAGGCCGCGCTCCGCGCAGACCTCCTGGGTCAGGTCGTAGAGCGCGCGCGCAGTGTCCTCGTCGGGAACGGCAAGCTTGCCGGCAGCGGCGAGCGCGGCGAACGGCGTCTCGTCCTCGATCGTAAGCTGGTAGAGTGAAAGGTGCTCGGCGGCCTCGTCGATCGCGCGGCCAAGCTCGGCGCGCCATTCATCGATCGTCTGGCCCGGGCGGGCGTAGATCAGATCGAACGAATAGCGGGGAAAGATCGTGCGCGCGAGCGCAACGGCCGCGAGCGCCTCCTCGACCGAATGCAGCCGGCCGAGCGCCGCGAGTGCGGCATCGTCGAGTGCCTGTACGCCGAGCGAGACGCGGTTGACGCCGGCCGCGCGGTAGCCGCGGAAACGCTCGGCCTCGACGCTGGTCGGGTTGGCTTCGAGCGTGACCTCGACGTCGGCCGCGATTGTCCAATGCGCCGCGACTGCATCGAGGATCGCGCCGACGGTGGCCGGCGCCATCAGCGAGGGGGTGCCACCGCCGAAAAAGATCGTGGCGACCGTACGGCCGGGGGCGCGCGCGCTGGTCGCTGCGATCTCGGCCGCGAAGGCGCGCACGTAGCGCGCCTGATCGATCGGCGCATGGCGGACGTGGCTGTTGAAGTCGCAGTACGGACACTTCGATAGACAGAACGGCCAGTGCAGGTAGACCCCGAACGGTGCCGCATCGCCGCTTGAAAGGGAGAGGTCGGACCGCGCAACAGCGCGGGAGCGGGTCGCGGCTTCGGAACGCGATCCCTCCCCGGATCGACGCTGGCGATCGGACCCTCGTCTTTCAAGCGAGGATGAGGCAGCGCCGGGATTGGGATCAGCGGCCGCCAAGGCAGGCCTCCGTCAGCTTGATGAAAGCGCGCGCGCGGTGCGAGAGCCCGCGGCCGTGCGGCGGCAGCCCATGCTTCTCCTCCGCGGAGAGCTCGCCGAAAGTCGTGTCGAGCCCATCGGGCAGGAACATCGGATCGTAGCCGAAGCCCTGCGCACCGCGCGGGGGCCAAACCAACCTGCCGTCGACCCGGGCCTCGAACTCCTCGACATGGCCGTCCGGCCAGGCGACGCATAGCGCCGAGACGAAATGTGCGCGCCGCGCCGCCGGCGTCACAGCGCCGCGTTCGCGCAGACGACGATCCACCTTTGCCATCGCGGCGTCGAAATCCTTGGCCGGCCCCGCCCAGCGCGCCGAATGGATGCCGGGCTCGCCACCGAGCGCGTCGACCGCGAGGCCGGAATCGTCGGCAAAAGCCGGCAACCGGGCACGCTCCGCGGCGCTCTGCGCCTTGATGCGGGCGTTCGCCGCAAATGTCGTACCGGTCTCAGGCGGTTCGGGAAGGCCGAGCTCGCCAGCCGACACGGCCTCCACACCGTAGGGCGCCAGCAGCTCGCACATCTCACGCAGCTTGCCGGGATTGTGGGTAGCGATTACCAGTCGGCCCGACAAAGGGCGGTGCCGGTGTGCTGTCTCGCCCCTGGAAAGCGGCTGGGCCATCTCGTCACATCACCGCCAGCTTTTGCAGATCAACCAGCTTGGCGATGCCCTTGCGGGCAAGCGCAAGCAACGCGAGGAGCTCGTCCTCGCTGAACGGGGTCTTCTCCGCGGTGCCCTGCACCTCGACGATCCGCCCGCTGCCGGTCATGACGAAATTGGCGTCGGTGTCGGCCTCCGAATCCTCGGCGTAGTCGAGATCGAGCACCGGAGTACCCCCATGAATCCCGCAGGATACCGCCGCCACCTGATCGCGGATCGGTTCGCCGCGCAGCATGTCGCGCGCCTTCATCCAGGCGATGCAGTCGTAGAGCGCCACCCAGCCGCCGGTGATCGCGGCGGTACGGGTGCCGCCGTCGGCCTGGATGACATCGCAATCGACCGTGATCTGCCGCTCGCCGAGCGCTTCCAGGCTGGCAACCGCCCGCAGCGAACGCCCGATCAGTCGCTGAATTTCCAGCGTGCGGCCGCCCTGGCGCCCACTCGAGGCCTCGCGCCGCGTCCGCTCCAGCGTGGCGCGTGGAAGCATGCCGTATTCGGCCGTGATCCAGCCCCGACCCTGGCCCTTCAGCCACGGCGGCAAGCGCTCCTCCAGGGTGGCCGTGACCAGCACATGGGTATCGCCGAATTTTACGAAGCACGAGCCTTCGGCATACTTCACGACGCCTCGGTCGAGCGTGACGGGACGCAGTTCGTCCGGCTCTCGGCGGCTCGGGCGCATCGGCGGCGGCTCCGGCGGGGCGCTCGACTTACATGTCAGAACGCGCATGGCGCGGCCGTTCTAGGTGTCGGCGGGCGGGGCAGCAAGACCCAAGCTTGAAGTCCCGGGGCAGGATGGACAATTCTCCAGCCCTGACGAGGGAGGTCGGGTGCCCATGTCGCATGACGTTCCGATCGGTGCGAGCCAGATTGGCCTCGCGCAGCTCAATGAGCGCTCGCGCGAGATTTTCCGGCAGATCGTCGAGAGCTATCTGGCGACCGGCGAGCCGGTCGGCTCGCGGAACCTCGCCCGGCTCATCCCGATGACGCTGTCGCCGGCCTCCGTGCGCAACGTCATGTCGGATCTCGAGCAGCTCGGCCTGATCTACGCGCCGCACACCTCGGCGGGCCGTCTGCCGACCGAGCTGGGCTTGCGCTTCTTCGTCGATGCGCTGATGGAGATCGGCGACCTGACCGAGGCTGATCGGCGGGCGATCGAGGGCCAGGTCGCGGCCTCCGGCAAATCGTACGAGGCGGTGCTCAACGAGGCTTCGGGCATGCTCTCCGGCCTTACGCGCGCGGCCGGCGTGGTGCTCAGTGCCAAGTCGAACGTGCGGCTCAAGCACATCGAGTTCGTGCGGCTCGAGCCCGAGCGGGCGCTTGCCGTATTGGTCGGCGAGGATGGCCAGGTGGAGAACCGCATCCTCAACGTGCCGCCCGGGTTGCCGACGTCGGCGCTGATGGAGGCAACCAATTTCCTCAACGCGCGCACCCGCGGGATGACCCTTGCCGAGGTCAGGGCGGAGCTCGAGCGGGCCATGGAGGCGGGTCGCGCGGAGCTTGATCAACTGACCCAAAAGATCATCGCGGCGGGGTTTGCCAGCTGGTCGGGCGGCGAGAGCGATGACCGCAAGCTGATCGTGCGCGGCCATTCGCACCTGCTCGACGACCTCAAGGCGCTGGAAGATCTCGAACGCGTGCGGCTGCTGTTCGACGACATCGAAACCAAGCGCGGACTGGTCGACTTGCTCGGCCGCGCCGAGCAGGCCGAGGGCGTACGCATCTTCATCGGCTCCGAGAACAAGTTGTTCTCGCTCTCGGGGTCCTCGACCATCATCGCCCCCTATCGCGACGGCGCCGGTCGAATTGTCGGTGTGATCGGTGTGATCGGGCCGACCCGCCTGAACTATGCCCGGGTCATCCCGATGGTCGATTACACCTCCAAGGTCGTAAGCCGGCTGCTGGCAGGCTGATTGGCCGGCGACCGGTAGCCGACATCGCCAAGACGGCTCCCCGCGCTCGCAGGCTCGTGCTGCGGCTCGCGCCCGGGCGCCTGCGCGCTTGATTTTCGCGGTTTGAGCGCTGATATCCTGAGCTACGACCCGAAACCGTGCAGGACACCAGGCGATGACGGATACCCCCGCCGGCGCGACGAACGCCGTGGGCCAACCGGCCGACGAGGCCGACGCACCGGCTGCAGGCAACACGGCCGTCGATAGCGGCGCGGCCGCCGATCAGGCCGAAGCGCTCGCCCGGGAGGCGGCCGAGGCACGCGACCGTTGGATGCGGGCGCTGGCCGAGATGGAGAACCTGCGCCGGCGCACCGAGCGCGAGGTCGCGGATGCGCGCACCTACGGCATCGCAAATTTCGCCCGTGACATCCTCGCGGTGGCCGACAATATGGACCGGGCGCTCAAGGCGCTCGACGACGAGCTGCGCGAGAAGGCGGACGCCGCGGTCAAAGGGTTGCTGGACGGCGTCGAGCTGACCGAGCGCGAGTTGCACAAGGTGCTCGAGAAGCACGGGGTCAAAAGGCTCGAGCCGGCCGGCGAGAAATTCGATCCCAATTTTCACCAGGCGATGTTCGAGGTGCCGGACCCGTCGGTTCCGGCCGGAACGGTCGTTCAGGTTGTGCAGGCCGGCTACATGATCGCGGACCGCGTGTTGCGCCCGGCATTGGTCGGGGTGGCCAAGGGCGGCACCAAGACTGCAGCTGGCACCGAGGCGGCGCGGGCGAGCGAGGGCGCAGCGAACGACAACGTCGGCAACGGGAAATAGCCTATTTCGGCCCGATGCCGTCGCGTACTTCGCGGAACCGGCGGAAGGTGTCAGGCCATCCGTCCTTGCGGGCCACACCAATCACGCGCAGCAGTGTGCCGCTGCCAAATCGCAGCCACTGCACCGCATGTGACCTCCTTTTCGGTCTTTGCGTCCTTGGCCTCGACCAGGACTTCGTGACCCTGTTGGCCCGCGACCCGCATCGGCTCCGAGCGGGTGACGCGTATCTCCTTGAGCCCGGGTATTTCGCCGAGCAGCCGTCGCGCAAATCCGTCCCGCTCGGCCGGCTGGGGATGCGTCGAGGCCTGCATGATGGAAATCAACAGCAGCGGTTGCTCGCTCGCCTCGATGCCGTCGCTCGGCCCGTCAGTCAGCATGGCGGCAGCGCCGGGCTGCACGCGGACAAGGCGGAACCCGGCGAGCTGATTCAGCGCGAATGGAAGCGCTGCAAGCTGTTCCTCGACCGGCACCGTGCGCACAGCCAGCGAGGCCAGCGACGCCCGCACCGCCTCGTCGGACGCGACTTCCTGCACCGCTTCCGGGATCAGCACGGTGACGATCGCGGTCGCGTTGCTCACATTGGCAACCATGGTCCATTTCAGGACGATGCCCTGTGGGCTGGTCGGCTTCGCGAACAGGATGAAGCCGCGGCCGTCCTTGAACGTCACATCGGCACGGGTCGCGGCCCCGGGTTGGTCCTTCTTGAGCTCGCGCCTCAACGTCCTTTTGGATGGATTCGTAGGCGTAGCCGGGAAGCTCCGCCATCAAGATTGTCGCCTGTTTGTCATTATGCTGGAAGCCCGCGAAGTTCGGGCTCACCGAGAAACCCGGCGGCGGTGCGAGACCGAGGCGCGAGGCGGGGGAAATACCGGATCGGCGGCGCGTCCCGGTGGCACCGCGAGCAGCAGAGTCGCGGCGGCGATGACGGCAAGGGCCGCAGAACCGCAAACGTTCTTCAACCGCAGCCACGGCCGCATCATCACCTCGCGGGCTCATGTGAGCGGCCCATATAGGGTTGCAAAATGCGGGAAAATAGAGGCGGCGTGGAGGCGAAGCGCAAACCGGGCAATTTCGGCGGCGGCCTGCCTTGCAGGCAAAAAAACCCTCTCCTATATGGGCTTGTGATGCCGCCGGGGACGGCGGCACGGTAGCGATTGGGGGCCGGAGGGGCGGTCCGCGGACGCGAGCACGCGCCCGCATGGCCCTTCCGAAACCGGGCGCTTTCTTCGGGCCCGGCCGGCCTGCTGAAAAACGAGAGGACGAGATATGGGCAAGGTCATCGGCATCGACCTCGGCACGACGAATTCGTGTGTCGCGGTGATGGAAGGAACCACGCCGAAAGTGATCGAGAACGCGGAGGGCATGCGGACGACGCCGTCGATCGTCGCGTTCACTGATGACGGCGAGCGGCTGGTCGGACAGCCGGCCAAGCGCCAGGCGGTCACCAACCCGGAGAAGACGTTCTTCGCGGTCAAGCGCCTGATCGGCCGGCGCTATGACGATCCGATGGTCGAGAAGGACAAGAAGCTCGTTCCCTACAAGATCGTGCGCGCCGGCAACGGCGACGCCTGGGTCGAAGCCGACGGCAAGACCTACTCGCCCTCGCAGATCTCCGCCTTCATCCTGCAGAAGATGAAGGAGACGGCGGAGGCCTACCTCGGGCAGAAGGTCGAGCAGGCCGTCATCACGGTGCCGGCCTACTTCAACGACGCGCAGCGCCAGGCCACCAAGGACGCCGGCAAGATCGCCGGGCTTGAGGTGCTGCGCATCATCAATGAGCCGACCGCAGCCGCGCTCGCCTACGGGCTCGACAAGAAGAAGTCCGGCACGATCGCGGTCTATGACCTTGGCGGCGGCACGTTCGACATTTCCATTCTCGAGATCGGCGACGGCGTGTTCGAGGTGAAGTCGACCAACGGCGACACCTTCCTGGGCGGCGAGGACTTCGACATGCGCCTCGTCAACTATCTCGCCGACGAGTTCCAGAAGGAGCAAGGCATCGACCTGCGCCGCGACAAGCTGGCGCTGCAGCGCCTCAAGGAAGTCGGCGGAGAAGGCCAAGATCGAGCTGTCCTCGACCACGCAGACCGAGATCAACCTGCCGTTCATCACCGCGGATGCCTCCGGTCCGAAGCACCTGACGATGAAGCTCACCCGCGCCAAGTTCGAGGCGCTGGTCGACGACCTGGTGCAGCAGACCATCGAGCCCTGCCGCAAGGCGCTCAAGGACGCCGGACTTTCCGCCGGCGAGATCGACGAGGTGGTCCTGGTCGGCGGCATGACCCGCATGCCGAAGATCCAGGAAGTGGTGAAGCAGTTCTTCGGCAAGGAGCCGCACAAGGGCGTCAACCCCGACGAAGTGGTGGCGATCGGCGCGGCGATCCAGGCCGGCGTGCTGCAGGGCGACGTCAAGGACGTTCTGCTGCTCGACGTGACGCCGCTTTCGCTCGGCATCGAGACCCTGGGCGGCGTGTTCACGCGGCTGATCGACCGCAACACCACGATCCCGACCAAGAAGAGCCAGGTGTTCTCGACCGCGGAGGACGGCCAGACCGCGGTCACCATCAGGGTGTTCCAGGGCGAGCGCGAGATGGCGGCCGACAACAAGGTGCTCGGCCAGTTCGACCTGGTCGGCATTCCGCCGGCGCCGCGCGGCGTGCCGCAGATCGAGGTCACGTTCGACATCGACGCCAACGGCATCGTCAACGTGTCCGCCAAGGACAAGGGCACCGGCAAGGAGCAGCAGATCCGCATCCAGGCGTCGGGCGGCCTCTCGGAGGCCGATATCGAGAAGATGGTGAAGGACGCCGAGGCGCACGCCGTCGAGGACAAGAAGCGGCGCGAGGCGGTCGAAAGCAAGAACCACGCCGAGGCCATGATCCACGCGACCGAGAAGGCGCTTGCCGAGCATGGTTCGAAGGTCGGGGAGGACGAGCGCCGCGCCATCGAGAACGCCATTGCGGACGCCAAGGAGGCGGTCAAGGGCGACGACGTCGAGGCGATCAAGGCCAAGACCAACGCGCTCGCGCAGGCTTCGATGAAGCTCGGCGAGGCGATGTACAAGCAGGCGCAGGCCGATCAGCAGGGCGGCGGCGATGGCGCAGCCGGTCCGGGCGGCCCCGGCGCCGATGGGTCCGGAAAGAAAGAGGACGTCGTCGACGCGGAATTCACCGAGGTCGACGACGACAAGAAGAACAAGAAGTCGGCCTGACCGGTTCGCGGAGTCGCCGCATGGCTGTCGCTCCTGCCACCGCTGACCTCGACGGTCTTGCGAGCATGGGCGACCGCCTGCCACTCCCTGCGTCAGCGGGGAGGGCGCGACGCGCGTCCGGATCAGCACGGATTGCCCGGCCAAAGCTAAGAGCCGCAATGGGGGCGTGATGGCGAAGCGCTGCTATTACGAGACCCTGGGCGTGACGCGTTCAGCCGCCGACGCCGAGCTCAAGTCGGCGTACCGCAAGCTCGCCATGCAGTACCACCCCGATCGCAACAACGGGGACCGCGACGCCGAGCACCGCTTCAAGGAGATCAACGAGGCCTACGACGTCCTCAAAGACGAGCAGAGGCGCGCCGCCTATGACCGTTTTGGCCACGCGGCATTCGAGCACGGCATGGGGGGCGGCGGACAAAGCCACGGCTTTGGCGCCGATTTCGCGTCGGCATTCTCGGACATTTTCGAGGGCGTGTTCGGCATGAGCGCCGGCCGCGGCCGCGCCTCTGGGCGCGAGCGCGGATCTGACCTGCGGTACAATCTCGAGATCACGCTCGAGGAAGCTTACCGCGGCAAGACCGCACAAATCCGCATTCCGACATCCGTCACCTGCGAGGCCTGCTCGGGCGCCGGAACCAAGCCGGGAACCAAGCCGAAGACCTGCCTGACCTGCGGCGGTGGCGGCCGGCTACGGCACGCGCAGGGCTTCTTCACGCTCGAGCGGACCTGCCCGTCATGTCACGGCCGGGGTCACGTGATCGAGGATCCCTGCCCGTCGTGCAGCGGCGGCGGCCGCGTGACGCGCGAGCGCAACCTGTCGGTCAACATCCCGGCCGGCGTCGAGGATGGCACGCGCATCCGGCTCGCGGGCGAGGGCGAGGCGGGTGTGCGCGGTGGTCCGGCTGGCGACCTCTACATTTTCCTGTCGATCGAGACGCATCCCTTTTTCCAGCGCGACGGTGCCGACCTGCACTGCCGCGCGCCGATCTCGATGGTGGCCGCCGCGCTCGGCGGCGGTTTCGAAGTGCCGACCATCGACGGCAGCAAGACGCGCGTAAAAATTCCAGAGGGTACGCAATCCGGTCGCCGCTTCCGATTGCAAGGCAAAGGCATGCCGGTGCTCCGCTCGAAGCAAATGGGCGATATGTATGTGCAGGTCGTGGTCGAGACCCCGCAAAACTTGACTAAGAAGCAGAAAGAATTGCTGACCGAGTTCGAAAAGATGTCGTCCAAGGAGACCTATCGGGAGTCCGCCGGCTTCTTCGCCAAGGTCAAGGAGTTCTTCGACGGTCTCGGCAGTTCGCCTTGACCCCGGCTTGACCCCTGCGCTCGCCCGCTTTAACCCTTTAGGCTGCGGCGGGCTCGTCGTCGCACTTCCGCGTAATCGTCACGATGCCGTCGCAACTTTTGGCCCGATCCGAGAAGAAGAACCTCCGTCTCGACGACGAGGTTCGATTCATACGCTCCTGGCTCGAAAAGCCGTTGGCGATCGGAGCCGTGACCCCGTCCGGCCGAGTGCTCGCCAAGGCGATGGCGCGCTACGTCGACCCTGAGATCCCCGGTCCGGTGCTCGAGCTGGGTCCGGGAACCGGACCGGTGACGGAAGCGCTGATCGAACAGGGCGTGGCCGAAGAGCGTCTTGTCCTGGTCGAGTTCAACCCGACTTTCTGCCAGCTCCTGCACTCGCGCTTCCCGAAGGCGAACGTGCTGCAGGGCGATGCCTACGGCATGTTGCGTCGCCTCGGCCATGGGATTGCCGGGCCGGCCGCCGCCATCGTCTCCGGCCTGCCTCTTTTCACCAAGCCGCTCAGGACGCGCGCACGGCTTTTGCGCGATGCGTACGGCATCCTTCGCAGCGGCGCGCCGTTCGTGCAGTTCACCTATGCGGTGGTGCCGCCGATCCCCAAGATGCTGGCCGGCGGGAGGGTCGAAGCTTCCGACCGCATCTGGCTCAATCTGCCGCCCGCGCGTGTCTGGGTTTATCGCAAGGGATCATGAGGCGCCGTTCCGCGTATTCCGGGCAAGCTGCGCACAGCGCGGCATCGACCCCGGGGCGCAGGAGAAACTGGCGACCCCCAATATTGGGCACTCGGCGAGTTTGGACGCAAGTCCCGTCCGTATCCCCCATCATCGTTCGGGCGGGGCGCGCTCGCTCATCCGGGATGCGAGCCTAACTGATGCCCAATCCGAAGATCCTGGTATTCGCCGGCTCGATCCGCAGCGGCTCTTTCAATGCGCGGCTCGCCGCCGCAGCGGCCAAGGAGCTGACGCTGGCCGACGCCGACGTCACGCGCATCTCGCTCGCCGACTATCCGATGCCGCTCTATGACGGCAACCTCGAGGCCGCGTCCGGGCCGCCCGAGAATGCCATCAAGCTCAAGCGCATGTTCGGCGTGCATCACGGGGTATTCATTGCCAGTCCGGAGTACAACGCATCGGTGACGCCGCTGCTCAAGAACACGCTCGACTGGATTTCGCGCGTGCGCGAGGGGCGCGAGCCGCCGTTGGCGGCGTACAAGAGCCGGGTATTCGCGATCGGCGGCGCGTCGAACGGCACCTACGGCGCGATGCGTTCGCTGATGGCACTGCGGCAGGTGCTGGAACTCGGGTGCGGCGCGCTGGTGATGCCGGAACAAATCGCAGTACGCGAGGCCGCGCAATCGTTCGACGAGCAGGATCGGCTGAAGGACGAGCGAACCAGCCGCGCGTTGCAGGCGCTGGTGCAGCGCCTGATCGAAATGGCACGGCAGTTTTCATGATAAGAAGAGACCATGACAGCGATTCCGCGCGACCGTCTGATCGTGGCGCTCGATCTGCCGTCCGTTGCCGAAGCCGAAGCCATGGTCGCACGGCTCGGCGACGCCGCGACGTTCTACAAGATCGGCTACCAGCTCGGCTATGCTGGCGGCCTGCCGCTGGCTGAGCGGCTGGCGGGTGCCGGCAAACGCGTGTTCCTCGACCTGAAACTGCATGACATCGCCAACACGGTTGCGCGCGGCGTCGAGAGCGTCGCAAAGCTCGGCGCGACGTTCCTCACCATCCACGCCTATCCGCAGACCATGCGGGCGGCGGTCGAGGCCAAAGCCGGCTCGAGCCTGCGCCTGCTGGCGGTCACCGTGCTCACCTCCTATGACGACGCCGATCTCGCCGAGGCGGGCTACAAGCTCAGCGTCGACGACCTGGTTGCCGAACGCGCCCAGCAGGCGCACGACATCGGCATCGACGGCATCGTATGCGCGCCCGAGGAGGCCGGCCCCTTGCGGCTGATCGTAGGCTCCGACATGACGCTGGTCACCCCGGGCATTCGTCCCGTCGGCGTCCCCTCCAACGATCAGAAGCGGATCGCGACCGCCGCGCAGGCGATCGACGCCGGCGCCGACTACCTGGTGGTCGGGCGCCCGATCACCGGTGCGGGCGATCCGCGCGCAGCGGCGCAAGCGGTGGTCCGCGATATCGAGGCGGCACTCGGCGGGAGGAGTTGAATGGCAAAAGGCTATTGGATCGGGCGGGTCGATGTCAGCGACCCGGAAGGCTACAAGGCCTACGTGGCCGCCAACGCCGAGCCGCTACGCGAATATGGCGCCCGCTTCCTGGTGCGCGGCGGGCCGTTCGAAGCCAAGGAGGGGACCAGCCGGTCGCGCAACGTGGTGCTGGAATTTCCCAGCTATGCGGCGGCGCTCGCCTGTTACCAGTCGCCGGAATATCAGCGCGCCATCGCGCTGCGTACGCCCTATTCGATCGCCGACGTGATCGTGATCGAGGGATACGACGGCCCCCAGCCGTCCGATCCGTGACCGATCCCGTTGCCGGAGGCTCAGGATCGGTCCGAGTTGCCGTTGCCGGCCCGGGGGGCCGGAGGACACGCGCATTGACCTGAGCGGGATGCCGCATCGCGACAGGATGCCGAACTCCCGGGCTCTAATCCATTGTTGCGCGTGATCTTTATCCAGCTCTGCTTGCCGGATCGGGCGCCGCTAACAAGGCAAGATCGTCGAAGGCAGGGGCTGGCCTGACACCTTCGGAACGCAACGGGCTGACGAAGCTGGCTACGCGACTTCCGCGACCTTGGCGGCCGCGACCTTGCGACGCTTCAGCGGATAGTCCGACCGGTCGTAAAGGGCGCGGATGCCGTTGCCGTCGAAACGCTGCTCGCCGACCTCCAGCACGGCCCCGAGCAGAAGCGACGGCGGAAGCTCCTCGACCGCGAATCGCAAAGCCTCGGCGGCGGTCTGGAACCGGCGGTATTTGATCGGGCGACGCCCTTGAGCCCGGCTGCGGCTCGGATAAAGCTCTGCCGGCCTCTTGAAATCGAACGAGGTCATAGGGCGAATATGGGGCTTTTGGGCCCGTTTGCCAACGGTAGCGGGATATTTTTGCTCCCCGCCTTGTGGCTTTTCATTCCACCCGGGCATGGCTATACCGCCGCCCAAGCATTTTTAAGGTCACGAGAATGGCCGATATGCGGGTTGTGGTAGCCGGCGCCGGCGGGCGCATGGGGCGCACTCTCATCCGGGCCGTCTCGGAAGCGGCAGGCTTGAGCGTTGTCGGGGCGCTGGAGCAGCCCGGTTCGCCGTTCGTCGGGCAAGACGCCGGCGTGCTGGCGGGGACCCAAGCGAGTGGACTGGAGGTGCGGAGCGACCCGTTGCCTATGCTGAGCGCAGCGGACGCGATCATCGATTTCACGGTGCCGGCTTCGACGGCGGCACTCGCGGGCCTCGCGGCCGAACGCGGTCTTATCCACGTCATCGGCACCACGGGCCTGAGCGCGCAGGAGGAGGCGGAAGTCGCGCGGGCCGCCCAACGCGCCAGGATCGTGAAATCGGGCAATATGAGTCTCGGCGTCAACCTGCTGGCAGCCCTTGCCAGGCGGGTCGCACGCACGCTCGATGCCGATTTCGACATCGAGATCGTCGAGATGCATCACAACCGCAAGATCGATGCGCCGTCGGGCACCGCGCTGATGCTGGGGGAGGCTGCGGCGCAGGGGCGCGGGGTCGAACTCAGCAAGCATTCCGCGCGAGCACGCGACGGACATACCAGCGCCCGCCGCAGGGGCGACATCGGGTTCGCCGCGTTGCGCGGCGGCACCGTGGTGGGCGACCACAGCGTGATCTTCGCGGGTCCCGCCGAGCGCATCGAGCTTGCGCACCGCGCGGAAGACCGCATGCTGTTTGCCAACGGCGCGCTCAAGGCCGTCTTGTGGGCGCGCGACCAGAAGCCGGGACTCTATTCGATGGCCGACGTCCTCGGGCTGGGCGATTTCTAACAGGCTCGCAAGGCAAGATCGATGAATGACCGCCTCCTCGTGCTGGTGCGCCACGGCGAAAGCGAATGGAACAAGCAGAACCTGTTCACCGGCTGGCGCGACGTCGATCTTACCGAGAGAGGCATCGAGGAAGCGCGCACGGCCGGCCGCAAGCTCAAGGTCCAGGGCCTGCGCTTCGACGTCGCCTTCACGTCCGCGCTCAAACGCGCCCAGCGCACACTCGACGTCATGCTGAGCGAACTCGGCCAAGCGGATGTTCCGATAATCAAGGATCAGGCGCTCAACGAGCGCGACTACGGCGACTTGGTCGGCCTCAACAAGGATGACGCGCGCAAGCGCTGGGGCGAGCAGCAGGTGCACATCTGGCGCCGCTCCTACGACGTGGCGCCGCCGGGCGGCGAAAGCCTGAAGGATACCGCCGCGCGCGTGTTGCCGTATTACATCGCGGAGATCCTGCCGCGCGTGCTGCGCGGCGAGCGCGTGCTGGTCGCAGCCCACGGCAACAGCCTGCGTGCGCTGATCATGGTGCTCGATCGACACACCACCGAGTCCATTCTCAAGCTCAACCTGGAAACCGGCGTGCCGTTGGTCTACCGGCTCAATCCGGATTCCACCGTCGCCTCCAAGCTCGACCTCGCGGCGTGAGTACGACCGTCGTCGTTGCCGAGCTGGATGCGGTGGCGGTGCGCACCGCGCTCGACGAGCTTGCCGCTGTTTTGGTCGACTGCGTCGAGGGCGGCGCCTCGGTGAGCTTCATGGCGCCGTACACGCATGACCAGGCGCGCGCGTTCTTTCGCGCAGTCGCCGACGGGATCGAGCGCGGAGAAGTCGTCCTGCTCGCCGCGCGCCGCGATGGACGGCTCGTCGGGACCGTGCAGCTCGGAATCAAGACGCCTCCAAACCAGCCACATCGGGCCGACGTCAACAAGCTGTTGGTTCACCGCAGCGTACGCAAGCAGGGCACCGGTGCCGCGCTCATGCGGCAACTCGAAATCGCCGCGCGCGCGCGCGGCCGCTCGCTGCTGGTGCTTGATACCGCAAGCGACGATGCCGAGCGGCTGTACGAACGGATGGGATGGACGCGCGTCGGGGTTATCCCGGGCTACGCGTTGCTGCCGCGCGGCGGACTGTGCGACACGACGCTGTTTTGGAAGCGCGTCTGATCACGCCCCCGGCGCCGCGAATAGAAAAACCTGCCGACGGATCGCCGCCGGCAGGTTCGCGCTCATGAGAGCGCAGCGTTACCGGGTCGGGGCGGCCGGGTTGCCTCTCTGCTCCGGTGTCTTGTCGGTTGCTCCGGAGGAGCCGCTCTCGCCTCCCTTGCCGCCACCGGTGCCGGCCGACGACGAGGTGCCACCGCCGGTGCCGGTGTTGGCGCTGCCGGTCGTACCCATCTGGCCCGCCGGCGCCGCAGTCGGATTGGTCGGAGGCGCGCCCTTGGTCTTGTCGGTCTGCGCCGACGAGCCGCTTTCGCCGCCCGCGCCGCCGCCGGTTCCTGGCTGCTGCTGCGCCAGCCCAGGCGCCGCGAACAATGTCAAGGCGAGCGCCGATCCTAACAGTGCACGTCTCATAACGAGTCTCCCTAGGTAGATCCAAGACCTAGACCAACCCTGGCTGGATGGAGGCGTTCCGCCAAATGCCGAGGGCGACTGGTCGCAAAGATTTGCTTGTTGGAACTGGAACCTGCGATGCCTGAATGCATTGAGGCCGCTTGCCGGTGGAGTGCTACCGTCAGCTTCGATAGAAGTCGAATGATCGCCGGTCCTTCGCGCGTCATCGACGTGCGGGGAACGCGCGCGGAGTCAGCTCGCCTGCATCCGTCCAGCTTCCCATCCCAGCATGGCGCGTTTGCGCGTGAGCCCCCAATGGTAGCCGCACAAATCGCCTGAGCGGCCGAGCACGCGATGGCATGGCACCACGAACGAGAGCGGATTCTTGCCGACCGCCGCGCCCACTGCGCGCGCTGCGCTCGGGCGGCCGAGTTTCGCGGCGATGCCCGAGTACGTGGCGGCGCGGCCGAACGGAATCGCCAGCAGCGACTCCCACACCCGCACCTCGAAGTCGGTGCCGATCAGGACGACGCGGAGCGGCCGCTCCGGCCGCCACGCCGCAGGCGAGAACACGCGCGCGGCGAGCGACGCCGTTCCGGCTTGATCCTCGACAACATGCGCACGCGGCCAGCGCGCGCGCATGTCGGCGAGCGCAGCCGCTTCCTCGCCATGATCCGCAAAGGCAAGTCCGCACAGCCCGCGCGGTGTCGCCATCACCAGCGCGGTGCCGAACGGCGAATCATGGAATCCGTAGGTAATGGCCAGGCCCTCACCGCCCGACTTCCATTCGCCCGGCGACATCGCCTCGTGGGTGACGAACAAGTCGTGCAGGCGGCCGGGTCCGGAGAGCCCGACCTCGTAGGAGGCGTCGAGCACGCTCGCCGAATCGCGCAGCAGGCGGCGTGCATGATCGAGCGTGATCGCCTGCAGGAAGGCTTTGGGCGTCAGGCCGGCCCAGCGCCGGAACAGGTGATGCAGGTCGGTCGGTCCGACACCTGCCGCTTCTGCAATCGACTCGATTGTCGGCTGTGCACGCCAATGCTCGGAGATGTAGGCGATGGCGCGGCGCACCACCTCGTAGTCGGCGGCGGCGCCGAACGGCGTATTCATGCGGCCGGGCGGAAGGGCCGCAAGGCGGTCGGGCGAGAGCATGGCATCCTCACGGGACATTTTTGCTGATCTGCATGCTCAGTTAGGCGGTGCGGTCGCGGCAAACCACCCGGTTTCTGGGGTTTAGCCAGTGCCTGGGCTTGGGCCGGGCCTCCATCATTCTTCGCGTGCGTCTCATTGCGGGATCGGCCGCCCAAACAGGTCCGGCACCGGCAAAAAACGCATCACTCCACCACCGAGCGCGTCGGTCCCCGCCGCGCTTCGCCGAGCGCGGCCGAAAGTGCCGCCGCAAAGCTCTCCTTCTCGGCCGGCGCGAGGAAGCCGGCAATCGAGAGCCTGCGCCCGTGCGAAACCAGGGTCAGGCGTTGCAGGCCGAACTCCTCATCGGCCTGCCGGTCGAGCCGCACCCATACCGGGTTGAGCGTCCATTCGCGCACGCTGCCGCGCGCGCTCACCTTGCGCAGCTTGAGCTCGCTCGGCGTCACCGTGACCTGCTCGTAGGCTGCCGCACTGCGGTAGCTGGCACGGAATGCCCAGTAGATCAGCAGCACGTCGAGACCGAGGAAGCCGAGGACCGGCCACGCCCCGACCATCAGGAACACCAGCCCGGCCACGAAGCTGATGACGCAGACGAACAGCATGAGAATCAGGAAGCCGACGCTGCCGAGGGAGCGGTGCGGCGTGATAATGGCGGAAAACAGCGTGGGCTCCGCGGGTGCGTCGTTGTGGTCGGCCATGGGGCGCAATATACGGAACAAATGGCCCGCAAGGCGACCCGTCCGCCGGCGAAATCCGCACCGCCTCGCAAGGCGGCGCAATCCGCGCGCCCGGCGCGGCGGGCGGTGACCAAGGGACCGCTCGCTCGCGCCGAGGCCGATGCCCGGGCGGCGGCCGGCAAGATCAAGCCGTGGGGCAGGGCGGAGGCCGAGCAGGCGTTCCGTCGCTTCCAGGCCGCGCGCCCCGAGCCCAAGGGCGAGCTCGAGCATTTGAATCCGTTCACGCTCCTGGTCGCGGTGGTGTTGTCCGCGCAGGCGACCGACGCCGGCGTCAACAAGGCGACCCGCAACCTGTTCCCGCGCGCCGACACGCCCGAGAAAATGCTGGCGCTCGGCGAGGCGCGCGTGCGCGAGGCCATCAGGAGCCTCGGCTTCTTCAACGTGAAATCAAAGAACGTGATCGCCCTGGCGCAAAGGCTGGTCGACGAGCACGGCGGGCAGGTGCCGCGCACGCGCGAGGCGCTCGAGGCGCTGCCCGGGGTCGGACGCAAGACCGCAAACGTCGTGCTCAACGTCGCCTTCGGCGAGGCGACGATTGCGGTCGACACCCACGTGTTCCGGGTCGCCAACCGGACCGGCCTGGCGCCCGGCAAGACGCCCCTCGAGGTCGAGATGCGCCTGCTCGAAGTCGTGCCGCCGGAATACCTGCAGCATGCGCACCACTGGCTGATCCTGCATGGCCGCTACGTCTGCAAGGCGATGCGCCCGCTGTGCGAGCAATGTCTGATCAACGACTTATGCCGCTGGCCCGGGAAGGTGACGCCCGCAGCTCCTTCGACCCGCTAGCCCAGGCCCTGCCGCTCCGCCGGCAGCACCTGTGAGTGTAGAGCCCGTCCGTCGCTGCCACGCGCTGCTCGCGGCGGCAGGTTTCCGCCGCATGCCGTTCGATCGAGCCATGTCTGGCGCAGCAGCGGCCGTGCCGCGTTACCTGCGGAACGCCGCCTTGCCGGCGCGACGGCGATAAGCCTCGGCGAGGCGGGCGGCGCGGTCCGATTGGAATAAATCGGCATTGGTCCGCGTCAGCGCCAGCAGCCGATCCTCGGTGGCGGCGTGCGGCTCGATCGTGCCGTCGGCAAGGATGTGGCCAACGCCGAGCCCTCGCTCGGCGAGGGCGCGCGCGATCAGCAGGCAGCGATGGCAATCGAGCGGCTCGCGCTCGGCGCACATCAGACAGAGATGCGGATTTTGGTGCGCGTCGGCGATCAGTTCGGCAACCGCCGTTCGGAACGCGGGCGATTGCGCCATCGCCGCATAGTCGGCGACGCCATCGCGCATCAGCGCCGGATCTGCCGGTCGCCCGCCGAGCGCCTCGCCACGCCAGGCATAGGCGATGTCCGCCGCGCGCAGACGCTCCGCCAGTTTGCCTTGCGAGAACCATGGGAACCGGCGCGAGAACGGCTTCGAGCGCACGTCAATGATGGTTTCGACCTGCGCCTGCTTCAGCAGCGCCAGGAAGCGCTCGAGCGGATAGTTGGAGTGGCCGACAGTAAAGAGGTCGAAGGTGTCGCGAGAAGACATGAGCGGAAAGTGTGCGTCGCCAATGGGTTGCGCAACAGTGCGGTCGGTCCGTGTGGACGATGTTCTGGCGCTGGCGAGCGGGGGCGATTCGCACGCGCTTGCTCGAATCGTTTCGCCTTGGCTCGCAATGAAGAGCCTCTTGCGCCGTTAACCTGAATGGCAGGCATTGCTTTACAGCCCGCCATGCAGTCCGGAATTCTGCGCACCATTGCAAGATCCGTGACCGGTAGGATGCCGGGGAGGGATGCCGTCGTGTTGGCGCGCCTGCTGGCGGCCGCGGGAGTGATCGCGAGCATTTCGCTCGGCGCGGCCGAGCCGGCGCGCGCCCGCGTCGTCGTCACCATCGACAAGTCGACACAACGGATGACGGTCGCGGTCGATGGGGCGACCCGGCACCTGTTCACTGTCTCGACCGGACGAGCCGGCTTCGGCACGCCGAACGGCCGTTTCCGCCCGCAGCGGCTCGCGCGCACGTGGTTCTCCAAGAAATACTACAATTCGCCGATGCCGCATTCGATCTTCTTCCACGGCGGCTACGCGATCCATGGCTCCTACGAGATCCGCCGGCTGGGCGGGCCTGCCTCGCACGGCTGCGTGCGGCTCCACCCGGGAGATGCCGCCGCGCTGTTCGCGCTGGTCAAGAGCAAGGGCACGGACAATACCCGCATTGTGGTGACCGGCGCCAACCCGGGACCGGCGCGGTCGCGGCGGCTGGCGCCAGATGCCCGCGAACCGGCGCCCGTAGTCTACCGGGATCCCACGACCGGATTGCTGTGGAGATTCGCGCCCGGACACCCGATGCGCATCCTGGCTCGGTGAGCGCTTACCCTCTTCGCTTCGAAGGCTCGGAAGCGCAGTGGCGCACCCGAAGCGCCCCTGATACAACGCGCTCGTTCGGCGGGGGTGGCCAAGGCCCCGCATGGTTGAGGACATCCCCACATGCGCAAGGCCGCGCTCCAGCGCACCACCAAGGAGACCGATGTCGAGGTCGCGGTCGACCTCGACGGCACCGGCACCGCCGAGATCGCAACCGGCATCGGCTTCTTCGACCACATGCTGGAGCTGCTCGCGCGTCACGCCCGCATCGACCTGACCGTCAAGGCCAAGGGCGACCTCCACATCGACCATCACCACACCACCGAGGACGTCGGCATCGCGCTTGGGCAGGCGGTCAAGCGCGCTCTCGGCGAGATGAAGGGCATCACCCGCTACGCCTCCGTGCACCTGCCGATGGACGAGGCGCTCACTCGCGTGGCACTGGATATTTCGGGACGGCCCTTCCTGGTGTTCAAGTGCGAGTTCAGCCGCGACAAGGTCGGCACTTTCGACACCGAGCTGGTGAAGGAATGGTTCCAGGCCTTCGCGATCAACGCCGGCATCACGCTGCACGTCGAGACGCTGTACGGCTCGAACGACCATCACATCGCCGAATCCTGCTTCAAGGGATTGGCGCGCGCGCTTCGCACCGCGGTGGCGCTCGACGAGCGCGCGCGCGACGAAGTGCCATCCACCAAGGGGACGCTCGGCGGCTGACCGCGTTTTCGAGCCGCCGGCCAAGTCATACTTTGGGCCTTTCTTGTCATCGTTTATTCCCTATGTGCGAAGCTTCTGTGGTGAAACGTCAACTCAGGAGAGCGATGTGGCGATCTACACCGTGTTGGAGCCGCCGCTGAAGCGGCCGGAAGCGCGCCGCGGCCCCGAACGCTTCGCCTTCGTACGCGACGGCTTCCATTTCTGGGCGTTCGTACTGGCGCCGCTGTGGATGCTGTGGCACCGGTTGTGGCTCGTGTTCATCGGATTCGCGCTCATCGCGATCGCCCTGCAGTTTGGGCTGCATGCGCTCGGTGTCGGGAGCGGCGGACGTCTCTTGGGCTACGCGCTGCTGGCGCTGCTCGTCGGCCTCGAGGCCGGGACGCTGCGGCGATGGACCATGACGCGGCGCGGCTGGCGCGACGTCGGCATTGTCTCGGGCGAGACGCGCGAGGCGGCCGAGCGGCGCTTTTTCGACACCTGGGCGGGCGCGGCTGGCGAGCCAGGCCCGCAGCCTGTGGAATCGTTCCTGGCGCCGGCGCGTGCAGCGTTGGCGGCGCGGCAACCGAACCGGCCGTCGGACATCGTCGGGCTGTTCCCAGAGCCGGGGGCGCCGCGGTGAGCGTTGCCATCGTCGACTACGGCTCCGGCAACCTGCACTCGGCCGCCAAGGCAGTCGAGCGCGCGGCCAGGGAATCCGGGCACCGGCAGCCGGTAGTGGTGACGCAAGAGCCCGACGAGGTCGCCCGCGCCGAGCGCGTGGTGTTGCCCGGCGTCGGCGCGTTCGCGGACTGCCGCCACGGGCTCGATGCGATTCCCGGCATGGTGGAGGCGCTCGAGGAAATGGTGCGGCGCAAGGGCCGGCCGTTTCTCGGCATCTGCGTCGGCATGCAGCTGATGGCGGAGCGCGGGCTCGAATACGAGGTGGCGCAGGGTTTTGGCTGGATCAAGGGCGAAGTCGACCGCATCGCGCCGAACGACGCGCGCCTCAAGATCCCCCACATGGGCTGGAACACGCTCGATGCCACCAGGCCGCACGCGCTGCTCGCCGATATCCCGACCGGACCGCACGGCCTGCACGCGTATTTTGTACATTCGTATGAACTCAAGCCGACCGAGCGCGGCGATGTCGTTGCCGAGGCGCAGTACGGCGGCCCCGTCACCGCGATCGTCGGGCGCGAGAACTTTGCCGGCACCCAGTTCCATCCGGAGAAGAGCCAGCGGCTAGGTCTGGCCCTGCTGGCCAACTTCCTGAAATGGGCGCCGTAATGCGGACACACCCGTGATCCTGTTTCCGGCGATCGACCTGAAGGACGGCGTATGCGTGCGCCTCGAACAGGGCGACCGGGCGCGCGCAACCGTGTTCAACCGCGATCCCGCGAGCCAGGCGCACCGGTTCGAGACCCAGGGCTTTCGCTATCTCCACCTTGTCGACCTCGATGGCGCCTTTGCCGGCAAGCCGATGAACGTCGCCGCGGTCGAACGCATCCTGGAAACGGTGTCGATTTCGGTGCAGCTCGGCGGTGGCATCCGTGACATGGCGACGGTGGAGGGTTGGCTCGGCAAAGGGGTCACGCGAGTCATCATCGGTACTGCCGCGGTGCGCGATCCCGCCTTCGTGAAAGAGGCGGCGCGCGCGTATCCCGACCGCGTCGCGGTCGGGCTCGATGCGCGCGCCGGCAAGGTGGCGGTCGAAGGCTGGGCGGAGACCTCCGAGCTCTCCGCCCTCGACATCGCCCGGCGCTTCGAGGATGCCGGCGTCGCCGCAATCATCCACACCGACATCGCGCGCGATGGCCTGCTCACCGGCCTCGACCTCGACTCGACGATCGCGCTCGCCGACGCGATCTCGATTCCGGTGATCGCCTCGGGGGGCTCGCGTCGCTTGCGGACATCCGGGCGCTGCTCGAACCGCGCGCCGCACGATTGGGCGGCGCGATCGCCGGCCGTGCGCTCTACGACGGCCGCCTGAACCCCGCCGCCGCGCTGGCGCTGATCACGGCGCACGGCGGGGCGTGAGGCGATGTTCAAGGTTCGCGTCATCCCCTGCCTCGACGTCAAGGACGGGCGCGTCGTCAAGGGCGTCAATTTCGTCGATCTGCGCGATGCCGGCGATCCGGTAGAGGCCGCGATCGCCTACGACGCCGCGGGCGCCGATGAGCTGACCTTCCTCGACATCACGGCGAGCCACGAGAACCGCGACATCATGCTGGACGTCGTGCGGCGCACGGCGGAAGCCTGCTTCATGCCGCTCACGGTCGGCGGCGGCGTGCGCACCGTCGACGACATCCGCCGCTTGCTCGCCTCCGGCGCCGACAAGGTGTCGATCAATACCGCCGCCGTCCATCGGCGTGCGTTCGTCAAGGAGGCGGCGGAAAAGTTCGGCGATCAATGCATCGTGGTGGCGATCGACGCCAAGCAGGTCTCGCGCCCCGGCGAGCCCGCGCGCTGGCAGATCTTCACCCATGGCGGGCGCAACCCGACCGGGCTCGACGCCGTCGCCTATGCCTGCGAGGTGGTGGCGCTCGGGGCCGGCGAGATCCTGCTGACCTCCATGGACCGCGACGGCACCAAGCGCGGCTACGACATCGCGCTCACGCGCGCGATCGCCGATGCGGTGCGAGTGCCGGTGATTGCCTCCGGCGGCGTCGGCGCGCTCGATCATCTGGTCGAGGGCATTCGCGACGGCCACGCGACCGCGGTGCTCGCCGCCTCGATCTTCCATTTCGGCGAGTACAGCGTGCGTCAGGCCAAGGAGCACATGGCGCGCGCCGGGCTGCCGATGCGGCTCGATCCGTGACGGCGGCCTCCCCGCGGTCGACCAGAGGTGCTATTGAGCCGGGCATGAACGAGTTCACCCTGCACGACCTGGCGGCCCGCGTGCACGAGCGCGCGCAAGCCAGCGCGGCCACGTCCTACACGCGCAAGCTCATCGACAAGGGCGTGGCGCATTGCGCCAAGAAGCTCGGCGAGGAGGCGATGGAGACCGCGCTCGCCGCCGTGACCGAGGATCGCGAGCGGTTGATCGCGGAGGCCGCCGACCTCATGTACCATCTCCTGGTCGTGCTCGAGGCGCGCGGCGTCACCATCGCCGAGGTGGAAGCGGCGCTCGCACGGCGGACCGGCATCTCGGGCCTCGAGGAAAAAGCGGCGCGGCCGCGCGACTAACGCCCGGTAAGTAAGGAAAGCAATGGACCAGCGCGTCGACGACGGCCTGTCTCCCTACCGTACCTTTTCGCGCGCCGATTGGGCGACGCTGCGCGACGACACGCCGATGACCCTGTCGGCGGACGAGGTGACGCGACTGCGCTCGCTGCACGATCGGCTCGACATGAAGGAGGTGGAGGAGATCTACCTGCCGCTCTCGCGCCTGCTTTCGCTCTACGTCGCGGCAACCCAGCGACTGTTCATCGTGCAGCAGCATTTCCTCGGCACCGCGGATGCCAAGGTGCCCTACATCGTGGGCGTGGGCGGATCGGTGGCGGTCGGCAAGTCGACCACCGCACGCGTGCTGCAGGCGCTGCTCGCGCGCTGGCCCAACGTGCCGAAGGTCGATCTCGTCACCACCGACGGCTTCCTCTACCCCAACGCCGTCCTGGAACGCGAAGGCCTGATGGAGAAGAAAGGCTTCCCGGAGAGCTACGACCTGCCGATGCTGTTGCGCTTTCTCACCGACGTGAAGGCCGGCCGCCGGCCGGTGCGCGCGCCGGTCTACTCGCATCTCGTCTACGATGTGCTGCCCAACCACTGGATCGAGGTCGATCGACCCGACATCCTGATCGTGGAGGGCCTCAACGTGCTGCAGGCCGGGCGCGCGCCGAAAGACGGCAAGGCGATCCCGTTCGTCTCCGACTTCTTCGATTTCTCGGTCTATCTCGATGCCGACGAGCAGGTCTTGCTCACCTGGTACGTCAATCGGTTCCTGACCTTGCGCGAGACCGCGTTCCGCGATCCGAAGTCGTTCTTCCACCGCTATTCGCAGCTCAACGACTCGCAAGCGGTCGAGACCGCGACCGGGATCTGGAATCGCATCAACCTGGTGAACCTGCGCGAGAACATCCTGCCGACGCGGCAGCGCGCCGATCTCATCCTCAAGAAGGACGAGAGCCATCTGGTCGACGAGGTGGCGCTGCGTCGGCTGTAGTCCTCATCTATCGTTGTAGTGAAAATGGCGACCTCGAGTTCGGCCACTCGGGCCCGCAGCTTATCGCGTAGAAAGCCGCTGGGTGAGCGCGTGCGGCCCGGTTTACGATGCTGGTGCGTCATCGGCCTCAAGGACGGAAGAAATGCTGCGCGGTCAGCGCATCGCCTGGCCTTTGAGAACGTCGAAATACTGGCGAACGTCTTGCGGTACCGCCGTGAACCGCAGCACGAACGAGCCATTCCCCGACGGTCGTTCGAGGACCTTCCCGTAGATTCCGATTGTCGTCGAGCTCGGGTGAGTGAGCTTGAACAGTAATTTCAGGTCGGTAAATGGTGGTGGCGGTTCTCGGCTCTGAATTTCGGCTTCTTCCGAGGAAAGCCTTACAAGCACCCCGTCCTGCTCCTGGTCCGCCACCTCCTTTCCGCTGACGCAGCGGAATGTCAATTCGAGCGGCGGCTGAACATCAATCCATTGGGCGTCGCTCCGCGGCAGCGCAAGCCTATGGTTACCTCCCAGGGCTCCGACCTCGTAAAGAGTGATCGGAGACGCCACCCCTTTCGGCTCGACCGTCATGGAACTCAGGACGGTAAGCGGTGCCTTCACGGCGTCGCGGGTAGCCTGCGAAATCAGAATCTGGCCGCCGATGGTGTACCCTTCGATTCGACCGGCGAGGTTTACGTTGCTCCCTACGACCGAGTACTTGGCGCGTTTGCGCGACCCAATATTGCCCGCGACGGCCTCGCCGGTGTTGATGCCTATCCCCATCTCGATCGTCGGCAAGCCCTGCTCCGCATTCCACGCATTGACTCGAGGCATGACCATTTGCATTTCCAGCGCACAGGCGACGGCGCGCTCAGCGTCGTCCGGTCGTTGTAACGGTGCGCCAAAGATGGTCAGGATCGCGTCACCGATGAACTCATCGATGGTTCCGTTGTATTTTTGAATCACCGTTGTCAATTCGCTGAGGTAGTTGTTGAGCAACTTGACGGTGCTTTCCGGTGACAACGTCTCGGAAAATACCGTAAAGCCTCGCAGGTCCGTCATCATGACCGTGACGATTCTCTTGTGACCGCCGAAGTCCAGTCCCTCAGGCGAACTGAACAAGCTTTCCGCGATCTCGTTCGACATGTACCGGCCGAACGTCTGCTCGATGAAGCGAGTACGAACCTCGAGCTGAGCCGTGCGCTCCCTCACCTTCTCCTCGAGATGCTCAACAACTTCCGCGGTCTTGAGCGAGATGGCGATTTGCCCGGACAGGAGCGCCACGAGGCGCGCGCGCTCCGGCGTGAACGCCGCACTGATCAGTTCGTTCTCCAGATAAACCAGCCCGATCAGTTGGCCTCGATTGAGGATGGGGTGGCAGAGGATGGAGCGAGTCTCCCTTTTCAGCACGTAGGGATCCACCATGAAGCGCTGATCGCTCTGAGCGTCGTCAACGACGACCACCTCTTTGGTGTGGGTAACGAAGTTGATGACCCCGCCGGGGACCAGAGAGCCCCCCTCCGTGGAATCGAGGGGGATCGACATGAGAACAGCGACCTCGTCCGAGAGGACGCTGCCTTCGGCTTCGACATGCAATCCGTTATCGCGCGCCAGCAAAAGGACTCCGCGGCGGGCACCCGCGTTCTCGATGAGAATTCTGAGGAGTCGGTCGAGCAGCCGTCCAAGCACGACCTCACTCGAGATGGTTTGCGCGGCTTTGATCACCGTGTCGAGGTCGAGCAGCGCGGTTGTTGATCCGGTGGTCGATGATGATCGCTCGGAGTCGGTGGTCGCGGGGTCGGTGTGCGTCAAACGCGCGTCCTGATACCCGCCGGTGAGCAATTGCGTGAACTCCGTTTCAAGCTCTTCGACTTTCCGCTTCGCTCCCCAGAGCGCGTAGGCATAACGGGCATCCCGCAAGTACATGGCGCCAACTCGCGAAACAGGCCGGGACTCCAGGAAAAATCTGGCTGCGAGTTCGTTGGCCAAGGCCTCATCCTGCACGAACTGCCCCTCATGCGCGGCCTGGATCGCCTGGTCGTAGAGATCGGTGGCGGCCGCCGTGCTGCCCGTGATGCGGGCGATTTCGGCCTCCACCATCAGTCTTTTCGCAAGGTAGTTGTCCGGGCAGCTGTCCGACCAGACGCGAAGCTGCGCCAAGTTGGATTGGAGCCGCTCCATCATAGGCGCCGCATCGCTGCTGTTTGCGCTCCAAAGCGCTGCCATAGACAACGACTGATAGAGCAGATGGTCCGCAAGGTTGGGATGATTGATGATATAGCTGAGCATGCCGTCGATTTCGCGGGTTGCATCGAGGGCCTGCCGCGGTTGACCGAAAAGATAGAGCGCCTGCCCCTTCAGGATCTTGTAAAAGCAGATCGCCATCGCAATGTTGTGTTCGTTACATGATTGAAGAAAGGCCGCCTCGTCCAGTTCGCGGCTCGCGAAGTCGGAGCTCGACTTCGTGCGCCCCGCCAACGTGGACAATACGATCTCGTGCGCAATGATGCCCGCCGCGGCGCCTGGATTCTTGGTGCGCGACAAAAACTCGAGCTGATCCGGCATACCGTCGAGCAGTTCGTCGAGGCGTTTCCCGCTGAACGCGTCGAACAGAACCCGGTACATGACCAGATACCCTGCCCAGAGGATGTCGCCCGAGTCGAGGCCTTCGCGGTAGCCCCGGTCGATGACTGGAATCGCGTGGCGGGCGTGATGCACCCACGGTAGCAATTCGGTGCCGTGGACGAGGCAGACGGTCGCCGTCGGTGCGGAGCCCTTGAATCTGTCGCACAGGCGCAAGGCAAGTCTGCCGAACTCGAGACCTTCCTTGTACCTGCCCATGAACGCGCCGAGGATCAGGCCGTAGTTCGCGAACGACAGCGCGGATTCAGGCGCGTTGCCATGTTCCAGTGAGATGCCGACCGACGTCGCGATGATCAGCGGCCACAGCTCCTGGTTGGAGAGAAACGCTGTGATCGTGAGGTGCCGCAGGCAGCGCTGCGCCAGCGCCATTTCCTCGTTGCGGACGTCAGGGTTTTCGAACACTGACGCCACGTCGCGCCCCTCGAGCATCGTCGCCACCCTGGCGAGAGCCTGCTGGCCAGCCTCGCGCACATTGTTCAGGGGCAGTTCGATGCCCACCAAGGTCAGCGCGTTGCGGCCGGCCGCCAGGGCTTCTCCGAACTGCGTGAGAAGCGTGAGTTGCGCGATACGCGTGAAGTAGACCTCTGCCTTCTCGAGATCCGTCCGGGCGTTTTGCAGGGTGACGGCGATGATCTCGTTGCAGCGCTCAAAGTTGCGGTTCAGGTATTCCAACGTAGCGCGTTGGCGGAACGCCTCGATCGTCAGCCCGTAGTTGGTTTCCCAGCCGTCTTCGCCCAACAGCTCCTGGGCGACGACGATGTAGGACAACGCCGCCGCATACGCCGTCGCATCCGACGCCTTGCGCGCTGCTTCGATGTTGAGTTGGACCAGAGCGGTCCTCTCCGCCGCATCGTCGATGAGACCGCGACCGAGGTTGAGGTGGTCGACCAGCGCGAACACCCGTTCCCGGAGCGATTCCGGCGACACCGTAGCCCTGAGGCGGCGTCCAATTGCGAGATGAACGGCTTTCCTTTGATCCTCCTCGATCAGATCGTACGCCGCCTGCTGAATGCGGTCATGCTGGAAACCGAACTCGTGCACCAGAAGTGGCGAAAGGACGTCCTCCGCGTCGCTCGTGGCGAGTTCGGACAGGGGGCGAATGAGCTCCTCCTGCACGGCCGGGAGCAGAGCTTTGAATGTCTCGTCGGGCGTCGACTTCCGAATCAGCGCAAGCGTGTGGATATCGAACCGGTTGCCGATGCAGGCGGCAAGGCGCAGCGCTTCTTGGGTCTGCGGGGGCAATCGCCGCAATTTACCGAGCAACAGGTCAACCACATTGTCGGTGATGTTTGCAGATCTGATTGCTTGAAGGTCCCACGTCCATTGCACGCGCTCGCCGGGCGCGGCTGGCGCCTGCTTGATCAGTCCGTCTCGGTGGAGGGCGGCCATGAACTGCCTGACAAACAGCGGGTTGCCCTGCGTCTTTTGAATTACCAGCCTGGCCAAAGCGGCAACCTGGACGGCATCAGATTGAAGCGTGTCTCCGATGAGCTTGGCGACGTCTGCAAGCCCTAGGGGTGCAAGCGAAAGGCTGGTGACCTTGCCGCCTCCATCTCGGATGTCGCGCAGCGCCAGACTAAGCGGGTGCATGGCCGAGACCTCGTTGTCGCGATAGGCGCCAATGAGGAAGAGCCGATCGATTCCGCCTTCGGTTAGGACGACGCGCAGGAGGCTTAGTGTTGCGGAATCGGACCACTGCAAGTCGTCGAGGAAAAGGACTATGACGTTGTCCCTGGCGCACAACGTGCGCAAGAGCTGCACCATTGTTCGATTGAACCGGTTGCTAGCTTCGGCCGCCTCGGCGTCGGGGACCGCCGGTTGCGGCCCGATGAGCAACTCGAGATCCGGCAGCACGTCGATGATGACACGAGCGTTGGGGGCGAGCGCTTCTTCGAGATCCCGCCGCCATACCGCCAGCCGTGCTTCGCTTTCGGTCAAGAGCTGGCGCACCAAGTCGCGGAACGCAGCGACCAGGCCTGAATAAGGAACATTGCGCTGAAGCTGGTCGAATTTCCCGCTGATGAAATAGCCACGCGCCCGCGTGATCGGCTTGTGGATCTCGTGGATCAGCGCCGACTTGCCCACGCCGGCGTGCCCACCGACGAGCATCACTTCGGCTCGGCCTCGGCGCGTCCGCTCGAAGGCTTCGAGCAAGCACTCGACTTCACTGTCGCGCCCATAGAGCCGCTGAGGAATCTGAAAGCGCTCGGAGTAGTCATTCCGACCTGGCTCGAAACGTTCCAGGTTCTCACTTGCGCGGACCGTCTCCAAGTCGGCCACGAGGCCCGCTGCGCTTTGGTAGCGGTCCTCCGCCTTTTTCGCCATGAGCTTGCAGACGATCTTGGAGAGCGCGAGCGGAACGTCGGGATTGCGCCGATGCGGTGGCACGGGATCGCGTGCCATCTGGCAATGCACCAGCTCCATTGGATCATCGACCTCGAAAGGGCGACTCCTGGTGAGCATTTCGTAGAACGTCGCACCCAGTGAGTAGAAATCGGTCCGGAAATCGAGCGATCGGTTCATGCGCCCGGTCTGCTCCGGGGACATGTAGTTCAACGTGCCCTCCATGACCTCCGGGCCTTTCATGACAGGTCGTTCGGTCGGAAATTGCGTCGCGATCCCGAAGTCGATGATCTTTACCTGGCCGGTGCCGGGATTGATCACGAGATTCTGAGGGCTGATGTCTTTGTGGATGATCTGGGCACGGTGCAAACGCCCGAGCGCGACGGCGACCTGAATCGCGGTCTCCAAGAACTCGTCGAGTGACAACGCCCTGTCTCTGAGCAAATGGCGAACGGACATACCCCCAAAGTCCTCGAACACAATAAAAAGCGTCTTCTCGTGACGGCCAAGCTGATAGCTTCGGATGACGCCTGGAATGTCGAGACTTTCGGTGGTCTCGAACTCCCGGCGACATTGCGCCAGTTCTGCCGCCGTCGGATACTCGTTCGTGAGGGTCTTGATGACGACGGGAAGCCCATCACTGTCCCGAACCGCTCGAAAGACGAGAGCATTCTTGCTCTCGTAAAGTCGCTCTCTGAACTGGAATCCCTGGATGAAAGACATGTGGTTCCCCGCCCCTCGCCGGAATTACCAGGAAAAGAGCTCGAAGAACATGTCGCTCACAATCCTAAGAGTATACGTCAACAATCTATTCCCGAAGGGAACTCCCGCCCTGAACCGCATGCTATAACGGCCGCGGATAAGCTGCCACTCGAAAGCCGTCGCGCCACGAGCTTGCAAGGCTCGGCCCGCATCACGTCGGCGCACCTAGCCCGCATCGGGATGACGGAGTCGGAATCCTGAGGTGGCAGCGCCCGGAAGGACGGCTGGGCCGCCCGACACCGGAGATGCCCGCCGAGCGCACCCCGAAGGGCCCCGTTGAAGAAGCCGGCAGGTGCGTTGCGGCGCGCCTGCCCTGTCGGCTGCTCGAAACGGCGCAGGCCGCATCGAGTGTGAGAAATGCGCGCCAGACGACCTCCACGCCGGGAAACCCGGCCGCCACGAGCGCGAACGCGTGCGCGCCGCGTCCTAGTCCTAGTGAGTGTCATAATAGCCGATGCCGTGACCGATCTGGGCGAAGTTGAGTTCCGAGAAATTGCCGAACGGCCGATAGAGGCGCAACAGCGGGTAGATCTCGCGCTCCCACTGGTCCTGGTCATCGTACGCCGACAGTGCGAGCCCGGGCAATGCCCGCCCGGCCTCCACGAATTCCGCCATCGCGGTCACGTGCGGGCGCGCAATTTCGCTGTTGCGGGCGCGCTCGATGCCGCCTCGGGCGTGTTGCCAGAAGGAGGTCTCCCAGCGCGAGCCGCACGCATAGTGCCAGGCCAGGAAGAGTGAATCGCGGCAGACATAGCTACGCATCGCCCGGTTGAAGGCCTCGATCGCGTCGGCATTCCCGCCGCCGTTGCGCCCGTACTCCACAATCCAACGGGTCGCCGACCGAACGTGCAGGATGGCGGTTCCGATTGCCGTCGCCTCGAGGGGCTCCAGGAAGCACGCTGCGTTGCCTCCCCAAAAGACCCGCCCGTCGAACATTCTGCGGCGCATGAAGTTCGGGAAGTCGAGGGAGCCGCGCTGCTCCCAGGTGGAGACGTCCTCCTCTCGCAGGAACGCCGTGAAGTCGGCCTCCACCTCTGTATCGGGGCTGAGGCGCGAATTGAAGATATACCCGCACGATGTCCAGTCGCGGAGGGGGATTTGGAAGACCCACCCGTGCGGCCTAGCAACCGCGCGTGTCATCGCCGACAATTTTTGCACAGGGAGCCGGCGAAGGATCGCTCGATTGGTTGGAATCCAATCCATTCGAACGAGTTCATCGGAGCCGCCGCCGTTGTCGTTCCTGCGCCGGGGAAAGCCGCGCGCATCGAGGACGTAGTGGAAGTGGTGAACGGTGCCTTCGGCCAGCCGCATCTCGACACCGTCGGGGGACGTATGCAGCTCCTCGACACGCGCGTCGAGCCGCTCAGCGCGAACGTGTTCTCCCAACACCCGAACCAGTTCGGCCGCGTCAAAGTGATATCCGATCAGCCGGACGGGCTGGAACCGGTGCAGAAATTCGATCCCGCCGCTCCCCCATCCGTCAAAGCGCGTGCCCTTCTTCAGTGTCGCGCCGCAGCGCTCGGCCAACACGTCAAAACCAAGTCCGGTGACCTCCTCGAACCAACCAGGAAACCGCGGCGTCGTACCCTCGCCGACGCCGATGGTCGGAATATTCGAATCGAAGACGTGCCACAGCTCGTCATCCGGCAAGCGGCGGGTCAGGTGCGCGGCGGCGATGAAGCCGGCGGTGCCGCCGCCGACGACTGCAATCTTCATGGCGGGCCGACCTTTCTCATGGGGCGCCGGCCTTCGTCAGGGTGCCGGGCAAAGCAGATGCTGGATGGCCAGAAGGGCGCGTGTCACGTCCGGAGTCGAGATGGCTGCCTCGCACAGATCGCGGAGCTTCGCATTGCGGCCGAGCGGGCGCCCGTCCGGGTCGCAGCGGGTGGCAAGCTGCCAGGGCTCGCTGTTCAGCGATGCCAGTTCCTTCTGAAACGCCAGACAGGATGCTGCATCCGTGCTTGCGCGGTCCAGGTGATCGGCCAGGAGCACTGCACCTCGGGCGGCCATCGTCATGCCCAGTCCGAAGTACGGATCGAGCGCGCAGACGGAGTCGCCGAGAGCAACCAGTCCGGCCGGCCAACCCGACTGGCGTTCGTAATGAGTCAAGCGATTGGCGGTGTGACCATAACGATGGATTGCGGACACCGGCCGCGCACGGGCGAACACCTGATTCAGCTCGCCGTCGCCCAGTCCGGCGGCGAAGTCCAGGAACGTCGCGTCGTCGAATGGCAGGGGCTCAGCAGCCGGGGCAAGCAGCACGACCCCCCAGAGACTCTTCTCCGCCCGCAGCATCATGGCGGCGCGACGCGCGGCACTCGACTTCGGGGCGATCGAAAGGAGATGCCAGCCGGGCGTGTCTGCGGGGTCGAGGCGGAACCAGCGCGAGACATAGTGGGTCGCAGGCTTGACGACCGTCTTGTCGACCGGCGGTGCGCTGCCCTTGCGCAGCCGGTCAAGGAAACGGGGAAGCGCGGAACCGGTGCCGCTTGCATCCACCACCAGGTCCGCCGAAAGACTTGTCTCGCCGCTCCGCGTCCGTTCGGACGTATGAACGCCAGTCACTCGGTCGCCCGCGCGACTGAACAGCAGCCCCACGACTTGCTGACCCTCCCGCACCTCCACGGTCGATTTCTCGGCCAAACGACGGCGCAGCACGTCCTCGAGCAGCGCTCGGGAGCAGGCATATGCCGCGATGCCCGACGCGACCCGGGGCAGCCAGCCTCCGGCGAGGCACAACCGGGCGTCAGCGGATGCATCGAAGGCACGGGCGCCGCGCGCCCGCGCTTCTTCGCTCCAGCCGGGCACCAATTCTTCGAACGCGGCAGCACCCGCGGCCATCACCAGGTGGACACAGCGGCTCTGGGGAACGCCTCGCCGCACGGCGGGCGCGGAGGCGTTTGAACCGGCGGGATAGCGGTCGCGCTCGAGAACAGTGACCCGTTCGAACCGGCGGGCGAGCGCATGGGCGGCCAGCAGGCCGGCAATCCCTCCCCCGACGACAAGCGCGTGCGCGCTCATGCACCCACCGCGAAGCAGCGCACGATTCTAATACTTCGCGAGATCGCCTTGTAATGCAGGAGGGACATCGTAGGACACGCGGGTAAAAGCTTGCGCCGCGACGAAGGCAACCCCGGGGCTATTGTCCCGAAGACCCGGGCCAATAATGTGCCTCTCGTTCGCATCGATGAAATACTGATTGTTATAATATCGCCAGTTCCTGAATCCGAGGTTGAAGATATAGACGCCCGGACGAGTCTGCGTGCCTTCGACACTCTGCAGGCCCGGCCCCCCCGGGAGTGAGGCGCTGCAGAACTTCCCATTGACCTTAAGATCGAAGTGCAGGTTGGTGGTTTGCACGATCGCTTCGGCTATCGGGTGCTTCTGAACGATGTCTGCCGGGACGGGCTTGACCTGCAGTTTGCCGGGCTCACCCGGTGTGGGAAATTGCTGCTCGATTTGCCGGTAGTGAAGCAAGGTCGGCCGCTTCTTCCAGTAAATGGCGACCATGCTCGGCGTCGTACTGTGGAACTCGCCTTGTGCGGTATAGACCATGCACATTCCGCTCCACACACCGACCATGAGCTCGTAAGGAGTCGCATAATCAAGCGGAGAGATTTGCATAGCGGACTCCTCCGGTAAGCGACCAAGACACCAGGGTAGCTAGAATTGCACGACATGGGGGTTGAGTTCGTTCTCCTCGAGCGGTCGGGAGAGCCAGCCCTCGCGCACAGGGACGTCATACAGGCGGCCCGGTCCGAAGCGGGCCCAGAAATGTCGAAGCCGCGGGGCCACCGCGCGCACCACGGGGAGTCCGATGTCGGGCCGCGTCTGATCGAGCACCAGGATCTCGATGCCCTTGGCGGCCGCCAGCCTCTCGCACGTGTGAATGTCCTCGCACAGATCGTCCGATGACAGGTCCTTGAAGTCCCGCAGAGAACGAAGGGGTGCCGCGGAATCGGGGAGCAAATAAGCAGTGTCGGCAGCCCTGACGGTGCGCCACCATTGCACGGCCTCCTCGCCCCCCCGGTAAGTCCCGGCCCATTCCAGGTCCGTAGCGGCCGGGACCGCCTCCAGCGACTGGTTCAGTTCCGTCAACGCCCGTTCGAGCGCGACGCGGGGATCGAGATGCGCGCCGAAGCCGTAGATGATGTCCTCTTCGGCCTTGTCGACCCGCCGCGAGATTGCAGCAAAGGCTGGAACTCCGAGGTCGCTCGTCACATCGAGCGCCCAGAGTTCGCGCCTAAGCTCGACGTGATGATGCCTGAGCGCCGAAACGTATGGATCGTCCACGCTGTCGAGATCCAAGCCGCGCCGGTGCAGACGGTTGTACCACCACAGCGCCACGGCGTCCCGCTCGATCAACTCGAGGACGCCCTGCAGCACGGCCTCCTCCAGTTCCGACCCGGCAGCGCACCCATTGGAGTCGGCGCGGCCAAAGACGGGATCCGGGCTGCGGTATGCGTAATAGCAGCAGGACGTCGGCAAGTAGCGCATCTCCTGGGCCGTCAAGGACCAGAGGGGGCTCCACTCGATTGCAACGTTCTCTCGGAATGGTTCTGGCACCCAATGGGCCTTGTGGCCTTTCCGATTGTGCGCCTCCCGCTCCGCATATTGCCGCTCGCTGTAGCCCATGCAGGCGTTCGGGTGCAGGGCCGCTTGTCCCAGCTCCGCGAAGGTGGCCCGGATCCGTGGCTCGGTCCCATCCCACACGCCGGAATAGCGCTCGATCGATTCAGCCAGCGCGCTGGTTCGCGCCTGCTCGGCGCTCTTCCCTTTGCCGCCCGACCGCCGGCGCAGCCCCTCCCGCAGAGAGAACCGATCGTCGTGGATGTCGGAAAAATTGTGGTCGGCGATGAATGTGGGCGTGAGCCGTTTTCCCTCGGCGCCGACGGTTCGCTCTCCCGGCACGAGCGTGCCCACGATGCCGGTGATCGGACTCACGTGCCGTTCAAGCTGCGCGAGCACCGTCCGGCAGTCGTGCGCACGATGTCCCCCGTCGGACGCCTGGAGCTTCGGGCATCGACGCAGCGGCACCGGTTTGAAACCGCCGCCGTTGTTCGCTCCGGGCGAGCCGCACGACGGGCACTGGGGACGGCGAGTCAGACTGTGGGAGGCCCTGTCCAAGGAGAGAACGCTGGTCGAAAGGACTCGGTTGAGCAGGCTCGACTGCCCTCCGGTCGCGATCCAGCGCATGATCTCCGTCGCCGCTTCGGCGAGAGCGGCGTGGCGGGTCGACGAGAGAGAGGCGCGTGCGGCGCCAACCGGAGCGTCTGTGCGTCTGCGCCGCGCGATATATTGTTCGAGCTTGCGGTGGCCGCGCAGCCGCTGCGCGAGACACTCCCAGCAGGCGGTATGCCCCGGTACGAACAACGGTCCGAGCCAAGTCTCGATCCCGACTGGCTTCACCAGAAGCCAGGGCCTTCCGGCTGTCAGCGACCGATCATTCCATGTCGCGAGCTCGGGCCGAAGGTAGTCATCGGTCGCGACCACGGTGACGTCGCCCTCGGGCGCAGTCTTCACGCCGTCGCGCGCTAGGGAATCCGTCAGCCACCCGATGCTGACGTTGCCGATCGCAACAGTTGCGACGAGCGCGCGGTCGAGCCGCGACCGCGCCAGCGAGGGTGGCACGCCCACATGCTCCCAGAGCGCGCTCGTGGCCCGCGCCTCGGCGGCCGCGGCCTCGGTGGCGGCATCGTCGGCAAGATATCCGCGCGACCTGAGGTGGACGAGCGCTGCCACAACCTGCTCGGGCGGAAAATTCTCGGACAGAGCCTCGAATATCGCGTCGATCTCGTGGGCGCCGTCCAACATAGGCGCGAGGGCTGCGAAGACGGGAGCCTTCAGCCAAGCGTGCTGGCCCTCTGAAAGCAGAAAGAGCCCATCATCGCGGTCGACAATGGGCTCCAAGCAGCTCTTGAGGCGGGGCCGTGCCGCCGCGTCGACGTGCACCACCCCGGGTCTCGCTCAGCAGCAGGCAGGCGGCGGGAAACCTTCGTCGGAGCTCTTGAGCCAATCGGATATATCCATGATCTGGTGGCCCGTGGCCAGTTCTTTGCCGTGCTCCCCGAGATGATACTCCTTTATGGCCCCCGTTGGATCGGTCTCGAGCTTTGTTCTGAACGCTTGGTCCTTATACGCTTTCGCGTATATCTTTTTCCAATCCTCTCGTGCGAGTGCCATGTTCGGTATCCTTCGGAAGAATGGGACGATTGCACAGGTGACGGGGTCTTGAGTTTCGTCCCGCGCCGCAGGAGTGTCAAGTGGCGGCGGATACAGCTTTTAGCTGAGTCAACTCGAATTCGACGGGTCACGAGCAGAGTGATGAGCGTCATCTGCTGAAGGGCCTGTTGATTGCCGATGCAGGTGCGCCGACCGGCGCCGAACGGCAGGTAGATCGACCCGGAGGTGACTGCGGGGCCTCCTTTCACGAAACGTTCCGGCAGAAAACGGTGCGGCTCTGGAAAATAACGGGCGTCGTGGTGCAGCAGCTGCGGGCTCACCCACACGGCGACGTCGCGGGCGAACGCAAACCCGTCAAGCTCGAACGCCTGCTCCACTTCGCGATAGAGGATGGGGGCAGGTGGATGCAGACGCATGCTTTCCTTCAGTGCGGCGAGACAGTAGGAGCTTGAGAGAGCCGCTGAGTCGGGAACACCATTCGCGCAGAGGTGATTGGCCTCGGCGGCGATGGTCGCGGCGACCTCATGGGTTGCCCCGGCGTCGCGCCAGAAATTCTCCAGGCTGAACGGGATCGTGAGATGTCCGGCGTACAGCATCTGGATGACTTCGCCGACGATGTCGTCGCGGCTCAATCTCCTGCCGTCGGGAAGCCGTGCGCGAACCAAATCCGAGAGGACATCTCCTCGTTCTTGACCACTGGCTACGCACTCATCGACGATGCGAAGAACTGTGTCCATCCGGCGTGGCGCGCGCGGCCGCGTCATGACCAAAGGGGCTGTCGGGTCGCCGCCCGGAGCGCTGGCGTATTGCTCGCCATAGGCTTCGGCGAGCGGAAGCACTCCAGAGCGACCCTCGCTGGGTCCAAAACCCGCCAGCTCTGCGTCCAGTACGACGCGTGCCGCGATCCGGGCCGTGAGCGTGCGCAGATCCTTGATCAGGTCGGGCGTTGCGTTGGAAGCCCATGCATCCAGCATATCGGCCGTGCACTGGGCCACCACGGGCAATCGAGCCGAAACGGATTGGGCGCGGAATGAAGGCCGCACCGCTCGGCGACGTACCTGCCAGGCTTCGTGCTCGAGCGTGGTGAGGCCGTCCCCCCAATGACCGCGATTGGAGTCCTTGACGAACTCCGGTTTGCGCAGGCACGCTTCCCGCTCGAAGAACAGCTCGCGAACCTGGGGGCCGCCGTTCACCAGGATACAGGGCGAGCGCCCGAGATCGAATCCGACGATATCGCCGTAGCGCTCGCAGATGCCCGTGAGGAATCCGAACGTGTCCGCGCGGCATTGCTCGTAGTTGAGATTCCCCAACTGCTCGCCCTTGGGGCCAGGAGGTGACGTCGCCATTGTCCTCGCTGTCCGCCGATCTAGCCGGTCGCCATGATCTCCGATGCGGTACTGTGGACTTACGCCCTTGCGCCCGACGTAAAGGTCGAGTCGGGCGACGGCGGAGCCTTGCTTCGCACTCCCATCAGTCGCATCCGGGTTGAGGGACGCTTTGAACTCAAGATACTCGAACTGCTTGCCGGAGATGGTTGTAGCGAGGTCGATGTCTGCCGCCAACTTGAGCCGAGCGAACCAGGTACCAGCGCTGAGACAAGCTTCGCGGCGCTGCTGTACTTGCTTGATCGAGCGGGACTCCTTGCGCGGGGGCTGAGCAGTTGGGGACGCCGGCTCGTGTCGTGTATCCCCTTGCGTCCGCCGCCCGGCGCTCTGCCGGATTGCCCGCCGGAGGGGCCCCTCCGACTTTCACCACTGGCCCTCACGCGGGCTGACGGCGGCGTGCTTTCCCTTGAGGCTCCTGGCTCTTGGGCCAAGTTGACGATCCACAGCCGCGACCTGCTTCCCCTTCTGCATGACTTGGCGATTGGCCGTCCCGCGGCCGAGTTGGCAGCAGGGGCGGTCGGTTGTTCAGAGCCAGCCATTCTGGCGGTCCTTGCGCTGATGACAGGGTGTGGGCTCCTGGACCGCGCCGAGGATGACGACTGGGCGGGCCATGACCTGCTCTTCCACGCGCGCACGCGCGCTGGGTACGCACGGGTTCCGATCGGAAAAACCTATCCGGGAGGAGAAAGGGTTGATGAGCCCGCATCGATCGCGATCGCGCAGGGGCTCTCGCCTCGTCCTCCCGCTGCCCGACCTGCGGCGGCTCATCGTCGAGGACCCGCCATTTGCCGTGGTTTCCGAGCGGCGGCGCTGCGCCAGGCTGCCAGGGCCGCTCGCGATCACCTTAGAGCAGCTCTCGGAATTTCTGTTTCGCACCCTCCACGAGCGCGGGGGGCGGCGTCCTTACCCGAGCGGGGGCGCCCGCTATCCTTTGACCGCCTACCTCGCGGTGCACCGCTGCCACGGTCTGGCGCGGGGCCTCTACGCCTACCACCCGACTCTTCACGAGCTTATCGAGTTGGACAAACGCGGAGCTGGCTTCGATAGACTGCTTGCCGACGCCGCCGCCGCCGCCGACGTTGAAGAGCCGCCGCAGATACTTCTCGTGCTCACCGCGCAATATGCCCGCACCCAGCGGATGTACGGGGATCTCAGTTACAGCCTGATACTGAAGGAGGTAGGCGCAGTGTTTCAAGCTGCGATGATGACGGCGGCAGTTATGGGCCTGGGTACGTGTCCACTGGGCTGTGGGAACTCCCTTCTCTTCGCTGATCTCCTCGGCGTGAGCCCATTCACCGAGACCTCGGTGGGCGAGTTGATGGTTAATACGCTCGAGGGAGCCGTGTGACGGCTCGGTACTCACCCGGCCCCGGAAAGCTGCTTTCAGTTGGTTAGTTAGCAGAGCCGGCGCCTTCGGAGTGGGCCGAGGGAGCAGGCGGAAGCGGCGGAAAAGGACCGCACGCTCGACCGCAAGATCCGCAGTATTTGTGCCGGCCTAAGTTCTTGTTACTTCTTCGTTGTTCTTGTCATCGTGGTCATCAGGCACGAAACCACTGCCGCCGCACGTTGGGCACTGCATCTCGTCGTCGGTGCCTTTTTCAATGACGCCATCGCCGTTGCAATCAGGGCAGGTCTTCATGTTTACCTCCCGCGTGTAGATGGTCATGCCCGCGAGAGGGGTCGCTGGCGACAGGCCCTCGGCTTCGGAAGCAAGTTGCAGCCAACGCTGTCCTATAGATTATGGCCCGTTGCCGGCACACGCGATCGATTCGCTCGGGGCGCCATTGCATGGTCGATGCGGACTGAGTCCCGTCGCGTCAGGCTCACGCCGCGTGCCGCTCCGCGCCGGGCCCGAAGTGCTGAACGTAGCGCGCGCTGATGCCGGCGACCGGCAGCACGATCAGGATGTCGGTGGTGCCGAACTGGTGGTCGATGACCGCGCCGTCCCCCACGAATGCGCCGAGTCGAAGATAGCCTTTGATCAGCGGCGGCAGCTCGCGCACCGCCGCTTTCCTATCGACGGCGGCTTTCGGCACGCGGTTCATCTCGACATGGCGGCTGGGCACCGCCCGCACGCGCCAGCGCGCGGGGGCCGCCGCGAAGTGGTGCAGAAACGACAGCGGCAGCGCCAGCTGGTCGGGATCCGTCCCGTCGAGGCTCGCGCACCCGAACATCGCGTCGACGCGGTGATTGAGAACGTAGGCCCAGATCCCGTGCCAGAGCAGCTCGACCGTCCGCTTGTGACGGTAGGGCGCCACCACGCACGAGCGCCCCAGCTCGAGCAAGCGCGCCTGCGGGTGGCGCGCGATCAGAGCGGCGAGCTCGAACTCGCCCTCGGTATAGAAGCCGCCGTGGCGCGCCGCCGCGTCCTGGCGCAGCAGCCGGCAGGTTCCGACGACCTTGGGCTTGCGCGTGCCCCCGGCTTCCGCCGGCTGGTGGTCGCGAACGAGCAGGTGGTCGCAGATCGCGTCGAAGGCGTCGATATCGCGCCGCGCCCGCCGCGTGGCTGCATCGGGAATCGCCGACATTTCCTCGTAGAACACGCGATAGCGCAGCTTCTGCGCGCGCCGCACGTCCTTGGCGCTGCGAGCCATGCTGACGTCCAGCGATCCCAGGCGGCCGAACGGCTCGGGCTCCTGAGCCGAAGGCGTGGCCGGCATCCCGATCCCGCCACAGGCGCCGAGAGCGGCAAAGCGGCCGGCCGGCAGGCTGTGCGCAATCGTCATCGGATCTGCCGCATGTTGGCCCTCCCTCCAACCGGCGTACCAACCATGCGGTGTGCATGGATTTGTGACAAGCGCGGCAAGGTCGCACTGCGCCACCTCCCGCGGCCGGGCGAGAGGACGCTACCCCGCCATGGCGAGGGCCTGCGCCAGATCGGCGATCAGGTCGTCGGGGTGCTCGATGCCGATGCTCAGCCGGATGGTGCCGTCGGTCACGCCGCTTCGCGCACGATTCTCGGCCGGAACGCCCGAATGGGTGGTGCTGGCCGGGTGGCTGGCAAGCGACTCCGTGCCGCCGAGGCTGACCGCCAGCTTGAAGATGCGCAGCGCATTGAGCACGCGGAACGCTTCCCGCTCGCCGCCTTCGATCTCGATACTGAAGGTCGAGCCGCCGCCGGTGCACTGGGCCTCATAGACCCGGCGCGCCGGGCTGTCCGGCGGCAGCGCGCTCAGTGCGTGCACGGCGCGGATGCGCGGGTGCCGGCCCACGAAGGCCGCCACCGCCTCGGCGTTCTGCGCCGCCCGTGTCATCCGCAGCGACAGCGTCTCCAGCGAGCGGCCGAGCATCCAGCAGGAATGCGGGTCGAGCTGCGTGCCGATTGCCCCGCGCAGCAGCCGCACCGGCGTAATCCGCGCCTTGCTGCCGATCGCGGCGCCGGCGATGAGGTCGCTGTGGCCGCCCACGTACTTGGTCAGCGAATAGACCGAGATGTCGATGCCGTGCGCCAGCGGCCTCTGGAAGATCGGGCCGAGCAAGGTGTTGTCGCAGACGATCACCGGCCGCTGCCGCTGGCGCGCCTCGATGCGGTCCGCCGCGGCCCGCACGCGCGCGAAATCGACCAGCGTGTTGAGCGGGTTGGACGGCGTCTCGATCATGATCACGCTGACCCGGCCGCGCGCCATCGCGCGGTCTGCGACCGCGTCGATCTCGTCGGCGCTCAGACCGTCGGAAAAGCCCTCGGCGGCCATGCCGTAGTTGGCGAAGGTCTTGATCAGCAGCGTCTCGGTGCCGCCATAGAGCGGCTGGCTGTGCACGATGGCATCGCCCGGACGCGCATAGGCCAGGATGGTGGTGGCGATCGCCGACATGCCGGAAGAGAACACCGCCGCGCTTTCCCCGCCCTCGTATACGGCGAGCCGGTCCTCCACGATCTCGCTGTTGGGATGGTTGAAGCGGGAGTAGACGAGGCCGGCGGAGCGCTTGTCGGGCGGCTCCTTGCGCCCTGCCACGTAGTCGAAGGAATCGCGCCCCTCCTCGGCGGAGCGGAAGACGAAAGTGGAGGTCAAGAACACCGGCGGTTTGACCGAACCCTCCGATAGTGCCGGGTCGAACCCGTAGCCGAGCATCAACGTTTCCGGATGCAGGAGGTGGTTGCCGATGCGGTCGGCGTGGCTGCGGTCCTCGGCCATCGGTGCGGCTCCTTGGTGTGAGCGCCCACTATAGACCGGGCCCGCCGGGAGAATCCCGAAATACGGCCTCGGCAATCGGCGTTGCCGGGCCGAGACAGCGACGCGCCCTCGCCAGGTTGCCGGCGTGGATGGCCGCGCAAAGGTGGGAGAGTGCCATGGCCGCGGTTTGGGCCGCCAGCGCCTCAACCGAGATCTGGTCTATGCGGGCGACTACTTTCGCGGAAGCCGCGAGAGCTCCGACGAAACCTGCGCCACCACTCGCTTGCTAAAGGTCGATCGCGACTTCGAATCCGCCAAAGAACATGCGTTTGACGTCGAACGGCATGGCCTTCGGATCCGTCATCATGCTGGCCAGGCGCGGATCCTTCATGACCTTGGCGTTGACGCGGTCGCGGTGGGCTCGCGACTTGTAGACGATCCACGAGAACACCACCGTCTCGCCGGCCTTGAGCTTGACGCTCTGCGGGAACGAGGTGAGCTTGCCGGGCTTCACATCGTCGGCGACGCACTCGACGTATTCGAGAGCCCCGTGCTCACGCCAGACCTTGCCGGCCTTGGTGGCCAAGCGGCGATAGGCGGACAGGTTCTTCTTCGGAACCGGCACCACGAAGCCGTCGACATAGCGCGCCATCTGCAATCTCCTCTGGCCTTCGTTGCTGCGGATCCGCCGCCTATTGCTCGGCGGCGGCCTTCAAATTGGCGAGGCCGGTCTCGAAGTCCTTGCCGATCATGCGGTCCATGTCGACAAACACGCTCATCACCTTTCCGACGAACAGGTTGGGGCCTTGCATGGCCCAGGTGACGGTCGTCGCTTCGCCCTTCGGTTCCAAGGTGATTTCGGCCACGTTGTGCGCCTCGAACGGCCGCCTGAAATCGAGCTTGATCGCGACCCTGGAGGGCGGCGGCGCATCGATGATCTCCATGCGTCCGGCGCCGACCTTGCTGTTGCCCTCCCACGTATAGACTGCGCCCTGCCCGCTCGGCGCGCCGCTGTAGGTCCGCTGCACCGCCGGGTCCATTTTCTCCCACGGCGACCAAGCTCCCCAACGGCGGAAATCGTTGATCAGCGCAAAGATCTTCTCCGGCGGCGCCTTGATGCTCATCGCGCGCTGGATCCGGAAGGTGTCGGGCTTGGTGGCGGCATAGATCAGCACGGCGCCGACGGCGACGAGCAGAACCACGATGACGATACCGAATATCTTGAGCAATCGATCTCTCCGCTGCGGGCGTGCGATCGCAGCGCTCTTCGCCGATCAACCCACCGCACTCCAACAAGCGCGGTGAATGTGGCGGTGAAATGGTTAGTTCGTGACGGGAACGCCGCGAATCTTCATTGCAAAGGGCGCACGCGATGAAGAGCAATCCAGAGGTTGGAGCGTCCTTGGCTACCTCATCCCGGACGGAGAGAATCGGCCACCTCGACCTGATCGGTCGGGACGGTTCGAGCGGCCAGGGACGCGCGGCGTCAGACCTCGCGCGGATCCAGACCGATATGAATGAGCGTCTCCCCGCTCGCCATCAGCGGACCGGGATGGATCGCCAGCACGATGCCGGCGTTCGGCGCCTTCGCGTCGCCGGCCGGCCAACCGTGCAGGTCGAAATAGTGGCCGATCACGCTGCCGGCCTCGATGCGGTCGCCGCATTTCACGGCGCGCTGAAAAAGGCCGCCCCTGGTGGAGTGCACCCAGGCGAAGTTGGAGAAATGCCACTGCCGGCCATAGTCCGTGACGGTGCCGGGCAGCATGCCGAGATGCCGCATGACGTTGCGCAGCCGCTCGGCGCCATCGCTGACGATCTCGTCGGTGAACGCCGCACCCTTGCCGCCTGCTTCCACAATGAACGCCGGAATGCCGTCGTGCGCGGCGACCATCATGGCCGAGCCTGGCAGGATGTCGGCCGGCGCCGGCAAGGTGCTGCGGTAGCCGAAAGCGCGCGCGATGTCCTCGCCCTTGCGGCCGACCTCGCCCGGTACGTTGGCGAATAGCGCCCAGCGAACATCGGCCGTCATCGCGGTGTGGAAATCGATCAGATAGTCGGCATGGCGCTTGAGCTGCGTGTAGATCGCATGGGCGACTCTGCTGCGTCACCGTGCCGTCCGCCTTGCCCGGGAAGCAGCGATTGAGATCGCCCCCGCCATAGAGCTCGAACGGGCTCATGCGCTGGTTGCGCTCGAACGCCGTGATGTTGAGGACCGGCAGCGCGACCACGGTGCCCTTGAGCGCGCGCGGCGACAGCGAGCGCAGCGCCTCGTGGATGAGGTAGGTGCCGCAATATTCGTTGCCGTGCACGCAGCCATGCAGCCACAGCGTTGGTCCTTCGGCTTCCCCGCGCACGATCTGTACCGGCGCCTGCATCGGCCGCCCGTCGGGCAACTGGCCGATGTCGAGGAAACCCTTGGCTGTGCCCGGTGTCGCGCGATACGGCCGTGCCGATCTCGATCGTCTCCATGACTCTCCCCTTTAGACCGTGCGCGGCTCGAGCCCGATGTGGACGAGGATTTCTCCGCCCGGCATCACCGGCCCGTTGTTGATCGCCAGCACGATGCCGGAAGCCGGCGCCCGACTTTCCTCGACCAGCTCGCCGTGCAGATCGTAGTAGCGGCCGACGACGTCGCCTTTCTCGACCGGTTGGCCGCACTTGACGGCCGCGCGAAACAGGCCGCCGCGCGTCGTATTCACCCAGGCGAAATTCGAAAAGAAGGTCATGGCGCCGTAGTCGGTCACCGGGCCGGGCAGCATGCGCAGGCGGCGCAATACGTTGCGCAGGCGCTCGGCCGCGTCCTCCACCGTTTCCGGCGAGAACGCCGGGCCGATCCCGCCGGCCTCCACGATAAGGCTCGGAATTCCGTTCTTCGCGGCCGTTGTCATTGCGGAGCCGCCGAGAATATCGAGCGGAGTTGGCAGCGTGTGGCGGAAGCCGAAGGCGCGCGCCATGCTTTCCGCCACCTCGTCTGCTCGGCGGCGGCGCGAACAGCGCCCAGCGCGTGTCCTCGGTGAGCGCGGTGTGGAAGTCGACGAAGTGCGTCGCGTACTCGCGCAGCGGACTGTAGATGTGAAATGCCATCTGCTCGGTCACCGTGCCGTCGGGCTTGCCGGGGAAGCAGCGGTTGAGGTCCCCGCCGTGAAAGCCCTCGAATGGGCTCATCCGCTGGTTCTTCTGAAAGGCGGTGATGTTGAGCGCCGGGAGCGCCACCACGGCGCCGCGCAGCTGCCCGGGCTCGAGATCGCGCAGAAACTTGTGAATGGTGAATGTGCCGCAATATTCGTTGCCATGAACGCAACCGTGGATCCACAGGACGTGCCCGTCCTCCGGGCCGCGCACGATCGTGACTGGCGTCTCCATCGGAAGGCCATCCGGCAGCCAGCCGATCCGCAGCATGCCGTCGACGCGTCCGACGGAGGTGGAGGAGGCGGTCCCGACCTTGATGGCGTGCATTCATTATCGGCTCCTAAAAACGCATCACATGGCGCAGGCCCACCAGGCGCTCGACGACGAGGCCGAGAACGAGGATGAGGATGATCTGCAAGCTGGTGATGGCCGCGATGACGGGCGTGCTCTCCCACTGCATGTAGGAGAAGATCTCGATCGGCAGCGTGGTCATGCCGGGTCCGGTCAGGAACAGGGCGATGTAGACGTCGCCGAACGAAACGATGAAGGCGAAGATCAGCGCCGAGAGGACGCCCGGGGCGGCGAGCGGCACGACGATCTCCCACAAGGCGCGCGCGCGCGATGCGCCAAGCGTACGGGCGGCCGCCTCCAGTCCTGGATCGATGCCGTCGAGGCTGGCGGTGATGCCTGCGATCGTGAACGGCAGGCAGATCAGAACGTGCCCGGCGAGCAGCACGCCGAAATCCGGCAGCGGGATGATGGTGAGCGCCAGAAGCAGCGCGACGCTGATCAAGATGTGCGGAATCATCGCCGGCAACAGCGCCAAGGACTGTCCGGTGTCGCGCCAGCGTCCGAGCAGACGAACGATCGCATAGGCTGAAGCAAAGCCGATCGCGGTCGCAATGACCGCTGCGGCCGCGCCGAGCTGCAGGCTGAACTTGAAGGCATCGAGGAAACTCGCGCTTCTGAAGAACTCGCCGTACCAGAGCAGCGAGAAGCCGCTGGGCGGAAACGTGCTCGACCGCGTCGGACTGAACGAGGTCAAGACCACGATCAGGATCGGGGTGAGCAGGAACGCATAGACGAGGGCCACCGCGATCCGCAGCGCCGATGGCGCGGCGCCCCGCAGCGCACGGCGCAGCGCGCTCTCGTCCGCCAAGGCCGGTGCGCGCCGCAGCATCGGCGCGGAATCAGCGGCGCTCGGCGACGACACGGCGGCCTCCATGGAAATACACCAGAATGATCGAGAATTGCAGCAGCACCAGGAGCGAGCCCATGGCGGCCGCGAGCGGCCAATTGAGCGTGCGCAACACCAGCTCGTAGATCGTCTGACCCATCATCTGCACGTTCTTGCCGCCGAGCAGTGCCGGCGTCACGACCGCGCCGGCCGCCAACGTGAATACCAGCACCGATCCCATCAGGATGCCGGAGCGGCTGAGCGGCAACGTGACCTCGAGGAAGGTACGGGCCGAGCCGGCGCCGAGCGTGCCGGCCGCCCGCTCGAGATTCGGGTCCTGGGCCGCAAGCGCGGAGAACAGGGGAAACACCATGTACGGCAACAGGATATGCACGAGCGCGACCACCACCGCGAACTCCGAGTTGAGCATCTGCCACGGCCGGCGCACCACGCCGAGACCGATCAGGAGGCTATTGATCAGGCCTTCCGAGCCGAGCAGCACGATCCAGCCGTAGGTGCGGACGATCACGCCGGTCATCAGCGGCGCGATGACCAGGAACAGCAGCACGCCGCGCCAGGCGCTTTGCGTGCGCGACAGGAAATATGCGAGCGGATAGCCGAGCAACAGGCTGAAGATCGTGGTCAGCAGCGCGATCCTCAGCGTGAGGACGATGATTCCGCGATAGTAGGGGTCGAACACCAGGCGGGCGAAATTGGCCCCCGTCAAGTCCGGCACGTACATCGCGAACGGATCGTACCTGAACACGCTGACCGCCAGAAAGAAGCTGATAGGAGCGATCAGGCACACCGCGTACAGCAGCGTGATCGGCGCAAGCAGCGCACCCGCGAACCGGCGCTCGGCTGCCGGCATCTCAGGACGCTTTCGGCAGTGCGCGGCAATCATCCGGCAGCAGCCAGACGGCATCGCCGGACGACAGCGCGCGGAACTGCGGCAGGCTCGGCTTGGTGCACAGCAGGCCGACGCCGCCCGCGGCCTCGAGCTCGAAGGTCAAGAACTCGCCGGAAAATACCTGCCGGGTTATTTTCGCCGCGATGGCGTCGCGACCGGCGGGCGGCTCGCGCGCAAGCTCGATGCGCTCCGGCCGGATCATGAGGTAGACCGGCGTCGCCTTGATGCGCAGGGCGGAGACTGTGATCCTCGCGCCGAGATCGACGCCGTTCGCAAGCCGGACACGGACCGACTCCGTCTCCGTTCGCGTGCACGACCCGGCCCTCGAGGAGGTTGGCCTCGCCGATGAACTCGGCGGCGAACCGGGTCGCGGGAGAGTCGTAGAGCTCCTCCGGCCGACCGACCTGTTCCATCCGCCCCTCGTTCAGCAGCACGACCCGGTCCGACATTTCGAACGCCTCATCCTGGTCGTGCGTGACGTAGACGGTTGAGATCGCGAGGCGGCGTTGAATTTGGCGCAACTCGTGCCGCATGCGCTTGCGCAGCACCGCGTCGAGATTCGACAGTGGCTCGTCGAGGAGCAGGATGTTCGGCTCGATCACCAGCGCGCGCGCCAGCGCGACGCGCTGCCGCTGCCCGCCGCGACAGCTGCTCCGGGAACCGCTCCTCGACCCCCGGCAGGCTGACGATGTCGAGCATGCGGCGCACGCGCTCCACGATCTCGGCGCGCGCGACTTTGCGCATGCGCAAACCGAAAGCCACGTTGTCGAAAACAGTCTTGTGCGGGAACAGCGCGTAGTTCTGGAACACCAGTCCCATGCCGCGGCGCGCCGGATCGAGCTGCGTGATGTCATGGCCCGCCATCACCACGCGTCCGCTGGCGGGCGCCAGCAGGCCCGCAATGACGTGCAAGGTGGTGGTCTTGCCGCAGCCGGAGGGCCCGAGCAGGGTGAGGAACTCCCCATGCTCGACCGCAAGGTCGATCGGGCCGACCGCTGTCGCCTCACCATATTTCTTGACGATACGGTCGAGCCTGAGGAGGGGATCGTCGGCCATTCCCCGTCCTCACCCGCCGATGACTTCCTTGTTCCAGCGCTCGCGGTTGCGGTCGCGGTAGGCGAACTGCGCCATGTAGTCGAACCGGCGGGCAAGCCGCCCGATCGCGTCGAGCTCGGAATCGTTCATTTCGAGCTTCTTGAGATCGGGCGGAAGGTTCTTCATGACCTCGATGTTGGTCGGCGGGTAGCCGGTCTGGCGGCAGAACGCGATTTGCCTGTCGGCATCGAGCGTGGTGTTGACGAACTCTTCGGCCAGCGCGATCGAGTCCTTCGGACGCCCTGCCGACGATCGAGGTATTCCAGATCCAGGAAAGGCCGCCCTCCTTCGGCATCACGAACTCCGTCGGTGCGCCGGCCGCCTTGGCCTGCTCGGTGCGGGCGCCGAAATACGGGCAGAGCCACACCTCCTCGGCCACCAGCAGCTGTTTCGTGTGCTCGACATTGTTGATGATCTGCGCCTTGTTGGCCTTGAACAGCTGCCTCATCTTGTCGATGCCGGGATCGACGTTCTCGGCATCGCCGCCGGCCACCACGTTGACGGCGTGAAACACTTCCTCGCCGACCCAGACCCAGTCCGGAAATGCCACCTTGCCGGCGAACTCCGGATCGAGCAGGTCGAGCCAGGAGGTGATCGGCTTGTTGATGCGCTTGGTGTTGACCGCAAGCCCATAGGGCGTATGCACCTTACCGGCCAAGAACTGGTGGCGGAACGCCGGGTGGATCTTCTTCAGGTTCGGGATGCGATCTTCGCTCCACTCCAGCACGGCGTTCATCGCGCCGAGCTGGCTCGACGTGTTCTGGTTCTGATGCACGAGATCCCATTGCGGGCGCCGGCGCTGCGCAATGACCAGCGGCTCGAACCCGAGCCCGGTCTTCCATACGATCTTGGCCCCGCGCTGATCGGCAAACGGCTTGACGAAGGTCTGCTCGAACCAGTCCTTCCAGGTGCCGCCGGGAAACAGGATGTTGAGCTCGCTCGCCGCAGCCCTCGCATGGCCGGGAAATCCACATGCGGTTGCCGCAGCGGCGGCGACCACGCCTTCCAGAAACCGTCGCCGGCTGGCGGTCGCACTCAGTATGGGCTTCGACATCACACACCCTCCGTTCTGATTTCGTTAGGCGGCCGCGCCTCGGGTGTTCGAACGACGAACCGACGTTGATCGAGAACGACCCTGCTGACTGCTCCAAACCTGATCCTCGGTTCGGGCAGCGATCCGCGCCGCGGCCGCGACCACCCGCGCGACGATGTCGGCATAGCTTTTTTTCGAGACCGCGCTGACCGGAAACGATAACGACAGCGCGACCGGCTGCCGGTGATCGGCACTGCCCACGCCGGCGGCGATCGCCGCTATTCCAGGGAACGTCTCCTCGCGCGCCTCGGCGCAAAGCCGCTGGCGCACGCCAGCAAGCTCGACGAGCAGCTTCGCCAGCGGCTTCCTGATCTCGGTGTGCTGATAGATCAACGTCGTCGGCAACAGTTCGCGCAGCTCGGCATCGGAATGTCGCGCAAGCAGCACCTTGCCGGCCGCGGTTGCGAAGGCAGGCACGCGATAGCCGGCTTCCAGCACCATGCGAACCGGATAGCGGCCCTGCCGTACTCGCAGGATGACGATGTCCGAGCCGCTCAACACGCTGATGTAGCCGGTAAAGCCGGTTTGCTCGACCAGATCGACGAGTTCAGCCTCCATGAGGTCGAGTGCATCGACCTGGGCCTGGTAGAGCTGGCCGAGCCGGAACGGCAGCAAGCCGACGCGGTAGCGACGGGTCTTGCGATCCTGCTCGATGAGCGTGCGCGACGCCATCGTCTTCATCAGACGCGAGACGGTGCTCTTGGGAATGTTCAGTCGTCTTGCGACCTCGGTGACGCCCAGTTCCCGAATATCGGATGAAAAGCACCCGAGAATTGTGACCGCGGTCTCGAGCGAGCTCATATGCCACGCACTGAAACTTGGTTGCGCAAAATGGTACCGGCCAAGGCAGGCACCGTCAATCAGCGATCGGGCGTCAGGAAACCGAAGCGGGGCGGGAGGAAGTCACGTCGACCGCTCGGTTGCCGGCTCCTGACGCCTGACTCCTGTTTCCTGGAGACCGGCATTCCCGCTCACGCGAGCCAGCGGTCGAGATTCGCGCGCACGAAGTCGTCGTCGGCGAGGTGCGGGTAGGCGGCGCAGACCCGGTCGATCTCTTGCATCTGACCCGGTCCGAGCGACTCGTTCTCGTCCAGGCACCACGTGCCTTCGAGAAAGCCCTGCCGCCGCAGGATCTCGTGACAGCCGGCGATGACGCCGTGAAAATCGTTGGCCACGTCGAAGATCGCCGCGTTGCAATCGGTCACCTGCGCGTCGAGCGCCATGAGGGCGGGCGGAACGCTGCCGGCCGCCACCGCTGCATGAATTCGCTCGAGCAACTCGACCGCGGTCTTGACCCATACGCTCCAATGTCCGAGCAGCCCGCCTTTGATGCGTACCGTGGTCGGCGCGCCCCCGACCTTGATCGTGAACGGGGTGAGCAGGTCGAGCACGATATGGTCGTCATTGCCGGTGTATAGCGAGATGCGCTCGGCGGCGTTCGCCTCGCATACGCCGCGGATGACGTCGAGCGTGCGATAGCGATTGAACGGCGCGATCTTGACGGCGACCACGTTCTCGATCTCCGCGAACCGCCGCCAGAACGATACCGGCAAGACGATGCCGCCGACCGCGGGCTGAAGGTAGAAGCCGACGAGCGGGATTGCGTCGGCAATGGCCTTGGCGTGCGCGATCAGGTCGTCCTCGCTCGCGCCTTTCATCGCCGCTAGCGACAGCAGCCCGGCGTGATAGCCGAGGTCGCGGGCGACATGCGCTTCGTTCGCGGCTTGGTTGGTACGGCCGGCGAGCCCGGCGACCATGATCGGCGGTTGGCGCGCCCATTCGGTCGCCGTTTGCATGGCGAGCTCGAGCACGGGGCGGTAGAGGCCGGCCTCGCGTATTGCGAACTGCGTGGTATGGACGCCGACGGCAAGTCCGCCAGCGCCGGCATCAAGATAGTAGCGGCTGAGCGCACGTTGCCGGCGCGGGTCGAGCTGCCGGCTCGCATCGAGCGCGAGCGGATGCGCCGGTATGACGGCGCCGCCACGCAAGCGCGCCAGCACGTCCGGCGGCCAATCGGTCCAACGTGAGCCCATGAGAAGATCCGGCTAGGCAACGCGCCCTTACGCTTGATGCAGCCGTATAGTTATCACCGGCGTTTGCAGGCCGTCGAGCCGAGGGCGGCCGCGCGCAAACGGCTTTGTCGCCTCAGCCGAATTCCGGCCCCATCACCGCGACCGTGGGGACCTGCTGATCGAGGTTCGCCCGTCCGCCTCGGCGCATGCGCATGAACGAGCGCTGAGGCGCAAAGCCGCTCGCCTCGAGCCAGGCGCGAACGCCGGTCTTCGTATCCGCCAGATCGATGTACACCGGGGCATCGATGCGGTGCAGGGCACGCGCCAGCAAGGTCTTCGCCACGACATCGTCATCGGCTATCAGCGGCCCGAGCTGCGCCGCGGTCCGACCGTCACGACCAAGCAGGAAGCCGGCCACGCGGCCGCGACGCTCGGCAACAAGTTCGGCCCGCCCAAGACGACCTCGCATGCGCGCGAGGATCGCGCCGCGATCGGCCGCGAATGCGGCTGCGTCGTCGGCGCAAATCAGCGGCCACGCGGCGTCGTCGATCGGGCGAATGACGATCTCGCTGGCGAGCGGCGGCGGCTCTGCGGTGCGCGGTCGCCGACGCGCGACCAGGCGGGTGAAGCTCCACAGGTCTTCGAAGCCGAGCGCTCGATATACAGTCTGGCCCGCGGCGGTGGCGTCGAGCGCGGCGGTGAGCCCGGCGGCGGCGATGTCGTCGAGGCAGCGTCGGAGCAAACGCGTCGCCAAACCGCGACGGCGATAGCTACTCGCGACCAGCACCATGCTGATCCAGCAGACGCGATCGCCGTAGGGAAGCGTCGCCGCAGTGGCTATGACCCGGCCGGCGTCGGTGCGCACCGCGTGGACGGTGCCGAAGTCGAGGAATATGCGCCAGTCGGCCGCAACCTGATTCCAACCCGCCTCGGCAACGAGCGCGTCGGCAGCAGGCAGTTCCGCGACCGTGAGTTCCGGCCCGATCACCCATGCGGGATCAGAAAGCGCCATCGCGGGCGCCATAGGCGGTCGGCTTGCCGAGGCTCGGCATGTCGCGCGCGACCCAGTCGGCCGTCCAATCGATCATCCGGGCAAGCGAAACGCGCGGATAGCCGAACAGGCGTGCGGCCTGGGCAGTGTTGACGAGCCAAGCATCCGGAGCCTCGGTGCCGACGAAAACCGGCGCCTGCCCGAGGCGCTGTCCCAGCGCCTCGGCGAGCCAGCGCACGCTTACCGTCTCGGGGCCGCTGACGTTGAGCGGCGCCGACGGCACCGTGCAATGACCGAGCGCCCGCAGCACCATGGCGTTGGCGTCGCCCTGCCAGACCACGTTCACGTGGCCGGTCGCAAGATCGATCGGTTGCCGATGCTTCACCCGCAGGGCCACGTCGTGCAGCACGCCGTAGCGCATGTCGATTGCGTAATTGAGGCGGATGATTCGGCCCGGCGTGCCGCGCGTGCGCGAGAAGTATTGAAACATGGCCTCGCGCGCGACGCACGAGTTGGCGTAGGCCCCGGGAGGCGGCTGCGCCGGAGTCGATTCGGTCGCGCCGCCGTGGCGGACGTCGACATACGGGTACACGCAACCGGTCGAAAAGGCGACGATCCGCGAGCCGGCGAAGACCTCGGCTACGATCGCGGGGACGTGCGCGTTCATCGCCCAGGTGAGATCCTCCTGGTCGGAGGAGCCGAACTTGCGGCCGGCCATGAAGATGACATTGGGCGGTTTCGGCAGCGCCTCGACCTTCGCCCGGTCAAGCAGGTCGGTCGTAATGCATTCGATGCCTTGGGCCTCGAGCTTCTCGCGCAGCCCGCCTGCGCTGAAGCGCGCCACGGCGATGACGCGCCTCGCGGGGGCTGCCCGCTTGGCGAGCCGCGCGAGGGTCGGGCCCATCTTGCCCCCGACGCCGAGGATGATGAGATCGCCTGCCAGTGGTCCGAATTCAGCGACGAGCTCCGGCGTGGGCGCGCTCATCACGTCTTCGAGGTGCTCGGCATCGCGGAAGCGATCCGGCAGGGATTCGGACGGAAGCATGCGCATTCCAACGCCTGCGCCAAGCTGCTAGCTAGCGGTGCTCTAGGCGCTCATCTTGGGGAACTCGTGCACTGTGGCGGCCGGCCCGGCGGGGCTTGCCAAGAATCGTCCGGTGGTGCTGTCGAACAGGATGTGGGGGCCAAGCGCAGAGAGCGCGGGGCAGCCCAGCGCGCCAAGCGTGAGATCGACCTCCTGACGCAGAATCGCGATCGCCTTTTTGACGCCGGCAAGGCCGCTGGCGGCGGCGCCGTACATCGTCGCGCGGCCCACGAACGCGACCTCCGCTCCCAGGCAGCGGGCGACCAGAACGTCGCTTCCGCGCCGGATGCCGCTGTCCATGACCAGCGGCACACGCTCGCCTACCGCGGCCCGGATCGCCGGTAGCATCTCGATCGGTGACGTCGCGCGGTCGAGCTGGCGGGCGCCGTGGTTGGATACGTAGATGCCGTCGGCACCGAGCTCGATCGAGCGGACCGCATCGTCGGGATGGAGCACACCCTTGAGCAGGAGCGTGCCGGGCCAGAGCCGGCGGATCTCCTCGAGGTCGCGCCAGGTCTGGTCGGGCGACGGGGTCTGCGCCCCATAGATGTCGGCGACCGCGTCGGCGCTCGCACCCGCCGGCGCATAAGCGGTCCAATTCTCCATCATCGGGAGACCGCCGTTCCGGAAATATTCGAACAGCCACGCGGGATGGAGGAGCGCCTCCAGAATGGTGGACGCCGGCATCTTGAGCGGGCGCGAGAAGCCGTTGCGGATGTTGCGCTCGCGCTTCTGGATCATCGGCACGTCGACCGTGATCACCAAGGTAGCAACGCCGGCATCGCGGGCGCGCCGGATCAGGTCGTGCATGATGGCGCGGTCGTTGGTGCCGTAGATCTGGAACCACATGTTGGGCGCAATCCTGGCCGCCTGCTCGAGCGAGCCGTTGGTCACGCTCGACATGACGTAGGGGATGTTGGCGGCCGCCGCGGCTTCAGCGAACATCAGGTCGGCGTTGCGGCGGAACAGGCCGGAAAGGCCGGTCGGGGCGATGCCGAAGGGGCTCGCATAGGTGCGTCCGAACAGCGTCACTGACTGATCGCGTTGCGAGACGTCCACCAGGTAGCGTGGCACCATACGGTATCGCCGAAGCGCGGCCTCGTTATGGACGAGCCCCTCTTCATCCTCGACGCCGCCTTCGACGAAGTCGAAGGCGATGCGCGGCAGCCGTCGCTTGGCCATGCGCCGAAGGTCTTCGATGTTGATGGCACCCTGGGTCTTCACGACGGTCTCCTGCTGCAGTCGAAGCCGCTACGCCGACGGGAGGAAATCGCGGCAACGCGATTGTCGCGGCTTTGCGGCCGCAACTCAACCGGCGGCGGTCGGGGAGCGCGTCGAGACGGCAAAGCCGTTCGGTTGCCGCTACGGGCTTACGGGGACTGCCGGACGGCGGCGCAGGCACGCGAGCGCCAGCGCCAGCGTCGCTGCCAGCACCGCCAGGCCGAGGCCGGTCATCTGCAGCTGCGACAGTGGGACGATGCCGCCGCCGGGCGTGGCCAAGATGAACCCGCCCACAACCAGCAAAACTCGGATCGGCCATTCGAGCGCACCCGCTCGACGGAGATCCCCGACACCGGCCTGATAGCCCTGGATGCCGCCGCAGATGAACAGTGTGCCAACCCCCGCCAGCGTCGCCAGCCCAAGCGCCTCCAGGTAGGGATTGTCGCCCTGCAGCACGAGTGCGGGGTTGAGCACGAAAAAGAACGGAATGAAATAGATGATGCTGCCGACCCACATGCTCTCCCATGCGGTCCGCATCGCGGGCGCGCCGGCGATGCCGGCGGCTGCGAACGAGGCGATGGCGACCGGCGGCGTGATCGCCGAGAGCATGCCCCAGTAGAAGATGAACATATGCACCGCCATCTTGTTGAGGCCGAGCTTCTCCAGCGCCGGCGCGACCAGGATGGCGAGGAAGATGTAGCAGGCGGTGGTGGTCAGCCCGAGTCCAAGGATGAGGCTCGTCACCGCACACATCACCAGCAGCAGGAACACATGATCGCCGGCGATGCGCAACAGGTCGTTGGCCAGGCTGGAAATGACCCCGGTCGAGGAAAAGGCGCCGATCAGGAGGCCGCAACCGGCCAGTATCGCGATCAGCTCGACGAAGGTCCTGCCGTTGAGCTCCAGGAAGTCGAGCCAGCGCTGCCCGCCCCATTTCTTGGCCGAGAAGACCTCGTTGATCAGGATGAGAACAATCATGGCGCCGAGCACGGCGTGCGGAGCATCAAGCCACGCCAGCACTGCGAGCAACGCGGCCGACCCGGCGACGGCCACGGTGTTGGCGATGCTCCAGCGCGCAGGCGTCGACCACTGATGCAGCAGGACCAGAAGCGCCGTCGCGTAGAACGGAGCGTGGCTCTCACGCTTGAAATGCATGAGCATCACCACCAGCAGCACGACGACCAGGAGGTAGTACCAGCCTTCCTTGACGACGTCGGTGACGCGCGGAAGCTCGACGCGAGGGAGGCCCTTGAGCTGGTGGCGGGCCGCATAGCTGTCGACCTGCATGAACAGCCCGATGTAGTACAGCACCGACGGAATGGTGGCGGCCAGCGCGACCTCGGCGTAGCTCACGTTCATGAACTGCGCCATGACGAAGGCGGTGGCGCCGAGGACAGGCGGCGCCAGCACGGCCCCGGTCGAGGCGCAGGCCTCGATCGCGCCCGCGTACGACGCCGTGAAACCCGTCCGCTTCATGGTCGGGATCGTCATGGCCCCGGCGGTCAGGACGTTGGAGACGATGCTGCCGCCCACGGTGCCGAGCAGCCCGCTGGCGAACACGCAGACCTTGGCGGCGCCGCCCCGGAAGGTGCCGCACAGCGCGAAGGCGAGATTGATGAAGAACTTGCCGGCGCCGGTCATCATCAGCGCGGTGCCGAACACCAGGAAACCGATCACGGTATCGGCAAACGCCTGGATCGGAATGCCGAGCAGGCTCTCATTGGAGAGCACGTGGTAGGCGGTCGTCTGCTCGAGCGTCGACTGGCTGCCTCTCAGCGGCCCGAGCCAGCGCTGGTCGGCGAACAACGGATAGACGGTGAACGGGAAAACGCTGAGCAGCAGGCTCCAGCCGCCGGTGCGACGCAGCGCCTCCATCAGCACGCCCCACATGATCAGCCCGGCGGCGATGACCGGCCGCGGGGCGCCGCTGAATTCCCAGCCGAGCTCGGCGGCCCGGCGGATATTGAGCATCAGGAACGCCGAGACCGAAAGCGTCGCGACAAACAGCGCGCCGTCGTACCAGGGCACGCGGTCGAGCGGGGCTCGGGCCGATCCCGGGAACAGCACGAAGGTGAACGGCAGCATGCAGAGAATCAGCAGGTAGAAGTATTCGGTATTGAGCTGCGTGAATCCGATGAAGAAGCGCAGATTGAACTGCTGGTTGATGCACAGGAGGATGGTCGCGGCCGTGGCGGCGATCAGCGCCCAGCGCCACCCGCCGCCGAGCCTGCGCACGCGGATGACCTCGGCTTCCACCGGCGCCGGCGCCGCGTGCGGATCGGCGAGCTCGACTTTCGGGTTTTCAGCAGCGCTGCTGGGGCGCATCGCTTGGGCGCCCGCGCACGAGCCTCACGGGCAATGCAGGTCGTGTTACTCGAACACCGGATCCATGCTGGCCGAGGCGAGGGCAGCCTTGCGCGCCGCCATCCAGGCCTTTGCGAAGGCGTCCTTGTCGTCCGGCGGGTTGCCTTTCAGGAACGCGCCCCAGGCGGCCACGAGTGTGTCCTGGCGCTTGAGGAGCTTCTGATTGTGCGCCTCATGCTCGGGCTTCCAGGCGCCCGCCTCCGTGAGCGCCTTCACGGCGCCCTCGTGGTAGGGCAGCACCCACGTGAAGTTCTGGCGGCCGACCGCAAGGCCGGCGGCGCCGGGCGCTGCATCCTTGTAGGCGTCATAGCCCACGAGCATCGCCTTCGTGATGTTGTAGACAAGGTCGGCCGGCTGCGACGCATACGCCATGAAGATCGGGTACGGATAGGACGGCAGCTCGACCGAGCCTCCCGGTGGGATGCTGACGCCGCATGTCGTCTTGTGCGGGTAGTAATAGGGCGCGATCTTGTTGAGCCGCGCCCAGCCCTCCTCGTCGGCGGCCGGCGTCGGCGGATAGATCACGCCACGCGGCGAGGTCTCGACTTCTTTCACCTGTCCGGTGATCGTGGAAGCGATGGCCGCGTCGACGTCGTTGTTGAGCATCCCCTTCCACATCGCGCCGAAGCCGGAGAACTCGACCAGCCGAACGTCGTTCTTGGTCAGGCCGCCGAAGGCGAGCACCGCGAAGGCGTTCTGGTTGAGCGCGGGCGAGCCGACCACGACGCCGACGCGCTTGCCGCGCAGGTCCTTGATCTCCTTGACCCCGGTGTCGCGCGCGACGCCGAGCGAAATCGCGTTGCAGTCGGTGGCCGAGAGCATCAGCCGCAGCGGCTGCGGCCCCCAGTCCTTGACCGCGAACTCGAAAACGCCCTCCTGCGCGAAGTACATGCCGATGCCCATGGCGGACGCCTGGGCGCGTCCGGCGCGCAACGGCGCGAGGCGCGCGACGTCGTTGCCGGCGGGAAGCACGCGCACGTCCGAGCCGTGCTTGTCCTTAAGGGTCTTGCCGACGGCGACCGCGATGTTGAAGCCGGAGGAGCCCGTGTCGTAGGCGGTCAGCGTCAAAGTCGGCGGCAGGGTGAGATTCTGGGCGTTCGATGCAGCTGGGACCAGCAGAGCTGCGACGAGCGCCGTAGCGGTAACGTTGATGGTGCGGTTCACGGTGGCGATCCTCCCAGGGCGACACGGTCACGGCCCCCGAGGTCGGTTGGCCTCGGAGCAACTGCGCAAACTCATTCCTAAGGCGACCCTTCTGGATCGGGCTCTTATGCCGTCTGCAAACGGTACCAGCCGGTCATGCTGGGATCAATCGAGCAGGCTCTGCGGCAGCGCACCCGGCAGAAAAAAGCCGCCCCGAAGGGGCGGCTTGCCAGGTCGGTTCGACGGTGCCGCTCAGTCGCACCGCCGCTCGCGCCGCGTGACGATCGTCCCGTCGGCACGCTCTTTTCGCACCGTCACGGTTCGACACTCGCCGACGGTGTCGCGTTCGTAGACGCGGACGCGCCGACGGTCGTCCCGGTAGTAGCGGGGTTCGCCGACACGAACGCCGACGCCGGGCGTTCCGATCTCCACGCCTACCTGCGCGGAGGCCGGTACTGTCACGAATGTGGCTGCCGCGGTCGCGGCAGCCGCGCCGAGAATCAAGGCCAATCGCATGGCATTCTCCTACCGAAGGTCCCGGGAAGGAAACGCTCCGGTGATGCCTCGGTTCCCCCGCCTTAGGCGATGCGCAGGTGCATCGGCCGCGGCATCTCGAGCTAGAACACCGTGCCGCCAGTGGCGACCCTGATCGGCGGCGAGCCGTCCGGGCGCAGCTCGGCCGCGAGCATTCGCCCCGCCGTCCACGTGCCGCCCTGGAGAAGGCGGGCGAGAGGGAACGAGGCGGCGTCCAGGCCCATTCGCTGGCGCACGATGCCGGCAAGCCGATCGAGCAGCGCAACGGTGAGTGCGCGCCACTCGACGACGAGCTCCGACGCGACGTCGTGCACAACCTCGGCCTCCGCCGGATTGCGCAGGTGCAGGACGCCGGTGTCCACGAACAGCCCGCCGTTGCGGTACTCGGCAAGTCCGGTCAGCCCGTCGATGTCGGTCACGCTGATGCCGGCTGCCTGCAACGGCTCGATCAGCGAGTAGGTCAGCCATTGCGACAGCTTGTGCAGCGGCACCAGCCCATTGGTCGCGTCGGCGCTCGCGAGCGCCGGGTGCCGCCAGCAGTCCCCGAGCGGGATGCCGCCCAGCGTCAGGCGCGACGGCCAGATCGGACCGAAATGGCGCAGCACGCTCGCAAGCACGGCCGGGGCGGCGACCGCAGACGAGTGCGCGCTTTGCACGACGGCATCAAAGAGGCCTCCCGGTCGAGGCTTGTCGGCCAGTCCGAAGATCCCTGGCGCGGCCGCAATCGTGCGGCCGAGCTCGCGGAGCAGCTGGGCGCGCGCGCCGATATCGGGGAACGAATTGCCGGCGATCACCTGGAAGCCGCGCTCGAGCGCGTCGTCGGAAAGCCTGGCGAGCGCGTCCGCATCCGCGCGCAGCGGATCTGCGGCATCGGCAGAGAACGCGCCCTGCGCGAACATCGCGAAGCTCGCCAGTGCGAGCCCTTCCGAGCGGCCGACCCGTTGACCGCTACGACGGTCGCGATAGCGCCAACCAGGCGGCGCGCCGGCGTCGAGCAACACGCTGACAATCGCGAGATCGAAGGCCGCGCGGGCACGCGCATGACGATCTTTCCATTTCGTCGCGGCGTCGAGCAATGCCCAGCGATCTTCGCCGCCAAATACGAAATGGCGCCAGCGGGAATGGAACGGGACATCGAGGCAGGGATACGCGGCTCGCGTGGTGCCAATGACCAAGTCGGCGACGACGTCGAGCCTGGCGAGCTCGATGCCGAAATGCGGCAGCTCCTCCGCGAGCCCGATCGCCAGCATGCGATGCGCGCGCGCGCGCACCGCTTCCGCGCTGAGCAAGGACAACGCCGCGGCCGTCTCTGCGCTCACGAATGCGGCCGGAATCGTGGCGTCAGTATTTGGTGAGCGGTCGTCCGACGGACGCGGTCGGGCCCTGCGCCTTATCGGGTGCGTCCGGCGCGTAGTAGCCGGCGGCCTTCTTGGCGGCGATCTCGACATGGGCGTCCGCCGGCACCAGTTCGTCGGGCAATGCAACGCGTTCGACGACCTCGATGCCCTGTCCGATCAAGGCGTCGTATTTCATGTCGCTCATCGACACGAACCTATCGATCCTTGGCAACCCGAGCCAGTGAATGACGTCCGGCATCAGCTGCTGGAAGCGGGCATCCTGCACGCCGGCAACGCATTCGGTACGCTCGAAATAGGCCGCCGCGGCGTCGCCCCCCTCCTGCCGTTTGCGGGCGTTGTAGACCAAAAACTTGGTGACCTCACCGAGCGCGCGGCCTTCCTTGCGGTTGTAGACGATGACGCCGAGCCCGCCGTTCTGCGCGGAGCGGACGCATTCCTCGATACCGTGCAGCAGGTATGGCCGACAGGTGCAGATGTCGGAGCCGAAAACGTCCGAGCCATTGCATTCGTCGTGTACCCGGCAGGTCACGCGCGTACGCGGGTCGCCGAGCTTTTCGACGTCGCCGAACAGGTAGACCGTAATGCCTCCGACCGGAGGCAGGAAGACCTGCAGATCGGAACGCGTCACCAGTTCCGGGAACATGCCGGCGGTCTGTTCGAACAGGCTGCGGCGCAGCGTGGTCTCGCTCACCCCGAAACGCTCCGCTATGCCCGGCAAGTACCAGACCGGATCGAGCGCGATCTTGACGACCGACAGGCTGCCGCCGTTGCGCACCACCTCGCCGTCGCGGCGCAGCCGGCCGGCGCGCAACGCGTCGTGCATTTCAACCAGCTCGAGCCGCGCGCGCGTGATCGCGATGCTTGGGCGGATATCCACACCTTCGGCGATCTCGGCGGCGAAAGTCTCGGCCGCCAAGTGCCCCCAAGGGTCGATGGAGACGATGCGGCGCGGGTCGGTCCACTGCGGGAACGGCCCGACGGTGGCGGCCGGATGCGTGTTGGTCAGATCCGGCCGCCGGATCGGATCAAGCGCTCCCGACGATACTGCAAGTGCGCGGTAGAGCGCATATGAGCCGCCATGGGTGCCGATGACGTTGCGCTCCTGCGGCCATGAGACCGTGCCGATGATGGGGCCGCGCTCGCGCGCGTTCGCCGCCCCCCAATTGATCGGGAAGCGCAACTTGACGTTCGGATCCGGGTGCGAGGTGAGCCGGATGTGATCGGTGCGGTTGGAACGGGTCATCGCTGACGATCCCGGAAAAAGCCGACGGCCCGCCAAGCTGACGGGCCAATCAATATGCGCGCCGCACGCTTAACAGATCGCGACCATGGGGGCCGCGCCCGTCAAACGCAATATAGCGATCGTTCCGCCGATCTTCCAGGTGGGGGCTACCGCGGGATCACCGGCAGGATGATCCGCGAGGGGGCCGTCGAGCCATGGCTCAGCGATTGCTTGGCGACGACCGGGGCCCGTTCGGTCGGGATGTCGCGCCCGGTGTTGGGGTTGCGGTCGAATCGCGGGTGGTTGCTGCTGCTGACTTCGACGCGCAGGCGGTGGCCGCGCCGGAACAGCATACTGGTCGGCCAGAGATCGACGGCAATCTCGGTCGGCGCGGCGGATGCGGGGGGCTGCGGATAGTCGCGACGCAGGATGCCGTCGGAAACGTTGTACGCGCTGCCGTCCGGATGGACGTCCACCAGCTTGACCGTGAAGTCCGTGTTGGGGGCGTCGGTGGTAACGTGCAGGATGGCCGTGATCGGCCCGGTGACTTCCATGTCGCCTGCAAGCGGCTCGCCGGTATAGGCCAGAACGTCGCGACGGCTCTCGACGGCGTTCTGCAGGACGATACCGGCGCGGGTGCCGAGCATGGCGCCGCCGCGCGACGGCACCGGGTCGCGCGGATCGTAGAGATAGGAGTCGGCGGGTTCCGGGGCACGCGGCACCTCGAGCGTGAGGCGTCCGTCTCCGGCCGCCGAATTGGCGTGTCCGTCGCTCCGCAGATAGAATGACCTGTATTGCGCGCGCGCCGGCGGCCACTCCTGCTCGCTGCGCCAGACATTCTCGCCCATGACGAAGATCCGTACCGGCGACGCCAACGAGGCGTCCGGTGACGATCCCATCAGATGGTGGTCGAACCACGGCAAGCTCGGCGCCAGGCTCGCCTGCCGATAGGCGGCCGTGGTCGACCCGTCGGGGAAACGCACCGTATCGGCGTGCACCCACGGGCCGATGATGAGGCGGCTGTGCGCGGCCACATGCGGTGCGGCCTCCCGCCGGATCGTGACGAAGTCCCGAAGCTGCGTCGGCAGGAACGGGTCGTACCAGCCCGCCATCAACAGCACCGGTGCCTTGAGGGTGCGCGCACGGTCCCTCCCGTCGATCGCCTCCCAGTACGCATCGGCCTGCGGGTGGCGCAGCCAATCGTCGAAGAACGGCACGTTGCCGACGGCCCGGTCGTCCGCCTCGATCACCGGAAATCCGTCAAAGCCGCGTTGCAGCGCCGCATAGGACGGATCGACGTCGACGGGGCCGGCGCTGCGCGCTGCCCAGTAAAGCGCCAATTCCAGCGCGAACGCGCCGCCGGCATGGAACATCTCGCGGAAGCTCGTGCTGGCGATGTGGATGAGAAGGGCGGTCGGACCCGGAGCGCTCTGATCCGCGATCGCCCATTGCGTGTGGCCGAAAGCGGAGCCGCCCCACATGCCGAGCCGGCCATCGAACCAGGGCTGGCGCGCCAGCCATTGCAGCGTCTCGATGCCGTCGTGGCGCTCATGCCGGAGCGGGTAGAAGGCGCCGCCGGAATCGTAGCGTCCGCGCGTGCCCTGCACCACGACGGTGTATCCCCGGCTCGCCCAGAAGCGGGCGATGGCGTCGGCCCCGAGGGTGTTGCGCAAGCTGCGGCTGAAGGGGATCCGCACCAGAATGGTCGGTGTCGGACCGCTTGCTCTCGGCCTATGGATGTCGGACGAAAGCCGCACGCCGTCGGAGGTCGTCAGCGTCACGCCGCGCTCGGTCTCGACGGCGTATTGCGCCGGGCGGACGCCCTCCCGCGGCAGAATGAGATAGCCGACCACCGCATCGCAGCCGCCGACCGCCAGCAAGGTCACCAGCCAAGCCAGCAATCGAACGCCACGGCGGGCGCGGACGTCGCTAACCGACATGGCTACTGCGGATCCGACGCGATCGAATCGATCATGCTTGGGGTCTTTGGGGTTGGTCGCATTTTGCGCAGCCGGCCTCCGCCCACCCCGGAGCAAGTCCTGGAGCAAGTCCGGGACAGCGACGCGCCGGAAAATCCGGACCGCACGGGTGCGCTCAAAGCCGATCGGCAAACATCTCCTTGTAATGGCGATACCAATCGCTCTGGAACACCTCACCGGGATCGTGCCGGCGCTTGAGCCGCAGGAACTCAGCCATCTGCGGATAGCACGCGTCCACCTGCCGGCGGCTCGCCCAGCGGTGATAAGTCAGGAAGTAGCTGCCGCCGAACGCGATGGCGCGGTCGATCAGGCGGCGGAAATCATCTGCGGCCTTGCGCCGGCCCGCCTCGTCGTGGTCGACGTGCAGGTTCATGACGGTGCACACCCACGGCTCGCGCGCCCAGGCCAGGAAGCTTTCGTCGTCCTTCTCGATCAACCGGATGGTGCCGTAAATCACCTGAGCGCCGTGCTGACGAAAGTCCGCGCGCACCGCCGCCAGAAATTGCGCCAGCGCCGGCCGCGGCACAGAGAGCTCGGTGATCATCTCGGAGCCCTTGCTCTTGGCCTGCAGCCGGCGGTCAAGCTCCTCGTGATAGTTGTCGAGATAGAGGCTCATCTGGTGCGTATCGGACCAGTAGCGTTGCCCCGTCGTCGAAAGATAGTAGGCCACGTAGGTCTCGTAGGCGCGCCGCGTGTCGGCATGGGACAGGTAGTAGAGCTCGCGCCAGTGTGCCTCGCCGAGCTCCTTGCCTTCCGCCGGCATCGGCGCATCCGCGGGCAGCGGCTTGTAGCAGGAGAACAACCCGCTCTTGAGAAATCCGTCCGACTTCATGTCGGTCGAGAACTGACAGTCGCCATAGAGAAAACCTTCCGCGATGCGCCGATCGAACGCCTTCATGACGTCGTCGGTATCGACTACCTCCACGACCCGCTCCAGCTTGGTGCGCGGCATCAGGCGCAAACTTACGCGCGTAATGATGCCGAATAGCCCATAACCGCCGATGGCGAGGCGGAAAAGCTCGACGGTTCTGACTTCTGCTGCAGGTGCGCAGCGTTCCATCGGCGTCCATCAGGGTGAAGGACTCGACCTCGCCGATGATCGGTCGCAGCTTGAGGCCGCGCCCGTGCACGTTGGCCGCAAATGCGCCGCCGAGCGACAACCGGTCGGCGCCGGTCTGCTTTTGAACGATGCCCCACTGGCGACGCCTGCCCTTCTGCATGGCGACCAGCCGCTCGACCAGTTCCGGCCACTGAATGCCGGCGTCGGCCTCGACGATGCCGCGCACGGAATCGAGGCGAACGCGGCGTTGCATCGGCCGCGTGTCGATCAGCACCGATCCGGTGGCAAACTGCTGACCTCCCATGGCATGACGGCCGCCGGCCACCGATACGGCCTTGCCGTCACGCCGAGCCGAGCGAAGGGCGCGCCGCAACGCCGCCTCGGAATCGACCGCCACCACGGCGGCGACGCGGGTCTCGTTCAGTTGGGCGTGGATGTCATTGACCACGGCGCCCGCGCCTTGCGCCGCCGCCGAGCCCGATAAGGACGGCAGCAGCGCAAACCCTGTGCCCGCGCCAATGTGGCCTTCAGGAAGTCGCGTCGCGTGCGCATGCAGCCTCCCGTGCAAGGGTTCGGGCCGCCAGGAAGATCAGCAGCAGGGCGACGGCCTGGATCAGGTGGTAAAGAGCGTTGTGGCTCAGGCTTGAGCGCGGGCATCGCGGTCTCGGATTGTTGGACGGCGGCCGCGCCGTACGACAAGGCCAGGCCCGCAATCCCCCACAGCACGGCGCGCTCGCGGCGCCGACGGTAGATCACCATGAAAGCAGCCAGCAGAAAAGCGCCCGCCAGCCCGTAGTGAACGACTGCGATTGCAAACGACGGGCTTACGAACAGGATGACGGCCGCATAGGCAGCAAACAGCGACGCGGCAACAATGATCAGCTGTTCGGCAGCGCGCCGGCGGAACAGGAGATATCCGCCGATTGCCCAGCAGGCAAGCGCCGCCAGCCCGATCGCGAGCAGCGTTGCGCCCCACAGCGCGCGCGCCGGCAGCGAATCGTGATCAACGACAAGACCGTGGGTGATGCCGCCGAGCAGCGCGCCGCCACCGAGTGCACCGTAGAACAAGATCCACCACGTGCGCAGAGGCCCAGCGGCTGCGCCTCGATACAGCCATGCGGCAAGCACGGCGCACTCGATGGCGAGACCGAAGTCGGTCAGCGCAACATCGGGCTCCGACAGCATCACGGCGCGGTGGCGGTGGTGCGCGCGGCCGCGTCGCGTCGCAGTTGATAATGACCGAGCGTGAGAACGAATGCGGCGAGCACGAGATGAAACCAGATCGGAATGGTTCCGGTGAACCAGCGCCGCTCGGGGTATGCCGCCATGGTCAGGCCGTAGCGCACCACCATCGCGAGAGCGTAGAGGCAGCCGAGCCCGATCAGGATGCGGCCGGTGCGCGGCCGCAGGCGGACGAAGTATCCGTCGGCACGGGCGAAGTCGCCGACGATCTTGAGCATGAGCGCGGCCAGGACGATTTGCGCCGGCAGCAGCAGGGGATAAGGCAGCAAGCCGGAATACCACCGCTCGAACGGCGGCAGAAAGCCGACGTCCTGGACCGCCACGACGGCTTGGCCCAGCACGCGCAGAATGAACAGCGCCGTGCATGCGCCGAGCAGAAGCGGGTAGTGCAGGGGAACGGCGCGGGTGACCTCGGGTGGCAATGGTGCCCGTTTCTCACGACTCTCGATCGCGCTAACCTAGCGCGCGCCGCCCAGCTAGGCCACTGGCGCCATGCCCGATGCGACCGACGAGCCAATCGACGGGGCGCAGTTGCAATTTGGCCGGTGCGTCGATAAGCAGCAGGGCGTTTTCCGGGCGGGAAATTTGGTGATTTCCGATCGCAAACTGGCCGTCATTGGCCTCGGATATGTCGGCTTGCCGGTGGCTGCTGCGTTCGCGCGTGCAGGCTACGCTGTCGTCGCCTTCGACATCGACCGCGAGCGCATCGATGAGCTCAGCGCAGGACGCGACCGCACCGGCGAGGTTGCGGCGGGCGATCTGGGTAATCCTTTGCTTCGTCTTACCAACCAGGCGGGCGACCTGCGCGGCGCGGATATTTTCATCGTCACGGTGCCGACGCCGATCGACGACGCCAAGCGCCCCGATCTGGCGGCGCTGCGCGCTGCGTCGCGCACGGTCGGCGGCGCCCTTTCTCGCGGCAACATCGTCATCTACGAATCGACCGTGTATCCCGGGGCCACCGAGGTCGAGTGCGTACCCCTGCTCGAGGGAGCCTCCGGGCTCGCCTGCGGCCGCGATTTCTCGGTTGCCTATTCGCCGGAGCGCATCAACCCCGGCGACGCCGAGCACAAGTTCGACAGCATTCAAAAGGTGGTGGCGGCCTCCGATGAGGCGACGCTCGAAGCGGTAGCAGCGCTCTATGGTTCGGTGGTGAGCGCCGGAATCCATCGCGCCCCCGACATCAAAACGGCGGAGGCTGCCAAGCTGCTCGAGAATACCCAACGCGACCTCAATATCGCTTTGATGAATGAGCTCTCGGCCATTTGCCATGAGCTGGGCATCGATACCCTGGATGTGATCGATGCGGCGGCAACCAAGTGGAACTTCCAGCGCTTCTCGCCCGGGCTGGTCGGCGGCCACTGCATCGGCGTCGACCCGTACTATCTGACCCATCGCGCCGAGCAGGTCGGCTATCATCCGCAAGTGATTCTGGCCGGCCGGCGCGTCAACGACGGCACCGGCGCACGGGTCGCGCAACAATGCGTGCGCATGCTGATGAACTCCCACAACGGACGCGGACTTGTCACCATCCTCGGCCTGACCTTCAAGGAGAACGTGCCCGACATTCGTAACACCAAGGTGGTCGACATCGTGCGCGAGCTGCAGGGATTTCACATCCCTCTCCAGATCCACGATCCGATCGTCGACGGCGATGCAGCGGAGACCGAGCATGGGCTGAAGCTGACCGGGCGCGACGCGCTGCGGCCGGCCGACGCCGTGATCTTCGCGGTTCCGCATCGCTGCTTCGTGGATGAAGGCTGGCCGCTGATCGTGAGCCTGCTCAAGAATGGTGTCGGCGCCGTGCTCGACGTCAGGGCAATACTGCCACGCGACGCACGGCCTTCCGGGATCGAGCTGTGGCGATTGTAAGGCTGCCGCTGCCCGTCAAGGTCCTCGCAGTCGGCGCAAGCACCGCCGATGATGCCAGCGGCGCCGGGAAGCAATCTACGCAGGTTGCAATTTCGCATGCCGGCCGATAACAGCGAGTGGTCCTTCGACGGCAACAGCGCGCGCAGTCGACATGAACCTTTGACGCACGGGATTGTTTGCCGACCGCTCGAGCCGACAAGACAATGAACACGACGACATTGGTTACCGGCGCGGCGGGCTTCATCGGCTTCCACCTAGCCAGACGATTGCTGGAGCAAGGGCGTCCGGTCGTCGGCCTCGACAATCTCAATGACTACTACGACGTCGCACTCAAAGAAGCGCGCTTGCGTGAGCTGGAGCGGATCCAGGGATTCCGTTTCGTGCGCATGGATCTGGCGGACGCAGTGGGCATCGACGAGCTGTTCGCCGAGGAAAAATTCCAGGTCGCCGTCAACTTGGCGGCGCAAGCTGGCGTGCGCTACTCGTTGGTCAATCCGCAGGCCTATGTCGCCAGCAACATCGAAGGGTTCGTGAACATCCTCGAAGCCTGCCGGCACCATCAGGTCGGGCACCTCGTCTATGCCTCGTCGAGCTCGGTCTATGGCGGTGTCACCCGCATGCCGTTCTCGGTCCACCAGAACGTCGACCATCCGCTCAACCTTTACGGCGCCAGCAAGAAGGCGAACGAGCTGTTCGCGCACAGCTACAGCCATTTGTTTGCGCTCCCCACGACCGGCCTGCGTTTCTTCACCGTCTACGGACCCTGGGGTCGCCCGGACATGGCGCTGTTCATATTCGCGCGCGCGATTCTTGCAGGGGAGCCGATCCCGGTCTTCAATCGCGGGGCGATGGAGCGCGATTTCACCTACATCGACGACATTGTCGAGGCGGTCGTGCGGGTCATGGACCGGGTTCCCACCGGCGATCCGCACTGGAACGGCGATGCCCCCGATCCGGGCTCGAGCAAGGCGCCGTATCGGCTCTACAACATCGGCAACCATCGTCCCGAAAATCTACTGCGCCTGATCGAGGTGCTCGAGGGCTGCCTCGGCAAGAAGGCGGTGAAGACCCTGTTGCCGATGCAGCCTGGCGACGTGGTGGCGACCTGCGCCGACGTTGATGACCTGGCGCGCGATGTCGACTTCGCACCGCACACGCCGATCGAAATCGGGGTCGAGCGCTTCGTGCGCTGGTACCGTGATTTCTATCGAGTCTAGGACGGTCTTTGAGTGCGCACGATGGTCGCCTGCTAAGCAGGTTTCGGTCAGTTGACCAACGGCTGCGCCGGGGAATGCGGTGTCAGCTTTCGCCACCTGCGGACACGCCGTCGCATTGAGCTTTCGTCCGTGGCAAGGCAAACTCAATGTTTGCCATGGGCACAAGGACGGGGGACACATGCGCAAAATAGTCGTGCTGGCGCTTGTCTTGATGGCTGCGCTGATGGGCCTTGCCTCTGCGCAGCAACCGAGCAAGATGCCTCGGATAGGTTTTCTCGGACCCACATCCGCGCCGCGGCCGGCCACGTCGCAGCTGGAAGTGTTCCGGAAAGCGCTCGCGGAACTTGGTTACATCGAGGGTCGCGATGTCACGATCGAGGCTCGATGGCCAGAGGGCGATCGGCTTGACCAACTAGCCGACCACGCTGAGGCGCTGGTCGGCCTCAAGCCGGACATGATTGTGGCGGCGGGCGCGACCGCGGTGCGCGCTGCCCAAGGAGCTACGACCGATATCCCGATCGTGTTCGCGGGCGTAGTCGATCCCGTTGCAACGGGGTTGGTCACTGACTGGGCTAGGCCTGGCGGAAACTTGACAGGCGCAACCACCTTCGACCCTCAGCAGGCACGGCAACAGCTTGAATTTCTCAAGGAGATCATTCCAGGTCTCGAGCGCGTTGCCTTGCTCGGCGACACCGGCGCCGCGCCGGCCATGTTCCATGTGAACGAAGAGGCGGCCCGCTCCCTGGGCCTTCAGCCGCAAATCCTCAAGGTCGAACGAGGCGCCGCAAGCCCCGATTTCGATGGCGCGTTCGAAACCGCCAGCAAAGCTGGCGCCGGCGCGGTTGTCGTACTTTCAACGCCCGTAACCACGCCCAATCGCCGGCGAATAGCGGAATCGGCCATCAAGCACCGGTTGCCCACCCTCTCACCCAGGGAGCACGCGGATGCCGGGGGACTAATAAGCTATGGCACGGGATTCTCTGAGGCGACGCGCCGCGCGGCGACGTACGTCGACAAAATTCTCAAAGGCGCCAAGCCGGGCGAGCTCTCCATCCAGTCCGTCAAGCAGCACGAAATCATCATCAATCTCAAAACTGCTGGCGAGATCGGCTTGAGGGTGCCTTCAGGAGCCTTGAGCCGAGCAACTCAGGTCATTCAGTAGTCACCATCATCCGACGCCGGCCAGGTCCGCAGAACACCCCTCTTGGGGCCCTCCGTCCGCGTCCGCCAGGTGCGGGACATGATCCGGAGGGTGGTCCGTTGGCCAAGTTCTGCCACTCTGCTTAAAAGTGCGGCGTAGGTTTTGCACAACCTTAGCTCGAGGCGTACGCGCCGTTCATCCGCGCCTTGCAAGCCCGCCGACGTCGCGTGCCTGGATTCGATGCCCATCAGGTTTCCTCGGGCGCCGCGAACCTGTCCTCATGGGGCGATGCCGGGCTGTCATGAGCAGTGCAAATTTCCGGCGTACACGTTCGGCCGGTCATCCTGGTGCAGAGCGATCGCTGGCTGGACGAATAAGGAACCAGAGGGCGGCGCCGGGCAGCGTTGCCAGGATCCCTACGACCCCGAATGACAAGGAGAGAAACAGGGCCTGCTCGACCGGCACGCCGCGAGCGCTCAAGAAGCCGATCGCGGCAACTTCCGCACTCCCCACCCGCCAACGGAGAGTGGAAAAATGGTAGCCGCAATCATGACCACGAAGAGGATCGCGACGTCGATCGGCGGAAGTGAAATCCCCTGCGCGCGCCCGAGCACCCATATCGCCAGCATTGACAGCGCGTGAACGGCGAGCGTGGCGGAGAGAATGAGCGTGGTCTTGCGGGATCCGAGCACGGCGTGATGCGCCGCGAAAGCGACGGCGGAAATCCAACGTGTGAGGCGCCAGCGCTCGAGAACCGAAGCGAGCAAGGGTGCCGCCAGCAATCCGATCCCACCTATGGCCAACATTGCCCCGAACGCTTGCAGCGCCGGCGCACGATACGCGCCGAGGCTCAGCGCGGCTTGAGGAAATAGCAGAATGACGAAACTCAGCGCGCACAGCACCCCGGCGCCCACGGCACGATCGATGACCACGCTCAGCAAGCTGGTTCGCCAGTCATGCCCGTGTTGCACCAGCAACCAGGCTCGCGCCGCATCTCCAGCCACATAGGGCAGCAGCAGGCCAAGGAAAGCGCCCGTCATCGTGATCGCAAACGCCGTAGCAACCGAGATCTTGCGGCCCGCTGCTGATAGCGCATTGACGATTGCCGACCAGCGGACGGCGACGAGCAAGACTTGCATCACGGCAGCCAGCACGGCCAAGGCTACCCAGCCGAGCTGCAATGCCATGGCTGAGCGGACGAACCGATCGGCCTGGATCTGCCGGAAAATGTACCAAAAACATCCAGCCGTGACGGTCGTCTTTACGGCCAGGATGAGCAGATCGCGTCCCCGCCGGCGCCCCCCGAACCTTGGTGTGTCGATATCGCCAGCCACCATCGCGCGTACCGCCTGACGCTCCGAATCGCTACACGACATGTTGTCAGCCGTGCAGTCCCCGGCAATGCGGCCAGCGAGGCGCGTATAGGTAAAGGCCGATCGCCACGGAGCGTGGGACGACGGGTTCCAATAGTGAATGGGTCGGTTCTGTCAAGAATTTGGGGAACGACGGGCAGGTCGTGCATTCCGACCCGCGTGGCGCAACTGGGATTGCATGCAACGGCCGCGATGTTCTCGGCCGCCGATCATCCAGTTGATCACACCATCGCGCGCGTTCTGCAAGCGGTCCCGCTTCGAGTGGCTCATGCCGCAAGTGCGGGGCCGCCATTCATCCACCGCGCTATCGCTCGCACTTGTCGTCAGGCCGACACGGAATCACGGATCGGCGTTCGCGGTTGCAGGGCATTATTGAGCCCCGTCCCGGGCCCTTGCCACGTGGCTGGCTGCCCGCCTACATGGGGCGCAAGCGCCACAGGGTTGGTGGAATTCGCGGGGGACGGGCCCCATGGGAAAACCGGCGAACCTGGTGTATGGCGCCGAGGAAGTGCCGCCCTCGTCGGTGACCTGGATCAGCGCCATCCAGCACGTCGGCGTGATCGCGATCTTCATGATCTATCCGTTGATCATTGGGCGGGAGGGCGGCGCCTCCGCAGATCAGCTCGGCAACATGCTGCGGATGGGGATGCTGGCGCTGGCGATAGCGGTGCTGTTGCAGGCGCTACCGCGTGGCCCGGTCGGCAGCCGGCTTCTGGCGCCGTCGATCTTTACTGGCGTCTATCTCGCGCCGTCGCTCGACGCGGTGCGGCTCGGCGGCCTGCAGCTGGTCTGGGGCATGACCATCTTTGCCGGATTGATTGAGATGGTGCTGGCACAGCTCTGGTCGCGCCTGCGTACCTTCATTCCGTCGGAGACTGCCGGTCTTGTGGTTCTGCTGATCGGAGTGATCATCGGTCTTGCTGCGCTCCGCGTGCTGCTGGGCGACGATCCGGCGGGCTCGATCTCCGGCACAAACGCTCTGGTCGCGGGCGTATCTCTCGCGGTGATGGTCGGGCTCAACATCTGGAATAAGGGGAGGCTCCGGATCTTCTGCATCCTGATCGGCATGGTCGTCGGCTACGTCCTGGCCGGCGCCGCCGGCCTCCTCACCGCTGAGGACGTCATGACGGTGCTGGACCAGCCGGTCCTTGCGCTGCCGTCCGTCGGCCATCTGGCGTGGGCGTTCGACGCATCGCTGATCGTGCCGTTCATGGTCACTGGCCTTGCGGCGGCGATGAGCACGACCGCCGTCGTGACGACCTATCAGAAGATCACCGACGCCGACTGGGTGCGTCCCGAGCCGAACTCCATCAAGGGCGGGATCTTGGGCGACGGCATCGCCAATACGGCCGCCGGCCTGCTCGGCACGTACGGAATGACGGTGTCCACCGCCAACGTTGGATTGGTCGCCGCCACCGGCGTTGCCAGCCGCCGGATCGGCTTTGCGGTCGCGGGCATCCTGGCGCTGCTGGCGTTCCAGCCTGCCCTCGTCAGCGTGCTCACGATCATGCCACGACCGGTCATGGCGGCGGCGTTGTTGTTCACCTGCGTCTTCATCATGATCAGCGGCATCCAGATCATCACCTCGCGCATCCTCGATGCGCGCCGGACGCTCGTGATCGGTATGGGAATGATGGCGTTCCTGGCGGTGTCGGTATTGCCAGGGGTGTTCGCGGGCGCGCCCCATTGGCTCCAGCCGCTCGTCGGCTCGCCACTGGTGCTGGGGACGCTGGTGGCGCTCTTCCTCAATCTTGTTTTCCGGATTGGCATCCGCCGCAAGGTCGCGACGGCGGTGGAGGCGGCGCGCGTCGACTATGACGAGCTGCGCAATTTCATCGAACGCAATTGCGCCACCTGGGGTGCTCGCCGCGACGTCGCCACCCGAGCGGAGTTCGCAGTGCAGCAGGCGGTCGAAGCCATTGTCGAATATGCGGGCGTGGTGAGACGGATCCATTGCGAGATCTCCTACGACGAATTCGACATCGATATCGTGCTCACCTACATGGGCAAGCCACTCGATCTCTCAGGCCCAAGGCCCACCGCCAATGAGATCATCGAGTCCGAACAGGGTGCCGCCCGCCTTGCAGGCTTCCTCATCCGACAGCAGACGGACAAGGTGCAGTCGACTGGGGAGGATGGAACGGCAAGACTGCTCCTGCACTTCCGGCAGTGAAGCCCGGCGCGTGACCTTTCGCGGCACCAAATAGGCAGACCCCTCTCCGAGGCCTTCGTCCTTCGTTGTGATATGACGCGAGCCGGCCGAACCATCGCGGTGCCGTTAGGCTTAGGCTTGCGCATCGGAATGGACTAAAGCTATGGCGCACGCCTGGGAGCGCCGCAGATGCCCATGTTTTCTAGCGTTCGGGACTTTTTTTGGGGCCTCAGCAGCAATTCCAGAGCCCACTCACCAGTTAAAAAACCGCCGGAGCTGATCTACGGCGTGGATGACATTCCGCCTCGTTACGTCATTCTTCTAAGCGGTTTGCAGCATGTCGGATTGGCGGCAATCTTTCTCATCTATCCGTTGCTCATCGCCAAGGAGATTGGCGCCTCGATGGCGCTCTCAACCAACCTTCTCAGTGTTGCTTTGATTTCACTCGGCATCGCCACCATTTTGCAGGGATTGCCAAGGGGCCCGGTGGGCTCCGGATTTCTCTGCCCAGCCAACCACACCGCGGTGTACCTGGCGCCTTCGCTTGCCGCCGTGAAGGTTGGCGGGCTGCCGTTGATGTTCGGAATGACGGTTTTCGCGGGCGTGATCGAATGCGTCTTGTCGTCCGCTTTGCGCCGAATCCGGCCGTTGATGCCGCCTGAACTGAGCGGCGTTGTGATTTTCTTCGTCGGTATGACCGTGGCCTCAGTTGGTTTCCGCTACGTCGTCGGATCTAGCGCGATGGGCCTTCCAACGGCGAACGACCTCGCCGTTGCCGCTGTCACGCTCAGCGTGACCGCGGCCCTGAACGTCTGGAGCAAGGGGAACACGCGGCTGTTCTGCGCGCTGATTGGCATGGTAGCCGGCTATCTGGCTGCGATCGCCACCGGTATCTTGTCGAGCGAGCAATTCACGGCTATCGCCGACCTGCCGCTGCTGGCGCTCCCGACTTTCAAACATCTAGGCTGGACCATGTCGCTCGACATGATTCTGCCATTCACCATCGTTGCGTTGGCTGCAACTCTGAAAACGGTCGGCGTTATCGCGGTCTGCCAGCGCATCAACGATGCGTCATGGGTCAGACCGGACATGGCTTCACTGAGCCGCGGCGTGCTTTCGGACGGACTCGCAACGACGACCGCGGGAATTCTTGGTTCCGTTGGAGTCAACACCTCGTCAGCGTGCACTGGGCTGGCTGCGGCGACGGGACTCACCAGTCGCGTCGTTGGCTTCGCGGCCGGCGGTATCATGATCGCGCTCGGGTTCTTGCCGATGCTCACGGGCGTGTTCGTGCTCATGCCGAGGCCGGTTATGGGTGCATCCCTGATCTTCGCGGCCTGCTTCATCCTGATCAACGGGCTGCAAACCATCACGTCGCGAATGCTTGATGCCCGTCGCACGCTGGTCATCGGCCTTGCCCTGTCGGCCGGGTTCGCGGCCGAAATTTTTCCCGATCTGGCCGCCGAGATGCCGGTGGCGTTGAAGCCGATAGTAAGCTCCTCGCTTGTCCTCGGCACGATCACTGCATTGCTGCTCAATCTTCTGTTCCGGTTGGGGCAGCGACAGCGCGTGTCCATGACGGCCGATTCCACGACCCCCGACGTGCTGACGCGGGTCAAGGAATTTTTTGACAACCAGGGCCGCATGTGGGGCGCACGCCCCGACATCATGGCGCGCGCTTCATTCGGCGTCAGCCAGGCCGTCGAGACGATCCAGGACCTTTGGGACCCGCTGGGGCCGATACAAATCCATGTGCGGTTCGATGAATTCAATGTCGACGTCGCACTGCACTATCGCGGCGACCTCATTGATTTCCCTGAGCGACGGCCGTCCGACCATGAAATCATCGAAACCGAAGAAGGGCACCGCCGTCTCGCCGGCTATATGTTACGCCGGAACGCTGATCGGGTGTCCGCCTTGCGCAAGGGCGATGAATGCATCGTCGAATTCCATTTCGATCATTGACCGGCGCGCTTGCTGGCAAGCAAGTGCGTGATTTCTGCAGCAGCCGATCGACATCCACCGGCTTGGCATCAAAATCGTCGCACCTTGCCGCAAGTTTTTTCGCGCGATCCGGCCATCGCATGCGCGGTCAACGCGATAGTCGGGATATTCGTGAGCCGCAGCATTGGTTTTTGAGACGGCGCGCGGCGTCTCCCATCCGTCTACGATGGACGGGGAACATCGGGAGCATGGGGCATTCGGATGGATCGTTGTGAGACCGGTCTTGCTATCTGCTATTATAGGTCGCGCATGAGCTCCACCGACCCGGCCCGAGCGGCCAGTCTCGTGATCGGCAATAACATTGCCGAGCTGGCAAAAGTTGCCGAGCTTGTCGATCGGTTCGGCATGGCTCACCGGATTCCGCAAGCCATCACCAACGATCTCAATCTATGCCTGGACGAGATTCTGAATAACGCGATCTCATACGGTTACGAGGATCGGCAACTTCATCGCATCGGCATCAACCTGCTGATCAAGGATAATTTCTTGATCGCCGACATAGAGGACGACGGAATACCCTTCGACCCCTGGAATGACGCACCCGCACCACCAAGTGGAACGCTGCGGTCGCGAAAGCTCGGCGGACTCGGGGTCCAATTCGTGAAGACATTGATGGATGAAGTAAGCTATGTTCGCGTGCAACAAAAGAACGTGGTTCGTATAGCGAAAAGGCTGGCGGATGGTGGGGTCGATGGAGATTGTTGAGGGGCACGCGGGTGAAATTACGGTCGTCGAGGTCAAGGGACGGATCGACAGCAACACCGCCAAGGCATTCGGAGATCGGCTCACGACCCTGATCAAGGCCGGCCGCTCAAGGCTTGTGGTCGACCTCAAGCATATCATCTACATCAGCAGTGCCGGATTCCGCGCCCTTCTGGTCGCGGGCCGCGCTGCCGAACAAGCGAACGGCACACTGGCGTTGTGTAGCTTGTCGGCAGAGGTCCAGCGACTGTTTGATCTCGGGTCATTCACTGATCTATTCGTCATTTATGCGTCACGCGAAGAGGTGTTGACCAAGTTGTAGCAACGCTGATCGCACCGCTCCGCGGCCACGCGCCGACCAAAATCAGCCGGCTCGGTAAGGTTCTATTTGCCGCCTGCTGTTCGTGGTGTTGCATGAGCCGAAGCGCCGGCGTCACGTCATACGTCAGATCGGCGCCAATCGTGTGACCCGGCTCGGATTGCCTTCCGCCAGGAACAGGTTTCCATCCGCGTCGCCCCACAGGCCGTGCGCCCCATTGAGGACCGGCCGGCAGCGTCCCAACAGCCGGCCGTCGGCGCCGAGCATGCTGAGCGACGGCACCAGATCGGTCACGAACAGGTTGCCGGAAGCATCGCCCCAGATGTCGAGCGGCTGCTTGAAGTTGCCCCAGGCATCGAGGCAGCCCCCGTCCGCGGTGAAGACCTGCAGTCGATCGTTCTCACGGTCGACCACGACCACACGCCCGTCCGGCAGCACCCAAACCGCGTGCGGGTTCATGAACTCGCCGCGTCCGCGTCCGAGCGAGCCCCACGAGGCCAGCGCGGCGCCATCGCGCGTGAAGCGGTGCACCTTGCTGTTCGCGTACCCGTCCGAAACATAGAGATCGCCGGATGGCGCGAACGCGATGTCGGTCGGATGGTTGAACGGCTCGAGCGGCCGATGCCGTCGGCCTAAGCCCGCCGAGGCGCTGCCCTTTCGTGGAGCAAATGATGATCTCGTGGGCGTCGCGATCGACGATGTAGAGGCGGTCGTCGCTCGAACAGGCCAGCATATGGGAGTCGGCGACAAGGTCCGCGCCCCACGCGGCCACGCGCGCCCCGGAGCGGTCGAGCTCGACCACCGGCGCGTCCGCCGCGTCGACCAGCGGATCGTAGCGCAGCAGCACGAAAACGTGCCCGCGGGAATCCGTGGTCACGTCGGTCACGCGCCCAGCCCCATTCGGCAAGTCGCCCCAGGGCCGCTCAACCCGATAGCGGCGGTTGCCGAGACCAACGACCAGCTGGTGCGTCCGACATTTCTCTTTCTCCATGATCAGGAAGCTTGTTAAGCATGACAGAGTTCATGCCGCGTGGGAACGGCGCGCGAGCCGCAGGAGCTGCGTATGAGCGAGTTCGATCTCGTGATCCGCGGCGGCACGATCGTAACGGGAAGCGATCAATTTGCCGCCGATGTCGGCGTCAAGGGCGGACAAGTGGTGGCGCTGGGACGCCTCCAAGGGTCAGCGGACCGGGTCGTCGATGCGGACGGAATGCTGGTCATGCCCGGCGGCGTCGACAACCACGTCCATGTGGATCAGCCCGCGCCCGGCGTCGAGATGTGCGACGACTTCGACAGCGGAACCGCATCTGCCGCGGCCGGCGGCACCACCACGATCATCTGCTTCTCATGGCAGGAGAAGGGCCAATCGCTCGCCGCCGTGACCGCCGGCTATCACGAGAAGGCCAAGAAAGCGCGGGTCGACTATGCCTTCCACCTGACCATCACCGATCCGACGCCGACCGTCTTAAAGGAGGAGTTGCCGCGCCTGATCGCCGACGGCAGCCGGTCGATCAAGATCTTCATGACCTACGACGGGGTGCGGCTCAACGACGCCGAGGTCATCCGCGTGCTCGCCGAGGCGCGCCGCAACCGCGCGCTCGTCTGCGTCCATGCCGAGCACCACGACCTGCTCATGTGGATCACCGAGCAATTGGTGGAAGCCGGCTTGACCGCGCCGAAGTATCACGCGTGGGGGAAGCCGATGGTGGTCGAGCGCGAAGCGGTCAACCGCATCGTCGCGTTCGCCGAAGCGCTCGACGTGCCGATCCAGGTATTCCACGTCTCCGGCGCGGAATTCGCCGAGGAGATCGCGCGCGCGCAGGCGCGCGGTCTCAAGGTGTGGGCGGAGACCTGCCCGCACTATCTCACGCTCACCGCCGACGACCTCGACCGTCCCGGCTTCGAGGGCGCGAAGTTCGTGTTCGGTCCGCCGGCGCGAACCAAGGCCGATCAGGAGGCCCTGTGGGGCTACATTCGTCGCGGCATCGATCGACGTGGTCTCATCCGACCATTCGCCGACGCGCTTCGACGACCCGCAAGGGCAAGAAGGTCGCCGGCGAAAATGCGCCCTTCAACCGCATCCCGAATGGCATTCCCGGCCTCGCCGCGCGGCTCCCGGTGCTGTTCACCGAGGGCGTGTCCAAGGGCCGCATCGATGCCTCGACCTTCGTCCGGCTCGTCAGCACGAACGCCGGCAAAGCTGTTCGGCCTGTTTCCGCGCAAGGGCACGATCGCGATCGGCAGCGACGCCGACATCGTGATCTTCGACCCGAACAAGTCCGTCACGCTCACCAACGCGCACATGCATCATGGCGGCGACTACACGCCCTACGAGGGATACCGACCCAGAGGATATCCGGTCGCAACCTACGTGCGCGGCACGCTGGTGTTCGACGGCGAGAAGGTCGTGGGAGCGCCCGGGCTACGGCCAGTTCCTTGCGCGCTCGCCGTATTCGCTGATCGAGCCGCGCGGACGCTTCAGCTCGCCGTTCAATCCGGTCGATCGCGCCCTTGTCGAGTGAGCTCCGCCGGACGCGGCTCGCTAGCAGTTGCGCCGACGGCTTCGAACAAACATTAAGTTGATCGGAGCGCACGCGACGGGCCCGCTCCGCACGGCGGGCATGCCGCTTGGTTTGGCATGTCGATTGCAAAGACCGCGTGGACGAGAATAGGCTAGCTGCATCTCAACGCACGGGGTCTGCCATGCCAAACAGCTCTCGCCTATCGCGTCGCCATTTGCTCGCAACCGGTGCAGCGGCGGGCACCGCGCTGGTAACCGGTTTCCCGAACGTCGTCCGCGCGCAAACGCGCGAAATCTTCATCGGCGGGCCGGCCCTCCCCGGCCTGACCGATGGTCTGTTCCCGCTGATCGAGAAGAAGCACAACATCAAGGTCCTGTTCGAAGGCACCAACTCGCTCATCAATCTCGAGAAGATGCAATCGAACAAGGCGCGTCCGACCATGACGCTGACGATGATGGACGATCCCGTCCTCATCCTCGCCGAGCGCCAGAAGCTGATCAAGAAACTGCCCGCCGACGTCACCAATCTCGCCGACGTCATCCCGGATGCAAAGCCGCACGGCGGGATGTGGGCGAACTGGTGCCAGCCGATGTGCAGCTTCTCCTACAACACGCGCGCGGTTCCGAAGGGGCTCGCCTCCTATGCCGAGGCGTGGGAGCCGCGCTTCAAGGAACGCATCGTCGTGATCTCGATGCGCATCACGCAGGCGATCGCGCCGCTGTTGGCGGCGACGCACCACGTCACCAAGAAGCCGCTCGCCCAGTGCCTGCCCGAGTGGCAAGCCGGCATCGAGCGGATGAAGGAGCTGCGACCCAACATCATGCAGATCTCGACCAACTATCCGCAGGCGCAGCAACTCAACGAGACCGGCGAATGCGACCTGTTCATGAGCCCCGACTTCGCGCACCACGCTGTTCCGAAAGACGCAAGGGGCGCCGGTCGATCAGGGCATGCCGCGCGAAGGCATCTTCGCCATGCCGGCGGGCGTCGCGCTGGTCGAAGGCGGGCCGAATCAGGACGCCGGCATTGCCTTCATCAACGAGATGCTCAGCCCGGAGACGCAGGCCTACATTGCCAAGAGCTTCTACTCGCGGCCGACCAACGCCAAGACGGTGCTGCCGCAGGGACTGAGCTTCCCCGATCTGATCGCGCTCGACTGGGAGTACTTCGCCGATAACCGCACCGCGATGATCGAGCGCTTCGAACGGGAGGTTTCGGCGAAATGATGTCGGGGCCCGCACGGGCCGAGCCCTCGCCAGCGCCATCTACGGACGCCCGGTATCTTGAATGTCGCTGGCGTAACCAAACGTTTCGGCGCGACCGTGGTGCTGAAGGACCTCAGCATCGCGGTCGAGCAGAGCGGAGTTCGTCTCGCTGCTGGGGCCATCGGGCTGCGGCAAGACGACACTCCTGCGCCTGATCGCCGGACTGCTTACGCCCGAGCTCGGCACGATCTCGGTCGGCGGCCGCGACCTCACCCGGGTTGCCGCGCACCGTCGCAATATCGGTGTGGTGTTTCAGAGCTACGCCCTGTTTCCACATCTCACCGTCGCCGAGAACGTGGCCTTTGGGCTCAAGGCGCAGCGCACGTCGAAGCCGGAGATCGAGCAGCGGGTGCACGAGGCGCTCGGGCTGGTACGAATGCAAAGCTTCGCCGACCGCAGCGTCGCGAGCCTCTCGGGCGGACAGCAGCAGCGGATCGCGGTCGCGCGCGCCATCGTCGTCAAACCCACTCTGCTGTCTGCTCGATGAGCCGTTCAGCGCGCTCGACCGCAAGCTGCGCGAGACGATGCAGATCGAAATGCGCCACCTGTTGCGTAATCTCGGCATTACGTCGATCTTCGTCACCCACGACCAGGATGAGGCCCTGGTCATGAGCGACCGCATCGCGGTCATGAGCGAAGGTCGCATCGAGCATCTGGGCAGCCCGAGCGAGGTCTATGCGCGGCCGCGCACGCTCTATGTGATGGAGTTCGTCGGGCAATCGACGAGGATTGCCGGCCGGGTGGCCGGCGGGAGCCAGGGCAACCTCTCGATCGACACCCCGCTCGGCCGGCTGTCGGCACCCGGCAGCTTTGCGGCAGGTGCCGCCGTCGTGGTCGGGCGTGCGGCCCGAGGCTATCCTGCTCGGCGAAGGGCCGGAGGCCGAGTTCAACAACCTGCGTGCCACGCTCTCCGACGTGGTCTTCTTCGGCTCGAAGACCACGCTGATATTCGCCGGCGCCGGCGCCCGGCGACCGGATCCTGGTCGAGATCGCACGGTTGCCGCAATCGCTGGGGCCAGGTCAGGAAGTCGCGATCCGCTGGCGGATCGACGACACGATGGTGTTTCCGGCGCCATGAGCACTTTTGCCATCGACACGCGGGCGCATCCTGCCGCGGTCAAGGAGCGGCGGACGCTGGTTCGATGCCAAGGCCCTGCTCGCGCTGCCCGGCCTCGTGTTCATGACGTTCGCCTTCGCGGTGCCGGTCGTCCTGCTGGTGAGCGAGAGCTTCGTAGGCCGCGATGGCCTTACGCTCGACGGCTACCGCAAAGTGCTCGCCGACGACTACTACGTCGGCATCGTCTGGAACTCGATCAAGCTCGCGCTCATCACTACCGGCACGACCCTGCTGCTCGGTTACCCGGCGGCGTTTGCGCTCGCCCGCGCACGCGGCAAGCTGCAGGTAATCCTGTTCGCGCTGATCTTCCTGCCGCTGACGGTGAGCATCATCGTCAAGACGTTCGGCATCTCGATCATGATGGGGCGCAACGGCATCATCAACTGGCTGCTGGTCAATCTCGGCTTCATCGACCGGCCGATCCGACTGATTTTCACCGAGTTCAATTTGTATTTCGGGATGGTGAACGTGTTTCTGCCGTTCATGATCCTGCCGCTCTATTCGGTCATGCGCATGCTCGATCAGCGTCTGGCCGATGCGGCGGCGTCGCTCGGCGCCGGTCCGGTCTACACGTTTGCGCACGTGACATTGCCGCTCACCATGCCGGGCGTGATCGCGGGTGTCTCCCTGGTGTTCTCGATCTCGGTCGCCGCGTACGTTACGCCGAGCCTGCTGATCGGCGATCGGTTCATGACGATGTCGCAGGTGATGGCCAAGGCCTACCTGAACATTCGCGACTTCCAACTTGGTGCCAGCATGGCGGTCGTGCTGCTGACGATCGCCACGGCGATCGTCCTTGCCGCCTCTTACCTCGCCCGCGCGCCGGGCCAGTCGGGGCGCTGACATGGCCCGGCTTGGCATGGGCTTCTGCTGGGTCGTGCTGGCCGCGGTGCTCGTGTTTCTGTTCGCGCCGATCGTGATCGTGGTCGCGGTTTCATTCTCGCCATCGGCCATTTTCGCGTTCCCGCCGGACGGGCTTTCGCTGCGCTGGTATAACGCCATCGGCAACGCGGACTCGCTCGTCGCCTCGGTATGGCTGTCGGCCCAGATCGCGTTTCTCGCCACCTGCATTTCGCTCACGCTCGGTACGCTGTGCGCGATCGCGGTCGTGCGCGGCCTGGTTCCGGCTGGAAAAGCCATCGCGACCTTCATGGCTTCGCCCTTGATGTTGCCCGGGCTGGTGCTCGGAATCGCGTTCCTGCAGGCGGCGCGCGGCGTCGGCTTGCGCGATGCCTACATGACGTTGCTGCTCGCCCACATCGTGATCACGATGCCGTTCATCATGCGCACCGTGCTCGCCAGCCTGTCGCTTTTCGATTTCACGATGGTCGATGCGGCGCGCATGCTCGGCTATTCCTATCCGATGGCGCTGTGGAAAGTCTTGGTCCCCAACATCCTGCCGGGGTTCATCAGCGGCGCGCTGTTCGCCTTCATCGCGTCGTTCGACAACTACCCGGTCTCCATCTTCCTGGTCGATGTACGCACCAAGACGTTGCCGATCCAGCTTCTCAACCAGCTCGAGATGTCACCGGACCCGACGGTCGCGGCCGCATCGGCCCTGCTCATTCTCGGCACCATCGTCGCATTGATCATCTGCGATCGATTCGTCGGTCTCAGACGGATGGCTTCGATTTGAGCGGGTGTCCGCAGCTGCCAACCAGTTTCGCGTTCTGGACGACAACCACCTGGAGATTGGAGCGCTAGAGGGGTCGGGTGCCGCCGGGAAGCGGCAGGGTGTCCGCGTTACACACCCGCATATCCGCGGTCATACATGACGCCGATGCGGGCCGAGATGCCGACGCTTGGCAGAGCGACCGAGCTGCCGAGCAAGACCATCATGCCGGACGGCAGGCACTTGTTGAAAAACCCCGCGAGGAAGCGTTCATCGCCGGTGCGCAGATACGAGTTCAGGTGCCCGGCCGCATAGCTGATGGGGACACCGATGCCGAAGAACAGGAGCGCCAGGCTTCCCCCACCAACGACGTAGACGAAGTTGCCGCCGACTTCCACGACGACGAGGCCGAACCGAAAATCGTCGAGAGTGAGCTGGCGATGGACCGGCGCGCGCACGATCCACCCGACGTCCCACATCCAGGTGGTGGAACCTGCGATGCCGGCGACACTCTCCGGCCAGCCGAAGGTAAAGCCGAGCGACAGCGCATGAACCCATTGCGTGCCTGATCCCGGACTGTTGTTGTTGTTGAGGCCGATGGTGGTGTACTGGCCGTTGAAAAACATCAGCGAGAGGTCGAGGCTGCCGGTGCTCTCGACGCGCCAGCCGCTGTCGACGAACCGAACCTTGAGCGCCTGCAGGAAATTCACGATGTATCTTGCCTGCAGCGGCAGTTGTGGCTCCGGTTCGGCTTCCGGCGGCGCCCCCGGAATAATGATCTGGGGCTTGCGGCGCTCCTCTCCGGGCAGCCAATCGGGGTGGTAAAGGGTATCGCCGGTCTTGATCAGGTCCTGATCCGGAATGTCCGCGAGCTTTCCGCCGATCACACATTTGAACTTGTTGAGGTGCTCTTTCGAGAAATCGCCGTAGATCGCCATCGAGTATTTGCTGAGCCAGTCGCCCTGCCTGACCTTGATGGACCGGTCGCGGTTGATGGTCACCTCGTAGCCGCCGCCGCGGAACGTGTGCGGAAGAACGAACCCCATTTGGTACCTCCTCAGGCGCGACGATGAGGCGGGCCGATCAGGTCCGGCGCCCGCCGTTCTTGCAACCGCCACTCTAAGCCAATCGCCAGCGAGGCACTTGGACTGAAGCGAAAAATGCGTGGGACTGCGGCGACCGCGTTGCCAGCGAGGTCACGCGGCTCGCGGCTTGTGCGATGCCTACACGGATACGCGCTCAGCTGACGGAAAGCTAGGCTCTTGCCGTTACGCCATCGCGACCGGTAATCGGCACGTAGCCCCAGGAGAAAAGTGGCCTGCCGCCGTCATCGCCGATCTCGACCACCTCTTCGCGCCCGTGCGCGATAGCAGTCCAATCGCTGGCTCCCTGCCTCACGAACGGTGAGCACCGAGCGCTGCGGGTGAACTTGGCGCGGCTTGCTCGGCGCAGCTGCGCCAGTCGGTACAGGTTGACCGGTAGCAGCAGGGCGTGAAGAAACAGCACCGGCGTGGGGTTCCCAACATGGCCGTATGCGATGAAGGCGAGATTGCTGGCGATTAGCGGCTCAGCGGAGTGCGCTCATGGATCGCATGCTGAACGTCGCCAGCGCCAGAACGGTCGCCGCATGACCAATCGCGTCGATCCTCGGCTGAGCACCCACTGTGGCTTTGCCGCCGGGCTGGCCGTCACCGCTCGCCGCGGCCTTACCCGGTCTCCATCTTCCTGGTCGATGTACGTCGCATTGATCATCTGCGATCGATTTGTCGACCTCGGGCGCATGGCGTCGATTTGAAATCCACTGGGCTGTCTCCGGCCTGAACCGCGGGCTACCTTCGTGATTGTTCCGCGTGATGAAACCGCGACGCCCCTATCGGATGTATCGGCGCATCGATGCAATTAAAGCGGCTTGGTTTCCGGTCGCAGACCATCAACGCGATTGGGTGGCTTGGTAGAAATGATTTGATCGATCGGACTGTGACGATAAGATTTCGGAGGCCGACGTGCTCGCGTCCGACAGTCCGCCCTTCAGGCTTCTCCAAATTCCGTCCCGGTTCACAGCAACGACAGAGTCCCAATCATGAAATTTGTGCCCAATGTGCAAGAGCTCAAGGCGCTTCCCGGCGCCCTCGGTGTCAACGCCGTGGTCGCGATGAGCCCCGAGAATTTTTCCTACGTCACCGGGGTCTTCATCTTGACGGTTGGGCTGGTGAGGCCTCGGCAAGCCTACGCCATCGTGCCTGCCGACGGAGAACCCACCATCGTGATCTGCAGCATCGAGAAGACGCTGGTCGAAGCCGAAAGCTGGATCAAGAACGTCCGGACCTATACCGAGTTCGCAGACAATCCGATCGACGCGCTCACCGCCGCCTTGAAGGATCTCGGGCTCGACAAGGGCAAGCTCGGTATCGACCTCGATTTCTTGCCGTCGAGTTCCAACGAGCGGCTCCTCGCCAACCTTCCGGGCCTCTCGCTCGTCAATTCAACCGAGGCAATCGCCAAAATCCGCTCGATCAAGACCCCTGACGAGGTGGCTTTCATGGAGAAGACCACCAAGCAGACGCACAAGGCGGTGCTCGACGCCATGGCCGCGAGCAAGCCCGGCGACACCGAGCGCGACATGGCCAACAAGATCGCCAACGGCATCATCGGCAACGGCGCCGACGGCACGCTGTTCATCTGTTTCGCCAGCGGGCCGCGCACTTCGCAAGCTCATGCGCATGCGACCGAACGCGTGCCGCAGCCGGGTGAGATCATTCGCTTCGATGTCGGCGGCACCTACGGCGCCTGGGCCAGCGATTTCGCCCGCACTTATTCGGCCGGCAACCCCTCGAAGCTGCAGCGCGAAACCTACGCCAACCTCTGGGACATCGAGAAGGCGACGATCGAGATGGTCAAGCCCGGCGTCCTGGCCGAGGACGTATTCTTCTTTTGCCGCGACCAGTTCGCCAAGCGCGGCATGCCGTTCCACATGCCGCATGTCGGGCACAGCTTCGGGGTCGAATTGCACGAGAACCCGATGTTGCGGCCGGGCGACAAGACGGTGATCAAGGCCGGGATGGTGCTCAACGTCGAGCCGTTGGCGGCCGACGAGGAGCGCTCGTTCTATCACATCGAGGATCTTTTCGTAGTGACCGACAACGGGCCGCGGCTGCTGACCCTCGGCTTGGCGCCTCGCGAACTGCCGGTGATCGGTCAGAAGATTCCCTACTGAGGTCGCAAGTCCGTCACTCGCATACGAGGCCCGACGCATCAACCAGCAGGTCCGGGCACCTAACCCAGGGAGGTTGCCGTGAACGCCGCAAATTTCCGAACGCTCGTGCTTGCTTTCGCCGTTCTCGCACTCGGGTCGAGCGGCGCGGCGCAGGCGCAGACCGCGCTGCGCCTCGCGCATCATCATGCGGTCGGCGGCACGGTCGACCAGACCGCCAACAAGTTTGCCGAACTGGTGAACGCCAAGACCAAGGGCGCGCTGCAGATCAAGGTGTTCCCGGCCGCGCAGCTTGGCCAGGAGCGCGAGGCCTACGGCCTGTGCAACACCGGCGTGCTCGACCTTTCGATCACGTCGCTCGGCATCCTTGATCAGGTCTACCCGCCGATCAACGTCACGTCGCTACCGTTTGTGTTCCGCGACTGGAATCACGTTCACAAGCTCTACGAGGGCGCGTTCGGCGCCGCGCTGCGCGACGGCGTCAAGCAGCGCACCAACACCCAGGCGCTCGGCTACATCCATCTCGGATTCCGCGACATGCTGTTCCGGGGCGCGCCCGTGCGCGAAGCCTCCGGCATGAAGGGCATGAAGATGCGGGCGCCCGAAGCAGCTCTCTGGTTCCGCATGTTCGAGGCGCTCGGCGCCAAGCCGACCCCGGTTACCTGGGGCGAGGTCTACTCGGCGATGCAAACCGGCGTCGCCGACGGCCTGAATCTCCGGCCATGGCGGCGATCGATATGAAGTTCAACGAGGTGGTGAAATCGGTGGTGCGCACGCGCCACATGTTCGCGTCGATGGCGATCTTCGCCAGCACGCCGAAACTCGCACGGCTGCCAAAGGATCAACAAGAGGCGTTGGCTGCGGCCGCACAGGAGGCGACCGATTGGTCGAACAGGACGATCTCCGAGCCGGGCGAGGCCTCGGCCTACAAGCGCATGACCGACCTGGGCATGCAAGTCGTCGACCCCGTCAAGCCGGAGGAATGGTCGAAGCCGATGGAGGCGATCTGGACCGATCTGACAACGAAGACCGCGGGCGCCGATAAGCTGCTCAAGCTCATCGTCGAAACCAAGTGACCCCGAGGACATGACCGTCCGCGAACGGCTCGCGCAGGCCATTCACGTCGTCGCCGCAGCCCTGCTGATCGCATCGGTCGCCGTGATGGCGATGCAGATCACGCTGCGCCTCGTCTTCAACTCGCCACTGTCGTGGCCGGAGGAGGCGGTCCGCTATCTGTTCGTCTGGGTGGTCTATCTCGGCTCGACCGTCGCGGTCACGCGCGGCACCCATATCCGGGTCCTGGTGGCGGTCGAACGTTATGGCCCGCGGGCGCGGCTTTGTTCCGACGTGCTGAACTGGCTCGTCAACGTCTTTTGCTTCGGCTTTCTCCTCTATTGGGGGGCGGATCTCGCCTACAAGTACAAGGACGCGGAGTTCTACACGCTCGCGGGCTGGTCACAGCTTTGGTACTACCTCGCGCTGCCGATACCCGCCGCGCTCTCGCTTGCTTTTCTACTGACCCCAGGCGGCCGATCATCGGCCGACACCGCACCCGGCGAATCCGCCTTGTAACTCGATGGAGATCGCACTCCTCTTCATCGACTTCTTCCTGCTGCTGTTCGCCGGCGTTTCGGTCGGGATGGCGATGCTGTTCGCCAGCATCATCAACATCCTCGTGTTCGGCTTTCCGGCGACGGTGGTGCCCGAGCGCATGCTCAACACGCTCAACTCATTCACGCTGCTGGCGGTGCCGTTTTTCATTCTTTCCGGCGTGATCATGAACCGCGGTGGCCTGACCACGCGCATGGTCGAGGTCTCGAAGGCCTTCGTCGGGCATTTCCGCGGCGGCACGGCCCACGTCAACGTCGTCGCCAACATGATCATGTCGGGCGTTTCGGGATCGGCATCCGCGGACTGTGCGGCGATCGGCTCGATGCTGATCCCGACCATGAAGCGGGAGGGTTATCCGGCCGGCTTCGCCGCCGGGCTGACCGCCGCGGCAAGCTGCATGGGCCCGATCATCCCGCCATCGATCGTGATGGTGATCTACGGCTCGATGACCAATCTCTCGATCGGGAAGTTGTTCCTGGGCGGCGCCATACCGGGGGTGATGATCGGCATTGCCTGCATGGTGATCGTCGCCTGGAAGGCGCGACAGATGAACTTTCCCCGCCACGAGCGCATGCGGTTGGCCGCACGTGGGCGAGTCACCATCACTGCGCTTCCTGCGTTGATTGCACCGGTGATCATCATCGGCGGCATCATCTCCGGCTACTACACCGCGACCGAGGCCGGTGTCGCGGCCTGCGTCTACGGGCTGTTCGTCGGCCTTTTCGTCTACCGCGAGCTGGGATGGAAGGAGGTCGCGCCGATCATGGCTGAGGCGGTCGAGATGACGGCGATACCGATGTTTCTGCTCGCCTCGGGTGGAATTTTCGGCTGGCTGCTGACGATCTACGACTTCGGCCCGCTGATGGTCGATTGGATGAAGTATTTCAACTTCACGCCATTCACCATGATGGTCACCGTGGCGCTGATCCTGCTGGCCGCGGGCATCGTCATCGACGGCCTGGCCGTGCTGTTGATCTTCGTCCCGGTGTTCATGCCGCTCGTGCCCGCGTACCAGGTCGACGACATCCACTTCGCCCTTCTGATCATCATCATGACCATGATCGGCACGATCACGCCGCCGATCGGCATGCAGATCTACATCGCCTCCGCGATCGGCAAGGTGCCGATCTCGCAGATGACCTGCTGGCCATTCGTCTGGGCCATGATGGTCGGTCGTCTTGCTGGTGATCATCTTTCCGCCGCTGGTGACGTTTCTTCCAGAATCTGGTATTCGGCCGGTGAGCGGTCTCGGTGGAACCATGCAAGCAGGGCTTGCTTTTCGGCTTGTCATCCGTATCGGTGTCGGGACAGCCGCAGCATGCGCCGATCCAAGAGCGAACGGATGACGCGATATTTTTTTGAATTGCGCAACGGCAGCGACCGGCTGGGCTCCGACCTCTCCCAATCGTTTAGTTCCGCATCGATGGCGGAAGCGAGCTTCCGGTGTCCGGCCGGGTTGACATGGCCGTCCAGGAAGTAATAGTCCGCGCTCGACAAGAGCTTCCCTGCGTCCACGATCCGGAAAGACAGCCAGCCGTGCTTGCCGAGCTCAGCCCTGAGCAGGGGAGCAAATCTTGCAGAATTGAGTCCCCACGGGCTCGCCTCGAAAATGATCAGCCGCTTGTCCTGCAAGGTCGCACGGTAGAGGGCAAAGATTCTCGCAATATCGGAGACTTCCCGGTCAATGTTGCGGGCGCTCGCACTTTCGCGCCACGTCGACTTGGAGCGGTATGCTCCGCTTGTAATCAGGCTCGCAAAATCCCGGAGGGGTTTCTTGAACCCTTCGGCTTTTCCGCGGTTGTAATTGTCGATATTGGCCCTCCAAGCAGTTTGGACGCGGCGGGTGAATTCCTCCTTGGATAGTCGGAGCGAGGCGTCGTTCTCACCCGCGTCATTGTCGCAATATTGGAGGATCACGTATTTCGCGTCTGCGCCGAACTCTCGCAGGACTTCAAGCTCGCGCATGGTAGCGTAGGAGGCAATCCCCAGATTTCGCGTTGGATGACCGTAACGAGTACCGAGCAAGGCCGAGAAAGTCTGATCGTCCCGGACTCCGAATCCATGATTTGAGAATTGCCGATCGCGACGATATCTGATGCCGTCGCCAACGGGTTTCGGAATCCATCGGCATCGTGCGAGAAGCTGACGTCAAATTCGATGTTCTTCAGCGGGCAAGGGCCCGGCTTCATCTTGTACACGTAAGGTGCCGAAACGAAGTCGAAGCAGTTGAAATAGATATTGCGGATCGACCCCTCATAGAGGACCTGGGGCAGATTGGTCAGCAACAGCAAATAGAAAGTGCCTGCGACGATCGCGACGAGGGGAGTGAGCGCAGCCGCAGAGAAGATAAGCTTCTTCATGGGGACGTGACGCGCGTGAAGCCCGAGGGACCTGAAGGCATCAGCGTAATGGCAGGCGGGAGGGTTATGGCAGGGCCACTTTCCGCTGGCAAGGTTGAGGTCGACGGCAACACTATCGACGTGCGCGGCCAACAGCATCGGGTAGTGGAGGTTCGATTCGTTTTACGAGCTGCCTGCCTACGGTATTTGCGAGAGCCCTGCCGCCGAGGCCCGGGCATTGAGTCGCTGCCAGCGCCCTTAGGAGATGCTTCTGCTCACCTTCGCCGATTGGAACAGTGAGCTGAACCCCTCGCGGTACCGGCGTGACGTGCCGACGATGCGCACATTGGTTGTCGTTTGACCGGCGGTTTACGCTGATCCTTCACTGACGCATCCTAGGCCGCGATAGCCTCCTCGCACGCGACAGCAACTCCATGAAGATCTTCGCGAGCTCGGCCCTGCCTGCCGTCTGGACCATTGTGCCACTGCGCCATGAGGACGACCGTGGGTTCATTTCCGAAGTATGGCGGGAAGACGCCTTGAAATCGGTCGGTATCGACGCCCATTTTGTGCAAGACAATCACGCGCGGTCGCGCGCGGCCGGTACCATCCGCGGGCTTCATTTCCAGACCGGGACGTCATCGCAGGCTAAACTGGTTCGCTGCTCGCGTGGCGCGATCTTCGACGTGGCCGTCGATATTCGTCATGGCTCTCCGACCTTCGGGCGCCATGTCGCCACCACTCTCAGCGCTGAAAACTGGACGCAGCTCTACATCCCGATAGGTTTTGCGCATGGATACTGCACCCTCGAACCGGATACCGAGGTCGAATACAAGGTTACGAGCTACTATGATGCTGCTGCCGACCGGGGTCTCGCGTGGGACGACCCTGCGCTGTCTATCGCGTGGCCGGTCGATCACGATCGCGCTCACCTGTCCGACCGAGACCGCAACCTGCCGCGCCTTGCCAACCTACCTTGCTACTTCCCGTTCGGGAGCTATCCGGACTGATCGAACGCCGCCTTCACAGTCGCCCGCAAGGCGGGCTAGAATCACTGTCCATCGTCGCGTTGTGCTGCCGCTAACGAATAGTGCGAGGAGCGTGTGAGCTATTCGCTGCTTGTCTTGACCCGTTATGGTCGCCAAGGAGCGAGTAGCAGGGTGCGACACTATGAATACGTCCCGGCGCTGCAGGGCGCTGGGTTCGACGTCACCATTGCCCCATTCTTCCCAGATGCGTACCTCGACCGACTCTACGGCGGGAACCGCCTGTCAATCGTGGAGCTCGGCAAAGCATACGGCCGTCGAGTTCTTCGGCTGCTCGCGTCGAGGCGCTACGACCTGCTATGGATTGAGAAGGAGACGCTGCCTTGGGTTCCGGCCGCTGTCGAAAGAGTGTTGCTGGAGCGGCACCGGTATATCATTGATTTCGACGATGCGTGGTATCTGCGATACGCGCAACATTCGCGCGCGATGGTCCGTCATTCTCTTGGCCGCAAGCTCGAAAATCTCGCCCGCCGCGCCGCGCTCGTCGTCGTGGGGAGTTCGGTGCTCGGGGATTGGGCGACCGCCGCCGGAGCCTGCCGGATCATCGAGCTGCCCAGTTGTGTCGACCTTGATCGTTATTCGGTCGTCCCGCTTCCGGAGGGGCCGTTCACTGCCGGTTGGATCGGGACACCGGTCACGGAAAAGTACCTGGCGCTCGCCGCTGAGCCGCTGCGTCAGCTGCAGGCCACTCGTGGTGCCCGAGTGATCGCCATTGGTGTATCGGACCGCTTCTCGCTGCCCGGGGTGACGGTCGAGCGTGCTGCGTGGTGCGAGCAGCACGAAGCCGCGGAGCTCGGCCGTTGTCATGTCGGAATCTCACCCCTATCGGATGGCGCGTGGGAGCGCGGCAAATGCGGATACAAGCTGCTCCAGTACATGGCCGCAGGACGCGCAACGATCGCTTCGCCGGTCGGCGCGAACGCGTCGATCGTCATTCACGGCCAGACGGGCTTTCTGCCTGAAAGCACGAAAGAGTGGCTCGATTGTCTCAGCATGCTCGCCGCCAATCCAAGCCTTCTGAAAAGCTTGGGGCTGAATGGGCGCCGACGCGTGGAGAACATGTACTCGTTGCGCGCGACGAGTACGAGACTCATCGAAGCTTTGCACGAAGCCGCGTCGGTTGGCCGAGACCATAAAGCACGGGGGACGTCTTCCGGGTGGGTGACCTCCTGATTCTCGGCGCTCGCGGACAAGTCGGCCGCGCGCTTGCATCGCTGGCGGCAGATCGCGGCATCTCCCACCGGGCGCTCGGTCGGGCCGACTGCGATGTAACCGATCGAAAGGCGGTTGGGCGCGCAATTGAACGGGCGTCGTTCGTTGTCAACTGCGCGGCCCATACGGCCGTCGATGCGGCCGAGACTGATATCGCCAAGGCCTATGGCGTGAACGCCCTCGCTTGCGAACATATCGCATCGGCGTGTGCCGAGGCCGATGCCGGTTTGCTTCACCTCTCGACCGACCACGTGTTCGACGGCGTTGTCCCTCAGCCCTGGCGCGAAGAGGATCCGGCCCGACCGCTGAACGTTTACGGCCGCAGCAAGCTCGCCGGCGAGATTGCCGTGCGCAGTCGCCTGACCTCACACATCATCCTGAGGACGAGCTGGATCTTTTCAGCACATGGAAACAACTTTGTTAAGACGCTCCGCAGCCGGGCGAGGGAGCAACGATCGCTGCCGGTCATCGGCGATCAGGTCGGAGGGCCAACCGAAGCGGCCGACGTTGCGGCGGCAATCCTCTCGATCGTCGCGCAAGTCGAGAAGTCATCGTCAGCCTCCTGGGGCACCTACCACTTCAGCGGAGCGCCGGCGGTGAGCCGGTTCGAGTTTGCCCAGGCTGTCCTGAGCGATTCTGATGTGAGGTTGATACCGGTCGCGGCGCGCGAATATGGCGCGGCAGCTCGCCGTCCCAGCAATTCGGTTCTCGATTGCGGCCGCCTGGCGCAAGTCTTCGGCATTCCTCAGCCCGATTGGCGCCCCGCGCTCGCACGTGTGCTGGCCGCACTAGGTGGGCGGCGCTGAGCTGATCCAAGTCGCGGGAGCCGGAGGTGCCATCGCGTCTTGGGTCCGCCCGAACATCTCCAGCTGTTCTCTGTCGGCAGCATCGAAGCGCTGCTCACAGAGGCCGGCTTTCGTCCGTTGCGCGTCCTGACCCATGGATTCAACCTCGTCGAGTTCCTGTGCGCTTCAAGCGCCGGGGCGAACTCCGATCAGGGTGTTACCGGCCCCCATCGGGTGCAAACCGGATATCAACTCGACGAGCTCATCAGCCGAAGCCGTGCCCGACGAGCGCTCAAGCATCTGATCAACGGAATGCTCAATCTGAGCCGCCTTGGAGATTCGCTGAAGATATGGGCTGAGAGATAGCTTGATCTGACAAATTTCACGGGCTGTCTATCTGTATCGCATCGAGGAAATGCGCGCAGGGTCTTGCTTGCACTGCCGTGTTTTTGAAGTCCCTTGTGGCGCGAGTTCCCCTTACGGCGCCCGCGGCGTGCAAGCATGGTCCGTACATGACGCCATTGTCGCATGACAGTCCGATCCGTACACTTGGCCCCGATGCGTCGGATGAAGGAGTGGATCGGACCGCGCCGGCTGGTCGGCTTGCGCCGGGCCGTTATGCGGTGCACGAGCGCGTTGCGCGCCGTTTCCAGGTCGCCCGACAACCCCGATGCCTTCCTCGCCCGGATCCGCGGGTTGATCCACGTCGGGGCGAACATCGGTCAGGAGCGAGACCTTTATGCGTCACTCGGTGTGTCCGTTCTCTGGATCGAGCCCATCAGCGAGGTATTCGATGCGCTCCAGAGGAATATCGCGGGTCTTCCCAGGCAGAGAGCGTTGCACCGTCTGGTGTCGGATCAAGACGGCAACGAGTACGATTTCCATATTGCCAATAATAGCGGCATGTCGTCGTCGATCCTGCAGTTGCATCTCCACCGCGACATCTGGCCCGAGGTCGTGTTCGATGCGACCGTCCGATTGCGCTCGGTCACGCTCGATGCCTTGGTCGATCGCGGCGAGATCGATCCGGCCGAATTCCAGGCGTTGGTCCTCGATACGCAGGGATCCGAACTGTTGATTTTACGCGGCGCTTCTCGCCTCCTTGGCGGTCTCCAGTTCGTCAAGACCGAAGCGGCCGATTTCGAGGTCTATGCCGATTGCGCGAAAGTCGACGATCTCGTTGCCTATCTGCGGCCACACGGATTTGCGCTGCAGCATCGGGTGGCGTTCGCGCAACATCCTCGCGGGGGGGCCTGCTATGACCTCGTTTTCTCTCGAACGAGGTCCGCGTCACTCGGAATTCGAACGAACGATGAAATGCTGTTGAGGTCGGGATCGCGCGATCGTGTCGTCGAAGCCGAATGAGCGCTACCGCAAACGGACGCGTTCGGGAGCGACGTGAAAGGCGATCACGAGAAATGAACTATTCGCCCGATTTTGTATCAATAGCTCGAAGGTTCGCTTCATGCGGTAGCAGCCCGGCGTCTCAGGTTGGCCAGAATTGACGGGCTGATCCTCAAGACTGCGCTGCCGCATCCGTCCCGCGGCTTCAAAAGCAGCGAGGTCGCTCAGATTGCGCGAATGGTATAGCAGGAGCGGGCTCACTCGAGGGGCAGCAGAAGAAATACGTACGTCTGCGCCATCGTGGCGGTCAAAATCCCCAGCGTATCAACGCGGGTTAGGCTTGGACTAGCGTAGGCCGCATAACCCAGAGTGCCGCACAACTGAAGAAGATGCTCCGGACGGAGATCGTAGGCCTGTAAATTTTGCTCCGCCCATTCGATTACCAGCGCCGCTTTGGTAGTGCCGACGCAGGCACTTGCCCCAGCGAGTGCGAGGCTCTCGCCGCCTTCGATGTCGAGCTTGACGACCGAGACCGGTGGGCTCCCGCAGCTTCGCCATATTTCGTCGATCGTCCGGAGCGGAACCTTTAGCGACTGCTTAGGTCCGCCTCGTCCGGTATCCCGGATCCCGCTGAAGGCATCTTGACCACCTCCTGCCGACCAGAACTCGGTCTCCCCGCTGCCATTTCCCACCGCAACACCTACTATCTTCCAATCTTCACGGCGGGGTGCTGCGGCGTGCGTTCTTCGCAAGCAGTCCAAGGCAATTGGCGACGCCTCGACCGAGACGATCTTCACTTCGGGACGGGTGGCAAGAACTGGTACCGACATCAGGCCGATGTTTGCGCCTATGTCGAAATACGTCGTTGCCGGCTTCACGAGCGAGAGTATGAGATCAAGTGTCGTTCGCTCGTAAATGCCCTCGGCACACGCGGCTTCGAACAGAGTTGAGCGCGGCGGGAAATAGACAGAATGACCGAAATACGGAAACCGGCCGCGCAGGCCCGGCATCGAGCCGAACAATAGCTTCTTGGCGCGCGCGCGCAGTCGCATCAACCGCTCTCCACCCGATATGTGCCGACGGATGACTTGCAAGGGATGAGGACAGCGCCGCGGACTCTCGGATAGGGCGTCAGTTCAAAAGCGGATTTTCGCGCAGTCGCCGTGACATCGGCAATTTGCAAGAGATCGCCCTTAGACTCGCCAGTTACCAAGTAGAGGCCGAGCGTATAGTCGCGTTCGACAAAGGGCAGCGCTGGGACCGTCTCGATGCAAAATTGCCCGGCTGCGAGCCAAAAAGGCAAACAATCCGACTCGCAAATGTCGAGGATCGCAAGGCGCAGCCCGTCGACCGCCTCGGATCGACCGGGACATGGCTGCTGTGCGCCGTTCACGCCAAGGTTCGGATGTATCGGAATGTCTGCCTCTCTCACCTGCTGCCCGCATCGTCCGGCAATCTGCCTTGACCTGCCTTTATCCAGCCGACGAACGTTGCAAGGTCGACGGTAAGCAGAATCAATGCCACGCCGGCGAAGCGCGCGGGGTTTGCGGCCCAGAAGATCCCCCGCCCCTCGCGTCGCCGCCAGATGCTCCAAAAAACCCGGATGGCGAGCCAAAAGGGGAGGCCGGCAAGCCACCAGGGAGCGTGCAGCGCGCCGAGCGTGATGAACAGCGCCACTACCGCGTACTGCCGGGCCACCCCGTGGTGCCAGTCCCACTGCCGTCCCGCCCACACATTGGACATCGAGTAGAGCGCAAACCTGCGGAACGTGAGCGCGAGCGTCGGCTGCAGCTGCCACCAGACGGTCGCGCGGGGAGCCCACGCAACCTTGAATCCGCCCTGATCGATGCGGTCGAAGAAAACAAGGTCTTCGGCGGCGCGCATCTCTGGAAACCCACCCGCCTGCTGCCACGCCTCGCGGCGCAGCATCATCGAGGCGGCCGACGGGCCGCGCATGCGCCCGCCGGGACGATCGACCTTGACGGCGGCATACGCCAGCGCGGCGCATTGCTCGAACAGCGACTTCTCGATCGGCTCGTAGTTTCCGTAAACTACCTCGGCCCCGGAACCGCATGCCGCATCGACCAGGCTCTCGAGCCATGCCGGCTGCGGCCGGGTCCCTGCATCGATGAAGGCGATCCACGCGTTTTGTGCAGCTTCGGCACCGAGGTTGCGATTGCGCCCCGGTGAGCCCTCCCCGGCGGCCAGCACATAAAATCGGGCATCGCCCGCCGTGATTTGCCGCGCAAGATCCCGCGAGCCGTCTGACGAGCCGCCATCGACGATGATGATCTCCGCCGGTGGATAGGTTTGCCCCTTGAGCCCCTCGAGCAGGTCAGGAAGGGACTCCTGTTCGTTGCGAACCGGAATGACGACGGATACGCGCGGCCGCTCGCTCTCGCTCAATGCGTCACGTACCGGCGCTCTGCTCTCAAGGCTCATGAGCGCTCAGCAGGGAGACGCCGCCGACGGCGCCGCCGGTCTCCATGACGCACAGTCAGCTCCGTTCAGCCGCCGGCCCCGGCACCGTCTTCGAAAGCGACGCCATGAGCATCCGCTTGAGGCTGCCCCAGAACAAGCGGGAGCCAACCCCTTCCGGGTGCGCCATCAGCGCGCGCAGCAGCTCGCGGCCCGCATCCGCGCTGCGGCCCGCGCTGCTCGCGGCGACCGAGCGGCGCAATGCCAGTGTCGCCTTGCACCGACGTCGTGCCGAACCGCGCAAACTGTCCTGATAGACCTCGGCGATGGCGTCGAACTCGCGATCGAACAGGGCTCTCTCGGCGACGGTCTTGCTGGCGGAATGCAGTCGGTAGCCGGCAAGGGGTAGCGGCAGGTGCTCGCAATGGTGTCCGGCGAGCAGCAGCCGCACGTAGAGCTCGTGGTCGAAGCAGCAGCGCCACTCCTCGGCAAACCCGCCGTTGAGCATCTCGCGTCGCCAAAACATGCCGGGCTGGGCGGCCGTGTAGGCCCAGCAAAGACAATGAGCCGCGCTGCGAGGGACGTCCGCCAGGCACAGGGTGGTCTCGACATCGCCGGCGCCGAACATCAATATGTCCCCGCACAACCATTGGCAGCTTCGGCGCTCGGCAAAGTGATGGCCGACCGCTCCCAGGGCGCCCGGAAGATAGACGTCGTCGGAGTTGATGAAGGCGACGACATCCCCGGTTGCGCGGGCCAGCCCCTTGTTGATGGCGTGTGCCTGCCCGCGATCTTGCGCGCTTTCCCAGTGAGCCAGACGGTCTGCGTACCGCTCCAGTACCTCCAGCGTCCCATCCGAGCTTCCACCGTCCACGACGATGTATTCCAAGCGCTCATAGTTCTGGCCGAGCACGGACAGGATCGTCTGCTCGAGATATTGGGCCTGGTTAAGGGTCGGCGTGATGATGCTTATCTTCGGGAGCATGTCTTTTAGCGGCCTTCGAGCGACTGGTAGATGCCGTCGTATTTGGCGACGGCGTCGGCCAGGGCGAAACCGGTCTCCGCGGCGCTCCGGCAACGTCGCGCGACGTCGCAGTCGTGCCATAGCGCTTCGAGTTCGTTCACGGCGCGATCATAGGCCTCGTTGGTGAATTCGGACAGCAGCGAGCCGATTCGATGCTCAGTCACCGTTTCCGTGAGGTCTCCGATGCCGCGGTTGGCCACCACCGGGATGCCGCATGCTAGGCACTCTGCGAACTTCGTCGGACAACTGCCGAGCTTCGAGTAGGACGGGCGGATGAAGAACAAGCCGCCATCCGCGACCGCCACCCGGCGCGCGACCCCGGCGTGCGGGTGCGCCTCGACCCGGAAGTCGACGCCCTCGGCGAGCCCGGCCGCCGCGCAGGTCCTGCGGATGAGCTCGTGCTTGTCCGGCGCCAGAATCAGGAACAGGAGGGAAGGCCATCGCAGTTTTGCTCGACCGATGAATGCCGCCATCTCCTGCAACAAGTACCAGCCTCCGACCTGACCGTGATAGATGAGGATCGGCGACGACGGCAGCCCCAATGCGCTGCGGGCCGCGGCTTTGTCGGCCACCGGTTGAAAGCGGTTGAGATCTACGCAGGTGGGAATGACGCTCACAGGCGGCAGCGGCTTCGCTACTCCGGGGATCTCGCCCAGAACCCGATGGGCGGCGTGGGTCAGGATGACCACGTGATCGGCCCGCCGGAGCCCCCAGCGCTCGAGGCCCTTGGCCAGCCGATAAAGCAGCTTGTGGACCGGCCGGGTGCGCGTCCACATATTTCCATCCAGGCGTTCATCCGCCCACAAGCCGCGCATGTCGAACACCAGCTTGCGACGGCCAGCCACCGGTAGCGCCATCAGCATCGGCACGTAGCTGCGCGCATGCAGAAGGTCGATGCGTTCGCATCGGATCATCGAGCGCGCGGCCAGCACCCCGTACACGACGTCGAAGGCAGTGGCCATGATCGTCGGGCGCTGGTGATAACGCAAAGCCCGCCACACGATCCCTTCGCCGGCAAGCTCATGCTGCAGCTGCGCCTTTCCGGCCGCCGTGACCGCGGCGCGCTCGAAACTGAGGATGCTGATCTGGTGCCCCTTGATTTGCAGCCCACGCAGATAGGGGAGGATCTGCGACTGCCCCAAGGGACTGAGGAGGCCGTCGTAGGTCAAAAACAGGCTACGCATGCGGCGCGGCACGAGGTCGGAGATCCTCGAGCTTAACATGCGTCGTGAAGCGGGGACAGTTGCCTCCGGGCCTTGATGGTACGCCGAAACCGGCGGACACAACGATCACTTCGTCAGACCGCATGAGCAAAGCGCGGTTGGGATCACGGTTCCGTTCCCCAATCACTCGGTCTCAGCACGATTGCGACCTCATCGGTCGCAGCCTTGCGGTCGGCGAAGGTCCCGGTCTCGGCGGCGACCAACACGCGCTCCATCGCCATCGCAACAGGCGCACTCTGCGAGAGCGCGTTGGCTTGGCCACGCCATTTACCGAAGCAATCTATTCACCGAAGCAGATGGTTAACGGACAGTCATGCCGGGGCCGAGCCCGCCCCTCTTACCGGCAAGGCCGATGGCCGAACAATTTGATCCAGATCATGGTAGACTATTGGACGGCATGCTTTAAACTCAAGAATGTGTTTCGATCCCACGCTCGATGCCTTGGGTGCGCGGTAAGGCGATCGAAATCGACGTGAGCGCCATGCGTCTCCTTGTGGGTCTGTGCTTGTATCTCGTCGCAGTGGTTACCGTCGGTTTTGCGGCCGCGGGCCTGTACTCGGTCGTCCAGCCAGGTGTGAGCACGGCGACGGTACGGCACGAGGCGACAGCGACGGCCTCGCCACGGATCCAGGCGTGGCTGGAGCGGAAGGCCGAAGGTGTGACCTTTGCCGAGAAGGAAAAGGCCGCCGCGCTGGCGGCCAGGGAACGGGCGGAGGCCCTGCGCGCGAGCCTCGCGGCAACGCCCGAACCGTCTGCGGCGCCGCGCCCGCGTGAATCCCAGGAGACGCGGGCCGTCGGGCGGGAGCGCGCCACCCGAGCCAAGGAAACAAGGCGAGAGGCTCGCAAGCAGTTGCGCCAGGTGCAGACGCAAACGGTCTACGGCTATGCACCGCAGCGGCGATAGGCCGCCTATCCGGACGAGTTTCTGACCCGCCGGGACCGGTACGGGTACTAGTCATGACCTCATTTCAAAGAAATCATCGGCCGCAGTATCAAGGACGCTCCTCTCTTTAGTTTCCGTAAGGGTAGATGTAACGGCGGGCTTCCTCTGCGGCTCGCCTTGCGCTCTTGAGCGGCGTCCGGCGGGCGTGCTCAATTTGCGAAATGTGGCGCCTGAGACACACAAGCTTGCCCGAGTTCGTTTGGCGGAACGTGGCGTGGACGATACACAGCTCCACCGTACCGGGTTCGTTTTGCGAAGCGTTGCATTCACGCGACGGCTTCCGGACGCGGCCATCGAGTTCGTTTTGCGACTCCACAACCTGCGATCCCCGTCCCTCCACAACCTCAGAGCGAGACGCTGTCGAGCAGTATATGCGGCAAGGAACGTCCCATCGCGAGCCCATCGCCGACCGGTTCCAATCGGGAGAGACCTTAGAACAAAACACGAACACAAGCAAGGGTTCTTGCACGAAAAGCTGTGCTTCTTTGCCGTGGCAAGCGTTCACATAACGAGCGAACCCCGAATGCGTCGAGGAGAGACCGCTATCACCGGGGCGAATCCGCCCTCACGGGAAGGATCGCGCGAACGACGGTTCCTCGCACTCCCGAAAGGACCTCCAGGCGGCCACCGACCTGATCCATGCGCTCGCGCATTCTGCTCAGTCCGAGGTCTCTCAAGGGATTGGGCTTGGCCTCGTGCGGGATGGTCGATGCATCAATCCGGGTGTCCGGGCCGTCATCCTCGATGCTCAGCATGACGCTTCTGCCGAGGCTGGATTCGCTTTCCACGATCCGTATCTTCGCGACTGTGCCGGCGGAATCGCGGTACACGTTGGTGAGTGCCTCCTGCACCACCCGGAACAGCGCGAGCTCGGTATTTGCCGGTAGCCGCTCCATCTCGTCGGCGAGCTCCAATTCCACCCTGATATTGCTGCGCTCGGCGAAGCCGTCGATGTAGTTGCGCAGCGCAATCGCCAGTCCGCCCTCATCGAGCACCAGCGGATGCAGCAGGTATGAAACCGTCCGCAGCTCGCCGATCGATTGGCGCAGAATGTCGTCCAGCTCCGCGACCGCGGGCGTGGCGTCCGCCGGCAGGCGGCCACGCAGCCGATGGAACAGCAGTCTGGCGGCGACCAGATTCTGTCCGGTGCGCTCGTGCAAGTCCTTGGCGATCCGCCTGCCGTCCTCGTCCTGGGTGCGAAGCAACGACTGGGCAAGATCGCGCGTGATGCGCTCGGCCCGTCGGAGCTCGTCGATCAGCGCGCCCAATAACAGCACCGGCACCGAAACGCCGGCGAGAAACAGTTGCAGTGCCAGAACGTTGCGCTCCGGATCCTGGTCGGAAAACGGGCTCGGCCCGTTCAGCGTCCGCCAGACCGAGACCAGCGTGACGAGCAGAATTGCCGCACTCGCGCCCCGCGCGCCGAAGCGCACCGCGGTCCACAGGATCAGCGGAAGCGGTGCGTAGAGCAGCACCGGCAGCAAGCCGGCTTCCGCCGCCTTGACGCTGAAGTGGAAGGCCACGATGCAAGCGACGACGACGCCTGTTGCCAGCAGCAGCGCCTCCATGCGCTGCCGATGCGGTATCGACTTCAGCCACCGCAGGCCTTCGCCGTACCAGGTAAGAAATACCGGACCGATGGTCAGGCTCGGCAGGGCGTTGGCGACGTACCAGTGCGCCCAGTGGATCCAATAGTGTTCGATCGCCCCGCCGCCCAGGATCGGCACGAACGCTCCGCCCAGCGCCGAGACCGCGGGAGAGACCACTGCGGTCGCCAGAATGTATTGCGAGGCCTTGCGAAGATTGCCGAGCCAGGGCGGCCCCCCGAGGAAATGGCGCACCGCGAAGGCATTGAGCAGCGCCACCATGCAGTTGGTGGCGAAGGCGACCAGCATTTGGCCGGGAGGCATGCCGACATGGAGCTCCGCCAGTACGTGGGCGGGGAACACAGCCGCGATGTAGACCCACCAGTGCCGGTAGGGCACCAGCAGCAGGGCGCAGAACAGGATGACATTGGGCGGCCAGAACGGCGCGAATATCCGATCCGACAGGGTTCCGATCGCGAAGGCGGCGAGCGCGCCCAGATAGTATGCACCCGCGGCAATGAGTGGTCCGCGCACGCCCACGGCGGACAGGCTTTTCGGCCCGAGAATCGAGCCCAATCGATCAGGCATCATAACTGCGGCAACCTGTGCCTGCCGTGACCGGCAGGGTCGTTAAGCGTTTCCTCGCGGCTCACAATCGTACGCGATTGTGATCAAGTCAAAACCGCTTCAAACATCCAGACGGTGTGTTCATCGAATGTGAATTCTATCCTTAACGCGAGCGCAGCGATATCGCGGGCTTGTTGCGGTGCGTCGCCTGCGGGACGGTTCAAGAAACCATTCGCTTCAAGCCAAGCCGGTCGCGCAGCACGATGTGCCGGCAGTTGGGCAGCGTGATCGCAGCCGCATTCTCAAGCCGCGTCAACATGCGTGAGATGGTTTCGCTGGTGAGCCCGAGATAGTCGGCAACGTCCTGACGTGACATCGCAAGCTGAATTTCGTCATCGGCCTCGTTGCGATCGGCCATTTCGAGCAGGAAACTCGCCACCCGTTCCGGCGCGCTCTTGTTGAGCAGGAGCATATGACTCTGCGTGCGCTGGAGCTCACTCGCAGTCAGCGTCCACAGGTCGCGAGCCACTTCATTGTCGCGCGCGGCCAGCGACATGACGGCATCGCGATTGACCACGAGAATTTCGGCATCAACCACTGCTTCCGTGGAGAACAGGTGCCGCTCGCCCGCCTCGAGACCGAAAATATCGCCGGGCAAATGGAAGGCCCCGACGAGACGGCGGCCATCTATGACCACTTTGTAAGTGCGCACCGCGCCACTGACGACCTTGTAGAAATAGTCCGCCGCTTCCTTCTCGCCGTAGATCTCGGCGTTCTGGGTGAACCACTTCCGGGTGCCGATCCGCTCGATCGCGCCGGCAAGCCCGTCAGCTTCGACCGAAATCTCCTTCCGCGCGATACGGCCAAACGAAGGCCGGGAAGAACCGTTTTGAACCGCTACTCCGCTCAACATCGGATACTCCTCGAATACTCGTGGCAGCCGCCGGAACGAGTTTTGGCGACAGCCGTCGACCAATTCGCGAGCGAGGATAAGGAGCCCCCTTCGCGAGTGTGACCTCGTAAAGTTGCTGGGCGGCAGATGAAAAACTACGGGGCAGGGGGCGTGGCGATGGCGCCGCTGGAGCGCCGCTCACATTGATATCACGGCACAATCAGCCCTGAGCGTCGCATTTGCTGAAAATTTGAGCAAGGACAGCGGCGCCGATCATGCGCCTCGCAGCCCCTATCAGATCGTCACGATGCCGTGCTTGATGGCGAAATGAATGAGCTCGGCATTGCTGTGAAGCCCATGCGTTTCCATCATCTGATATTTGTGAAACTCCACCGTGCGGGCGGAGATCGCCAATTCCGCGGCAATTTCCTTGGCGGACTTGCCCTGGGCGACCAGCTGCAAGATCTCCCGCTGGCGCGGGGTCAGGAGCTGGCGGCCGTTGTCGGCTTCGCGTGGCTCGTGCCGGGCCTGCCGCAGCACCTCGCTCGCCAGTGCCGGCGTAATGAACGTCTGGCCCTTGAGGGCGGCCTGGATCGCCATCACCAGCTCCTCGGGCGCGGAGTGCTTGACCACAAATCCGGCAGCCCCCGCCTCCAGCGCGCGCCTGGCGTAAGCTGGCTCCTGATGCATTGTCAGGAAAACCACCTTGATGTCGGGGTTGTCCTTCTTCATCTGCGCCATTGCGTCGATGCCATTGAGTTGCGGCATCGATATATCGGCAACGACGATGTCGGGCTGTAGCTTCTTGGCGCTGGCCACCAGCGCACGGCCGTCCTCGACCATCCCCACCAATTCGAAATCGTCGGCGAGCAGGCGCTTCAAGCCTTCGGCCACGACCCGGTGATCGTCAGCCAGCAGCACGCGCGGACGGCTCAACGCGTCCCTCCCTCAGAGGTATCCAAGCCACGGACCACCGTGCCGCGGCCCGGCGTGCTGACTATATCGAGTTTGCCCCCCAGCAGGAAAGCCCGTTGGCGCATGCTGGCATGACCAAGGCTGGTCCTGGTGCGGTCGCCCGCAGGATCGAACCCCGCGCCATTGTCGCTCACCGCAATTGCAGCCCGCCGTTGAGCCGCCGCAGTGAGACCGTCGCGCGGCTTGCCTTGGCATGACGGGCGATATTGCGCAGCCCCTCCTGCGCAATGCGAAAGACGCAGAGCGCGGCGTCGCGCGGCACGGTCTCGGCGATTTCCCCGGCTTCTATCTCCAACCGAGTTGGGCACGTCCGTGAAAAGCGTTCGCACTCGGATCGCAACGCCTCGGTCAGGCCGAGATCCTCGAGGATCGAGGGATGCAGCCGATAGGACAGCGCGTGCACGTCCTCGCTCAACCGTACCAAGCCTTGCTGAATTGCTCGCCTTGGGCCGCGGCCCGCAGGACCGTGAGAGCTTGCGTCCTCTTGCCCGGCCTCGATCGCCAACGATGCGAGTCGCTGCGTCACGTCGTCATGCAGCTCGCGGGCAAGTCGCGAGCGCTCCTCCTCATGCGCGGCGATCAGCTTGCCGCTGAGCTCGTGTGCCGCGCTTCCGAGCGGCGGCGCCGACGATGCTCGTAAAGCAGCCAACCGATCAGCGCCGACTGCCCCAAGACAATGGCGACCACCCCGAGGATATGTCCGCGGTACGCCTCCCATGCGGTTGGATTACGAAAGCGGATTTCGCTACCCGCGGGCAGGCTCGCCTCGCTCAATTCCCCACCGCTGCATTTGCCGCCAATCGAACAGCACCTTGCTGGATTGAACCTCCGACAGGGAGGTCCCGGAAGGCGCAAGCCCCGCCAAGGCCTGCAACACCAGCTTGGCCGCCTCCGCCCCGTGCGCAGCGAGGCTGTACAGGCTTCCGCCCACGATGCCGCGACCAAGATACTGATCCACGAATCCATAGACCGGCGCGTTCGCCGACGCAGAAACACGTTGCACGACATCGTGAGGGATGAAAGGAGCGCCGGCGCCGTCCTGAAAGAACGAGACGAACAGCACGATGCTCTGCGGCGGCAGCCGCGAGAGCTCGGCAAGCAGTTCTTGCAGTGGCAGTGCCGTCAGGTTGCGTGAACGCGACGCGGTTCTCGAAGGCGCGGAATTCATTTCTGGCTTGCTCGAGCAGGCCAGTATCGAATGCCGATGTCGCCGGCAACGATGGCGACGCGTTGCGTCTGGGGATGCAAGCTGAGCGCAAGCTCGAGCGTTGGTGCGAACTCTCGCTTTACAAGAACGCCACGAACGTGAGCAGGCAATGTGCGCTCGCCGAGCTCCTTCCTGTCGATGCCGCAAAAGACGATGGGAGTGCCAGGAAAGATCGCGTCCCCGTGGCTCAGCAGGAAGTCCAGCGCGGGCGCCATGATGGCGACGGCCACGTCGATCTTCTTGTCCGCATATTTCGCGCGCAGGAAGTCCCGCAGGCGCCGTCTGATGCGTGCCGGAGCTGAACCGCGAGAGGTCCATCGCCTCGCGATAGATCTCGATACGGTCTGCGGAGTTGGCGGCGAGCGTGCCGACGAGATCGGCTTCGAGAGCCGCCAGACCAGGCAATTCGGGTCCGCTCGTCGAACAGCAGGACGACGTGCCGTGTCGCGGACGACGCTGGCGCAGCGCCAGCGAGCCAGACGACCAACCACGTACATGACGACCGAGGACGTAGCGAAGTCTCATCCCACGCTTGTTCATGTTTCCGGGCGGCGGGGGTGGCCGCACCGCTCAGCCGCCTCCGTCAGCAATCAGCGATTCCCGGCGGCCCTTCCTCAATCGCCCCGCATGTCGAAGATCTATCCTACCTTCGAGCGCCTTGCTACCAGTCTTGAGCTTGCGTCCAAGCAGCGAAATTCTTGCTACGCGGACCGGCCTACCGGGCCTTGCAGTGTCGCTGCATTGAGGGGATCGAAGCGATAGACGGGTGGCGTGCGCCGTGGAGTGAAGCCCGCCCGGCAGGCGAACTTCCGCGCGACTTGCCCTAAATCACGCGCTGATCGAGCAGCATCTAAAACACGAGCCTTAAAACTGCGCTAGATCAAAAACCAGCGCGTCCGGTATCCATCTATGATTTAGGTCGACAATTGACCGACTCCCCCGTCGGTTCAGCGATGACCAAGCAAATGACCGTTGTCGCAAATACGTTGTGTGCTGCTGGCTGGACTCGCATCACGGCCTCAGCGAGGGGGTTCGTCGCCTGCTCGCAACGGCGTTTGAGGCGATCGTCATGGTGGCCGACGAAGTCTCGCTGTTCGAGACTGCGGCCCGGCTCCAGAGCGAGCTAGCGGTGGTCGATCTGACGCTGGCACGCGGGGACGGGCTCGAATTGGTGCGCCGGTTCAGGGGCCAGTTTCCGAACACCCGCATGATCGTGGTCAGTGTTCACGACCAGTCGATCGTGAGCCGCTCCGTTATGGAAGCGGGTGCTGACGGGTTTGTGGTCAAGCGCGCGATCGCCACCGACCTGCTCCCGGCCACCGATGCGGTGCTTGCAGGAGGCCGGTACATCTCGCCGGGAATTGCGTAGGAACAGGAACGTTGTCTTGCGGAATCAGACGCTTCCTCGGCCGCCCGGCGAGCTCGCTCCAGGGGGCGCAGAACAAACCTGGTGCTCAAATCGTGCAGAGATCTGGATCAGCAACGCAAACCAACAGGGTCGAAAAATGATCCAAATCATGAAACGCCGATAAGATCTCTGCTTAGACTGCAAACGAGCTGCTCGATTGAAGTCGCCTCGCTTTGCTGGTCTGCCAGTGACTGCGCCGCGTGGCCTTCGGGCAGATCGCACGGGCGAAGGACTGGTGGCGAGGATCCATCGATGAGTGAGTCGCTGTGGTCTGCCGGCCGCAATACTCATCTCAAGATTGTTGCGGTGGCGCTTGTCGGCGCGATCATCTTCGTGACGATTGGGATCTATGCCCGCGATACAGATCCGGCGTCGGCGGTCGCGGCCATCAAGGCCGATCGCCCCGTGCTCAGGGCCGGGCAACCCGCGAGCCTTACGGACAGTGCCAAAACCAGTATCCGCTGAACGGCTGGACGAGCGCGCTGATGTCGCGAAACGCGCGCCGGCAGAGCGCGAGCCGAAATGGAGCCCCCGCATGGTGAAGATATCAGCGGCAACTCTCTTGCTCATGTCGTGGATTGTCACCGCAGGCGCAGTCGATCTGAAAGCGTTGATGCCATGCAAGAGTGCAGCAGCCCGTCTCTGCGATCGGTCGCAGGGAATGAATGCTGCTACGCTGTGGAAGTGCGGAGCGACGCTCGCCTCGCGCCATCGCGAGGTGGGTGAGCGCTGCGTCGAAGTGCTGATACGGTTTGGTCAGCTTACGCGCTAGGTAAGGGCGCTCTACTGTCGAAATCCGAGACTTGGTGTTGCCCGGGACGCACCGTCGGCGCCGCGTTCAATGCGCGACGCCGGCTTCCGACATCACAGGCGCATTTCCGGAATCTGATCCGGCAACGCCAATTTCGCCTCGGTCCCGGCGAGCACCTGCTCGACGCTCACGCCGGGCGCCCTTTCGAGCAGCGTCGCCCGCCCGTCCGGGAATCCAATCACCGCCAACTCGCTGACCACCAGGTCGACCGGCCGCACCGAGGTCAGCGGCAGCGTGCACTTGTTGACGATCTTCGGCTTGCCCTTGGCGGTGTGCTGCATCGCCACGATCACGCGCTTTGCGCCGGTGACGAGATCCATCGCGCCGCCCATGCCCGGCACCATCTTGCCGGGAATCATCCAGTTCGCGAGCAGACCATGCGCGTCGACCTGCAGCGCGCCGAGCACGGTCATGTCGACATGGCCGCCGCGGATGAGGCCGAACGACATCGCGCTGTCGAACGTGCAGGCGCCGGGCAATGCGGTCACCGGCCGCCCGCCGGCATCGGTGAGGGTCGGATGCGCCATCCCCTCCTCGGGAATCGGCCCGGTGCCGATCAGACCGTTCTCCGACTGAAAGAATACCGTGATGCCGGCCGGCACGAAGTTCGCCACCATCGTGGGGATGCCGATGCCGAGATTGACCAGCATCCCGCTCGGAGCTCGCTTGCGATGCGCTTGGCGATGATCGATTGTGCGTCCATCGGTCTTCACCCGTTGTTGGCGACGAGATAATCGACCAGCGGCGCGGGCGTCACGACGTGGTCGGGCGAAATCACCCCGACCGGAACGATGTTGTCCGCGCGTCACGATGGTGGTGTCGGCGGCCATGGCCATGACCGGATTGAAATTGCGCGCGGTGAGCGCGTAGGAGAGATTGCCGAGATAGTCGGCGAGAAACGCGTGGATCAGCGCGAAATCCGCGCGCAATGCGGTTTCGAGCAGATAGCTCTTGCCCTTCATCTCGATCCGCTGCTTGCCCTCCTCGACAACCGTGCCGACGCCGGTCGGCGTGAGCACCCCGCCAAGCCCGTAGCCGCCGGCTCGGATGCGTTCGATCAAGGTGCCCTGCGGCACGAGATCGACCTCGATCTTTCCCGCGATCATCTGCCGCTGGGTCTCGGGGTTGAGGCCGATGTGGCTTGCGATGGTCCGGCTGACGAGGCCGGCATCGACGAGCTTGCCGATTCCGCGCCCCGGCACTGCGTTATCGTTGGCGATCACGGTGAGATTGCGCTTGCCCTGGCGCACGAGCTCGTCGATCAGCGCGCTCCGGCGATCCGACCCCCATGAATCCGCCGATCATGAGGGTGGCGCCGTCCGGAATCATCGCAACGGCCGCTTCTGCAGAGAGGGTCCTCATGGGCCGATTATTCCGTCCTCACCCGCACGACACGCGAAGCCAACGGATAGTGGCTGAGAGATAGAACGCCGCTTTGACGTGGATCAGAATCATCCAGCAGGCGCCCACACCGGCGCTTGCGAGCAATTGCCCCCATGCCACCAGTCGAAACCGCGAGACGCAGATGTACTCCTGCGCGCCGCGATCGCCACGCGGGCAAATTTCCGAGGTCGCGTTCAGGACCACTTCAGCGTTATGCCGATATCCCCTGGTACTCCACCGGAAAAATCGACTACCTGATATCGCAGCTTGTAGCCGCGGGGCTGAAGCTGCCGCTTCCAGAACTCGTACATCTCCTTCGGCAGCCCGGTCAGGGATTTCTCCCAGCCGGGCTCCAGGTTGTTGTTGATCGCACGCCCGCGGTCGGTGCACATCGAGTTCGGGAAGCGGATGACCTCGACCTCGGTGAGGCCGTTTTTCACCGCGCGCTGGACAATCGTCGCCACGCGCTTGAGCGCCTCCTCGTCGGAGACCCCGGAGGGCCTGGTGAGCCGGTCGATCAACGCCTTCTTTTCGGCATCGGCCTTGGCCTGCCTACGCATCTCGGCGGCCGCTTTTTCCGCTTCCGCTACTGCAAGCTGCTCCATGACCTGCTTTGCGCTCGGCAGCAGCGCCGACAGTCTGTCGCTCATGTGATCAGCTCCGTGCGAACAGTCTTTATAATCGAGCGATCGCTTCTTAGCACCACTGCTTCAGAATTAATTTGATCTGGCTCAGAAAACCCTTACAGCCTGCCGGCAGGCCCGTCGGGCCTGCCCGGCCCGTCCCTTTTCACGCGCCGCGGCTCCCATTCTGATCTAGGTCAAAGCAAGACCCGACGATTGGGGCTTCGCTGGGCCAACAGGGCGAAAGGCAATCCCATGTCCGCCAGCCGAACGACGCCACCCGACCGCGCCAGCACCCTCGACTTCAGCCCCGCTGCGTCCGCATTCGAGTACCTGGTCGATGCCGCTCAACGCAGCGTGCTGTTCTGGGACGTGATGCGCCAGCGCGGCAATACTTACCGCGAGCAACTGAAGAAAGTTGCCCCGAACGTGCTCGAATTCCCTGTGGAGGTTCTTATCGATGGCCGCACGCTCGCGCGGCCGGTCAACTACGCCCTTGTTCAGGGTGATCCCGCCGAAGGGGATCGAGATCGATCCGGTTCGCCGTCCCTTCGTGATCGTCGATCCGCGTGCCGGGCATGGGCCCGGAATCGGCGGCTTCAAGGCCGACAGCGAGATCGGCGTCGCGTTCAAGGCCGGCCATCCGTGTTACTTCATCGGCTTCCTGCCCGAACCGGTACCGGGTCAGACGATCGAGGATATCGCCCGCGCCGAGGCGGTGTTCCTGGAGAAAGTCATCGCGCTGCACCCGGACGCCAACGGCAAGCCGTGCGTGATCGGCAATTGCCAGGCCGGCTGGGCAGTGATGATCCTGGCCGCGCTGCGTCCCAAGCTGTTCGGTCCGATCATCCTGGCCGGAACCCCGCTGGCGTATTGGGCCGGCGTGCGTGGCAAGAATCCGATGCGCTACAGCGGCGGCCTCTTGGGCGGGAGCTGGCTGACGGCGCTCACCAGCGACCTCGGTCAGGGCAAGTTCGACGGGGCCTGGCTGGTACAGAATTTCGAGAGCCAGAACCCGGCCAATACGCTTTGGAGCAAGCAGTACAATTTGTACTCGAAGGTCGACACGGAGGCGGCCCGCTATCTCGGCTTCGAACGCTGGTGGGGCGGTCACGTCAACCTGAACGCCGAGGAGATCCAGTTCATCGTCGACGAGCTGTTCGTCGGTAACAAGCTCGCCGCCGGCGGCATTCAGACCTCCGACGGCACTGCCATCGATCTGCGCAACATCCGCTCGCCGATCGTGGTGTTCTGCTCCAAGGGCGACAACATCACGCCGCCCCAGCAGGCACTCGGATGGATCCTGGATCTCTATGAGAGCGTCGACGACATCCGCTCGTACGGCCAGACCATCGTCTACACCATCCACGAGACTGTGGGCCACCTCGGGATCTTCGTCTCCGGCGGCGTGGCGCGGAAGGAGCACGATGAGTTCTCCAGCAATATCGACCTGATCGACGTTCTGCCGCCCGGCCTCTACGAGGCGACCTTCGAGGCGAAGACGGAGCAGGCTGCAGGTGCGGATCTCATCGGCGGGCAATTGGGTGATGCGGTGCGAGGCGCGCACGCTCGACGACATCCGCGCACTCGGCGGCAATGACGCGGCGGATGAGCGCCGCTTCGCGACCGCTGCGCGCGTATCCGATATCAATCTCGCGCTCTACCGCGCCTTCGCTCAGCCGGCGATCCAGGCGATGATGTCAGCTCCGATTGCCGAATGGGTGCGGCGGCTGCACCCGCTGCGGCTGCAGTACGAGCTGTTCTCCGACGCAAACCCGCTGATGAAGCCGGTGAAGGAGATGGCGGAGCGCGTCCGCCAGGAGCGCAGCCCCGCCGGCGCGGACAACCCATTCATGGCTGCGCAGGAAGCCGTGTCCAAGCAGATCGTCGCCAGCCTCGATGCTTGGCGGGACATGACCGAGGCGGTCTCGGAGCGCATGTTCCTGACGATCTACGGCTTGCCGACGCTGCAGGCTGCCGTCGGCATTGATCCCACCGACACGCGCCCGACGCGCAAGGCCGCCAAAAGCCCCCTGCATCGCGAGCTCATTGAATCGCGGATCGCCGAATTGAGGTCTCGCATCCCAGTCGGCGGCCTGCGCGAATGCATGATGCGTGCCATTCTCTACGTCGGCATGGCGCGTGGCAGCGTCGACGAACGCGGGGCCGCAGCGATCCGCCGGCTGCGGGCAACGATCCGTGCCGAGGGGCCGCGACTGACGTTGGCCGAATTCAAGGCGCTCATGCGCGAGCAGTTCTTCATGCTGCTGCTCGACGAGGAGGCCACCCTCGGCGCGATCCCGGATCTTCTGCCGGCGGACGCCCAGTTGCGCCGAAAGGCCTTCGCGGCGCTGGGCGAGATCCTGAGCGCGCGCGGCGAGATGGTCGGCGAAGTCAGGGAACGGTTTGAGCGGATTGCTAAACTGTTCGGCGTCGAGGCGAAGCTGCCGGCGCCCGCCGCGAGCGACAAGAAGGTCGCCAAGGCATCGTAGGCTTGGGAAAACCTAACGGCCACAACGGCAGGAGAGTCCGAGATGTCAGTATCGCAGGTCGCGCCGGGGGGACCCGCGCCCTCGAAATACGAGCGCCTGATCGCGCGCGCCAAGCAGGCGTCGACGCCGACAACGATTGTGGCGCATCCCTGCGACGAAACATCGTTGCGCGGCGCCGTGGAGGCCGCCGAGGCCGGCCTCATCGTGCCGATACTCGTGGGACCGGCCCAGCGGATCACCGCCGTTGCGCGTCAGCACGGTCTCGACATCGGGGCCTTTGAGATCGTCGATGCGGCCCACAGCGACGATTCCGCCGCCAAGGCCGTGCAACTGATCCACGAGGCCAGGGGCGAGCTGCTGATGAAGGGCAGCCTCCACACCGACGAGCTGATGCGGGCGGTCACCGCGTCGAAAACCGGCCTGCGCACCGCGCGGCGGATCAGCCATGTCTTCATCATCGACGTGCCGAACCACGCCGATACGCTGTTCATCACCGATGCTGCCATCAACATCTTCCCCGATCTCGACGCCAAGCGCGACATCGTCCAGAACGCGATCGACCTCTTCACCCAGGTAGGGCTCGGCACGCCGCGCGTCGCGATTCTCTCCGCGGTCGAGACGGTCACGTCCAAGATCCCAGGGACTATCGAGGCCGCCGCGTTGTGCAAGATGGCGGACCGCGGCCAGATCACCGGCGGCATCCTCGACGGGCCGTTGGCGTTCGATAACGCCGTCGATCCGGAATCGGCGAGGATCAAGGGCATCAAGTCCCAGGTTGCCGGCCATGCCCAGATCCTGGTCGTCCCTGATCTCGAGGCCGGCAACATGCTGGCCAAGAATCTCATCTTCCTATCCAAGGCTGACGCCGCCGGCATTGTGCTCGGCGCGCGGGTCCCGATCGTGCTCACCTCGCGGGCCGATTCGGTTCGCGCCCGCATGGCCTCCTGCGCGGCGGCGGCGCTCTACGCCGTCGCCCGTCGCAGCGCTGCCGCGTTGCCGGCCGCGTGATCGCCATGGACGCGATCCTCGTCGTCAATGCCGGCTCCTCGAGCCTGAAGTTCCAGCTGTTCGCGACCGGCGGGGCGAATGATCTCGAAGCGCTGGTGAAGGGCCAGCTCGATGGCATCGGCAGCCGTCCGCGCCTGCGGGCAGCCGGCCCGGCTGGCGCGACCCTCATTGATCGGGCCTATGCGTCGCACGACGTCCCCGACCTTCCGGCCGCCACCTTGGCGGTTGGAGACTGGCTGCGCGAAACGCAACGCGCCGACCTGATTGCGGTGGGCCATCGCGTGGTACACGGCGGCCCCGAATTCGACCGGCCGGTCCTGGTCGATGTCGGTGTACTGTCCGACCTCGAGCGCTATTGCTCACTCGCCCCGCTGCACCAGCCCAACAATCTGGCGCCGATCCGTTCGCTGCTCGCGCGTCGGCCGGGCCTGCCGCAGATCGCTTGCTTCGACACCGCCTTCCACCGCGGCCATGACGGACTTGCCGACCATTACGCCATCCCGGAGAACCTCTACGCCGAAGGGGTGCGCCGTTACGGATTTCACGGCCTGTCGTACGAATACATCGCTGAGCGGCTGCGGCAGGTCGCCCCCGATGCCGCGAACGGGCGGACGATCGTCGCGCATCTCGGCAGCGGCGCGTCGATGTGCGCGCTCGCTGGCGGCCGCAGCATTGAAAGCACGATGGGCTTCACCGCCCTCGACGGGCTGCCGATGGGGACCCGCCCCGGCCAGATCGACCCTGGCGTCGTGCTCTATCTGATCTCCGAAAAGGGCATGGCGCCGGCGGCGGTGCAGGACCTGCTGTATCGCGAATGCGGCCTCAAGGGCCTGTCGGGCATCAGCAACGACGTGCGCGAACTGGCGCAAAGCGCCGAACCGCGCGCCGCCTTCGCGCTCGACTATTTCGTCTATCGCGCCGGGCTGCATGCCGGGCTGCTGGCGGCCTCGCTCGGCGGGCTCGATGCATTCGTGTTCACGGCCGGGATCGGCGAGAACTCTCCGATGATGCGCGCGCGCATTGCCGGCAAGCTCGAATGGCTCGGTGCAGTGCTCGACGAGAAGGCCAATGCGGCCGGCGAGCCGTTGATCTCGCGTCCGGAAAGCCGGGTCGCACTGCACGTGATCCCGACCAATGAGGAGCTGATGATCGCCCGGCACACCCAGGCGCTGCTTGCCGAAGCCGGCCGGACCGGCGCTGCGGCGAAGGCGGCGTCGTGACGACCGGTTCGGCTGCCTGGTCTTCCGGCCGGTACGATCTTTCTGCTTTTTTGACCTAAGTCATATCCGTTCAGTATCAGTCCGTTAGCCTGAACGGCTAATAGCAAATAAGGCAGGCAGATTTGGCGGCCCACCGCGCCGTTCATCCCACGCTGCTCGCCCTTTGCGCGCTCGCCATTGCGATGCAAAGATGACCTGAATCGGGAGGAGTCCTATGAGCATGGCCGCGGTTGCGAATAAGACGCAGTCGGTCGACGATTGCTGGCGAGGCTTCACGCGGGGCGACTGGTGCAGGACCATCGACGTTCGCGGCTTCATTGTTTCGAACGTCACGCCCTTCGACGGCGACGAGAAGTTTGTCGCCGGCCCATCGGAGCGCACCAAAGCCGTCTGGGCCAAGCTTCAGCCGTATTTCAGGGAGGAGCAGAGGAAGGGCGTGCTGGCAGTCGACGCGAAAACGCCGTCCACGATGCTGGCGCATAAGCCCGGTTACATCGACCGCGACAACGAGATGATTGTCGGGCTGCAGACCGACGAGCCGTTCAAGCGCGCGATCTTTCCCGCGGGCGGGCTGCGGATGGTTGAGGCCGGTCTCAAGGCGGCCGGGTTCGAGGCCGACCCGCAGGTGCACGAGGCCTTCACCAAGCACCGCAAGACCCACAACGACGGTGTGTTCGATGCCTACACGCCCGAGATCATGCGGTGCCGCAAATCCGGCATCATCACCGGGCTGCCCGACGCCTACGGGCGCGGCCGCATCATCGGCGACTACCGCCGCGTCGCGCTCTACGGCGTTGCGCGCCTGATCGAGGTCAAGAAAGAGGAGCGCGCCCAGATCGACGACATGTGGCCGAGCGACGAGGTGATCCGGGTTCGCGAGGAACTCGCGGAGCAGATCCGTGCGCTGGAAGACCTTGCGAAGATGGGAAAACTCTACGACTGCGATATTAGCCGGCCGGCGCTGGATGCCCGGGAAGCCGTCCAGTGGACCTATCTCGCCTACCTCGGCGCGATCAAGGAGGCGAACGGCGCGGCGATGTCGATCGGCCGCATCTCCACCTTCCTCGACATCTACATCGAGCGCGACCTGCGCGAGGGTGTGCTCGACGAATCCGGCGCACAGGAGCTGTGGGACCAGCTCGTGCAGAAACTGCGGATCGTCCGGTTTCTGCGCACCCCCGAATATGACGCGCTGTTCAGCGGCGACCCCTATTGGGCCACCGAATGCGTCGGCGGTCTGGACCTGAGCGGCCACTCGCTGGTGACCAAGAGCAGCTACCGAATGCTGCACACGCTGACCAACCTCGGGCCAGCGCCGGAGCCGAACATCACCGTGCTGTGGTCGAAGGACCTGCCGGAGAGCTTCAAGCGCTACTGCGTCAAGGTCAGCAAGGAAACTTCCTCGCTGCAGTACGAGAACGACGATCTCATGCGGCCGCACTGGGGCGACGACTACGGCATCGCCTGCTGCGTGTCGGGCATGCGGCTCGGCAAGCAGATGCAGTTCTTCGGCGCGCGCGTGAATCTTGCGAAGGCGTTGCTCTATGCCATCAATGGCGGGCGCGACGAGGTCTCCGGCGAGCAGGTGGCACCGGCGACGCCACCGATGACCGGCGACATCCTCGATTATGACGAGCTGTTCGAAAAATTCGACCACGTGATGGAATGGCTCGCGCGGACCTACGTGCATGCGATGAACTGCATCCATTACATGCACGACAAGTACTTCTATGAGCGCCTCGAAATGGCGCTGCACGATCGCGACATCCTGCGCACCATGGCATTCGGCATTGCAGGCCTCTCGGTCGTCGCCGACAGCCTCGCCGCGATCAAATACGGCAAAGTCCATGTCCTGCGCGACAAGACCGGGCTCGCCATCGACTACAAGATCGAAAGCAATGTGCCGGTGCCGCAGTTCGGCAACAACGACGATCGGGTCGACAGCATCGCCGCAGACCTTGTCACGCGGTTCATGCAGAAGATTCGCAAGCACCCGACGTACCGCAACGCGACCCATACGCAGAGCGTGCTCACGATCACCTCCAACGTGGTCTACGGAAAGGCCACCGGCAATACGCCCGACGGCCGGCGCACGGGCGAACCGTTCGGGCCCGGCGCCAACCCGATGCATGGGCGCGACAGCCACGGCTGGCTGGCATCGTGCCTGTCGGTAGCGAAGCTGCCGTACAAGGATTCGCTCGACGGCATCAGCTACACGGTCTCGGTGGCGCCGCAGAAGGCGCATCTCTCCGAGCCGGAGCTTATCGATGCGGCCGTCAAAGCCTTCGACATGTATTTCGGCCAGGGCGGATTTCACATGAACCTCAACGTCATCGACCGCGAGACGCTCGAGGATGCAATGAAGAATCCCGACAAGTACCCGCAGCTCACCATCCGGGTTTCCGGCTACGCGGTGAACTTCGTGCGACTGACCAAGGAGCAGCAGCGCGACGTGATCAGCCGCACCTTCCACGGCCAGATGTGAAAAGCGCCGCGCGAGGGCAGGCCATGTCGCAGGTCGGCAACATCGAAGCGGGCAGTCGGCACGATCTGCGCGTCGGAATCTCTCCCGACGCGCCGGACGAGAGCGAAATTCGCGAGGACACCGACGGGACGCTTCGGCTATGTGCATTCCTACGAGAGCTCGTCGCGGTATGACGGGCCGGGCCTGCGCGCCGTCCTGTTCGTATCCGGATGCCTGCTCCGCTGCACCTATTGCCACAATCCTGATACCTGGCACCTGAAGGACGGCACGCGCGTTTCGGTGCGACAGGTGCTCGACCGCCTCGCCACCTTCGCGACAGCGCTGCGCTCGCTCGACGGCGGCCTGACCATCTCTGGCGGCGAGCCGATGGTGCAGATAGCTTTCACGCGCGGCATATTCGCCGGCGCCAAGGAGATGGGGCTGCACACCGCGATCGAGACGTCCGGACTCCTCGGCGAGCGTGCCGACGCCCGCTATCTGTCGGCGCTCGATATGGTCCTGCTCGACATCAAGAGCTCGGACCCGGAAACCTATCGCAAGGTCACCGGCCGCGACCTCGATGCCGACCCTGCGCTTTGCCGAGCGCCTCGCCGAGATCGGGAAGCGCACTTGGGTGAGATTCACGCTCGTGCCGGGCCACACCGACGATCCGGCGAATGTCGAGGGTATCGCGCGGTTCGTGGCGCCGATGAAGAATGTCGAGTGGGTGGAGGTGCAGCCGTTCCACCAGCTGGGCGCCTTCAAATGGAAAGCGATTGGCCTTGAGTACAAGCACGTGGACACGCAGCCGCCGACGCGCGAACTGATTGATCGCGTGCTCGAGCAATTCCGTGCGGCGGGGTGCAGAGCCCGCTGACCGGTTCTGGTGCGTCCGGGGCGCAAACCAAAGCTGGGGGTGCCGTCATGCTAGATCTTGCCCGTGAAATCATCGGTACCCAGCCGATCCTTGCACTGTTCCTTGCGATCGGCGTCGGTTACCTGGTCGGCCAGATCAATATTGGCGGTTTCTCCCTGGGTGTCGGTGCCGTCCTGTTCGTCGGCCTCGCCATCGGCGCCTTCGCTCCGAAAGCTTCGATTGTTGGGCCGATCGGCCTTACCGGCTTGATCATGTTCCTCTACGGGATCGGAATCCTCTACGGGCGGCAGTTCTTCGAGGGCATGACTGGTGCGGCCGGCCGCAGGTACAACCTGCTGGCGTTCGTTGGCTGCGTCGCCGGGCTTCTGGTGGCGCTCGGCCTTGGCCAGGCTTTCGGCATCAAGCTCGGCCACACACTGGGCATCTACGCCGGCTCGATGACCAGCACCGCTACGCTGCAAGCCGCGCTCGACGTCATGAAGAACAGCGACCCGTCGATCGGATATTCCATTGCGTATCCGTTCGGCGTCATCGGTCCGATCCTGTGCATCTACTTCATGACGCGGCATGTCCAGCCGAAGTTCCCGCCCAAGGCGCAGCGCTTCCACATGGGCGAGATCACCTTGGGCTCCGACTATGCCGGCCGCAAGCTCGAGGACGTCGACGCGGATCTGCCCGAGGGCGTCCAGGTCACGATGGTCCACAAAGGGGGCCAAAACGTCGTGCCCTCGGCCGGGCTGATGATGACCGCCGGCGACGGCGTCATGATCGTTGCCGATCGCGAAGACGCGATTGCCGAAGCGGCAGCAAGACTTGGGAAGCTTGAAACCGGGCGGATCGTCAAGGATCGTTCCGCGCTCGACTACATCCGCGTTTTCGTCGGCAAGGCGAGCGTGGTCGGGATTCCGCTCGCACAGCTGCCGCTGCCGGCCGGGTTTCCGGCGCATCTGCTGCATGTCCGGCGCTACGACACGGACATCGTTCCAACCCCGGACCTGACCCTCGAGTTCGGCGATCGTGTTGGCGTCCTGATGCCGCCCGATCGCAAAGAGGAGATCCGCAAGCATTTCGGGGACACGGTGAAGGCCACTGCGGAATTCAGCTACGTCACCCTGGGGCTTGGCATGGTGCTCGGCGTGCTGCTCGGGCTCATTCCGATTCCGGTTCCCGGAGTCGGGACGGTCACCCTCGGCATCGCGGGCGGACCGCTGATCGTCGCCCTTATCTTCGGCAAGCTGCGCCGCACCGGGCCGCTGCTCTGGGTCATACCGCTGCCTGCGAACATCGTGCTGCGGAACTACGGCTTGGCAATATTCCTGGCCGCGGTCGGCATCAACGCCGGGCGGCCGTTCGTGCGCACCGTGGCGGAGAGTCGGATTCACCATGCTGTTCATCGGGGCCGCGGTGCTGCTGACGACGGTCGCCATCGTGCTGCTGGTCGGCTACTACCTGTTGAAAATCCCGTACGACGACCTGGTCGGCGTCGCCTCGGGCGCGACCGGCAACCCTGCCATCCTGGTCTATTCCACCCGGATGGCGCCGACCGAGCGGCCCGACATCGGCTACGCGATGATCTTCCCGTCGATGACGATCGTCAAAGTCATCGCCGTGCAGATTGTCGGTCTGCTGGCCGCGGCCTCAGCCCCGGGTTGAACGGCGGCTGAATGTTGAGGGACGCACCCAGCCAGGCAGAACAGCTCGCGCCGGACCTCGTGTCCGACTCGAAGGCCGTCGAAGCGCCCCAGCTCGTAAGCTTCGACGCGGTGCTGCCCGCAACCATGGCCGGGCGGGCCGAAGAGAGCGGCGTCAAAAAGGTTTCGGCCGACACCGCGACGCTGCTCGCATTGAGCGTCTTGGCCGGCGCCTTCATCGCATTCGGGGCAATGTTTGCGACCACGGTGAGCGCAGGAGCCGCCGAGCTGCCGTACGGCATCGTCAAGCTGTTGAGCGGCTTGGCGTTCTCGCTCGGCTTCCTTTTGGTCGTCATCGGCGGAGCCGAGCTGTTCACCGGCAACAACCTGATCGTGATGGCGTGGGCCAGCCGCAAGGTGACGACGGGCGATCTCGCTGCGCAACTGGGCAATCGTATTTGCCGGCAACTTCATCGGCGCGTTCGCGACCGCCGTATTGATGTTCGTGACGACCCAGTATTCGTTCGGCCACGGCTCGGTCGGGCTCGCGGCGCTGAACACCGCGCACGCGAAATCCTCGCTCGCGTTCGTGCCGGCCGTCGCGCTCGGCATCATGTGCAACGCGCTGGTCTGCCTGGCCGTCATGGATGTGCTACAGCGCGCGCACGAACGTCGACAAGTTCTTTACCGTCGTCCTCGCCGATCGCCGCTTTCGTTGCGGCGGGTTCGAGCACTGCATCGCCAACATGTACTTCATTCCGCTCGGCCTGTTCATCAAAGCCGCCGCACCGGATGCGTTCTGGGCGTCGATCGGCAAGACGGCCGCTGATTTTCCAGCACTGACATGGGGAAACTTCTTCGTCGGTAACCTGCTGCCGGTGACCATCGGCAACATCATCGGCGGTTCGATCATGGTGGCCGCGGTCTATTGGTTCATCTATCTGCGCAACAGGAAGACGTGAGCAGAGCCGTTGAACCAATAGCCGTGTTGCGGACCGGAACTATCCCAGCATCGTGCAGCGCGTCAGCGGCAGCCGTCTGCGCACCGCTTCCGTTGCAAACGGCCAGCACAGTGGCTCACTGCGATGCGTGAGCTTGGACCACCCGGATCAATGTTTCGCGCATTGCGCAGCTAGAGCAGCTTGCAAGAACTGCGCGTCCTGAACATACGCCGGCCGAAATAGCCAGCGGGCTTGCGGAAATCGAGTTACAGCAGCCCCTCGGTATTCATTCGTGCAGATTGCCGCAGCCGTGGGTCTGGCGAGCGGCGGCTTTGCCTTCATTAGCGGGGAGGCCGCGCCCGAAACCCTTGCAGCAGTCCTGGGTGGCGGTAGCGGCCAATGGCTAAGGTTGTGGCTGTCCCGCCATCGGCTGAATCAATACGGCGCTGCCGCGTTGTCTGCGATAATGGCATCCGGGTTGTGCGTTCTCGCGGCAGCGGTCGGAAGCCATTTCGGTTTCAGGTTTGCACATTACCCAGCCGGCTTCATCGCCTCTATACTGTTTCTCGTCCCCGGATTTCCGTTGATTGCGGGCCTGTTCGACCTGTTGCAATACCAAACGCTCGCCGCCGTAAGTCGCTTGGCATACGGTGTGATGATGCTATTGGCCGTTGCTTTCGGCCTCAGCATTGTAGTCGCAGTCGGCGGAGTTGAAGTGTCTCGGCAGCCTCCGATCGAACTCGCCCATGCGCTAAAGCTGTTACTCCGCGGTGTCGCCAGTTTTGTTTCAGGCTGCGCTTTCGCAATGCTGTTCAACAACTCACCGCGAACCGTACTGGCGGCGGGTCTCTTGGACTGGCCGCGAATGACCTGCGTTTGATCCTGATCGACATCGGCATGATGCTTGCGCCGGCCGCTTTTTTTGCGGCCTTGTTGATTGGGCTCGTCGCCCTGGTGATGGACCAGCGCTTTGACGTGCCGCCCTTGGCCATGACAGTGGCACCAATCGTAATCATGATGCCAGGCATATATGCATTCGAGATGATCGTGCTGTTCAATCGCGGACAAATGCTTGACGCCCTTCAAGCGTCCGCGTCATGTTTCTTCGTTGTTGGCGCGTTGGCAATGGGCTTGGCAGTGGCACGATTTTTCAGCCCACGACTAGGATCGCGATCTGCATGAGTACACGCCCTAATCGATGATGTGGTAGCCACCGTCAATGTACAGGGTCTCGCCAGTGATGAGGCGGGCCGCGTCGTGCGCCAGGAAGGCGGTCGCGGCGCCGACGTCATCGATGCTGACGAGGCTGCGGGCGGGCGCCTTTCCCTTGGCTTTGTCGAGCAAGGCATCGAACTCCGGGATACCTGAGGCGGCTCGTGTCGCGAGTGGTCCGGGCGATATGGCGTGCACGCGAATCCCCTTCGGGCCGAGCTCTGCCGCCAGATACCGGACCGCCGCCTCGAGCGCCGCCTTGGCGACCCCCATGATGTTGTAGTTCTTCACCACCATTTGGCTGCCGTAATAGGTCATCGTGAACAGCGTACCGCCCTTGCGCATCAGCGGTTCGGCCAGATGCGCCATGCGAATGAAAGTCCAGCATGAGACGTCCATGGTGGTGAGGAAGCCCTCGCGCGACACGTCGACCACGCGCCCCTGCAGCGCTTCCTTGGGCGAGAAGGCGATCGAGTGCACGACAAAATCCAGCTTGCCCCATTCCTTTGTGATCCGTTCAAAAACCGCCTCCATCTCGCCCGGCGTGTTCACGTTGAGCGGCATCAGGATCGGCGCTTCCAGCGCGCGGGCAAGGGGCACCACATGCTTCTTCGCCTTGTCATTGAGATAGGTCACCGCTAGCTCGGCGCCGAATGCCCTGAACGCCTTGGCGCACCCCCAGGCAATCGACTGGTCATTCGCAATGCCGACGACGAGACCTCTCTTGCCTTCGAGCAGCTTGGCCTTGACGACTGGGATCATGGAGGAAGACCTTTTGCTTGCGGGCTCGGATGCCTGGCCCTGCAGAAATTGCTCGGCGGATTTTGCCAGGTGGCGAAAGGCCTGGCGCCTATCCTTGGCGTCCTTGACCTGGGCGACTTGCCGGCCATTGACTTTCAATTGCCCTTCGCCCCAGGGCATGACGTCGATTTGCAGCTCCCGACCCCCCACCGACGAGACGAATGTCTGAACGGTGGCGCCCCTTCCGACCGCCAGGCCTTCCTTCGATTTCCAATCCAGCGTTCTGGCAGGCATCCGTTCGGCCCGGTCGCGCGCACGCTCATCTCGACCGCGCAGTCGGCTGCGCGCCGCTATCGCTCTTTACTTGGCCTGTCGTTACTGCCCCCACACTGATCTGAATCAAAAAGATCTGGCTCCAGATCGGCATAATGGGAAGCAAAACGTGGCGAAATGGACGAAGGCCATCGCCGCCATGGAAACGAGGAGGAGGAAGACGCCAGGCCCCAACCATTCGGTTAGCGTACACGGGGTGGAGCGTTTGCGCCCATCGAGTGCGAACACCGGGGCCGCGGATCCTATGTCAGCCCGTTTTCACAGCGCGATTTAGGAAGGATGACATGGATCGACCGATCAGACGACCGGAAGAAATTCTGGCCTATCGCTCGTCTGCAGGCAATCCTTGGGTCCAAGCCGAAGGCCCTTTGGACCGTGAGCCCCGCCGACAGCGTGCTCGCCGGCGCTGCAGATCATGGCCGACCAGGATATCGGATTCCTGGTGGTGCTCGAGGCGGACGCGCTGGTCGGTGTCGTATCGGAGCGCGATTGTGCGCGGCGGGTGGTGCTGGCCAAGAAGTCACCGGAAGCGACGCCGGTCGCGGACATCATGGTCCGCAACGTCATCACGGTCGATCCTGCGCATACCTTTGCCGACTGTCTGCAGGCTGATGCATCAGCATGGCATTCGCCATCTGCCGGTGATCGACAAGGGCAGGGTAGTCGGCGTCGTCTCGATCCGGGACCTGCTGAGCGAAGCGGTCGCGCATCACGCCAAGATCATTGCCGAGCTCGAGCGCGAACGACTGACCATTTTCACGTCGACAGCCTGAGCACGCCGCAGATCGCGGCAGCGCCGGGGCCGGGGGCAGCGAAGGCGATCGATCATGAACCTGCTCATTGTGCTGGGTGCGCTGGCGTTCCTGATGCTCGTGGCCTACCGCGGCTACAGCGTGATCCTGTTCGCGCCGGTCGCCGCGCTCGGCGCCGTGCTGCTCACCGACCCGTCCTGGTCGCGCCGATGTTCTCCAGCGTCTTCATGGAGAAGATGGTCGGCTTCGTGAAGAATTACTTTCCGGTATTCATGCTCGGCGCCGTCTTCGGCAAGATGATCGAGCTGTCGGGATTCTCGAAGTCGATCGTCTCCGCCGTGATCGGGGTGCTCGGCAAGGAGCGCGCAGTCCTGTCGATCGTCGTGGTATGCGCGATCCTGACCTATGGCGGCGTGTCGCTGTTCGTCGTGGTGTTCGCGGTCTATCCGTTCGCGGCCGAGATGTTCCGCCAGAGCGCAATCCCCAAGCGGCTCATCCCCTGCACGATCGCGCTCGGCGCGTTCACGCTTCACCATGGATGCGCTGCCCGGCACGCCGCAGATCCAGAACATCATCCCTACGACCTTCTTCAAGACGACGACCTGGGCTGCCCCGTGGCTCGGGCTGATCGGCAGCCTGTTCATTCTGGTTGTCGGCCTCGCCTATATCGAGAGCCGCCGCCGCGCCGCGCAGGCGCAAGGCGAGGGCTACGGCACCAATCTCGGAACGAGCCCGAGCCGTTCGAAGCGGAGAAATTGCCGACCCCTGGATCGCCCTCTCGCCGCTGGTGGTGGTAGGTGTCGCGAATTTCTGCTGACGCACGGGGTCCCACGCGCCTACGGCGCGACGCACGAGATCAAGCTCGGCGACCAGCCGATCGTCACGCAGATCGCCAGCGTGGCGGCGATCTGGGCGGTGGAAGGCGCGCTGCTCCTCGGAATCCTGACCGTTTTCGTGTTTGCCTGGCGGCCCGTGCTCGCGAAATTCGCGGACGGCAGCAAGGCGGCGGTCGCCGGCGCGCTGCTCGCCTCGCATGAATACCGCGTCCGAATACGGCTTCGGCGGGGTGATCGCATTGCTGCCCGGCTTCGCGCTGATCGCCGACGCGCTCAAGGCAATCCCCAATCCGCTGATCAACGAGGCCATCAGCGTGACGGTGCTTGCCGGGATCACCGGCTCGGCGTCCGGCGGCATGAGTATCGCCCTTGCCGCGATGTCCGATACCTTCATTGCCGCCGCCGAGGCGGCAAAAATCCCGCTCGAGGTCTTGCATCGGGTCGCCGCCATGGCCAGCGGCGGCATGGACACGCTGCCGCACAACGGCGCGGTCATCACGCTGCTTGCAGTCACCGGCCTCACCCACAAGGAGGCCTACAAGGACATCTTCGTGATTACGCTGATAAAGACCGCGGCGGTATTCGTTGTCATCGGCTTCTACTACTTGACCGGAATCTACTGACGGCGTGCCGCGAAAGCACGAGAGCTTCGGAAACACACGCCATGCCGACGCCACCATGCAATCGATGCTCGCTCCGCTGCGAGCGCCCGACAGCGGAAAGATCGTCAGCGCCGAGGAAGCGGTCCGTCTCATTCGCGACGGTGACACCATCGCGACCGGCGGCTTCGTCGGTATCGGTTTCGCCGAAGAAATCGCCGTGGCGCTGGAAGCAGCTCCATCTGTCGAAACAGGACGATAGGCGCAGGCGAACGGCAAGCCCCGCGATCTCACGCTGGTCTACGCGGCCGGCCAGGGCGACGGCAAGGAGCGCGGGCTCAACCATCTCGGCCATGAGGGACTGGTCCGGCGCGTGATCGGCGGCCACTGGGGACTGGTCCCCAAGCTGCAGCGCCTCGCGATCGACAACCAGATCGAAGCGTACAATCTTCCCGCAAGGCGTGATCTCGCATCTGTTCCGCGACATCGCCGCCAAGCGCCCCGGCCACCTCACGCGGGTAGGGCTTGGCACGTTTGCCGATCCGCGTCATGGCGGCGGCAAGATCAATGAATGCACCAAGGACGATCTGGTCCGGCTGATCGAGATCGATGGCGAGGAGTTCCTGTTCTATCGCGCGTTTCCCGATCAATGTCGGCATCATCCGCGGCACGACCGCCGATCCCGACGGCAACATCACCATGGAAAAGGAAGCGCTCACCCTGGAGGTGCTGGCGATCGCCATGGCGGTGCGCAATTCCGGCGGCGCTAGTCATCGTGCAGGTGGAGCGAACGGCCGAACGCGGCTCGCTCAATCCGCGGCAGGTCAAGATACCGGGCATCCTGGTCGACTGCGTTGTCGTGGCCAAGCCGGAACACCATTGGCAGACGTTCTCGGTCCAGTACGACCCGGCGTTCAGCGGCGAAATTCGGGCGCGCGCAGGATCGATCGCACCGATGGAGCTGAACGAGCGCAAGATCATCGCGCGGCGCGCGGCGCTCGAGCTCAACGCCAACAGCGTCGTCAATCTCGGCATCGGCATGCCCGAGGGCGTGGCGAACGTCGCCAACGAGGAGAAGATCGCCGACCTGATGACGCTCACGGCCGAGCCGGGCGTCATCGGCGGCGTGCCGGCGGGCGGGCTCAATTTCGGAGCCGCGGTCAACGCGCAAACCGTGATCGACCAGCCCTACCAGTTCGACTTCTACGACGGCGGCGGGCTCGACGCGGCGTTTCTGGGGCTCGCCCAGGCGGACCAGCATGGCAATCTCAACGTCAGCAAGTTCGGTCCGCGCCTGGCCGGCGCCGGCGGCTTCATCAACATCAGCCAGAACGCCAAGAAGGTGGTTTTCGTCGGTACCTTTACGGCCGGCCGCCTGAAGATCGCGGTCGAGGGCGGTCGCCTGCGCATCGTCAACGAAGGCAGCGTCAGCAAGTTCGTCGATGAAGTCGAGCACAGGACGTTCTCCGGCATCTATGCGGCCAGACGCGGGCAGCCAGTGCTCTATGTGACGGAGCGCTGCGTGTTCGAGCTCACGCGCGAGGGCCTGGAGCTGATCGAGGTCGCGCCCGGCATCGACGTCGAGCGCGACATCCTTGCACGGATGGACTTTCGAGCCGATCGTCCGCCGCGATCCCGCGATCATGGACCGGCGCATCTTCGCGCCCGGCCCGATGGGCTTGCGCGACGACCTGCTGCGCATGCCGCTCGAGCAGCGCTTCACCTATCACCCCGATGAAAAACAGTTCTTCGTCAACTTCGAGGGCCACGTGGTGCGCAGCCAACGGGATGTCGAACGCATCCGCCGCATCGTCGAATCCATGCTCTCGCCGGTGGGGCACAAGGTCCACGTCATCGTCAACTACGACAATTTCACACATCTTCCCCGACATTATCGACGAATATTCCGCAATGGTGCGCGATCTTGCCGACCGCTTCTACTCCGGCGCCACCCGCTACACGACCAGCAGCTTCCTGCGCACCAAGCTGGGCGACGCCTTCAACCGGCGCGCGGTCGCGCCGCATATCTATGAAAGTGCGGAAGAAGCCCGTGCGCATCTGCGCGAGTTGGAAGGCAAGGCGGCAAGCTGACGGGCTGACAGCGACCTTTGCAAACATTGATACTCTGGAGACCAGGTGGATGCGAGTCTTCAAGGATTTCGACGAGATCAAGGCAGCGGTCGGCAGCGAGATCGGGGTCAGCGACTGGTCCGAGGTCACGCAGGAGCAGATCGATCGGTTCGCGGATGCGACCGGCGACGACCAATGGATTCACGTGGACGTGGAGCGTGCGAAGCGCGAGTTGCCGGGGCGCACCACGATCGCGCACGGCCTGCTGACGTTGGCGTTGGCGCCTGAATTCATTCGCGGGGTAGCGCGGGTGGCGGGCTTGAAGAGGACCCTCAACTATGGAGCAAATCGCATTCGCTACCTGGCGCCCGTTCCTGCTGGCTCACGGCTGCGCGGTCGGGTGACCATTGGAGCGGCAGACGACGTGCCACCGGACGGCCTCAAAGTCACCTACAGCCTTACAATCGAGATTGAAGGCGGTGAGCGCCCGGCTTGCGTCGCCGAGCTCATCGCATTGCACTATCGTTGAAAGCAGGTTCTTTGGGTCGGCCCGGTCGCAAGTGAAGACGTGCAATCTCCGCAACTCTTCAGGACAATTTTAGCACCACGTGCACGACCTCGGACCGCCGCCGGGTCGTGACGGGCACTCCGCTCTTCTCGAACACCTTGATCATCGCGCGGTTGTCCGCCAGGACCTCGGCGACGAGCTCCTGGAGGCCGGCGGCGCGGGCGATGACGACCAGGTGGCGAAGCAGCGTCGCACCGATACCCTGACCCTGGTACTGATCGACGATGGCGAAGGCGACCTCGGCCTTTCCGGCCTCGGTGACGACGTAGCGTCCGCCGCCGACGATCGTCTCGCGCTCGTTGTCCTTGACCACCGCGATCAGCGCCACGTGCGTGACGAAGTCGACGTTCACGCTCGAGGCGATTTCGCGTTCGGTGAAATGTCGCTTGAAGGCGAAGAAGCGGCGGTAGAGTGACTCGTTGCCGAGGCGCCCCACTGCCGCCAGAAGGTCGGCCCGGTCGTCGGGTTGCAGCGCGCGGATCTCGACCGGGCGTCCATCCCGGAGGGCTTCGGTAGCTGAATAGCTGGCGGCGTCCATCGCTCGATCCTCCGGAGCACTCTGCGGCCGCGTCGACCCACGGCCTTCTCCAAGCTAGTCGCCGGCGCCGCCGGCTCGGCTGCTCTCGATCACGTCATGCAGCGTCACGGCCCGATACAGTCCTCCAACCTTTTCGCCAACCCCGTCGGCACGCAGTAGATCACGCACGAATGCGCGCGCGCCCACGATCCGCAGCGGGATGCCGCGGTCGGCCAGATGCCCGTGCAGCTCATGCAGCATGCGCGAGCCGGCAAGATCGATGCGAGGCGATGCCGACAGGTCGCAGACGACCAGGCGGACATCGCGCTGGGAGCGGCGCTGATCCCGCTCAGTGCCGCTTCCAGCACGGCGTCGGCATTGACGTAAAGCAGGGACACTTCCGGGCGGAACGCGATCACGCCGGGCAGCGGCTCGTTCTGCGGATTGCGCGCGATGTCTGAATAGATGTTGGTGCCGGGCACGCGTCCAAGGAACGCCACATGCGGACGCGACGCCTGCAGTAACAGCAGCAGTATGGACGCTAGCGCCGCGGCCAGAATGCCTTGCAGGATGCCGACCGCCAGCACGGCAACGAGTGCGATCGCCGCCGCGTAGAAGTCGAGACGACTCACCCGCCACATGCGCAGCAGCGCCGGAAAATCGAACAACCCCAGGATCGCCGTCAATACCACCGCCGCCAGCACCGCCTTGGGCAGGTTTTCCAGCAATCCGGTCAGGAACAGGAGGCAGAGCGCAAGCGTGATCGAGGCGAACACAAGGGCGAGCGGCGTGCGCGCGCCCGCCTTGTCGTTGACAGCTGTTTGCGACAGTCCGCCCGCCACCGGATAGCCATGCCCCAACGCCGCCGCGAGATTTGCCGCGCCAAGACCGAGGAACTCCTGGCGCGCGTCCAGAACGTAGCCATGCTTTCGCGCAAAGGTGCGGGCAGCCGAAACGCTTTCGATATAGGCGAGCAGCAGGCAACCGACTGCCAGCGGCACGATGCCCTCGACGTCGCGCAGCCGCAGCGCCGGCCCCGCCAGCGTCGGCAGACCAGGCGGAATCTCTCCGGTCGTCGGCACCCCGAGCGCGGGAAGTCCGAGCACCGTCGCGGCGACGATGGACAGGGCCACGACCCCAAGCGCGACCGGCCGCCCGGGAAACAGGCGCCCGCCGAGCACGAGCAGTGCAATGGCGAGCACGCCGACGCCCAGCACCAGCCATCGCATCTGCCCGAGCTGCCCGGCCAACAGCCATGCCCGCTCGAAGAAATTGTGACCGCCGCCCGCTACGCCGAAAAGGCTCGGCAACTGAGTCATGGCGATGGTCAACCCCGCGCCGATCTTGAACCCGACCAGGATGCTGTCGCTGATCAGCTTGACGAGCGCGCTCAGCCGCAGCAGCCAGGCGATCAGGCAGAGGGCTGCCACCGTGAAGGCCGCGAGGCTGGCGATCTGGGCGTAACGTATGCGCGTCTCCATCCGCCATTGCCCCCACTGTGCCGGCGATCATCAGCGAGATGGCGGAGGTCGGGCCGATCGCCAGCTGCCGGGACGAGCCGAGCAGCGCGTATCCGAGCCCGCCCAGCAGATAGCCGTAGACGCCGACCTGCGGCGGCAGGCCGGCAAGCGTCGCATAGGCCAGCGAAACCGGAATGGCGTAGGCCGCCAGCGTCAGGCCGGCGACGGCATCATCCCACAGCCACGCCCGATGATAATCCGCAAGCCAGCGGGCCGGCGGCAGGCGCCGCAGCCAAGCCAGTCCGATCCCGGGCCGCGACCAATCCTTCATGCGCTGCTTCTCGGTGGTCCGGTTTGCGGTCCCGTATGTCGAGCTTCGGTCGCCGAAGGTGTGTTGACGCCGCCGCAGCGTCAAGATCGACGGAAACGCCGAACTCGGCACGTAGCGCCGCTTCGTGGTAGCGCGCGGCCAGGTAGCTTAGCCGGCCTGCCAATGATCGATCCCGCCACAGTTGCAATAATCGCAGGCAAAACTCTGCCTTGCACCGCAGCTCGATCGTGTCCATGCCCAGACCTTTCGAACGACTTCGATGCTGGTCGAAGGATGGCAACGATCGAGGCGACGGACACTGATCTGGGTCAGAAACGCGATCGCGATCGAGTGCTAGTGGGGTTGCTTCAGGGCCGCGGCCGCGCGAAGCTGCACCTGAAGTCTGTGTCTTCGCCGCTCCAACCAGGTGAGGCCCCACGATGTTGCAACGAACGAGCGCACCGAACGGCAAGGCGAGGATGAAACGGAAGGCGTACGAGAAGGAGCTCCGCAAGCTTCAGGTGCAGCTTTGCCGCTTGCAGGCATGGGTGAAGCAGGAGGGCCTGCGGGTCATTGTCGTGTTCGAGGGCCGCGATGCGGCAGGGAAGGGCGGAACCATCAAGGCCATCACCGAGCGCGTCAGCCCGCGCGTGTTTCGCGTCGCAGCCCTGCCGGCTCCGTCCGACCGGGAAAAGACGCAGATGTACCTGCAGCGCTACATGCAGTATTTCCCGGCCGCCGGCGAGGTCATCATCTTTGACCGCAGTTGGTACAATCGCGCCGGCGTCGAATACGTGATGGGATTCTGCAGCGATGAGGAGCATCGGCGCTTTCTCGAGCTCTGCCCGGCAGTCGAAAAATACATGGTCGACGCCGGCATCATCCTGATCAAGCTCTGGCTGGAAGTCGGACAGGAGGAACAGGAAAAGCGCTTTGCGGCGCGCATGGACGATCCCTTAAGGCAATGGAAGCTCAGCCCCATGGACATCGAGTCCTATCGTCGCTGGTACCAGTATTCGAAAGCGCGCGACACGATGCTCAAGGCGACCGACACCAGGCACGCGCCTTGGCACATCGTGCGCTCGGACGACAAGCGGCGGGCGCGCCTCAACGCCATCGCGCACATCTTGAACACGATACCCTACAAGAAGGTGCGGCCGGCGAAAGTCAAACTGCCGAAGCGGTCTGATGCCGGAAAGTACGACGATCAGGCGACCCTCCAAGGCAGGAATTTCGTCGCCGAGAGCTACTGACCCTCCCGGCATCGCTGCTCGCGCCGACGGGCCGTCGAACGCTCTTTGATCGGGCTTGGGAGGGGTTTGTAATGCCAAGGGCGCCCCTCTCCGCCCGGCTGTCGCCGACGCACCGAGTGCTTTTGATTCTGATCCAAGTCAGAGCAGAAGTTGGTCATTGGCGCTTTGGTGCATCCTTCGGGGGGCCGCAGCTCCGCGGCAGCTGGTCGCGTCGCTTGATCGGTCACCGCAACGACCCAGGGAGGTTCTCATGTTCACGTCACGTTCATTTGGTATCGCGGTCGCGCTCATCGTCGCCGGCACGGTCGGGCTCCCCGACACGGCATCGGCGCAGACGAAGCGGGCGAAGCCTGAGAAAAAGCTCACGTACGACGAAGCGTGGAAGAAATGCACGCCCTACGCACAACAAATCCCCGAGTGGAACACTCAGGGGCGGTATGCGCGGGCCGCGTCGTGCATGCGTAGTCACGGACACGCGATTTGAATGGTTCGGACGGCCAACGACGACGGCGGTGACGGGTCGAAGCAGGCGGCCCCTCAGCACGCGTCACGGCGGTCAACCCGAGTTTGTCGGCGCGGTCACGCTCGGCGTGGCGAATGAGCTCCGGCTGTGACCCAGGTGTGCCCTGCTTGACGTAGGGCCGTACAAATAACGCGATGCGGGGGCATCGCAATTCATCGCTATTGGATCCCGCGAGAGCGCCCGCCGACGACGACAGGCCAGCGACATCCGACCATGAGAAGGTGGATCGAGCGAACGATTGCGGTGCTGTTGCTTATGGCCGCTGCCGCAGGCCTATGGTTCGCCTATCACCTCTATTCCCGTCCGGCCGAGCTTAAGGTCGCGGTCGGTCCCGCCGGAAGCGATGATTACGTATTTCTGACCGCCTTGTCGCGTCGGCTCGCGGATACCAAGGCGGCGGTACGCCTCACCCTCGTGTCCCGCAATAACCCGATCGAGGCCGCCCAGGCGTTCGATCGCGGCCAGGCCGACCTTGCCGTCCTGCGCGGAGACCTTCCCATCCCGGGTTCCGCACGCGCCGTCGCCATCCTGCAGAAAAGCGCAGTGCTCATCATCGCCACCGACAAGAACAAAAAGTCGATCGAGAACTTCGGGCAGCTCAAGAAGCGCAAGCTCGGCGTCCTCGGCATCCCCGGCGCCAACGATCGATTGATCGACCGCCTGTCGGCGCACTACGGGCTTGCCGCCACCGACATCACCCGCCTTCCGCTCAAGCGCGAAGACGCGGTCGAGGCCATTCGAACCGGACGCGTCGACGCCGTGCTGGGAGCTGGCCCGCTGAGCGGGCCGACGATTGCCAACGTCAACGCCGCGGTTGCCAGAGCATTTCGCGGCGTGCCGTCCTATATCGAGATCGATGCCGAGGCGATCGCCAAGAGCGCGCCCGAGTACGAGTCCGAGGACATTCCCAAAGGCACGTTCCGGTCTTCGCCGGCCAACCCGGATGACGACGTCACCACCCTGTTCTTTTCCCACCTGCTGGTCGCGAAGAGCAGCCTCAAGGAGGAGACGGTCGCGGCGCTGACGCGTCTATTGTTCGACGCGCGGGTACCGCTGCAGGCGGAATTTCCCTCCGCCAAGCTGATCGAGGCGGCCAGTACCGACAAGGACGCGGCGGTTCCGGTTCATCCTGGTGCGGCGGCCTACTATGACGGTTCGGAAAAAACCTTCATGGAGCGCTATGGGGACGCGTTTTTCTACGGGCCGATGCTGCTCAGTCTCATCGGAACGGCCGCGCTGGGCGCGTATCGCTATTTGTCGCGCGACGATTCATTCGAATTGGCCGATCGCCTGCGAAAGCTGCGAAAGATCACGAGCGACGCAGCCCGCGCGCAGAGCGTCGGCGAGATCACCAAGCTCGAGAGCGAACTGGGCGGCATGTTCGACGAGCTGATCGAAAAGCTTGCGCGCGGCGGTCTCCAGGAATCGGAAATCTCGACCGCGTTGCTGGTGTTCAAGCACGTCAGCGACACGCTGGCCGAACGGCGGCATGTGCTCGCTGACCAGGAGCCGATCCCCGCGGCGGCAGCCATGCCGCCGTCCCGCGTGCCGGCCTGAGTGCCTAGGCGGCGGGGTCTGATGATGTTGGCTCTTATCCTGGTCGGTGGTGCCGCAAGCCTCGCCAATATTGCCATTCATTCGGTGTGGACGGTTTTTCTCGACCATGCGGTGCGCCAATTCTGGGTGAAGCGCAAGCACCTCCACTTCCTGCGCGACCGCGTTCTGCTGATGATGAGTACGGTGGCGATCCTGATGGTGGCTCACCTCGCCGAGGTGGCGGTCTGGGCCGCGACCTACGCGGCGGTCGGGGCCACGCCCGAGGGGGCGAGCCATTCTTACCTGGCGTTCGTCAATTACACGACGCTGGGCTACGGCGATATCGTGCCTGTGAAGCCATGGCAGCTGCTTGGTCCAATCACGGCCATGAACGGGATACTGCTGATCGGATGGTCGACGGCGGTGATCATCGACGTGGTGCGAACCACCACCCACGACGACCGGGAGTGAAGCGAAGCTATCCAGATCAGCCTAGCCGTTCTGGATGCTCCGTCGCTTACGCTCGACTTAATGTCCGCTGAAGACCAGGGTCTTGAACGGAAGCACGATCGCCTGCAGCCGCAAAATCAATGCATGCACGAGTCCAAGGGCATCGATGGCGTGGAGCACAAAACCCTTGAACGCGCCGGTGTCTTTCGAGGCGATCAGGTCGTGGTTGCTGGTATAGGCGTTGGCGATGCAGCTGCTGCCCGGGGTTACGCCATCGAGCCCGCCTTTGTAGAGCGGCTCGAGAAAGGCCAGGAGCGTGCCCGGCCGCGCTATCTGTTGGGGATCGATCAGCTGCTCGCCGCCGCGAAACTGGCCGGCCGCAATGTAGTCCTGCACGTCAGTGACTACCATCGGAATGATCGTAAAGGGCTTGGATACACAGGTGACCTCCGCCGCCATTCCGACTTTCATGACCTGGGCTTCGATCTGTCCGAAGCCAGCCTGCAGCCTTCCCCGACCGGCGCCTTCGGGGATGAGAATGCCCGCCGGTCGCATCATCGGATTGACGAGATCGCCCACGCGCAGCGCAAACTGCTCCAGCTGTCCGTTCACGCCCGCACGGATCATGGTCTTCTGCAGGTCCACCTCGGCCTGCGCCAGCGAGGCTTCCGCACTGGCTTTCTCGGCCGGCAGTAGCGCCGATAGCCGCATCTCGGCCGCCTCCTTGCCGGCAGTGGCGGAGGCGATGGTACCCTTGCGGCCTTCAAGGGCGACTTCGAGCCGCTCGATCTCACGGCGCGGCACGTTACCGGGGTTGCGATTATAGAGTTCCTGCTTGGTCTCCAATTCGTCCACGGTCTGTTGGTAGGCGCTCTTGGCTTCCTGGATCTTGCCGTCAGCCGCCACGACGTCGGACCGCGCCACCACCAGCGCTGCGTCGGCTTCGGCGATCTTCCGGCGCGCGGTCTCGACGGCCGCTTCCTGTTTCGAGCTGTCCAGGCGAAAGAGCGGCGCCCCTTGGGTGACCGGACCGCTGAAGCCAACATAGACTTCGGCTACGCGTCCAATCGTCTCCGGAACGATCGGGACGGTCCTGAAGAACAGCGTCACGTTGGTTGTCGAGGGGTGAAAGTAGAAGATCGCCGTGATCAGGCTGACGGTCAAAATCAGGCAGGCCGTGATGCCCCACCGCAGTTCGAACCAAACCGAGTACAGGGTTATTTCCTTGCCGAACCGTCTGCCCTGGACATAGCGACGGAAAAGATAGTCCGGCAGGATTGTCACCATAGAGCACAGAAGAAGCTCGAGCATGGATCAGCTCCTCTTGCTCGCTGCTGCAAGTTCGGGTCTTGCCGGCACGACGGTCGGGGTCTCGCGCGGCTTGACATCGGCTATGGTTTCGTGAGGCTCGTGAGTCGCGTCTTTGTACGGAGCAATGGTCTCCTCCGGCAGATCGACCAAGCCTTCGCCCGGTTTGAGCCCCGCCATCTTCTCTGCCGAGCCCGCGATCCTGGCCAGCGAGCCGCCAAAGTCAGGGATGTCGATCAGCGCCAGCAACAGGCCTGCTATCCAGAAGATATGCATGTGCGTGAACAGGGCGATCAGGCCCAGCACGGCCACGATCTCGAACTGCAGCTTGTGGCCCTTGTGCGCGATCCGCTCCGGCAGCGTGTGCAACCGAAGGAACAAGATGCCGAACCCGAGGACGGCGAGCACCAGGATCGCCGCCATCACCACCATCAGGACATCCGTGTCGCCGGGCGCAGTGATGAACATCGGCAGATGGTGAGGGGCGTTCGGGTGAAGCGACGCACTCATGACGCACCTCCAGGCCTTGCAATGTGACGAGGCATCATCGGCTCATCCTGTCATCCGGTGCAAGCCGGTATTATCGGGTGCGGCGCTGGACTGCGGGTCCGGCAGTCCAGCCCGTGCCGGGAATTCGCACGCTAGCCCCCACTTTATGCCGCTCGCTCTGATCCTGATCATTTTTGCCGTAGCAGACTGCGCAGGCCTGCGGCCACGTGTCTGCCGAGACGGCTATGCGCTGGGCCGCTGCGGCGCTGACCGCTGCCGGCCCCACCAGAGCGCAACCGCCGCGCCGGCTCGGTGGCCGGTGCCGGTTGGCAGCCGTCCTGTTGAAGGTCCTGAGCCTCCTGATCGTAATCGAACCTGCGACGTGGCTCATTTTGGGCCTGATCGACAGTCTCCAGACGCTGTCAGGGCGACTAGATCCCGCCGTGCTGGTGCTGCCGCCTCCGCCCAGCACGGCCAAGAGCTGGCCGCTGATCGGTGAAACGCTTCACGAGTTCTGGGAGCTCGCGTCGACCAATCTGCGTCCGGCGCTCACCAGGATCGCTCCACAACTGAAATCGCTGGGCAGCGCCCTCCTTCAGATCGGACGGGAGCCGGGACCGGCGCGATCAAATTCTTCATCGCCATCATCATCGCCGGGTTTCTTTATCCGCAGGCGCTCGCACTGGCCGATGCCGCAATTGGCCTGTCGGGTCGCGTCAGAGCGCGGCGAGGAATTCGTCCGGCTTGCCGGCGCCACCATCCGGGTCGTGTCGCGCCTCTGCTTGCGATGAGTGCAACCGGCGGCAATGCCGCTGACACCTTGCGGAAGCATGGTCATTTTGCGGCTTGCTGTATTCCGGTTGTCAGCTCGGCGGAGCTGGTCCGCTCCGGGGAGGCCTGGGGTGGACTGACGCTTCGCTACGAAAGCATCAATTTGTAGAGCGTTCGGTTTTCCCCTGGGGTGGTCTGGGGATTGAGCGGTATCACGAGCCCGATCGGTCAGGAAGTCCAGCAAGCAGCGGCTCTCAAATGGGAGCGCGAAAGTGCTGTTTTACCTGGGCCTGGAGGGTTCGTTTTCTTTGATCAACGCCCCCGGACACTGAACTTGTCGTCCGCCTGCACCACCGATCCGGATTGTATGAACGATCGGTGGACTGAAGGACGGCAATAATGCGAATGTGATCGGGCTCCGGCATCGGTTTGATTGAGTCCGCTGCGCAGTCGATCGACGAAGTAGGCCCGCGCCAGCAATCTCGATAGGTCTAGCAACTTGCTCCGCGTGCGGCGCTGATTAACCTTAAGCGAATCTTTCGCGGGCGGTGTGGCTTCTTAGCAATAGCGAGCTCCCGCTTTTGTCCGGAAGAATCAGCTTCGTCTGGTGTCTGCCTATGCAACCTTGGCTGAAGCGCAGCCTTGGGCGAGACGGGAGGGGGTCGTGGGCGCGCGACGATTTGCTGTAGTGGGCGCGTTGGGCGGAACGGTCGTTCTCGCCGGTTGGGTTGCTGTCAGCCTCGCCGGCCTCGGCTCGCTCGGCATCGAGGGTGCCGGAGCGCCGATCGAGGATACGCGCGCGGCATCCGTAACCTCCGGCGCCGAGCATGCCGACGCACCCCCGGCAACCGCAATAGACGAGGACGGGGTAGCGGTCGCGGATGTCGAGAGCGGCGACGCCACTTTCGCCGCCCCTGGTCCCGTGGTGCCGGCCGCCACGCCGCCCGTGCTGCTCGCATCCGCGAGCACGGCCGATCCGATCGAGGACAGGCGGGCAGCATCCGTAACCTCCGGCGCCGAGCACGTCGACGCACCGCCGGCAACTGCAATGGGCGAGGACGGGATAGCTGTCGCGGATATCGAGAGCGGCGGCGCCGCTTTGCCCGACTCTGGTCCGACGCATCCGACCGCCACGCCGCCCGTGCTGCTCGCATCCCTGAGCACGGCCGATCCGGTGCAAAACGGCACCAAAGCGGCGTGCGAGCTCCGTCGAAACTCCCGACGAGTGCCTTGTGCCGGAAATCTGTATCGACGAATACCTCTGGTCGCTGTACCAGCGGACGCCGAAAGTCGACACCAACAAGGTATCGGAGCGGATCAAGGTAACGGTCAAGAAGAAGGGCAAAACGCGGACTGTCATCAAAACCATTACGAAGTACGTCGAGGCAGACTTCACGTGGAAGGATCCGATAGCGGCACAAAGAGCCGGCATGTCGCTGAAGGACTACGTGATCGGAGGCATGGATCGTGGCTTCAAGCTGAAGCTCTATCGCGCGCTTCGGGCGATGGACGACGCCGGGCTTATGCCGGGCATAACGAGCGCCTTCCGGGATGATTACCGGCAGTCGATCGCAAGCGGCAACAAGGCTGCGAGCGACAGCTCATACCATGGCGGGAGCCGCCGCGGTGGCTATGGCCACGGGCTTGCGGCCGATCTCGTGAGCGTAAGGGGTGACACCCGTATGCAGCGATACCTCTCAAGCCAAGAGTTGTGGAAGTGGATCGATGCGCACGAGAAGGAGCTTGGGATCGGGCGACCCGTATCTCGGTCGCGACCCGCCGCATGTCGGGCCGATCGACGGCCAGGAATATGCCAGCAAGCGCGGCCGGCGCGAATGTGCAAAAGGCGGGGTTGGCGACAAAGAATGCGCAAAAGGCGAGATTGGAAGCAACGAAGCGCCGGTTGGCTGTGCGCAACGATCCCGGCCCGACCAAACCCGCAGAGCCGGCAAAGCACCCTTTCTCGTTAACTGTTCGGTAGCTTAGCCGGTCGAAGGTGAGCAGCACTGCAAACCGGGCGAGCGCACAACCTTGAATGACCCCGCGCGCAAGCTTCTGAGCAGTTTGGGTCGGCGTGAGCGTGTGATGGCTAATGGCAATGCGGGATCAATCCGCGCGATGATCCTGGCGGCATTTGCCCTTTGCATCGTGGCCGCAGAGCCCGCACACGCCCAGTTCCTGTTCTGGCCGCAGTCGCAGTCGTGGTGGGGCAAGCATGCTCCGTTTCGGCATAAGCACCACCACAGGCACAAGAAGCCTCGATTGGCGAAGAAGGCGCCAGCACCGGACGCTCCGAAGGGCCCGCTCCAGATTATCGTCTCGATCGCCGACCAGCGGATCTCGGTTTATGACGATGGTGCGCTGATCGCACGCTCTTCAGTGTCGACGGGCGTGCCGCGCCATCCGACGCCCTTCGGCGTATTCAGCGTCATCGGCAAAAAACGATGGCACCGCTCGAACCTCTACAGCAATGCCCCGATGCCGTATATGCAGCGCATCACGTGGTCCGGAATAGCGCTGCATGAGGGTGTTGTGCCGGGGTATCCGGCCTCACACGGCTGTATTCGCCTGAAAAAGGACTTTGCCGTTCGACTGTGGCATCTCACCAGGCGCGGCACCCGCGTGATCATCGCGGCCGATGATATCCGGCCGGTCGACATAACCAATCCACGGCTTTTTGCAGCGAAGCCGAAAGCCGTTTCCGGTCCGCTGGAGTCTCGGGTTGCCGATGCGGATAACACGATCATGACGGCCGCGGCGGTGTATCCGCCGTCGACGCCCGATGCCGGCGCGCAACAAGCCACCGATCTTGCGGCTCCAGGCTCCGCTCGGGCTGCAGTCGCACCTCGGAAGCCCGCCCCGATCTCCGTTTTCGTGAGCCGCAAATTGAGCAGGCTCTTCGTGCGTCAAGCCTTCACGCCGCTGTTCGATAGCCCGATCACGGATCCAGGATCCGGAGGAGCCTCTGGGAACACATGTGTTTACCGCAATGAGGGGCGCAGGACGAGGGTGCTGCGCTTCGCTGGACCGTGATCTCGATGCCCGAGAAATTTCCTCGCACGGCCCATGCCTCCAAGGGGCGCCAGCCTGGCAAGCCAGATTGTGGAGACCACCCCAGCGTCGTCGTCGCCCGACAAGGCCAACGCTGCGCTCGATCGCATCGAAATACCGCCGGATGTGATTGAGCGAATCGCCGAACGACTGACGCCGGGCTCTTCATTCATTGTATCCGACTACGGCATCAGCAGAGAGACAGGACACGACACGGATTTCATCGTCGTGATGCAGTGAACTGCCGCGGTGCGGATGCCGCCCACAATCCGGCATACGCGTATCCGACGCCGGTCTATGCCAGCCCAGCCTATCCATTTTCGGCAATGTGGGCATCGCTGCGGCGGGGGTTGAGCGATGAGTTCGAGGATGGCGCGGCGTACGACGGCAAAGTCGGTTGAGGTGGAGGCCCGTTGATTCTTTTTTTCCGCCTTGCTGTTTTGAGTCGGCGATGCTGGAGGAAGGCGTAGGCGATCATCGTCATGAGTGCATGACGATGCAGGCCTTGCCAGGACCGTCCCTCGAAGTGATCGAGGCCGAGTTCTTCCTTGAGCTGCTGGTGGGCCTGCTCGCAAATCCATCGCGCCTTGATGGTAGCTGCCAAAGTGTGCAAGTCAGTGTCCGCCGGCAGGTTGGCGAGATAGTATTTCTTCTCTCCTGAGTTTCTGTGTTCGCCGATCAACCAGGCCTCGTCGCCGGGCAGATGTTGCTGACCCTTGTCCCTGATCGCTGCGGCGGTCCGTCGGCAACCCGCACGCGGACCGCAGCAAAACGAGCCTTGAGCTTTCCTTTCGTGCCGGTGCGCCAACTGATGGTGCGCCATCGGGCGTTGGCCAGCATGTCTTCGGCCGGTATCGATAGGATGTCCGGGACGTGCCGCCGGCGGGGACGACCGCCCCTGGCAACCGGCCAGATCATCTTCACAGCGGCTGGGTGAACCTTGAGGTGCCGCGGAATACCGACCTTCGACGCGAAAGCTGATGTCGTCTCGCCTCGCCGATTATCCGTTCGAGATGGTGCGGCTCACCGCCGGGCGTGCCCGGCGGTGAGTTGACAAACGGAATCCGAGCCGGATTAGACGCCAATCAGCAAGTCATTCCGACCGCGCACCTGCGAACGGCACGGCGGGCATGGCCTCGTGCCACGGGTCGCCCCACCGCGACCCCTCGGCGCACCCCCACGCCTCGGCGCACCGCGACGTAGGCCGGTTCGATAATCTCGATCCGGGTAGATGCACCATCCAGTGCCGCCAGAGGGAGCGAGCCGGCGCGTGCCTCGGAAGTGGCAAATATCAGTCCAAACGAAGCAAGTGCGATGCCGGTGATCCCAAGTATCGTTGTCATTTGAAGGTTCCTTTCAGCTATTCGATTGCCGCATTTCCGCGGCGTCGTTAGCTTGGTGACATTTTCGAGGTCCGGCTCTGCGCTAGATCAGTTCGTTGATATTATTATCACCGAGTGTCCCTATGCCCTGGCTGATCCTGGCATCGGGCTAGCCTCGCAATGGCTCGCCGTCTTCGTCCGGCTCACGGCCGTGGTGCTCATCTTCCAGGTCCCGGCAGTCGCTGAGGCCCAATCGAGTTGGCAGCCGCTGGCGTTGTAGTCGCCGCCGTAGGCACTGCCGCTCGTCTCGATCGCCCGAGGCTTGGCTCCCCGCTGCCGTCGTCCTCGTTCAGCCCCGGCGAGCCGGACCCCACAGAGGTGCTTCGAAGGCAACCGACATGGCGTCGAAGGAACTCGACCGCCTTGGCGACGCATCTGTCACGGAAGAGGAGCGCCAGAGCAGAAAGCGCCGAATATTGAAGGGGCCGAAGGAGTTTCGCGAGATGCGTGACGACCTGCCGAGGCGCAAGGGCCGCGCGCGCTCAATCCCGGTCTCGAAGCTCAACGCGAGCAAATGACGTTTGCCCCCGGCCGAGGGCGCAAACGCATCGCCCGCAGACGCGATACTTCAAAGGACAAAAACGCATACGACAGCGCAAGCGGCCGCGCCGAGCACCAAAGCATTCAGCCCCACTAGGGCCCAGTAAAAACCAGCCCATTGGGTTCGCCCCTGGGCATGATGCTACCGGCCGAGGCCGCGGGCTGCTCTGATCGAGATCAAATCCCGATGCCCCGCTCCTACGTCACCCTGGCCGAGCATCCGACGGACATGGTTCGGCTGGCGTGCACCAAATGTGACCGCCGCGCTCAGTACCGCAAAACGACGCTGATCGAGCGCTATGGCGCCGACGCAAACATGGTCGACCTGCGGCTGATCCTCGCTGCCAGCTGCCCGAAGATCGCGGCTGGCAAGGTCATGGACCTGTGTGGCGTCTACTACCCCGACCGGATCGGCAGATAGCGCGCCGCGCGCGGGATGGTGCTGGCTAGAAGCCGCTAATCGCGCACAGCGCCCCGCCCGTGCGCCGGATCCGAGCGCCGCGCGCGGCCTCAGAGGGCGCACCACGGGCCGTCCTAACGCATTCTAAGGGACCTTGCATCGTGCGGCGAACGGGCGCTGGATTTGGGATTTGAATACGAGCAATGAAACGCCCCGGCGCGGCCCGTGAAAGGGGGCAACGGCCGCACCGGGACGTCTCAGCCGTAGCCTTTGCGACACGCACCCTCCAACAGGCTGCCGAAAGGCTTGCCAGACGAACGGCCGGTTCAGTAGCTCCCGACCACCGGGGCGCCTCCCCAGTTGAAGCGATAGTTGATGCCGCCGCGGACGATCACGCCGATATGGCGGGTGTCAATGCCCACGGGGTCGAGGACTCCCAGGCGAGCCGTATCGAGGCGGTCGAGTTCTAGGTCAAAAAACAGCGTTTCCGCCTTGAACGACCAACCCGGCGCGAAGCCCCACTCGATGCCACCGCCCGCGGTCCAGCCGACAGCAAAGTCCGATCTTTCGGCACTCAGGCCGGTCAAGTCGTCGAACACCCTCACAGAATGATCACCGAATGCAAGGCCGCCGGTGCCGTAGATCAACACTGGACCCCAGGCGCCACCGACCCGGAGGCGGGCAGTGCCAAATGTATCAAGTCCAGACCTGCAGGTGACGAGGAGAATGCCGAAACAGTTGTCGACGCTGCGGCTGATGTCAGCCCAAGCATAGTCGGCTTCAAAACCGAACACCCAGTTGCCAGCCTGCCAATTGAAGCCGACCGTGCCGCCAATCAGGCCGCCGCTCGTTTCGCGTGTCTCGGTCACCCCAGTTGTGACCAGGGTGCGTTCCAACTCGCCGGCACCGAATCCGCCCTGAATACCGATGTAGAAGCCGCTCCAGTTGTAGAGCGGAACCGGGGCTACTACCGGCGCCATGGCGGGCGGGGGGGGCGCTCGACGGAGGTCGGCGGCGAGAGCGGGTGCCGAGACAAGTGCAGTCGCTGTGGTGAGAACGTAAATTAGCTTCTTCATATGCGCCCCCTTGCAGGTGACAGGGTCCACCATCCAAACCTGTAATTCAAAGGCGGCGGGCCCGATATTGTATAAATGCCACAGTCAGATGAATTGCGATTCGGTTGATCGGAATCCGCTCGATTGCGTGCTAGGCTCTAACCTTCATCGAAGGCAATTCCTCTGGCTCGCTTGGTGCGCTTCCATCTGGCGAGCCACTTTTTTGAACGAGCACGAATCAATATATTTCGCGGGGAGTGTGGTTCTGTTCTGAATCCGCTGCTCGTGAAGCCGGGTGAAGAAAGTCTCGCGTCTAACGCGGCTGGGCAACCAGCGGTCCGGGCGTAGGATGCTTAGAGCCTTCCACCTCCCGGCCGCCGGCGTATGATCGTGGGCATAGGGTTCACCGTATGCGCCGCAATGTGAGGAATTTGCTGCGTCGCGCCGAATATTGTTGTGTACGATTTGACGCCCTTGAACTCGCCGTGGATCGCAATGATGTCCTTTTCCAGTGTTCGGGGGTCGTTGTCGCGCTTCTTCTCATAATCCACCCACACTGTATCGCTCCAAATACCATGTGGGCCGGGTGTAACGTTCACCCGCATTATGACCGATCTTCCGTCCTCGACCACTTGCACGACTTGACCGGTCACGGAGATCGCCATTCCGACGAACGTCGTCGGGTTGCGGGCGAGATCGGAATGCTGGATGCTCCGCCCCTGCGCCCCTGCTGCGCTCTGACCGAATGATTGGCTGGAGGCCATCAGCGCGGGGGACCGCAATGTCGGCGCTTGTCGAGGGGCTGCGCAATTTCGGAGCGGCTGCCATTGCTGCAGCCCTGCTGCTCGCCTCCCTCGCCGGCGCCGCGGAGAAGGATACCCCCAGCCCCGAGGAGAAGAGGGAGACAAAGGCCGACTACCTCCCCAGGCCCGAGGACAAGAGGAAACAAAAGGCCGACACCGGCATCTGGATTTGCCCAATCGCCGGGAGGTGCGGTCCTATCGGCACGCGCGGCCTCGGGACGTGGGAAGGGGTCCACGAGCATCGGCTTCGCTCACGTATCAAGGAAGTCGCCGCGAACTTGTGGGTTCAATTTCGCTCAATCAAAGACCACGCCGCGGATGGCGTCGAACAAAGTTCCCGCATTGGTGCTGGCGTTTACGAACGGGTTCTTGACAGGCCCTCATTCTCGGACTTGATGCTCGGGACTGATTTCGTAAGAAGGTCGTGGGTTCTGCTTCCATCGATAAAAGATCGAGCTGGAGATATCCGCGAAAAAGGCTCCAGAATAGCCGCTGACGCCTACGCACAATTCCCGAAAGTACCATCCCTCTTGGAACTGGTGCAGCACGGTAACTTCTCCCTGGAGTGCGCCCCTGACGGTGGACAGGATCACGCGGCTGTTTTGACCATCTGCCGAGCGTGGTGATCCTCGAACTGCGCGGGGCTTAAGTAGCCGAGCGCGGAGTGGAGCCTGCGAGTGTTGTAGACCTCATCGATGAAGCGGGGAAGATCGGCGGTCACGTCCTCGAACGTTTCGTAGTCCATCAGATAGACGGCCTCGACCTTCAGCGTCTTTTGAAGCTTTCGGCCTTGGCATTGTCGTAGGGGTTGCCGCGCCGGCCCATGGAGCCGACGAGCCCGTGGTCGGCGAGCAGGTTGCGGTAAGCCCCCGAGGCATATTGCGAACCTCGATCGGAATGGTGGATACAGCCCTCCGGCGGTTGCCGGGCTCGGATTGCTGCCTTCAGGGCTGCAACGGCCAGACGGGCATCGATCGAACGGCTGATCGCATATCCGACCACCCGGCGTGACCAGGCATCGAGGATGGCGGCCATATAGACGAAACCGGCGGCGATCGCGATGTAAGTGATGTCCGCGACCCAGACCTGATTCGGGCCGTCGACCACCCTGTCGCGGGCGAGGTCCGGGAAGATCGGACCGTCGTGGTCACTGTCGGTCGTGGCCACGAACCGCTTGCGGCGCTTGGGCTGTAAGTCGTGCTCGTGCATGAGACGGCGGCTCTTCTTGGAATTGACGACGATGCCGCGATGGCGCAGCTCGGCTCCAACCCGGCGATACCCATAGGCCTCGAACTCATCGCAGATTGCGATCATGGTTGCGACGATCTCGGCGTCATCAGCCTTCAGCGACGGCGCGTCGTAGTAGGTGGAGCGCGGCAGGCCCATCAGGCGGCATCCTTGGGCGACGGAGAAGCCCCGGGGCCGGTGATGACGGACGTAGTCGCGCTTCTCGGCCGCGGTGCCCTTCTCAAGGCCCCCTTTAAAAACTCGATCTCAAGGGCTTGCCGCCCCACCATGCGCTCCAGCGCGGCGATCTTCGCTTCGTACTCCTGCAAAAGACCTGCGGCGACGTCGTCGTCCTCGAAGGCACCGGCTTCGTACTTGGCGACCCAGATGCGGACAAGGTTGCGGGAGAGATCGTGGCAGGTGGACGAGTGCGGTCCCGCAGAAATGCTCCCGGATCGAAAAAAAAATGGCTCGCCAACCGAAAGCGGGTCAGGCGAGCCAAAGGATGGGATTGCTCCCGATGAAAAGGCAAACCTAGCCGGCAATCGAGCCGAATTTGTGGCCGTCCCATTTCCGCGCTGTCAGTCTAGGCGGAGTGCCAAACCCGAACTGGCGCGAGCTCGATCCCGCTGCCGCCGCTCGATCACAAGAGCGGTGTCGCCCGCGGCTAACTCATCCGAGCGAGCGCTTCCGAAAAGGTTGACGATCTGCCCACGTTTCTGGGAGGAATTACTCGCCGCCCGCCCCCAATTCGCTTCACGACCCAATAGGATAACGGGTTCGGACCGCAATTCCTTGGACTGTGGCATTTTAGCAATATCGGACCCGACCCTTTTTGGATTACTTCTTTGAATCGTCACCGCCTTGTAGCTGACATCGCCACCTGAAAGGGGGCTCCAATGAAGAAGTTGAGTTTCATTCTTGCCACCGCGACCGCGCTGATCTCCGCTCCGGTGCTGGCGGCCGATCTGCCACGCAAAGCGCCGCCGCCTCCCCCGCCGCCTCCGATGTTTAGTTGGACCGGCTTCTATCTCGGTATTCAGGGAGGATTCGGCGCCGGTGACTTGGAACGAACCCTGGTCACATCGGGGGCGACCTTCAGCCATGAAACTGACGGCGGCTTGATCGGCGGTACGCTCGGGTTCAATTGGCAGGCCGGCGCCTGGGTGTTTGGTTTTGAGACCGACTATGCCTGGGCGGACATCGGACGCAGTATCACTTGCTTTGAAGCCATTGTTCCTGGCCTCAGGTGCGGCTCTTCACTTGAATCGTTTGGCACCGCTCGCCTGCGTCTCGGCGGCGGCTGGGATCGCGTGCTTCTGTACGGAACCGGCGGCCTTGCATTCGGCGATCAGGGCATCTTTATCGAGGACACCGTCACTGGCGAGAGGCGCAGCAGATCGCGGTTTGCCGTAGGCTGGACGATTGGTGGCGGTCTCGAATGGGCCTTCTACCCAGGCTGGTCGTTCAAGGCCGAAGCGCTGTATTTTGATATCGAACCCGAACGTCTGTCTACGGGCGGCACGTTACTTGGTGCACTCATCGCCGAACCTGTGGGCATTGACTCCCGCCACACCGGCGTGATCGTGCGCGGCGGCATCAACTATCGCTTCAACTGGGGAGGTCCCCCGGTGGTCGGGAGCTACTGAACCGGCCGTTCGTCTTGGTAAGCCTTTCGGCAGGACTACCGATCGTGCATTGCGATTGACAACGGCCGAGAAGTCCCGGTGCGGCCCGCTTCCCCTTTCACGGCCGCGCCGGGGCGCTTCACGGCTTCGAAGGCCTGGGGGCGATCACTTAACTAGGCACGAATCGCATCAGATGCAGCGATTTTGGTCGGGTTTGAAGAGGGGGCCATGGCGGGGCGCTCGGTCGCAATCCTGTTGTTCGCCTTGACCGCCGGCGGCTGCGTGCAAACGACGCTTGAGCCGGCGTCGGACGCTGCCATGAAGCCGCGCGACCGGCAGCTCCTGGCCAACGCGCCGTACGCGAAGGCCTCGATCCCCCAGCATTTCCAGCGTCACATCGTGCACTACCACCGGCGCGAGCTGCCGGGCACAATTGTCGTCGATAGCGACGCGCGCTACCTTTACTACGTGCTGCCCGAAGGCAAAGCCGTCCGCTACGGCGTCGCGGTAGGCGAAGACGCGCTTGCATTTTCCGGAGTTGCCAAGGTCGGGCGTAAGGAGGAGTGGCCGTCCTGGGTGCCGACCAAGGACATCCTTCAGCGCTTTGAGGGCCTTCCGAAATTCGTCGAAGGCGGTCCGAAGAATCCGCTCGGTGCGCGTGGCATCTATCTCTATCAGGGCTACAAGGACACCCTATTTCGCATCCACGGCACTAATCAGCCGGAGTATATCGGGGTGGCGATCTCCTCCGGCTGCATCCGCATGACCAACGAGGACGTGATCGAGCTCTACGACAAGGTCAAGATCGGTACGCCGGTGGTGGTGCTTGAGCGGAATGCTTTTAGGTTAGCGAGTATTTGAACGTTTCAGGGTCGGACGGCGCGGGGAAGGCCAATCATCCTTCCAAGGCGGCTAACTTCAACCGCCCCCAGCGCGTGACGATACGCTCGAGTTGGCCGATCGCCTGCGCAAGCTGCGAAAGATCACGAGCGACGCGGCCCGAGCGCAGAGCGTGAGCGAAATTACGAGGCTCGAAAGCGAGCTGGGCGGCAAGTTCGACGAACTGGTCGAGAAGCTTGCACGCGGCGGGCTCCAGGAATCGGAAATCTCGACCGCGTTGCTGGTGTTCAAGCACGTCAGCGACGGCTTGGCCGAACGGCGCCACGTGCTCGCTGATCAGAGGTCGATCCCATCGACGGCAGCCACGCGGCCGGCCCGCGTGCCGGCCTGAGCCCCTTGCCAACGGGGACAGATGATGTTGGCTCTCCTGTTGGTCGGCTTACTGGTATAGGCGTTGGCGATCCAGCTGCTGCCGGGCGTTACCCCGTCGAGTCCCCCCTTTTGTAGAGTTGCTCGAGAAGCACCAGCAGCGTACCCGGCCGCGAGATTTGCTGCGGATCGATTAGCTGCTCGCCGCCGCGAAACTGGCCGGTCGCGATGTAGTCCTGCACGTCAGTGACCACCATCGGAATGACCGTGAAGGGCTTGGATACACAGGTGACCTCGGCCGCCATTCCGACTTTCATGATCTGGACTTCGATCTGTCCGAAGCCAGCCTGCAGCCTTCCCTGACCGGCGCCTTCCGGGATGAGAAAGCCCGCCGGTCGCATCATCGGATTGACGAGATCGCCCACGCGCAGCGCAAACTGCTCCAGCTGTCCGTTCACGCCCGCACGGATCATGGTCTTCTGCAGGTCCACCTCGGCCTGCGCGGGCCTGCGGCCACGGGTCTGCCGACGGCTATGCGCCGGCCCGCTGCGGCGCTGACCGCTGCCGGCCCCACCAGAGCGCAACGAGCAGGCTGCCGAGCACGGCAAAGATTCCGTAGGCGAGCGCGGCGGTCGCCGCCGGCGTGCCCGCGAAAGTGCCGGTCACGATCACCAGCCCAAGCCCTGCATTGCGCAACGCGGTGGTCAGCGCCATGGTCTTGCGGCTTTCAGCGATGGGCCCGCCGAGAAGCCAGCCGATTACCAGGCTGGCGGCCAGCAGGAGCAGCATCCCGATGAAGGCCATCAGCCGGATCTCGGCGAGCATCTGAAACTGGGTCGCCAGTATCAAGCCGACAACGCCCAGGTTGAGAAACTTGCTGACGCGCTCGAATGGATCGAGGAGCCTAGCTGCAAGCTGCGGGCGCCAGTGGTTCACGAGCAGCCCGGCGAGCAACGGCAGCAATTGCGTAGTCAGCAGCGTGCCGACGAGGCCGAGCGACCCGACCTGCGCCGCTTCGCCTCCAGAGAGCCAGGGTAACAGCACGGCCAGCAGCACGGGCGAGAGGACCGCCGATGAGCCGGCGAGGATCACCATGAGACCCACGGCAGCGGGCACGTTGGCGTTCGCGATGCGCGCGAAGGGGGGGCCGAACGGCGCGCCCGGGCATACCGCCAGGACGAGAAATCCCGCGGCCACCATCGGACCGGCACGGAACAGCAGCAGAAGGATGATCGCGACCGCAGGCACCAGCACGTAATTGGCAACAGCTGCGCGCACCACAAACTGCCAGTTTCTGGCCGTCTCGATGATTTCGGCGAAGGTGACGCGCAGGCCAACCGCGACCATCATCTCGATCAGGGTGATGGTGACGAACAGATTGATCAGCCGGTCGATCGACATGGTGATACCGAGCGGTTCGCTCTTGGTGTGAACTAGCGCCTCATGCTACCGAACCGAGGAGCTCAGGACATGCTGCTCGCTGAAAGGCGAGGTTTAAGGCATATGCCGCATGTGCTTTTTGATGTAGATCAGGCGATTCCAGGCGGAATGGCTGTTTGCTATCCAAGTCAAGCCTTGTCCGCGGTTCATCGAAACCTGGGGAGGAACTGGTGACGGGAAGAGGTCGCTTCGTTCATGCCGCGGTCGCATGCGCCGGGGCGATGCTGCTTTTCATCGACTCTGGCCAAGCGACCGATCTCAACGGCGTCTGGGCCAGTGACCCGGCCGTCTGCAACAAGGTGTTCGTCACCAAAGCAGGCAAGATCTCGTTCCGACGCGATGCCGACCTCCATGGCAGCGGGTTCATCATAGATGGGCAGCGGATCCGGGGCCGGGTCGCGACGTGCAAGCTGTTGCGAACCAAAGTCGAGGTGCCAGTCGTTCACATGATCGCCTCATGCGCGACCGATGTCATGCTTTCGAACGTGCAACTGACCGTACGCGTATTGGAGCCGGATAAGATAAACCGCGTCTTTCCCGGCCTCGAGGATATGGAGATGCCGTTCTATCGCTGTCCGATCGGAAAGGAAAACCCTAACTCATGGGCAGACGCGCCGGTCCAGGTCTTCGTGCCGGCAAATCGGCTCACAGGCTGTCGCGACGCTCCTTTCTCGGTCCGCCCGAACCGGCCACCTCGCTTTGATGTATGGGACGCACCGAATCGAGCGACTGCTTGTGCCGGCACTTCGGGCACCTGATTTGGCCTGCAAGCTCCAGGAAAGTGGTCGCTTCGGTGATGGTCCCGCGGGTTCGCATCAGGAAGAACGACGTCAGAGCGTTATGACCGCATCCCGTGCAGCTGGTCCGCACGTGCGAGTATCCAAGGCGCTCCAACTCGGTGATCGGACCCTCGAGCTGGTGCTCGATCAGGCTCGGGGCTTTCACCTCGCCGCTACGGTGCGCACGCGCTCCGCTCCCAGTCGACGACTTTGCCTGCCCTGCACGGCCGCGGGCAGAGCAACCTCTTCGGTACGCCCCAGGCGGACCCCATTCCCTGATCTAGGTCAATATCACGAATGGACGCGTCCCAAAGCTCAAAAAGGCAAAGTATTGCGGTCGCGCCGCATACCGGCGTGATCGTGCGGGGCGCATCAACTATCGCCCTGGGGAGGCCCGGTGGTCGCGAACTACTGAACCGGCCGTCGTCTGGCACCTTTTCGGCAGCCTGTTGGAGGTGCGTGTCGCAAAGGCTACAGCTGGGAAGTCCCCGGTGCGGTCGCTTCCCCTTTCACGGCCGTGCCGGGACCTGCGCCTATATCAGAAGATGCTCTCAACCGATAAATCGCCTCCTCGCACGCCTGGCCAACGGCCGCTTGCCTTCCGTTAACGCTTCTCGGTTGCTCGCCGCAGGCAGCTTGCAGCGAGCCTGGCTCTTTGGCCCTTTGTAAGATAGATCATCCGGGCTGGACCCGCGGGCCCGAGCACGTGCCCCAGGACGTCGCACTCTGCTTGTTTCGGATCGCGCAGAGTCTTTGGCCGAGCGCTTTTTAAGGTGGACTGCCGACGGTGAACTGGCGCGAGCGCCATCCGGAGACCGCCGCTCGATCACGGCAACCAGCCGCACCCAATTGATCAGCGAGCGCGAGCGCTTTCGAAAAGCGTGACGAATTGCCGCGTTTTATCAGGGGAATTTTTAGTGCCGGTCCCCAATTGGCACTGAAAACTTACTGAAAAAGTGTGGATGAGCACAATTGCGGTGCCCGCTTGCCGCGGCCGGGGCGTGGAATTTTCCGAGGCCACGTCTCGCCAACCGGACGATGGCATTCTGATCTAGATCAGCGACACCTGTTTTAGGAAATGCGGTGATGCCAATCTCCGCAAAAGGAAGCGTCTTCGCCTTTCTGCTACTGAATGGAGAAATGCATGACCAGGTTGATCGCTGTTGCCTTCGCTCTCGCCCTTGCCTCATCCGCGCAAGCCGTTCCGCTCACGCCCCTTCCACAGCTGGACGGCATCACCACGGAAGCCGCCGTCGGATGCGGCGCGGGTAGAACACGAGTTGGTGGTGTCTGCGTGGCCCGAACCACCAAACGCCAGGCCCGCCGCGCCGTCCGCAGGTGCGCGGTCGGCATGACCTGTTAGCGGGTGCGGGCCGCTCGCGCGGCGTCCAAATATTGCGCCAACGGCACCCGCTCGCACGGCGACTTCGTTAGCGATTGGGCGTAACGTCGTCGCTGCCGCGCGGGCGGGCACTGTCCACCAATTCCGCCCTTGACGCCAGCCCGAGCCTCAAGGTCGCCGTGCGGTCGTCCATCCTGCGCCGTATCAGCGGGTTGACTACTTCACTGGATCATGCGTCGCTCTATTCCTTCTTGTATCGTGCAGAACATGGTGAAGATCTCTAGCGCCGTAGCGTTCGCGCTCCTGTGGAGTGCGTCAGCAACGGCAATCGAGACGCCAGCGGCTCGTATCTACCGCGCTCTGACGGATGTATGCCTGGATCACTATTTAAGGAACAATGACTTGAGCACCGCGCAGTTAAACACCGGCCGACCCTTGATTGTGCATTGCGATTGCATGGCACGTTTTCTATTTCCAGATATGGACGACAAAGCAATTCGTCAATTCGAGACGCGCATTCCGGACAAAGTTGCGTCAAGTTGGGATGACGCCGCTCAGAGATGCTCGACTCTAATTCTACGCTAGCCGAGGCGCCCGCGAGCACGCAATCTGAACGTCCCGGGCATGGCCGTCGTGCCGCCTTTCACGGGCGAAGCTGCGAGAAAATGGGGGCGGATCCGTCAAGCTGGAGCACGAGCCCGCCATGGTGATCGCGGCAAGTTCTTTTTCCGGGTGATCGCACTTACGCAGAGGCTGACTCCAGCATTTGCTCGACGTATCTCAGCTAGTCAGCCTGGTTCCCGCGAGCTTGTCGGTGTCGACCATTCGTCAGGGCAGCGCATCGGTGGTGAGCGCGCTCATCCGCTTCGGCGCAAGTTCTGGCCGTGACCGGCGGTCGATGAGTGGCCGCATCGGGAGCTCCTCAGGCCCCGAACGTGAGGCCGACAATGATCGGGCCGAGCACCGTCAGCAACACGTTGGCGATGGCATAGGGCACAGCGACGCCGAGCACCGGGGTCTGGCTCTCGGCGACCTCGCAAGCGCCGGTGACCGCCGCATCGACCGTCATCGCGCCGGCGAGCGCGCCGCAGATGATCACGGGGTTCATGCGCAGGACGTGATAGGCGAACAACGTGCCGACGATCATCGGCGTCAGCGTGACGACGATGCCGGCGGCCAGCAGCATCAATCCATGGCCTGGATGGCGGCCAGCGCCGCCGGCCCGTTTGCGAGGCCGATCGCGGCGACGAATCCACCGAGGCCGATATCGATCAGGGTCTGCTGCGCGGCCGGCGGGAATGCTCCCATGGTCGGCCGGCGCGAGCGCAGCCAGCCGCAGACCAGCCCGGCGACCAGCGCGCCGCCGCCGCCGCCGAGCGTCAGCGGAACTGAGCCGACCGTGAGGCTGAGCAGGCCGACCAGCAAGCCGACTGCGAGACCGATGGCGAGAAATGCGATGTCGGTCCGGTCGCTGGCGCGCAGCGGCTGGCCGACCCTGCGGCACGACCCGCTGATGTCCTCGCTGAGCGCCGACGCAGCGTCATGACGTCGCCGACATAGATCGCGTGTCGCGGCGTGATCGGCACTTCCTGACCGTGGCGTGTCAGCGCGCGCAGGAAGACGCCGCGCGCTTGATCGCCGACGCGGTCGACGATTTCGCCCAGTGTCCGGCCGTGCAGCTCGCGGGCGGTGACGTACACGTCGACCACCGTCGCCGGGGACCGAACGCATGACATGCTCGCCCTCGATCTCCGGGCCGATCATCGGCGCCGCCGCTACGATCGCCGCCGTCGGCCCGGCGAGCAGGATCTCGTCATCCGCGCTGCAGTCTGGCATCGGGACGCGGTTCGATGTCTTCGCCGTTGCGCAGGATGCGCTCGACCACGGCGCGCCGGCCGATCGCTGCTTCGATGCTCGCCGACGCGTCCGGCCCGCCGCCGCTGAAACCCGATAGGCGCGCGCCTGGAATTTCCGGTACAGCAGGTTGCTCGGCCTTGGTGCGGGGCGCCGCCCGCCAATTCGGCCTCGAGCTTCGCGGCCTCCTTCTTGAGGTTGACTCCCATCAGCCGCGGCGCGACGAACGGCACGAACAGCAGGACCAGGATGTAGCCGCAGATATAGGTCACCGCGTAGCCGGCCGCGATGTTCGCCTGCCCCTGCTTCAGCGCATCCTCCGGCAGCCCGAGCTGCTCCAGCGCGCCCGCGGCCGTGCCCATCATCGACGATTGCGTCAGGCTCGCCGGCGCCAAGCCCCGCGGCGGTGCCGGGATCGAGACGCAGCGTGAACGCAAAGGCCAGGACCGCGAGCAGCCCGGTCACGCCCGATGACCAGCGCCAGCACGACCTGCGCCAGCGTGTGCATGCTCAGCGAGGCAAAGAACTCGGGCCCGGAGCGATATCCGATGGTGAAGACGAACAAGCCGAACAGGATCGACCTGAGCACCGGCGGAATGACGAACGTGCCGAGCTGGCCGAGGATGACGGCGACGATCAGGATGCAGGCGGTGGCGCCGAGGGCAAACCCGCGGATGCGGATGCGCCCGAGCACGGTACCGATCGCCACCGCCAGGAACATGAAGACCTCGGGCGCGTGCGCTGCGACGTGGTGGAGCCAGCTCGAGGTCCCGATGCGCTCACGGCCTCGGCACGACTTCGCCCGGCAGCCACTTGTCGGACGAGGTCGGCGTCGCCGTGCGGCTCACGTCACTGCGCCAGGACCATCGCGAAGTATCCGAACACGGTAAGCAGGATTCCCGACAGCGCGTAGGCGACCGGGAATCCGATCCAGGGCACCGAGCTGCTTGATCTCCACCGCGGCCTCGCGGCACGGCCCGGAGTGCGAGCGCGCGCCGGCGACGCCACCCATCAGGACCGCGGGATTGATCTTGAAGAAGTGGTAGCCGATCGCCCAGACGATGAACGGCGGGACCGAGCAGGCGATGAAGCCGAGCATGAAGATCTTGAGCGCGATCGTGCCGGTGAGCTGCGCCAGCAGGCTGTTGCCGGCATTGATGCCGACGATCGCCACGAACACCACGAGACCGAGGTCTTCCAGGATGTTGCGCGCGGCGTTCGGCGTGTTGCCGAAAAAGCGCAGCCGCGAAACCAGCGACGACACGATCACGCCGGACAGCAGCAGGCCGCCGGCATTGCCGAGGCCGACCTTCGATCCGAACGCCGGAAACTCGATCATGCCGATCAGGAAGCCGATGATCATGCCGACCGACAGCGTCAGCAGGTCGGTCGCGGTGCTCGGACGCGCGATGCGGCCGAACTTGTCGGCGAGCTCCTGCACCGCGCCCTTGAGGCCGACGACCGAGATGATGTCCATGCGCTGCAGCTTGGTCTTCAGCCCGGCCGGGAATGGCACTCCGCCGCGTTCGTATTTCCCGACCTGGAGCTGGCCGGCGAACGGCTCGTGTCGCGGAACTTGACGAGCTCCTTGCCGATCACCTCCTTGTTGGTGACCAGGATTTCGGCCTGATCCAGCGGGATATTGAGCGCCCGTTGATCCGCGACCTCCGGCCCGATCAGGCCCATCTTGTCGGTCAAGCGCCTCGATGCGTGCCGCCGAGCGCCACGATGTCGCCTTTCTGGAGCACGAGTCGATGGATCGGCGCCCAGCGCCTCGTCGCCGCGCACCACGTTGACGATGCGATATTCCGGATGGGCCTTCCGAAAGCTCTCGATGCTCTGGCCGGCGGTCTGCGGTATTCTCCAGCTGATAGGCGCGCAGCCCGAAGGGACGGAAACCCGCTGAGGCCGCAGCCCTCGATGTTGGCGACGCCGAATTCGGCTTCATATTGCTTCGCCGCGGCCTTGGCATCGATGCCCCACCAGCGCGGCAGATACTTGCAGATCAGGATGATGCCGACCGTGCCCCAGATATAGGTGATGCCGTAGGACAGCGCGACCATCGAGGCAGCGTCCTGCGGGTTACGCCGTGCCGGAAGCCTGATGACGGTATGTCGCCTGCTCGGCCGAACCGATCGCCGCCGACATGGTCTGCGAGCCGGCGAGAATTCCGCCGGCCGTGCCCGGGGGCAGATCGAACAGCTTGACGCCGATCACGATGATCGCCAGCCCGAGCACGCACGAGACGACGGCGAGCACGCTGAACTTGAGTCCGTCGCCGCCCAGGCTGTTGATGAAGGACGGCCCGACGCGCAGGCCGACGCCGTACATGAACAGATAGTAGAACAGGCTCTTGGCGAAATTGTTCAGCTCGAGCTTGGCGCCGTAGGCCGAGGCCCAGACCGAGAGCGCCGGCGCCCACCACGATCGCGCCCGCGACCATGCCGAGGCCGTAGCCCTTGATGTTGACCCGGCCGATCCAGACCGCCAGTCCGACCGTGAGGAACAGCAGCAGGTAAGGATTGTTCTGCAGGAACTCGAAAAAGGCCCCCATCTGGAGCGCTCCCGACGATCGATCGATCATCATCTTGACTGTCACGGCGTCGCGATCGATTCACGCGGCTCGTTTCTTGGCGCGCGCTTCCGCACGCTTCGCGCCGCGCCTCGTGCGACGGCACCAGCTTCAGTCCCTTGGCGGCCTCGTAGCCGTGGATCTCCTTGACGTCGAGCTTGCGCATGAAGTCGATCGTCTCCTGCGTGATCACCTGGCCCGGCACCATGATCGGGAAGCCCGGCGGGTACGGAATGACGAAGTTCGCCGAGACCAGATCCGGGCCTTCCTTCAGCCGCCGGTCGATTTCCGGGTCCGCGAGCGGGATGTACTCGCAGCCCTCCGCGTCATAGGCGGCATAGAACCCGGCTGCGCATGTCGCCTTCGTTCGTCCGCGCGCCCGCATCCTGGCGGAACGCAGCATGGAAATGCGAGAAGTTCGGCAGGTCCGGCACGTCGGTCATCAGGCTCTTCACGCGTGCCTCGAAAGTCGCGCGCACATTGGGCCCGCCCTGCGCCAACCGCTGCTCGATCTCAGTGCTGATCTCCACCAGCACGCGGATCAGGTGGGCGACGTCGCTGCGCGTGTTGTTGATGTTGGACTGCAGCAGCACCGAGTTGCGCGAGGTCTTGTTGATCTGGATGTTGTACTTCGGCGCCAGCAGCCCCTTGAACTGCGTGCCGTCGTAGCCGGCGGTCCCGCAGACGAGCGTCATGCGCGTCGGATCGAGGCAGAACTCGTCCTCCCGCATGCTTTCGATTGCGCTTCGCCCAGTTCGTTCCGGGCTCGAGATAGTCGGTGAAGCCGCTCTGGCGATAGGCCGCCGGCACCATCTCGTCGGCGCCGACGATGGAGAAGTATTTCGAGATCAGCGGATGCGCGGCGACCGCCTGGCGGATGGCGAGCGCGATCTCGATCGCGTTGTGGACGAGGCCGTAGCCCTCCAGCTCCATCTGCCGGCGTGCCACGTCGAGGCTGGCGATCAGCTGCTGGTTCGGGCTGGTGGATGCATGGGTGAACACCGCCTCGCGGAACTGCGCCTGGACGGTGTGGAACTCGACGTCCTTGACCAGCAGCATCGAGCCCTGCCGCAGCGCCGACATCGACTTGTGGGTGGAGTTGGTCTGATAGACACGCAGCTTGACCTTGCGCGGATCGGGGATCAGCCGCGTGTTGAGCAGGACCTCGTCCGATGGATTGTCGCCGAGCTCGGCCTGCTGCTTCTCGTATTGGGCGACCGCCTGGGGACTGCGCATCCAGGCCTCGATGTCGTTTGCCGCGCCCATCGCGGTGCGCGGCCGCAGGAACGGCGAGAAGCGGGCAAATCCGAACCATGCCTCGTCCCACAGGAAGATCAGGTCCGGCTTGATCGCGAGGCATTCTTCCATCACCCGGCGCGTGTTGTAGATGTGGCCGTCGAAGGTGCAGTTGGTGAGGTCCACCATCTTCGCACGGTCAAGCCTGCCGTCCGCCTTCAGGTTCAAGCAGCGCCTGCTTGATCGTGCGCAGCGGCACCGCGCCGTACATCGAATATTCCGTCATCGGGAATGCCTCGACGTAGAGCGGCTGCGCGCCGGCCAGCACCATCCCGTAGTGGTGCGACTTGTGGCAGTTGCGGTCGACGATGCACGATGTCGCCGGGCGCCAGCAGCGCCTGCACCGCCATCTTGTTCGACGTCGACGTGCCGTTGGTGACGAAGAAGACATGGTCGGCGCCGAACGCGCGCGCCGCCATCTCCTGCGCCTTCTTGATGTTGCCGGTCGGCTCCAGCAGGCTGTCGAGCCCGCCGGTGGTCGCGCTGCTCTCGGCCAGGAACAGGGTCAGGCCGTAGAACTCGCCCATGTCGCGGATCCAGTCGGATTTGAAGATCGATTTGCCGCGCGCAATCGGCAGCGCATGGAAAGTGCCGATCGGACGCTGGGCGTATTTCTTCAGATTGTCGAAGAACGGCGTCTCATATCGCGCCTGCACGCCCTCGAGGATCGCAAGATGCAGCTCGAGCAGCTCCTCGACCGCGTAGAAAACGCGGCGCACGGCGGTCGCGCTGCGGGCTGCCGGCGATGTCCTCGACCTTCCCGTTCGACACAAGATAGAGGTCGAGCTCCGGCCGGACACGCTTGAGCACCTGCGCGAGCTGCAATGCCAGCTCTTCCCGGCGCCTCGGGCTGGTCCGCACCCTCGACAAGCGTGCGCAGGATCGGCGCATCGTGCCGCGACTTGAGCGGGAAGCCCTCGTGGATGACGACCGCGGCCAGACTCGGATTGAGCACGGCCGCGCAGAACGCGTCCTCGAAGCTGCCGACCAGACCGGCTCGTACACGAATGCGTCCTGCGGCCGGCGAAGGCGGCGCCATTCGGTCGCGAGCGCCGCCCAACGGTTTTGCAGGCGCGCCGGTGACGATCAGGACCTCGAAGTAGGGCCGCCGCGCCGGTGCCTCACCGCCGAGCGCGGGCGGCAGCACGTCCGCCGCCACCGCTTCGTCGTCCTCATCCCGGTCCCAATCCCCGGCGTGCTGACGGAAGGACCGGTTGAGCAGGTTGCGCGTGACGCGCCGGGTCAACTGCGCGGTTGCGGCCGCGTCGTTCGCCGCCACATGCTCCCGCAGCGTACCCAGGAGCCGCAGCCCCGGATAGGCGTGGAATTCCTCCGTTGCCGTCATCTCGGCGAGCGCTGCCGCGACCTTGGCGCCGTTGGCCTTCGTGCCGCCAGCCCAGCCTTCGGCCAATTCCGCCAGATCGCGCCATTGGTCGGCCCTTGCTCCAGTTCCGGCGAAAAATCGATCGATCCCGACCGCGCGACTATTGGCTGCCTTGGACATTTGGCTCTCCTGTGGCGAGGGTACGAGAGCTTTCCCTTAGACTGGCTGGCGGCCGGCGTCCCTGATCCAGATCAGACGCATTCTGCCAGCGGAGCCGGGTTTGAATGGTACAAGTGTAATGCTCGGCGAAGTCCTCCGGCAAGGGCACCGATGATATGGACCACGACGAGTGGCACGGACCCCTCGATGTCCGCGCGCATCCTTGTCGGTCGGATCCAACGCGCCAGCTCCACTCCGCACCGATAAGGCGCCTAAGACGTGAGGCCCGGTTTCCGATATGACCAGAGGCGGGTCGCACTATTTGGCAGATCGCGATGTTAGCCTGGCTGGAGCAGTTTCTGGTCCGCTAGCCGGAACTCGCCCTGTTCCTGGTGATCGCCGCAGGCTACTGGATCGGAAGCTTCAAGATTGGGCCGTTCACCCTCGGCCCGGTCACATGCGCCTTTTCGCCGGCCTATTCGTCGGGCATTTCGCGCATGTGCCCGTCTCGGAGATGACGAAATCCTTCCTGTTCCTGTTGTTCCTGTTCGGAGTCGGCTACTCGGTCGGCCCGCAGTTCATGCTCGGCCCGCAGTTCATGCAGGCGCTCAAGCGCGATGGAATGAAGCCGATACTGCTGGCCGTCGTTGTCTGTATCACCGGCCTTGCAGCTTCGATCCTCGTTGCCAAGGCCCTGCGGCTCGATCCGGGCTTTGCGGCCGGGCTCATGACGGGTGCCCTCAGCCAGAGCGCCGCCATCGGTACAGCGACGGATGCGATCAACGGGTTGGCCCTGCCCGAGGCGGACCGCGGACGATTGGTTGTGCACATCGCCGTCGCACATGCGGTCTGCTACATATTCGGCTATGCCGGCGTGATCATCTTCTGCACGGTGATCGCCCCAACGCTCCTGCTGCGGATCGACCTGAGGGCGGAGGCACTGAAGCTCGAACAGGCATTGGGAATGACCCGCGCCAATGGGCTTGGCATCCGCCTGGCGGCGCGCGAGCCGAGCCGACCGTCGTCAAGAATGCAAAAGCCACACGCAGAGGACGGTGGCTCCGGCCACGGTATCCACGTTCACGCCTGTCAGGTCCAGAAATACCACCCCCCGCAAACCACGCGGGACGCGAGGGGAGCACGCCGCAGAGGAGGCCCGTATGCGTTGGGTTCACTTAGCCATGTCGTCCTGTTCGTCGCTGCAATTATTGTTTTCGTCATCCAGAATCGCGAGGTCGTCACGATGGCGTTTCTCGGGTTCAGCATCCGCGCGCCCCTCGCGCTGGTCGCTGCGGGCATCTATGTGCTGGGCGCGATCACGGGCGGCAGCCTGTTCGCCTTGTTGCGCCGTTCAATGGATGTGGCACGACCGGCGCGCGCCTAGCCTTGCTTCCGAAGCTCGTTATACATCGCGGCATGTTCTGACGTTTCGGAAGGCCGCGTGCCCATATGCGTGATCTGAGCCGACCATCGCTCATCTCAGTTCCGCCCGGAACCGGCCAGAGGCATTCGTCTAGCGCGCGATGGTCCTCGAAGAGGCGGACACGAAGGGGCGAGAGTCGTCGAGGGAGTAACGGCCAGTGAGGTGTCCTTGCACCACGAAGATACTAACCCCGATTACGACGGCGGCCGCTCCGCTCAGGATGCAACCAATGATGCCGAGGTTCTTGCGATCGGCCATGGCGCTCTCCCTCGTCCTCACTAAGGTTGGTCAATGGACAAGGGATACCTTTCGGTGATCCCTGTGCCCCTTGACGCGGACTAGCAGGCCTACTGTTGTGCTGGTGTGCCTGTGCGCCGCTCCTGACGACGCTCGGTGCGACCTGTTCGCCGCTCCTGGCGCCGCTCGTGGCGGCCTGCGCGCCGCGCCGCACGCCGCTCCATCCCGACCGTCTGGGCCTCAGCATCCGACACCGTTAGCACCGTGGTTGGCACTGCGAAGCCCAACGCGGCCGCTAGTCCCAGAAGGGAAAACACCCTTCGACGTGAGATCATTTCCGATTTTATTTCCTCACCCATGTCCAACCTCCATTAGCTTTTCCAGTCATGGCGAGCGACGCATAAGCTTGGGAGATCGGAGCGTGCTTTATACTGATCTAGATCAGCAAATCGAAAATTTACTATTCCCGTTGCTGCAAAAGTCGCCGTCGGGTTGAGGCCGCCCTCCTCGGGAGAGTGCGCCCTGTGCGCCGGCAACGCCCAGATGTGGTCCGTCACAGGCGCAGCCGAAATGTCCGACTTCGCGGACAGCGGATCAAGCTGGGTAAATTCCTCAGTTGCTTTCCGGTGAAAGCCTTAGAGAGAGAGCTGGCGATGACGCCTCATCTCGGGGCGTCTCGTGCGATGCACGATGCAAAGGGAGTTTTGAATGACCAAGGGCGGGCAGTTCAAGACGGTCACCGTCGCAGCGTTGGCGGCGCTCATGTGGATGGCCAGCGAAGCGGGCGCTGCGCAGTGCGGCAGCACAGCAGCTGGTTTCGACGCGTGGAAGCAGCAGTTCGCCGCGGAGGCGAAAGGCAAGGGGTGTCGCCGCCTCCACTGTCGCAGCCCTGATGGCGACGAGCTATACGACCGCAACCATTGCGGCTGACCGCGGCCAGAGTGCGCCAGTCGGCCCGCCGAGCCGAAGCCGGTCGAGCTTGAGAATGCGTTTGAGGTGGGCGAACAACATTTCGACCTTCTTGCGCAGCCGTCGCGAGACCCTTCCCGAGACCTTGCAATCGCGCGCGCCATGTCGCGGGCACCTTCATGGATTGAGCGCGGCACTTTGCGAGCTGGCGTGTTCGGACAGCGTGGCGCTTCAAGGCACAGGCGCCGCAATCAGCCTTGCCTCGCGCAATAGTGCTACGTCGCATCGTCATTACGCGCGTGCCCGTCGTTGTCAGCGTCTTGCCGCCGGGACAGACGCAAATGTCGCCGGCCGGATCGTATTTGAAGTCCTCGCGCGAGAAGGTGCCATCCTTGCGCGACCGTGCCGTGACTGCCGTTGCCCGCATGGCCGACCTGCCCGGCCAGCGCTCATGTCGGCTCGGCCGACTCGACTTCATACATGCGCTCTTCGGTGATGATTCTGCGATAGATCAGAGAACGCTGCACCAAACGACAATATACGTTGGGCGAGAATACGGTCGTTGCGCCTAAAGTACGGCGGAACGGAGGTACGCTTTGCCGTGACGGCGTCGTTTTTCGTTTCAGCCAGCAGCGCGGAGGCGAGATCCAAACATTACCTTGCTGTCAAAAGCGGCCCCCGCCGATAGTGCAATGCGATCAGGGCGGCGACGCAATCTGCGGGGCTGACCGCCTTGGATGTTTGCGTCGATGCGACGAAGCTCTTCTCGGTACCAGCGAAGTTTCGAGTGAGTGAAGGTACGACACAACAGCAGTCGGGGCGGGCCGACTTACCACGGCAGCCGCTAGGAGATCTATAAACTTTGACTATCAGGTATCGTCGAAGTTTACCGACAAGCAACCACGGCTACCCCGGAGGGGTAACAGATGCGCGTTTGGATCGTCCCGATGAGCTACGTCGCGGCAAGTTTCGTGTGCGGGCAAACGCTGCCGCGGCTTGAGCACATGTACTTGCCCGCTCACAATTTGGGGATCTCGGTTGCCTCAGCACAGGCCTGCCTCTCGGCTTCAACAGCGGGCATGATGGCGCTCACGGGCGTGGTATTCGCCGTAACCTTTGTCATGGTGCAATTCAGTGCAATCGCCTACTCACCGCGCCTGGTGCGATGGTTTGTCGACGACCGCATGCTCTATCATTCAATTGGATTCTATTCCGCCACGTTCATTTTTGCCTTCTTCACCCTTGCCTGGGTTGATCGGGACGGATCCGGAAGGGTGCCGATGTATTCCACTCTGGCAGTGGGGATCTTGCTGATGATCGGCATGTTCCTGTTCGTAGGGCTGGTGCAGCGGGTGGTCGATTTACAGATAACGAAGGTACTGCAGTTGATCGGAGATCGAGGCCGCAGTGTCATCCGTGAGATGTTCCAGCGTCTCGAGGGCCAACCGAGCGTCGAAGGTGGAATGCGCAGGGAGCCTATCAATGGCGCCTCGTTAGGTCCGGTTTCCCAGACGGTGACTTATTCGGGACACCCGCGCTCCATCGCGAAGCTCGATATCCACGCCCTTGTCCAAGCGGCCGAACGGAGCGGCGGGGTTGTTGCGATGGCGTGCGGTGTTGGAGATACTCTGGTCGACGGTAGCATCGTTCTGCGCGTTCACGGCGCCACAACGAGCTTGCCGCAGAAAGAGATAATGCAGGCGGTTCACCTCGATACCGAACGCACTTTTGAGCAGGATCCGAAATATGCCATCCGCCTACTAGTCGACATCGCCATCAAGGCGCTCTCGCCTGCCATCAACGATCCAACCACGGCAGTCCAGGCGATTGATCAGATCGAGGATTTGCTGCGTCGACTCGCGCGGCAGGATCTGGACACAGCGTCTATCAGGGATTTGAATGGGGACTTGCGTCTCATCATTCCACTGCCGTCGTGGGAGGACTACCTATCGCTCGCCTTCGACGAAATCCGCCTGTTCGGCGCAATGTCGATCCAGGTCATACGTCGATTGCGCGCAGCACTCGCCGGGATGGCGGACTCGGCGATGGTGTTGAGTCGCGTTGAAGCAACGCAACACTATCTCAAGCAGCTCGATCTAGCCGTCGCGCATTCGCTTTTCAATTCCGAGGACAAAATCAAGGCCCTGCAGGAAGATCGCCAAGGGCTAGGTCTGTCCAAGCGGAGCTTGCCTTGACAATGGCCCTAGGGTGGCTGAGCAGCAACAGAGATGATGGCCTGCTTTACGGACGTAGACCGCTGATTACCCGACAGAAATGGCTGCTATTCGCGATTGCGCGCCACGATTCTGATCTAGCGCAGGGCCGGACGTCGAAAACGCCACCAAGTTACCGCGGCGCCGAAATAGGGCGTCAACGGCACCAGCATGGGGTCAACCCATAGCCGGAGGGACCCGCAACGGTTCCACGGTTGGGCCCCAGTAACAGGGGAGATTCGCAATGAAGACTGCTCTAGCGTTATTCGCTGTATTGATAGGTGCCATAGGTACGATGGCGGTGGCGATCATCGAGCCAGCGCATGCTGTGGTGTATTGTACATACGTCGATTATCCAGCGAACTGTGTCGCCAGGCCGGGCGTCGTGCTGAGGCCCCGCCCGGTTGCGCGTGCGGTGACCCCCGGAGTTGGCGCGCCAGGCGTTGGCGTGCGTCCGGGCACGCCAGCCAATCGCGGCGGCCCCGTCAACCGTGCCGGTCGCCGCTAGCACTACTTTGGCAGATTTTTCATGGCACGTGATTCCCAAATCACTTTTTCTGTGACTCATGGATGGTCGGCTTTTTGGACGGGCCGACCATGGGTAGCAGAACGTCGGATGGAGAGACGAGCTTGCCCGTTGGCTCAAGCCGTTTCTGGATCGATTGGGTCACAAGGCACGTGACAAATGTGCCCGCTCTACGTGTCGGGGCAGATCGGTCCTGGCGATCGCAAGAGCATTGTTGTCAGCCCGGGGCGCCTACTCAAGCGGCCGATTCACATCAACTGACATCCGGACGGCCACAGATCTGCTCAGTTTCAGGACCAACATCGTCCACTTATCGGAGCAATACCCCTCTTGTGGCTCGTTGGCATCCCGCTGGCGAGCCACTTTTTCGATGTTAGCGTGCAGAAACCCCAGTAGCGCGGGCGACTTTCGCGAGCGCGACGGCTTCGTCCCGGGGTCAACTTTTCACTCAGCTGAGCGCGAGCACTGAGGGATCGGCGTGCAGCGCGAGGCGTAGCGGTCCCGATGGCTACGCTTTCCCGCCGTGCGTCCTGCGCAGCAGTACATCCGTCCGGTCAGTTGAATATGAACACAATGGGCGTCTACGGTAATTTCTATATTAAGCGCGCGATTATCGTCTTGATCGGCCTGGGCGCCAATCAGCCCGACGATGCAATCTACCCAGTCAACATCGTCGACGCAGATCGTTTGGTCAGGGGGCAGGGTCTAAAAATTTCATCGTTTGCTTGGCCAGCGGCGGCGTCACGCGTGAGCACCCTCACTCAAGTGCTTTTTTCCTGGGCCTTTTTTAAGTCCAGCGTAGGAGCGCTTGCTAGTGGGCCGCTGCGGCAAGCCTCGGCTTATGCATACGCGATTGATAAGCTTTGCGCGCTCAATCGGAGCACCCGTACCCTGACGGCCCGTCGGCGTCCTCATCCGTTGGCGAGCCGTTTTTATTTCGTCAGCCCACGAGGCGGCCGCGTGAAGGACGCTCGACGCTCGCGACTGGAAGCCACTCAGATGGGGGCGAATTAATTGTGGTTTCTACAAACGCCACGGCTGTTGCGGCCCGAAACGACCACCCGCTTGCGACCAGATGCTGGAACCGGCGCTGAAATAGCTCTTCCGCATCAGCACCGCGAGCCTGGCGGTCGGCGGACGCGGTAGCCTGGAACTTCGATCCGACCGCGTCGCAGCGTGCTGTCTTGATCGGTATGTCCCGCGTCCCCAACCAGTGCGCGAGGAAGCTCAGGAGCTGCTTGGTCAGGCCCCCCAATTTCTCTCTGGTCATTCTTTCGCGCCGTTTCTGGCGCTGCTTTTCCATCAGGAGTCGCAGGGCGAGCGCGACGGGTTCGGGCACAGGCCGTTCGCCGAGCGCGTAGGCGCGTGAGGTGCGATCGGCGATGCCGAGCACCTTGGCGGCGGCGAGATGGCTCAAGCCAAGCGCCGCGAGAACGGCGCGATAGTCGTCCTTGGTCATGCGCACCAAGTGGGCACATACGTCCTAATCGCAATTGCCTTTTTGGGTATTGGCGCGCGTTTGGCACATGCCAACAACGAACGGCCGTCAGACCAGTGTGCTACGCCACCTGTTAGGCGTCATGGGTTGCGGACCGACGGTCCGGCCCCTGATGCGAACCTCACATTTGAACAGAACTGGAACTCGCAAGGCATCGCCCGCCGGCCTTGAGGGCGGCGTCGCGGGCTTGGCGTGCTTGTTCCCTGCAAGCGGAGTGACAAGCACGAACCCGCGATAGGCCGCCCCAGCAAAAATCCTAGGGTGACAGCCCCCGATTGAACGCATAACCTTTACCACTGAGCCGCGCCATCGCGGCTTGGCTTAGAATTTCATCAGGGCTTCCAGCTGACCCATGAATTCATAGCTGTTAGCTAAGCGGTACCAGCACTGCTCAATGTGCAGGTAAGTGAACCTCTTGTCGGGATCGGCCTCAGCATCGTGTAGCAAGCGCGCCTCAACCGCCTTGCGCAGGCACTCGGTCACTCTGGGGCTGGTTTGGCTTAGCATCTCGCCGTTCACGGAAATTGCCTTTGTGCGGCGACCATAGGCATATGCCTTTAGCGCTGACTCGGAATGAATGCATTGATCTGGATCATCGCAATTGTTCTTTGACCAATTGGCACGCAGGAACAGATCTTTGGCAGACGCAGACAACTCGGACTGACCGGTAATGAATGGATTGTCAGGACCAGACTGGGCGGTGCGGCGATGCGCATCGCTCGAGCTCGCCGCACCTTTAATCACGAGAACGGAGGGGTTCGTCCCCTTTTGACCTGGTGCAGGAAGTCCAGGCGCCGGGGATCTGGTGGATACTCGAAACAGAGCAGCGCGGCATCGCGGCCGTTCGCCGCGACGATCAGCGCAGGGTCGACTTCACGGCGCTCGGCTGGCCGCTTGTCGCAACCACGCGGTCACGCTGCACCCAGGCCACGAGCAATGCCCAGACTACCGACAAGATGATCGGGCCCAAAAACAAGCCGCTGATCCCGTAAGCTATTGTCCCGCCGATGACCCCAATAAGAATGACCGGCATGGGCGTTGCCACCCCGCGCGCCATGACGATTGGCTTCAGCACATTGTCCATCAATCCGACCACTAGCATGTAGACCGTGAACACGACGGCGGCCGTCGTTGTCTCCATCGCCAGCCAACTCCAGATGATGATGGGGATCAGCAGGATCGCCGGCCCGATCTGAATGATCCCCAGCAGCAGTGCGAGGAAGGCGAGAAAGCCGGCAGCCGGAACACCTGCGGCGAGAAAACCGAGACCGGCAAAAAACGATTGCACCAGCGCGACGCCGACCACGCCGCGAGATACGTTGCGTATAGTATTGCCGGCCAGTTGCACCATCTCCTCGCCTCGGTCGCTCAGAATCCGGCGCGCAAACGCCGTGAGCGAGTCGACCAGGCGCGGTCCCGGAGAGAACAGGAACCCGGCGATGATGATCGCGGCGATGAATTGCAGAAGACCGAATACGACGCCGCCAGCGATGTCGACCAGCTTGCCGCCGACTGGCTTGAGCTTCGGAGCCACGTCGATCAAGATCGCTTTCATATCCGTGGCCGCGGCCGTCCAGAACCGATGCAGATGTTCGCCGATCACCGGCCAACCCCTCAGCGATTCGGGGGGCAGGGGAATTAATGGCAGCTCGGTGCCAAGTTTCTCAAGCAGCATCTCGACGCCACCGATGAGGCCGAATCCGAGCCAAGTGACGGGGCCGATGACGACCAGCAGGCACAGCAAGGTAATCAGCGCGGCGGCCAGCCGGCGGCTGCCAAGCTGCTGCGCCAGCCAATCGAATAACGGATAGAGCGCAACCGCCAGGATCGCGCTCCACAGCGCGACGGTCAGGAAGGGGCCGAGCACCTGCAGCGACCAATATCCGAGCAGGCCGAGGAGGCCGATCAGGATCGCAGCATCGACTGTCGTCGAGCCGAACGGTGTCGGAGCAGGAACCTGATCATTCTCCGCTGGCATTTGATTGCTCGCTCATTGATCCATGCTTCTGCTCCACCGGAGCTGCTCCGAACTTGCCTGTGCCGCCGCAGCCACTTGGAACCGATTGCGCCCCGGCCACATGCCTCCAAAACAACGGGTCCGCCACGACACAGTGCGGCTCCCACAGTTCACTGTGCGGTATGTCAGGTACGCCACAGTTCTCGTGCGATTCTGCTCAAATCCGTTCGGCCGGTGCTGATCTGGATCAAGAAACGAACACAAAGTGCGAACTGCACCGCGCTCGGTTCCGGCCGCCGCGCGATACCGGCCGGTTCCAGGAGCAACGTCTGCTAATAGAGATTCTGCTGAAAGAGTCCGTAGATGCAGCCAACCTCATTTCTTTGACAGCATGGATGCGATTCTCGAACAGGGATGTGGGGGGCACGTTGCGCGGCCTCGACGCAGCGTGGACCGCTCCAAATGGATTTGTGAGGCTGACCATAGCCGATCCTAGATCTCGGTCGCCGCACTCTTGATGAACGAAGCCATCCCCTGGGTCCCGGCGGGATGGTCTATCCTCAAAGTGCGGATTGATAACATGATCACATCGGGTCGAAGTACAAAAGCCACGCGAAAATCGCGGCGCCGGCGGCCAACGCCACGGCGTTAAAGCCTACGAGGGTCCAGTACAAAAACCCCATAGGAGCCAGCCCTGGCAGGGGCCATGGGCGAAGAGCTGCTCTGATCCAGATCAACGTGTACAAGAGCCAGACGAAAATGCCGGCGACCACGGCGAACACCACGGCGCCAATGCCCACCATGGTCCAGTAGAACAAGCCCATGCGCGCCACCTCCAGGGTGGCATCCTACCGAGGCGTGGTGGAAGCTACTCTGATCGAGATCAAAGTCGCGCGCTCCCGCCACAGTAAACTTTCGATCCGAGGTGCCCACTTTGACCAGACATGCGCTCCCTGCTGGTAGGGCAGACGGATCTGCTGCCACCGCCGGTGCACATCACCTCTTGGATACCATGATAGCGCCCTAGACGACCGATTCCATGAAATCGGCAGCTATGGAACTGGTCGTTGAGTTGTGGATTCCTCGTTTGCGAATGACGGAGCGAGGAGCGGCATCATGGCAAGATGGCGGCACGCGGTTGAGTTGGCGATGAGCGATGAGGAGATTGGAGCGTTGACGGCTCTTTCGCGGTCGAGAACCGATCCGGCGAGCCGGGTATCGCGAGCACAGATGCTGCTCGGCCGCCAGGGTCACCTGCACGCCTACCAGCGTCCAGTAAACGGTGGTGGACCAACCCACGGTGGGTTTGGCCCGCCGGCTGGACCGGCCTAGCCTCATGCCCGTCAGCGCCCAGAAAGATATTCCATGCCGGGCCAACGCTGCGCCCGCTAGGCAGATCGCACTCTGATCCAGATCAGAACATTGCATTCTCGGCCCGATAATTCACCGCTGATCGCCTGGCATGGTCATCGGCCCGCCCACGCCTCCTCTATGGTTTGATCGCAGCGCTGACCGCGGTCGGAGTATGGCAACGGCATTCGAGGTGTCCGATATCGTGTCCGGCGAGGCGACATCGATAACGAGCCTGTGGCGGGATCTGGGCGGGTATCCGCAACCTCTTCGCGACGAATCCCGTGACATTCTCCGCGGCTACACCGAACAAATTATTCGCGATGCATGGCCCCAGCAGCGCAAGGGTCAAGTTCCCCGCGAGGGCGTGAAGTGGATGGATCGCCTTCAGGCGCAGCTTTTTACGTTCGAGCCTGAGACCGAATCGCAGAAAATCCTTCATGCTGAGACACTGCGCTCGTTGAATGAGCTGGTGCAGAAGCGCCGCCAGCGGCTGGATGCGGTACAGTCGGCGCTCCCGGGTGTGATGTGGTTCGTGTTGCTCCCCGGGGCGATGGGTTGTCTCATTCTGTGCTTGTTCTTCCACGTCGAGAACGCGCGCTTCCAGGCCGTCCTTCTTCTCGGTTTGGCAGGATTCCTCTCCATGGTGCTTTTCGTAATCATTGATATGGACCGGCCGTTCGTCGGAATAAATGGCATTACCGCGGACTCGTACCAACTCGTTTTACGATCACCACATGAAGTAGCACCACGCGAAGAGGCGCTATGCAGGCTGTCGATCCGCGCTGAGAGTTTTTCAGCAGAAGGAGGGTGAAATGGGAAGACTGATGAAGATTGTGTCGACGGATCAAGGCGATCCGCCAGCGCAGGCGCTCGAGGACTTGCGCCGCCGCCCCGCAAGAAGCGTAACATCGCTACGGTGCTCGACACCGGAGATTTGCCTGATGATTTCGATGTTGCATTTGCTCAGGCGCGAAATGGGCCGGGACAACCTCGACTGCGTGCTAATGGGAAGGTGCTTCGCCGTCTACGGGCTCGCGTATGAATGCCAGCGACAGAACCCGCGCGACCGGGGCCTTTCCGTGGCGACGAAGATAAGGCGACGACTCGGCGGCGGCTAGGACATGCTCAAGCGCTTTCCACAAAAGGCCAAGTGGACCTGACGCAAAGATTCTAAGGCGCCAGCACCCGATTGCGGAATAGCCAACCCGCCGCCGCACCGGCCAAGCTTGGTACGATCAGGAACAGCCAGACTTGGCCGAGTGCCTTGCCGCCGACGAATACCGCCGGGCCAAGGCTGCGCGCTGGATTGACCGACAGCCCGGTGACGTTGATGAACGCGAAGTGCAGCGCGAACAGGGTCAGTCCAATAACCAGCCCGGCGACCTCGAGGGTCGCGGTTGGATTGGTCGCACCGAGAATGACCACGATGAAGATGAGCGTGGCTAGAAACTCCGTCAGAAGCGCGGCGCCGAGACCATAGTTGCCGTTATACCCTTCGCCCCAACCGTTCTGGCCGAGTTCTGCCGCGGAAAGGTCGTAGCCGCTGGCCTTGCCCTTCAGGATTAGAACCAGCAGGCCGGCCCCGACGATCGCGCCGACGAACTGCGACGCGATGTAGCCGATCGCCTCATTCACCGGCATGCGGCCGGCCGTGGCCATCGCGATGGTAACCGCGGGATTGATGTGGCAGCCCGAAACCGGACCGATCCCGTAAGCCATGCTCGTTACCGACAGTCCGAAAGCGAACGCGATTCCGATCACGTTCACGAAGGTCCGGCCGTCGAGCGCGCCGATCGCAACGGCCCCGCAGCCGACCAGCACAAGCACTGCGGTGCCGACCGCTTCGGCCACGTACTTCTTGACGTTTGGTTGGAGTTCCATGGCATTTCCCCTTTATCTGGCCCGCAGCAGCGCGCGCCATCTGGACTATTTTACTGTACCCCGGTCCACCGCGCCCCTGGGGACAGACGGTTTCGCGCGAAGTTTGCGGGGCGTGTGACCGCTAGGTGATCGCCAAACACTTGCTGCCGCCTCGCACGCAACGTCGGTTTGATACTCGTCAACCCGGACAGGAGTAGGCGGGGGCGGTGCTGCTTCGCTCCAGACCAAAATTTATCAGAACAAACGTCGTCATGTTTGGCCCCTGTCAAAAGATCCGCGCGCTTCGAGATGCACAGGGCATCCTCGCGCCGCGGCGCGACGATGGTCTGCGATCGCGTTTGGCCCTCCCAGGTGACCCGTGCTAGTCGCGGCAGCCGCCCGGAAAGGAGCGACCAGCCCGCCCGGAAGGCGTCGGTATCCGGGCGCAGCTCGTATAGTTCCATGCCGTTCTCGAGCAGCCGCCTGCGGGTCTTGGCATAGCCTGAATGCGCCGGCAGCATGTCGTTCGAAGCGAGCGAGTTGGTCAGCCCGCGCACCCGGACATTGCGCTCCTGCAGGTTGCCTGCGCCCCGGCGGGTAGAACGAAAGGGCGACTCGACGAGCAACTCCTCTTTCAGCTGGGCGACCCGTCCGCGGATGAACTCGACCACGTCGTCGCTCTCCTTGCCGCGGGCGATGGTTTCCGGGTCGTCGGCGATGATTCGGCCGTGTGCCCACACGAGATTGTCGCGAAGCTCGGCGCCCCGGCCGCCAGCTCGTCCAGGTCCTGGTCGATCGGATAAGGATTGGATAAGGGTAGTCGGCTGCGGCGTTCTCCTCACGCAAGCGAATCAGGATGGCATCGAGATCGGCAGCGCCATAGGCGCGATCGACGATGGCCGCGATCAGCACGGTCGAGCGGCTGTTCCAGTATCGGTCAAATACCTCCGACAGATCGCGGACGACAGGCCCAACCGCCAACATGTCCAGATCGCGATAATTGGCGATGGTGTTCACGCCACGACTTGGCCGAGCGAAGTCTCGACATGCAGTACTACATGTGGGACGGCGATACGCATGCACAACAAGTTGATGGTTGCTGACAATGCGGCGGCGATCGGCCAGCGCCAGACGGACGATGAAGGCCTCGCGCCCGTGGCTCAAGAGGCTGAAGCCGGAGAGGCCCGGATGCTTGTCGGCCGCCGTGCCGAAGAACTGGCCCAGTCTGGTCGACGCGGGGTCCTCGAACGCCGTCGAGACCGTGCGCGGATCGTCGGGCCGGGGGCGGGTGGCGCGGCCGGTGAGAACCTGGGCAAGCCAATTCAGGACCGTGCGTGGGAGTCCGCAACCGGCCAGTGCCCGAGACTCGGCCGAACCCGCAGAGCTGCTGGTTCGTTGCGTGTCGGCGCGCATCCGGCGGCAGTCCGCAACCCGCGCGGCTTTTCCAGGCGACGATCAGGTGCTGGACTGTTCGCCGAATAGCTGATGGTCATTGTTCCACCGGTTGGCTCTGAGCCGGAGACAGGTTCGCGAAAACCTCCAGTGCATGAGCACGTGTCCGTCGCATTGCCGGTCCTGAATCCGCGCTGCGCGAGGCCCGTCTTTCATTGACTGTCTCGGGAGCTCGAGCGAGAGCCTGACATCCAGGTTCGTTCGAGCGATCGTGACCAATGAGAGCGGGCGAGAGATTTGCGCCTCTACGGCCGACCCCACCCATGGCGAATGGGAACGCCTTTTCGCAGAGTGTAATCCGCCGTCCCAAGCGAAGCACCAGGTGCGAATCCGGGTTTCGCGTCGCTTAGGAGCTCTCTTGATAGACAGAGACCGTTCCTTTCCGTACTGCCGGTCTTGAGGGCGCCATAGTCGCGCTCCGCCTGATCTGCGCAGGCCAGCGCAAATTTGCCCATCGCCTCGTCGAACTTGCTCGAAAAACCGAGATAGCCGCTGATCGTCGCAGATACTTCGCTGACCTTCGCGTGCGCACGGGCGAGCACCCAACCACAGGCCATGGCGTAAATATCCAGCACGTCGCCGTTGAAGGTCTCGACCAAAGGTTTGATCTTGGCATCACGCAGCTGCCGCACGCGAATGCGCGGCGCGCCCCAAAGCACGTTCTCAATACTGATCCGCCGGGTCAATGCTCGTAAGTTTACATCGATTGGCGGACGACCTCCTGGATGGCGAGACTTCCAGCGCCAGTAGCGCCGAAATCCAGCACCATGCCGGCGGGTCCACTCCGCTCCGCCCCGGAATGGACTCCTATTGTCGGATTCGTCGCGCCCCAAGCCATCATGTTATGGTCAATTTGCTACAAAGTCGCATTATGACTACGGTCAGGGGCTGATCTGAAGCGGGCGGCAATCCGATGCGCAAGTTCCAACTGGTGCTGATCAAGCCGTCGCACTACCACGACGACGGCTACGTGATCCGCTGGTGGCGCGCGATGATCCCCTCGAACTCGCTGGCCGCCGTGTACGGCATTGCGGCCGATTGCGCCAAGCGTCAGGTGCTGGGCGGCGACGTCGAGATCGAGATCGACGCGCTCGACGAGACCAGCGTGCGCGTCGACGTGCCGGCGCTAATCGAGCGCTTTCGACGTCACGACAATTTCGGGCTGATCGCGCTCATCGGCGTGCAATCGAATCAGTATCCTCGCGCGCTTGATCTTGCGCGGCCGTTCCGCGCGGCCGGCGTCGCGGTCGCCATGGGCGGCTTCCATGTCTCCGGCTGCGTCTCGATGCTTGACGGTCGGGCAGTCGAGCTCGACACCTGCCGCGAGCTCGGCATCGCGATGTTCGCTGGCGAAGCCGAGGGCCGGCTCGACGGCCTGCTGCGCGATGCCGCCGCCGAGCGGCTCGCCCCGCTCTACGATTACATGAAGGACCTGCCGGGGATGGCGGGCACGCCCGTGCCGTTTCTCCCCAAGCGGTACGTCGAGCGCACGCTCGGCCTGAGCGCCAGCTTTGATGCCGGCCGCGGCTGCCCCTACCAGTGCTCGTTCTGCACTATCATCAATGTTCAGGGTCGCAAGTCGCGGTATCGCTCGGCTGAGGATGTGGAGGAGCTGGTGCGCCTCAACTGGGCGCAAGGCATTTGCAAATTTTTCATCACCGACGACAATTTTGCGCGCAACAAGGAGTGGGAGTCGATCTTCGATCGGCTGACCGAGTTACGCGAGAAGGACAAGATCCCGCTCGGCCTGATGGTGCAGGTCGACACGCTCTGCCACAAGATCCCAAACTTCGTCGAAAAGGCCAAGCGTGCCGGCGTCACGCGGGTGTTCATCGGGCTCGAGAACGTCAACCCCGACAATCTGGCCGCCGCCAAGAAGCGCCAGAACAAGATTACCGAATATCGCAAGATGCTACTGGCCTGGAAGGCGCAGGGCATCATGACGCTCGGCGGTTATATCCTGGGCTTTCCCGCGGACACCCCGGAGACGATCCGGCGCGACATCCGCATCGTCCAGAACGAACTACCGCTCGACATTCTCGAATTCTTCTGCCTCACCCCGCTGCCGGGCTCGGAGGACCACCAGACGCTCTGGCGCACCGGTGTGGCCATGGACGGCGATCTCAATATTTACGACGCGGAGCACGTCTGCACCGGCCATCCGCGGATGAGCAAGCAGGAGTGGACCGCGATCTACAAGGAGGCCTGGTCGCTCTACTACACGCCTGAGCACATGCGTACCTTAATGCGGCGCACGGTGGCGACCGGCGGACCGATGTTCAGCCTGCTCAAGCTTTTGCTCACGTTCTCAACGTCGGACCCGCTCGATGGCGTGCATCCGCTGCAGAGCGGGATGTTCCGCCTCAAGCACCCCTCCGAGCGCCGCCCCGGCCTCACACGTGAAAGCAGTTTGGTATTCTGGCCGCGCTTCGTGTGGGACACGCTCACGCGCAATGTGCTCATGGTGGGCAGGATCTCGTGGCTCGTCTTCTGGGCCGTAGTGATCACCCGCTCGTCGAAGGCGAAGGCCTACACGGATGTCGCCCTCACTCCCGTGCGCGACGACGAGGACGAGACGCTGGAGCTGTTCACCAAGACCGCCGGCGCGCGCTCCGCTGTCGCCCACGTCAAGAAGGTAGCCGAGCTGACCCACGCCCGCCCGGCAACCTGATTAAGGCAGGGGGCGGGCGGCACGGCGAACCCCGTCATCTACGAAATGGTGAGTAAGACAGCGTGCTGGGCGTGGACCTATGCGCGCATGCGGCAGCTCTATATGACCGTCAAGCGCGATCCCAAACGCACCGAATACAAGACCTTGCGATTACGCCGGTCACCGAGGACGAGGTCGCGACCCACGAGATGCTCCGCACCGACGCTGCCCGTGATACGTCGATCAGGAGCGCCGCCTGGAAAAAGCCCGCCACGGCGCCGCTGCCTGAAGGGCAGATTCCGCTCATTTCCTGCGCAATCCACGAAAGTCGACCGCACCATCAACATCAACACCGCCAGGCGTTCGGCATCGCGCTCCCGATCACGCTGCGCACGCGCCAACGCGGTGATCGAATGAATTGGTCGGCGTGATTCTCAAATCCCTCCGATTTCGAGAGCGGGAATATGAAGAACGAAGTCCGCGGTTGAAGCGTCGATGCCTTCTGACGGTGCAATAGTCGCCAAGCAGCAGTGCGTGCTCGTGAACTCAGTGGACGGTTCCCCGATCGGGCACCCAGGCGGAAATTGTAGTACCCTGGAGCGGCCTGCTCTCGATGTTGAGCTTGCCCCCGAGCAGCGTCACTCGTTGTCGCATGCTGGCAAGTCCGAGGCTCGCTTTGGCGCGATCCTGCGCAGGATCGAAGCCCACTCCGTTGTCTCTCACCGTGAGCTGCAGCACGCCGTCCAACCGCCGCAGTCGAATGTCCGCCCGGCTGGCTGCAGCGTGACGTGCGATATTGCGCAGGCTCTCCTGGATAATACGAAAAAGACAGAGTCCTACGTCGTGTGGCACTTGGTCGGGGATTTCATCGGCGGTCAAATCAATGCGGAACGAGGCTGTCTCGGAAAAATGTTCGCACTCGGACTTCAGCGCCTCGCGTAAGCCGAGATCTTCGAGAATGGTAAGGATGCAGGCGATACGACAAGGCGTGAACGTCCCCGCTGAGGCGCGCCAAGCCTTCTCGCATCGAGCGCATTGCGGCGCCGCCAACGCTGTTCGGCAAATTGCGTTCCTCGCGACCGGCCTCGAGCGCCAGCACGCCCAGGCGCTGGGTCACGTCATCGTGCAGTTCGCGCGCGAGCCGCGCTCGCTCCTCCTCCTGCGCACTAATAAGCCGGCCGCTCAGCTCATTCGCTGCCGCCTCCGAGCGACGGCGCTGTCGATGCTCATAAAGAAGCCAAACAATCAGCACAGACTGCCCCAAACCGATGGCGACGACCCCCAGGATCTGTGTTCTGTATTGATTCCATAAGCTCGGACTGCGAAAGTGGATTTCACTTCCGGGTGGTAGGCGACTCTCGCTGACGCCCCAGCGGCGCAATTCTCTCCAGTCGAACTTCGGCCTTGCAAATTCAACGGGCGGGATTTTGATGTCGCCTGCCTTCTCGCCGCCGAGCAAGCGGACGGCAACGGCCGCTGTCTGTCTGCTGCTCTCAAGCACCGAATGAATCGGACCGCCAACGATCGCACGGCCGAAGAAGGAATCGTCATAAGAGAAAATGGGCGCGTTGGCGACGGCGTGAAGCCTTGACAGAGCCGCGCCATTTTTGGTGTCCGGCAACACCTGCAGGATGTTCTGGAAGGCAGCAAAATAGTTGATGGAAACCGCGACAACGACGTCATTCTCGGTAAGAGCCGCATAGTCAACACGGCGCCCTTCTACTGCCGTGAACGCCATGGGAATTGTGGCAAAGAGATCCTTCCGATGCCGCTGGACAAAGGCGGCAGCGGGCGCGCCAATGCTGACAATCAAGTCGGGCGCGTGTTTGCCAAACAACGCACGCAGATACTCGACGAACGGAACCTCCGGATTTTGATCACCGGAACGGGCCGCTACGAGCGACTGGTCGGTGATGTCCAGCACCCACGGCGATTGTTGATTCAGCTCCGCTCGGATCGTCTCCGCATACTCTTTCCACGGCTTGAAATGCTGGCCAAAGGAATGGAGTACCAACACATGCTTGGACTGGGCTGTGGCCGCGTCTAGGCCCCGCCAATACGAACATGGCGGCTCCCACGCAAGCGCAGGCTGCTCGGGCAATTCTCCACCGGCCTCTAGCAAAGAGGGCCGGTGCACACGATCGCAAAAGTCCGGGGGGCGGGCGCAAAACGACTGCTTGTGGCCTGCTGGCCACCGCAGCTTCCTCTTGACACAGCACCGCCCGCCCCGGCCCGTGCGTCCGACTGTGATGGTCAGTTGGTGGCACCTGCGGGCGGCTCATTGCCCGTCTCCCCAACGGCATCATACCGAGACTACCGTACCCTCGAGCGGCTTGCTATCGAGCCCAAACTTGCCGAGACAGTGCAGGGGACGTTCTCAACTGCGATGCCTTACCTGCTGCGATCTGAAATTCCTCGAAGGGGGTGACGGAATCGCTCCACTCTACTCGCGCCGTTCGTGGCGCCTGGAGCGCGGCCAATTTGAGCCACCGAAATAGGTACAGTCGCGCCTCCAGTAGCGACAAGGTCGCTGTCTGCTCCACGCCCGCTCAGGGTCTTGTGTAACGAGTGTCGCCGGTCCACACGGCGACGCGCAACTGTACTGGAGATGAAGGACGGCCCTTCGGGTTCGACGATCAGGTCGCCGATCCCAAGCGGCCGTGGTCAAAAGCCATGGTCGTGAGCGTCGCGGAAACGTCGGGACGATGATCCCGGCAGGCATGACGTGCAAGCTGTTGCGAACCAAAGTCGACGCGCCAGTCGTTCACATGATCGCCTCATGCGCGACCGATGTCATGCTTTCGAACGTGCAACTGACCGTACGCGTATTGGAGCCGGATAAGATAAACCGCCTCTTTCCCGGCCTTGAGGATATGGAGATGCCGTTCTATCGCTGCCCGGTCGGGAAAGGAAAACCCTAACTCACGGGCAGACGCGCCGGTCCAGGTCTTTGTGCCGGCAGATCGGTTCACAGGCTGTCGCGACGCTCCTTTCTCGGTCCGCCAGAGCCGGGCACCTCGCTTTGATGGATGGGACGCACCGAATTGACCGGCAGCTTGTGCCTGCACTTCGGGCATCGGATATTGTCTGCAAGCTCCAGGAAAGTGGTCGCTTCGGTGATGGTCCCGCGCGTTCGCATCAGAAAGAACGACGTGAAAGCGTTATGGCCGCAATCCGTGCAGCTGGTCCGCACGTGCGAGTATCCGAGGCGCTCCAGGTCGGCTATCGGGCCCTCACGTTGAGGCTCGGTCAGACTAGGGGCTTTCACCTCGCCGCTACGGTCCGCACGCGCTCCGCTCCCTGGCGACATCCCATCTGCCCTGCGCGCGCCGCGGGCGGGGCAGGCAATGCCGTCAGTACGCCCCCGGCCGAATCGATTACCTGATCTAGATCAGCATAACGGTTCGGCGCCGCCAGGCGATCAGGCCCGAAGGCCGTCGCCGGTGCCGGGAGCGCGCCCACCCTCTTCGGCCCAATGTTCAGCGGTAACCGGCTGCGGATGATCGGTTGCGTGAGGGGCCCTCAGGCCACGAAGGTGAGACCGACAATGATCGGCCCGAGCACCGTCAGGACCACGTTGGAGATCGCATAGGGTACTGCGACGCCGAGGACCGGGGGTCTGACTCTCCGCGACCTCGCAGGCGCCGGTCACTGCCGCGTCGACCGTCATTGCGCCGGCAAGCGCGCCGCAATCCGGATTGGCCGCGTGCCTGGACAGCGCCGTGGAATTACTTGTTGGCTGAGCTTGACCAGGCGTAGGCGAAGTTGAGCAGAAGAATCCTATCCGGCGAGCTTGTGGCGTATCGGACCTGCTTCAGGCAGTCTCCTGCATTCCGGCGCAATTCTATGGATCTGAGCTGATCGTGGTGGCAAAACCGTTGGGGTCGCCGCACTCTTCATTCGGCGCGAGTCGCAACACGCGCCGCCCGCCGAACTGGTGCGCGAATTCATCGGCATGGGCCGGGTCCGCGAAGCACCAAGTTGTGTACACGCGATGATCCTGTTGAGCGCGTCGGCCGCGACGGGGCTCGATGCCTCGCTCGCGATGAAACCCAAGCATCACATCGAGTGTGGCGCCGAAGCCTTTGCGGGGCAAGGCAAGCCTCACGAGAAACGGGAAGTCCTGCTCGTTCGTCTTCGGTGTGATCCTGTTCTTGCTGTGTCGGGTCATGGCATCGCGCCTGGTCTGCACGCATTTCGGGCGGACGTCGGCGAACGTTAGCCGACCACTGCCAGCGAGGTTCTGATCTCGATCAGTGCATGGCGCTCAGGGGCGTACTCCACGGGATGGCCCTACTGGAGCGCCTAGCGGCCTGTTAGGCGGCGTACCGAGTGGTAGGCCAGGGAGCGCCGCCGCGGGTGGCAGCCTTGCCGACATGATCCCAGGCGGATTGGCAGCCCCCTTGGCGGTGCCGCGGCCGGAAGCGTGCTCAGCGGAGGAACTCGGCACAATTATCAAGGAGCTCCAGCAGAACGGGCAGGGCGAGGCCGCCCAGTCCTGGGTCGGCAGCGGCCCGCTACGGATAGCCGATGGCCCGCAAGATGAGCTGCCCGACTGATCCAGATCAAAGCCGCGCGAATTGCCCCATGGTAGAGTTTGCGGGCTCGCTCATTCGAGCATCCCGGCGACGGCTCGTCGGTGTCCCCTAGCCTCTCGGCGGGCCGTCGTTTCCTTCGGCTCGATCCGCTTTAGCTCGGCCGCGGTTCACGCTTCCTGTTGCCCACCGATGCGTTATCGATCACCGGCCAGAATCAGGTATTAGTTGACGGCGCGCTCGATCGCTTGGCGCTGATCCGGAGCCCGTGCCGAACCGAGGCGCTCGGCGCGCTTGCGCAAGGGCGTAGACGCCCCACATCGGCTCGATCACTTCCCGCGGCTTTTTCATCCGAGATCGATTGATGCGCGCGACGCCGATAGGTCGCCTCGTGAGACGTTTTTCGCTCTTCTCATGCTGATGCCGTCTCTCACCCATCCGTTAGTTGTTAGCACTTGCCAAAGATTTGTTGGCGCGCGCCAACAAGCCAAATCGACCATTGCACCGAGGACGTCTTTGTCCATCTAGGTCGGCATGACCAAGCACGAATATCGCACTGGCCCCCATGCCCCCGGTCTCACTCTCGCCGCGGCGGCCAAGGTCCTCCACGTCGCCAGTCGCAACTCACGCGCCTTCGCGCTCGGCGAGCCGCGGGTGCCGGAAACCGATCACGCTCGCACCGAGGGCCCTGATTCTGCGCTGGGCCAACCCGCATGAAGCGACGGATTGCCGCGCGGGTCGATCTAATCGAGATCCTGGCCGTGCTATCGATCTTCGTTAGCCTCGCGGTCGTCGTGCTCATTATGCTCACGATCATGGGCCCGCCATGACTTGACCATTTGATGCATACGTCCCAAGCACGGCTGCGTCAGCCGCTGTCGATGCGGCGATCGTCATCCAGCGGCAGACGCGAACGGCTCAGCGTGTTCCTCCTTCAATGGTATCCAGGCCCGGATCGTCGTACCGCGGCCCGGCGCGCTCACTACCTCGACTTTGCCCCCCAGCAGGAATGCCCGTTGCCGCATGCTGGCATGCCCGAGACTTGTCCTCTTGCGATCACGCCCAGGATCAAACCCCGCTCCGTCGTCGGTAATCACGAGTTCCAGACCACCATTCAGGCGTCGCAGCGAAACCGTTGCGCGGGTTGCCTTGGCGTGACGACTTATATTGCGTAGCGCTTCCTGGGCGATCCGAAAAAGGCCGAGCGCGGGATCGCGCGGCACCGTTTCGATGTCTTCCTCGAGTTTCGTTTCCAACTGTGTGGGGCACATTCGTGAAAACCGGTCGCACTCGGATCTCATCGCTTCGACCAAGCCGAGATCTTCGAGGATCGAGGGATGCAGCCGATACGACAGCGCATGCACGTCCTCGCTCAATCGGACCAGCCCGTTGCGCATCGTGCGCATTGCTGCGCTGCTGTCGGCATTCGCCGGACGTTGTCCTTCGCGACCGGCATCGATCGCCAGCAAGGCCAGACGCTGCGTGACGTCGTCGTGCAGCTCGCGCGCAAGCCGCGCGCGCTCCTCCTCTTGGGCAGTGATGAGTTTGCCGCTCAGGTCATGCGCCTCGGCTTCTGAGCGGCGGCGCTGCACTCGCTCATACAGCAGCCAAGAAATCATGGCGGCCTGCAGCAGAAGTGCAGCAGCCACCGCAAGGATATGCAGGCGATACTGTTGCCAGACGGTAGGGGTGCGAAAGTAGATTTCGCTTCCTGGCGGCAGACGGCTCTCACTTATGCCCCACCGCTGCATTTCTCTCCAATCGTATTTTGGCGTTCCAAACCCGACCGGCGGGACTTTGATGTCGCCCGGCTTTTCGCCGCCCAAAATACGGATAGCAACTTCAGCCGTCCGTCGGCCTGCTTCGTCCACCGGCACGTGCGGACCGCCTACGATCTCACGGCCGAAGAAGGCATCGGTGTAACTGAAAATAGGCGCGTTCGCGGCAGCATGCAGCTTTGCGAGTGCGGTTCCTTCTTCGTGCGAAACGCCCGCCGCATCGACCACCATCAGCTCCCAGAAAATCGCGGACTGCGGCGGAAGCGCGGCGGCGTGCTTGAGGATATCCTCGAACGATAGGTCACTATATGGAATGATTGTTATTCGTTCTGCAAAAGGCTTCCACTCGCTACGTATCTCGTCCAACCAATACTTTTCAATTGGAGAGCTACCAACTACCAGCGCTACGCGTTTGGTATCCGGCAACACCCGGAGGATGTTTTCAAGGGCACGAAGGTAATCGATCGAGACAGCGACCACCGCGTCATTCGGGGTAAGCACGGAGTATTGAACTCGACGCTGATCGACCACCGTCAACAGCATGGGGGCCGTGGGAAAGAGCTTCTGCCGATGCCTCTGGACAAAGGCAGCAGCCGGCGCGCCAATGCTCACGATCAGATCGGGCTGGCGTTTGGCAAACAGGGCGCCAAGGTAGTTGGCGAATGGTACTTCCGGGTTTTCATCACTAGAACGCGCCGTCACTAGCGAATGCTCGTAGAGTTCCAACGGCCATCGCGATTGCAGTTTCAGTTCCGCGCGGATGGATCTCGCGTAATCGCTCCAGGGTTTCACATCGGGACCAAAAGAGTGAAGCAACAGCACCCGCTTGGTTTCAGCGGCCAAGACGCTCGAGCCTGTAACGAGCATCACGACGATGATCATCACGGCTGAGCTTATGCCTCGCATGCAGCCCCAAAAATCAGCGGTCAACCGGCGGTCAGCTGACAGCAAGCTCACTGCGGTCCTCCGTTGAGCGGCACCCAGGCCCGGGCAACGGTAGCCTCCCCCGAAACACTGTTGGTGTCGAGATTGCCGCCGTTGAAAAATAAGAACGACTTCAACGGCGATGGCCATGCCGACATCCTGTGGGCTTCTGACAGCGGCGCCAAGGTGGCCCCAGATCGAAGGCAATCGGGTGACGGCCAATCCCAACATCGCAAGCAGGATTTCCGAAGCCAGTCGCGGTATTATTCAACCATGAGATGACAGAGCTTGAGTAGATGAACTAAGATTATGCCGGGAGCGACGGTTCGCAGCTGACAGAGTTGCGTCATCTTGGTGGGGAGTTAAAGATGGCGGCCGAGTTAACAACTCAGACGCACGATGGTCCACCCAGACCGACAAAAAGGAACCGTCGGCTCTTGATAGCGCGGGTGACCTATGGGCGCATGTTGCTAACGAGCTTCATCGTACGCAAAGCCACCTGCTCTTGCTCAAAAAGAGCGCCGCGGAACGGGTAGCCACATTCCTGCTTGAGATGAGCGCCCGCACTGAGCTTAACAACGAAATCGAATGCCAGCCACGCCAAGACATCGCCGATTATCTGGGCCTTAGCAGTGAGACCGTATCCCGCGTGCTACAAAGCTCGAGGACACCTCGGCGATCGCCCTGCGAACCACTAGACACATCGTGCTGAGCGACCGTGATACGCTGGAGCAAATGGTCACCTGAGGCCGATTGCTTCGCCCTTTCGCCAGGAGTTAGCCACCACCGCCATCGCGGCTGAGCTTATTTCATAAAAGCTTCCAGCTGATCCATGAGTTCATAGCACTGAGCGGTTCCAGCATTGCTCAATCTGCAGGTACGTGAGCCTGTTATCGGGGCTGGTCTCAGCATCGTGTAGCAGGCGAGCCTCAACCGCCTTATTCAGGCATTCGCTCACTCTAAGGCTGGTTTGGCGAAGCATCGCAGCACCCCGGCGCGGAGCTTCATAATGTGAAAACTTACCTTAAGCTGTGAACGTCGAAGGAAACTGATTTGGGTCAAAAGCGGCGATTTTCGCCAGCCAACCGCGCACCAACCGGCTCGCGGCCCGCGCCGCATGTGCTCGGCGAAGCGTTCGAGCTTCAGCGCGACGATGGAGCCCGCGCGCCGGGGGGTGGTCCGAGTATTTTGCCCCGCCCCGTCCCGTTGAGGACGATATTCTGATCTGGACAGCGGACACTTGTCTTAGGACAATGCGATTGATCCTCCGGCTCTCGCGCGACTGCGGGCTTAACCCTTTGGACGGCCCAACACCTTACCGTTCGCCTTGGCTCGCGCCAGTCCCCCGTTGACCGTTCGCGGATCATCGCACGCTCGAACTCCGCGACCGCCCCGTGACGTGCTAAGAACCGGCGGTCGGTTGGCTTTCGCGCCACCGGAGGAAAAGCGTCGGAGCGGTGGGCTCGTCGCGGAGATTGAGTGGGAAACGGAGAGCCGAGACGTGAGCGTCGGCCTGATTGCTCTTCTCGACGATGTTGCAGCGATAGCGAAGGTGGCGGCCGCTTCGCTTGACAATGTGGCTACGCAGGCGGCCAAGGCAGGGATGAAGGCGGCGGGTGTCGTCATCGACGACGCTGCCGTCACGCCTCGCTACGTGGTCGGTTTCGCAGCCCAGCGCGAACTGCCTATTGTCGGCAAGATCGCCGCGGGGTCTCTGCGCAACAAGGTCTTGATCCTGCTGCCCGGCGCGCTCGCACTCAGTTACTTTCTTCCCGGAGCCATCACGCCACTGTTGATGCTTGGCGGAGCCTATCTGTGCTACGAGGGCACGGAAAAAGTCTATGAACTACTTGTTCCGCATCAAGCGCACTTCCATGAGGCTCAGCTCGGCACGGTGGCGTTGAATCCACGAACGGTCGAGGACGAGAAAGTGGCGAGCGCCATCAAGACCGATTTCATCCTCTCCGCTGAGATTATGGCAATCACGTTGGCGTCTGTGACCGCAGGGAACCTCGTGACACAAGCGCTCGTGTTGGCGCTTGTAGGGGTGGGTATCACTGTTGCTGTTTACGGCGTGGTCGCTTTGATCGTGAAGGCTGACGATGCCGGCGTTGCGCTTGCCAAAAACGAGCAAGGATCGGTCCTTGGTGGTTTAAGCCGGGCGCTCGGTCGCGCAATCGTTCGTGTAATGCCCGTATTGCTAACATTTCTCAGCGGTATTGGCACAGCGGCTATGATTTGGGTCGGCGGCGGCATCATCGTGCATGGTCTCGAGGAGTATGGCCTGCGGTCAATCGATCGAGCGATCGACACCGCTGCCGAAGCAGTCGCGCATGCAACGCCGTCCATTGGCGGCGCGGCCGAGTGGATTGTCGCGGCAGTCGGATCGGCCGTCGTCGGGCTGTTGATCGGAGGGATGTTAATCCCCGTAACTGAATATGGCGTTGCGCCGGCATGGAAGCTGTTGAAGGGCGTTATGGCACGCGTGGCATGAACCATTATGGTGCAACCGGCTGCATCGAATCTGATCTGAGGGTTGCACGCTGCTCGTCGAATACTGCACAAAGGGCTGGAGGATCCCGTCTGCGGGCTGGCGGCAAAAGGGCGACTTTGATCTCGATCAGATCGGCTTTCGACCCCCCGCGGCAAGATGGCACACGACGGGGGCGGCGCGCCGGGGAAGCGGAATGGTACTTCTATGAGCAGCCTCGATGATGACCTGAAGGCGATGATCCGCCGTAACAAGCTTCTCGGCATGTGGGCGGCTGAAAAATTGGGTCTCGTCGGCGAAAGCGCCGAAGCCTATTCGAACGATCTCGCTGTAGGCACGCTCGATCCCGAACGCAACGACGTGCTTGGCAAAATTCGGAAGGATTTCGACGTCGCGGGTGTGGCCCAATCTGATGAAGAGATTTTACACATCATGAATGAGTTCTGGCTCCAAGCTTTAAGGCAAAGACAATCAACGCGAGGAGATGCGGTTGACGGGGCGGCGGTACAGCTTGCCCGCAAGCTCTCGTCGTGATGACAGACCGGCTACGCTTTTTGCATTGATCTTTCTTGCGCATGCAGCCTGCTCTTGGCGACACGGATCGGAAGTCCGACGGGCCGCCAGGTCAGGGGCTCGATCGTGGTCGCGACCAAGCGTGCGAAGCCCGCCCGCGGCGAGCCCGGCGCGTTGATCCACTAAGCTGCCGGACTTCATGAACGCGAGCCGACTTATGAATGCATAATGATCGGCCAAGCGGCACCAGCATTCTCAAGTTGAAGATATGCGAGCTTGGCATCGGGATCGGAGTTCGCACTCGTACAAGACGGCGCCCTTCGGCCGCCGCATATCACCAGCTATGCCGGCTATAGCCAATCTTATGCCACTGCTCTCGCGCCTACCAGAAAAGAGGGCGCTTGTCTGGCGAAGCGCTGACCTCCGTACCGGGATTGTCGCCGACGGCGGTCTCCCCATGCCCGTTGTAAGTCCCAAGCATGCGCGCGCGCCGCAGCGGGAGTCTGGAGTGCGGATTCGCGCGCGCTTGCCTTGCCGAGGCTTGCTGCCGGCGCGGATAATGCGCAAGAGCTTCCGTGGCGAGAGGATCGCCGTAGGGATAGGCTGTCTCCCGGCGATACCGGAGATTGTTGCCGTCGCGCCAGGGGCCGAATGGCTCCGATCCCCGACCCAACGACGCCGAATATCGCCGAGGCCCCTAGATTGTGGCCTGTGCGCTCGCATCTATCCCCGCGCGTGCGGAAGAACTCTCAGGAGCAACCAGTTCGCGCTGCCCAATCAATCGCAGAAGTTCCGGCACGCGATCATGCTCGAAGCTTCCGCGGTCATCCTCGGACCGGGGTTGTTTGCAAATGGCGTCGACGAGATCTCGCATGCGGGCCTCCTTATGTGATGGCTCGCTCTTCAGGATCCGGCAATTTAGTAGGCACGGCTTAAGTGCCTGAAAAATTGCGCGACGAAGTCCTCTCAATCACATCGTCTCGACACCGTTAAGTTTAGTCTTCGATATTGCACCGCAATTATGGTCTTCAATGAGCATATTTATGGCCACTGGAACTTCGCTCTTGGCCTTGTAAGGTGGATTGCCTCCGCGGAGCTCAAGCGCGGGGTTCCGCCGGGGAAGCCCCTGGCGTGCGGTCACCTCCCACGCCAGGGCGCCGCCCGCAGAAAAATCGACCACATGCGCGCGCTCGGACTATTCATCCTCGTTCGGGATGTTGAGCACCTGTCCGCAGGCCTTGCAGTGCACCGCGTCCGGGTCATGGCGCAGCAGGCCGCAGGTCGGACACGGGAACCGCACCTTGCTCGGACGCAGTACCGCCTTAGCCAGCCCGAAGAACAGCGTCACTCCGCAGATCATGATGCCGACGGAGATGAGACGGCCTGTGGTGCCCGGCAGCGTTATGTCGCCGAAGCCGGTGGTGGTCAGCGCCGTCACGGTGAAATAGAGCGCGTCCGCATAATTGTTGATGTGCGGGTTGATCGCGTGCTGCGTCTCGTAGACGAATCCGGTCATCACGAAGAGGAACACGACTAAATTGGCTATCGCTATGATGACCTCCTCGTTGGCCCGGAAATACGGGATGTCGTGGCGGAGCCGACTCAGCAGCTGATAGCTGCGCAGGAACCGCAGCGTGCGTAGGATGCGCAGGAAGCCGGCGGCCTCGCCGACTAGCGGTGCGAGGAACGAGACGATGGCCGCGATGTCGGCCCAGGCGACCGGATGCAGCAGATCGCGCATGCGGTGGCGGCTAACGAACAGGCGCGCGATGAAGTCCGCCAGGATGATGACGCCGAACAGGACGTCGAGCCCCTCGATGACCTTGTTGCGCGGAATAAACGAGGTCGCGACGATGAACAACAGCGTGACGAAATCGAAGGCGACCAGCCCATAGCGGAATCGATGCGCTTCCGGCGACCCGCCTTCGTAGAGCTGGCGGATCTCGGCTCGCGCGCGTGGCAGCGGCGGTGCGTCGCTCATGGCCGGCTCCATTCTAGTCCAGCGCACTGGGTTTGCTCACCCGGGGGCCAGGGGAACGGCACGATAGGAGGCGCGCGCAAGGGTGGGCGGCTGCGGGGCCGTCCGCAAAAAGCGGCCCGCCAGCGGGGCGCTGGGGGTTTGGGGTGCCGACGGGCCGCAACGCGTCAGTGGAAATTCTCGATTGATCGAGCATCCAAAATCTACCGGGCGCAATTAGGCGCGACTTTGATCTGGATCAGTCGAGCTCACCGCCTTCCGGTATAAGGTTACGGCCGTGATGGAGTGGTCTGACGAGACGCTGGCCGGCTTGTGCCTGGCGATGATCGCGGCGAGCGCCGCCGTCCTTCTGTGGCTTTGGTATCTTTGAGCTGTCGCCGAGGCCGAGCCGCTGAAGTCCACTTGATGCACGGCGTCACCCAAGGGCTGCCGAGATCTCCGCCAACGTTGCCTTTTCGGATTCGCTGACCGCGACACCTCCAAACCCCAAGAAGCCACCTTCCGTGCCGGCCTCGGCCGCTTTCCGCGCTACATCTTGAAGCCAGGCTTTGAAAGCGGGAGCATCTTCCGGAGCTTTGGACTGCAGCACACCCGAGATAGCCCTTAGCTCAGCAATCGCCTTGTCTTTGAGCCCGCCAAGCGTCTCGCCCGTGAACCGCGTTTGCAGAGCGCCGCGCGCCGCGGCGCGGCCTTCAGGCGTAGTGAAGTCCTCTGCGACCGCTCTTACGAGCGTATTCGCCTGAGCGTTCTGCCGTGCTTCAAGAAGGGACCAGCTTGAAGCCATCCCCTCCTTCAACAAGCCCCAAACACCACTTGGGTCGGCCGCTGTGACAGCCATTCCGGCGACCATCGGACTCGACAGGAGTCTAGCCCATTCGTCAGTCGTGAAGTCGACCTTGCTCGCCATTGCCGTGCTCCGTCCTGCCTTCGTCAAGCTGACGCTCTTCAGCCCTTGTTAACCTCCCGCGCACAAAGTAGGCGTCGATGTGCTTAGGAGCCCGTTTCCGCCGGGAGCCGGCCTTGCGGGGTATACTTATCGACTGCATCGGGTAGTTCGCGCGCTAATCTCGCGAGCAGTTCTTCGCGCGACAGTCCTGTTTGCTTGGTCAAGGTGTCCAGGATGTCGGGGCCGATTGCCTGCTCGAGCTGAGGGGGCGTGATTGGTTTGTTAGGACCCGTTTTGACCCACGAGTTCACGGTTTCACTCTGACCGCTCTGCTTAAACCGGTCTACGAGCTCGCCCAGGCCCCCGCTTAGCATTCCCCCCGCACTGGTGCCGCCGAGGCTGTTCCGTAAGTCGCCTAGCAACCCGCCAAGGCCGCTTTGCCCGGCAGCTCCAGGAGCGCTTTGTCCAAGTCCGCGAAGCATCTCCGCGATCTTGTCCCGATGCTGGTATCCTGCGATAGCGAGCAGCCCGAGAAGAGCCGTCATCGATGGGAATCCACGGCTCATGGCGTTGCTCTCCTTGAGGTTCGAGAGAAAAACAGTGACGCAAGTACGGGAGTAGCGGGGGCCAGCCGCGGGACGGCCGGCCCCCTGGCAACCGAGCAGGCTTTGGCAAGTGTCCGGTCACCACGACCACAATGCATGGATAGCGGCGCGTTTCCCGGCAGGTAGCCGGCGAGTTTGCCCGGTGCAGACATTAATCAGCAAGTCACTCCGGCCGTGCACCTGCGGACGGCGCGGCGTGCCTGCCGCTTGGTGGTCCTGGCCACGCAGACACCACCAACTCGTGTTCTACCCGCTCCGCACCCGTAGGCGACTTCCGTGCTCGCGCCTTCCACCTGCTGAAGGGGCGCGAGCGGAACGGCTTGCGCGGATGACCCTAAGGCAAGAGCAAAGGCAACAGCAAAGGCAACAATGATTAACCTCATCATATGCTTCTCTCCCTTCGATCGGCAAAAGGCGAAATGGTTCGTGCGCGGTCGCCATGGGAAGCCGGGCGGGCCGCCAGAGGTAAATGCTCGGATCGAGCGTAGAAAGCTTACCGATACGAAGAGCCAGTGACTTTGATCTGGATCAGGAGTAGCGCCCGCTGAGGGCGGCCACCGATCAGGTTGACTGTGCTCAGCGCTCCCTACTCTGGACTCGCCGCCCGAGGAATTGCTGGCATGAGCCATGGCCCGCCGGCAGGGCTGTGCCGACGCGCCACCAGTGCCAGGGGCTTGATCGTGGTCGCGATCGAGCGCGCCGAGCCTATGCGAGCAAGAAGGCTGCTTTGACCTGGATCACTCAGTGCGGCAGTGACTTGATGAACACTGAAAGCTGCTCGATGAATATGTAATGATCGGCCAAGCGGCACCAGCACTGCTCAAGCTGAAGATATGTGAGCTTGGCGTCGGGATCGCTTTCGCGCTCGTAAAGGCGGCGCGCTTGAGCTGCCGCGTTCAAGCACTCGATCACTTTAGGGCTGGATTGATGTGTCATTCTAACGGTCGGAGGAACGCCGCATCGTACGGCCTGAAGTGGACGAATGAAAAAAGCGGCCCGTCGGCTTCCAAATCCTCGCCGGCGGGCCACAAGTTGACGATGCCATGCTCTTTTGAGCAAAATATCGCTTGCCAGGGCAGGCGCAATCGATCTCTGTACAAATTGGCACGTGTGAGCAAAAATTTGGCAGGTGCCGACAAGTGAGCTCGAGCTCGCCCGCCGCGGCTTCTTCTAGATCAATTCGCGACGTTAGCCGTACGCGTCTTTCGGCGGCTTTTGCACCATGCTGCGTGCCGTGCGCGAGTGCTGGTCAGTTCCCACGGATCTCAGACCGGGGTCGCGGCAATATATCAATAAGCGTCCCACAAAATGTTCGTTGCACTCTGGCAAAGTGCCGCGGTTCCACTGCGCTTGTTCAAGTAGGCATTTCAGATCGATCAGGGCGTGACTCCACGGGATGGCCTGCATCGGGAAGCGATCAAATTGCGAGCGTGAAAAATATTGCAAGTGATGCGCCTTCCTATTTAGCCAACCTTTTTGATCGCGAGTTCAGCGGCGTTGGCGTCAACGTCCCTCGGTGAACGCGCAATTAAGCCAGCTCTTCATACGCAACAGAATACGCCGGATGACTGCGAACATCGGCCAGCGGTCCTTGTAGGCTGCGACTTGGCCGACGGCGCCTGCGGGCAGATTGTATGGGAACTCAAGGCTCGGCCGCGTGCAGCGTAGGCTAGCCGCCATCCTCGCCTCTGATGTCCGACACGCTGCGCCGTCCTGGCAGGCGCCGCTGCCTACAGGGCGACCAACAGCATGGATCAGGACTTGGATTCCGCGCAAGCCGCGCCTATCATGCCGGCCATGAAAAAGCCCCGTGAAGTGATCCAGCCGCCGTGGGGCGTGTACGCTCTTCGCAAAAGGGCTGAGCGCATCGGCTCGGTGCTGGCGCGCGACCAGCAGCAGGCTATCGAGCGCGCGGTGTAAGGAATACGACATCGCCGAGGCGCGAGCGCTGGTGCCTGAGCATGCAGCGCGAAGCCTAATCGTCCGGTGCTAGTGCGGAAATGATGCTTACTTCAGCGCCCTTGGAGAGAGCCATGCGCAAATTGCTTGTCATCCCATCAGTGTTCGCCATTGTGACAGCGTTCGCGGCCGCGCCTGCCGTAGCGGCTTCCGGCAAATCGGCCCAAGCCCGAGCGGAGAGGCGTGAGCAGTGCATTGCTGAGGCAAGGGGCGCCACTGGGCTTGATAGGGGGCGGGGATTCAGGACGCGGTTCAGAGCCTGCATGGTACGAAGGTAATCACCTGACATCCGGCTGGTGCCTGGCCTGGCCCGCTTGATTTACAAGGGGTCGAACATGATGGATGTTGTCCAAGCTATCACCCGGCCCCGTGATGGGGGCGCCGCGTACTCAAGGGGCCGGCGTACGAAAACCTTCACAAACTCGGACGCATCCCATGGCGATTGGGCTCGTCACCGAGCTCAACATTCCCAACGCCAAACGAGGCCCGAACTTCGTTCCGTCAATCCACCCATTTCTGATCTAGATCACCGCGGGGATCATCGCATGCGGTAAGTTTGCGTGGGCCAGTCCCTCAGGAGAATTTGAATTGAGAGGAGATGTCATCATGCAGTCGTCGTCAAAACAGCCCCTCATTTTGCGCAGGATTGCGTCGCAACGGGCCATTCCCGGCCTCGCGCTCGTTGCGGGGCTCTGCATCTTCGGTCCTGCTCAGCACGCTGCTGCAACCGGGCTCGGCCACGGCGCGGGGGCCTTGATTAAAATCTCGAACGATACGCTCGTCACCGAAGTGGCAGCGCGCGGCGGGCGCGCCGGCGGAGCGCGTGTCGCGCGTGCGGGCGGTGTCCGTGCTGGCCGCGGCGTGGCGGTGCGTGGGGGGGCACGTGGCGTGGCGTACCGCGGCGGGGTCTATCGCAGAGGTGTTGGAGTAGGGGCCGCGGCCGTCGGAGCGGCTGCCGTCGGTGCTGCAGCGACAGCGCCCTACTACTCAGGCTGGGGCCCCAGCTATGGCTATGGGCCCGGCTATTCGACAGGGTATCAGCAGCCCGGCTCCGGTTACTCGACAGGGTATCAGCAGCCCGGCTCGGTTACTCGACAGGGTATCAGCAGCCCGGCTCCGGTTCTTCGACGGAGAAGCTCACATTCGAACAGGCCTGGGCGAAATGCACCCCCGAGGCGCAACAGGTGCCCGACTGGAATGTTCAGGGGCGGACGGCGCGGGGCAAGTCCTGCATGCTTCGTTACGGCTACCGCATCTGACTGAAACAGGTGGCCGGACTGTCCTGGAGCCGGCTGGCTGCGTTCACGGTCGGGCGAGCAAGTGCCCGCACACACGCGGCTCGGCGCCGGTGCCGAGCCGCTATGCTGCAGAAGGTCTAGGGATCGTCCGCTGGCCCGGTGGTCACCTGTCGCACGACCCGGTGATCAGGCGCGGTTCAGCGGTGCCAATCACGGGGCTTTCGGACGAAGTGATGAGTGCAGGTGCACTATCCGCCACCGATCACCCTTCTTTTGAAGCACCATTGTGAAGCGGAGCGGCGTAACCGCATTTGGGCGTTCTGTCTGCCACCTTCCCGCAATAAGGACCGTGTCATCCGAGAGCACCAGGGTGGAGGTGTCAGCTAATGCTCGCGTGGATTTCAGTGGTGCGGTGGCGCGCGCTGCATAGTTGTCGGCAAAATACTTCCGGAGGGCTTCGGCGGACGTCCCCAGGTCGGGGCTTTCGGTTCCCCAGAACAGCACGTCCGGCGAATAGAGGGCGGTCGTAGCGTCCAAATCTCCGGCAATGAAGGCTGCAATGAACTTGTCAGCCACCGTTTGCGCTTCCTCCTTGGGCCCCGCCAAAGCCGTAACCGAACACGCCGCCACGGCTGCGCAAACCAGTGCAATCCTGAGCATGCGTGTTTCTCCCTTGAAGCCCAGATGCCGGGCGCGGCTCAAGCTGCGCCGTGTAGGCATGCTGCCGCAACTAGAGGGAAGCGGGTTCCATGCGCACCAGCTACGGTAGATTTCATACCACGACCTACAATCAAGGTGTCTGCCGTGCCGTCAGCAACGGCTCGCTCACACCCTCTAAGCCGGCAAGCGTCAGCAAGAGCAGTAGCGCGTGCTGCGGCCCGAGATAGGCGTCCTTGTTCTCGTACCACTCGTTCAACGAATGCCAATTTCCGCCCTTGCCGCCGCCGCCAATGGTTGCGGCGGGGACGCCGAGTGACATCGCGACGTTGGCATCCGAACTCATCCCCGAAAAGGCGATCCTGGGCGACTTGAGCACGCTCTGGATGGCACGGCGCGTCGCTTGCACGATCGGAGCAAAACGCGGCATGAATCCCCCGGGCCGATTGCCGATAAGCTCGATCTCGACGTCGAGCCGCTCAACGTCCCAGCGCGCTTCTTCCTCGCGGACCGCTTCCTGCACAAGCTCCAGGACTTGCGTCTCGAGCTTGCGGAGGTCCTCGGCAAACTCCGAGCGCATGTCGACTGTCAAGACAGCTTCCGCCGCGATCGCGTTGACGGCAGTGCCGCCAACGACGGTTCCTACCGTGAAGGTCGTTTTTGATTGGCGGGTGTCCGCAGGTCGGCGATTTTTGCGATGGCACGGGCCATCGCATGGACCGCGCTCGGCAATCCAAATTCGGCTGAGCTGTGACCTCCGGGTCCCCTGAAGGTCACTTCGTAGCGCTGGCTTGCCGTCGCCCGATTGGCGATGATGCTAATTTCGATCCCATCAACGGAGATGAACCCGTCGATGTCAGGGTGCTCGCGGAACAGGGCTTTCACCCCGCGCAAATTTCCCCGCTCCTCCTCCCCGACAGTTCCGACGAACATTATGTCGCCGACCGTCTTGAGACCCGCGGCTTCGAGGGCCCGCAGCACAGAAAGCACTACGGCAAGCCCGCGGAGTTGTCGCCGATGCCGGGCGCGTAATAGGCGTCGGCCCACTCCCGAACGGTGACGTCAGTGCCTTCGGGAAAGACCGTGTCGAGATGCGCCGACAACACGACTTTCGGCCTGCCGACGGATCCCTTACGCAGCGCAACCACATTCCCCTCCGCGTCGATCGCCGCGTCCGTCAGCCCGAATTCCCGCAGTCGCTTGGCAAAGTAGTTGGCACGCGCCGATTCCATGAAAGGGGGCGCAGGAATCTCCGTAATGCGGATCTGGTCCTGCAACGTTCGACGCGTCATCCGCCTTGATGCCATCGAGCGCCTTTGCAACGCGGGGATCGGCGAGCAGCGCGACGAACGCTGCCGCGACGCGAGGATCGTCCGTCGACTCGGGCCCTCGGCGCGAACGACGCCCGTCGATTGCCAGGTCAGCAGCACAGCGATACTTAGGGCGGAGAGCCAGGCAAGGCACCTCATCGCAACCTCCTGAAGTCCGCAGCCCCGCTTGACATGGAGGTCACTTGGACACCCATCTGCATTTTTTGCGGTGTCCTTCGATTAGCAGATGGAGCCTGCTTTTGCCGGCCAAAGCTTTGATCTAGATCAGAGCGGGAGGGCTTATTTGCACGCACCCATGCTGGAAGAATCCGGGTAAGCCGATCCAACGAAATGCTCGTACTGCCCCGGAAGGGCTGCTTGACAGCCCGAGTAAAAGCACGTCGGTCGCCGGCAACCGATCCTCGCCTGATCGTTGTAGCCGCGCAGTGTTCGGGATTGCAACTGAAGGTCTGGAAGTTCATGCCCCTGGTGCGGATGCTGAGCCGTGGACGCTGTCGCTGCTGCCACGACGCCAGGATCTAGTGATCGATGCGCAACCCCGACGCCGGCTTGACCATGCCTCGCTCTATCTCATTTGGCTTGCCCCGGAACTTCGCATCAAGGGCTCTGCTCGCGCAAGCGCGTCGATGCGCTTGCATTGGACCACCAGAGTTGGCTGGGCGGGGATGGAGCTTCCTCACCGGCTGCCGGTGGGGCTCGTTTCCGAGCAAGAAGTCACGCCGCAAGCGCGTGACCGGGTGCTCACGCGCAGGGTCCATTCGTCGCTTCCGTGGTATCACAGCGTGCCTGGATCCATTCGGAACTGAATAGGACTTCAAGACGTGAGCCCCGTTTTGCAAACTGGCCGAGGGGGACTCACGAGTAGGCAGGTCGCGATGCTAGCCTGGCTGGAACAGTTTCTGGTCCGGTACCCGGAACTCGCACTCTTCCTGGTCATCGCGGCGGGCTACTGGATCGGAAGCTTCAAGCTTGGGCCGTTCAGCCTCGGCCCGGTCACAGGCGCCCTCTTTGCCGGCCTGTTCGTCGGGCATTTCGCGCATATGCCCGTCTCGGATATGACCAAATCCTTCCTGTTCCTGCTGTTTCTGTTCGGGATTGGCTACTCGGTCGGCCCACAGTTCATGCAGGCCCTGAAGCGCGATGGAATGAAACCGGTACTGCTGGCCTTCGTTGTGTGTATCACCGGCCTTGCAGCTTCGATCCTCGTTGCCAAGGCGCTGCGGCTGGATCCGGGCTTTGCGGCTGGGCTGATGACGGGTGCCCTCAGCCAGAGCGCCGCCATCGGAACGGCGACGGACGCGGTCAACGGGCTGGCCGTTGCCCGAGGCTGATCGTGGAGCGCTTGTTGCCCACATCGCCGTTGCCCACGCGGTCTGCTACATTTTCGGCTATGCGGGCGTGATCGTCTTCTGCACGGTGATTGCCCCGGCGCTTCTGAAGATCGACCTCAAGACGGAGGCACTGAAGCTCGAGCAGGCATTGGGAATGACCCGCGCCAAACCGGGCTTGGCATCCGCTTGGCGGAAATTCGAGCTGCGGGCCTTCCGATTGGCAGAAGGATCCCCGCTGGCCGCATTGACCGTCGCTGCTGCCGAGGCCCGCGAGCCGGAGCACCGGCTGTTCATTCACCGGCTGCGCCGAGGAGAACGCATCCTCGAAGCAGAGCCCGTCATGATGCTCGAGGCGGGCGACGTGATCGCGCTCTCCGGGCCGCGCCAGATCATTGTCGAGATCGGACCTCGCGCCGAGGAGGTCGAGGACAAGGAACTCCTCGACATCCCGGTCACGACCGCCGATGTCTTCCTGATCGAACCCGAAGCTTGCAGGCAGGGATCTCGAGGACGCGGCGAGGGAGATTTGGACACGTGGCTTATACTTGCGATCGATCAGCCGCGGCGGTCAGGAGATCCCCGTCGCGGCCGGCGTCGTCCTGCAGCGTGGCGATTTGCTCCGCATCGTCGGGCCGGAGCCCGTCGTGCAGAGGGCGGCCGCGAACATCGGCACCATCGTCACCCCCAGCGCAGGTATCGATTTCGTCGTGTTGGGGCTCGCGATTTTCCTCGGCGGCGTCGTTGGTGTCCTCGCAATCTTTACGGTCGGCAGCGTCAGGATCTCGCTGAGCACGAGCGTCGGCACGCTGCTGGCTGGACTTCTGATCGGTCATCTCCGTACTCACTATCCGATGTTCGGGCGCATTCCCGCCGGCGCCGTCGGCCTTATGACGTCGCTGGGGCTGGCGGCTTTCGTCGGGCTTACGGGGATCCAAGCGGGGCCGATTTTCTTCTCGGCTCTGAAGGAAGCAGGCATTGGGATCCTGTTCGGCGGGATGGTGGTAACTCTGCTGCCCCAGGCAATTGGATTGTTTTTCGGTCATCTCGTGCTGCGGATGAACCCGATCCTTCTCCTCGGGGGTTTGACAGGGGCGCAGACGTTGACGGCAGGGATGGCCGCCGTCCAGGAACGCTCGGGTAGTCCCGTAGCGGTGCTGGGCTATACGCCCGCATATCCAGTCTCGAACATCGTGCTCACGACATGGGGCGGGATCATCGTTCTGGTGGTCGCCGGCTGAACCAGTCAATGCTGACAAAGGCTGGCGACGGCGAAGGGCAGTGCCCGCGACGAATCCATAAAGCAAGGAACGCGGTGAGATTCGAGAAGGCATTTACCGAGTTGACGAACGAATGCAACCGATACCATGAGCTTTCATCTTTCATCGCTGCTCGAAGGGCCGATATTTCCTTTTCCATATAGCAGGGCTGTGGGACTGCCGATGGGCGGCCAGTGCCAGGGGCTGTTCGTGGTCGTGATCGAGCGCGCAGAGTCTATACGAGGCAAGAAGGCTGCTTTGATCTGGATCACTTAGTGCGGCAGTGACTTGATGAACACTGTAAGCTGCTCGATGAATGCGTAATGATCGGCCCAGCGGCACCAGCACTGCTCAAGCTGAAGATATGTGAGCTTGGCGTCGGGATCGCTTTCGCGCTCGTAAAGGCGGCGCGCTTGAGCTGCCGCGTTCAAGCACTCGATCACTTTGGGGCTGGATTGATGAGTTATTCTAACGGTCGGAGGAACGCCGCATCGTACGGCCCGAAGCGGACGAATGAAAAAAGTGGCCCGTCGGCTCCCAAATCCTCGCCGGCGGGCCGCAAGTCGACGATGCCATGCTCTTTTGAGCGTTCAAATAACGCATGCCAGGGCTGGCGCAATCGATCTCTGTACAATTGGCACGTGTGAGCAAAAATTTGGCAGGCGCCGACAAGCGAGCTCGAGCTCGCGGCTGCGGCGTGTTCTAAATCAATCCGCGGCGTTAGCCGTACGCGTCTTTCGACGGCCTTTGCGCCATGCCGCGGCACGTGCGCGAGTGCTGGTCAGTTTCCATAGTCCAGGCGTCGCTAGGATGTCGAGATGTTGCGCACGCACCTCACCCTTGCCGAGCATCCCTCCGACATGGTTCGGCTGGCCTGCACCAAGTGCGAGCGCCCAGGGTCGATCCGCGTTACTTCAACGCAATCGGAACGTGCTCGAGTCTAGCAGAGCCATGAGCAGGATCCCCACGATATGCAGCAGCTGCAGCTGCAGGTGCAACCCACACAGCCTATGCAGCCGAAGATGCCCACGCCGCATCGGCAGCCTGCTCCGCATCGGCAGCCTCCTCCGCATCGGCAGCCTCCGCATCGGGCTATCGCTGCGCACCCGCCTCCGCATCGGCTCACTACCCCGCACCCGCCTCCGCATCGGCACCCACCGCCGCAGCGTCCGCACCTTTGGGCTATCCGTTCATCGAGCCGGGGAGCTCCCATGTTCTCCCGGTCGAAGACATAGAACGTGGCGAGGCTGATGTCGGAGAGTTCCTCCTCCTCGAGAGTAAGCAGCGGAGGAGGTGCAGCCGTTTGCGACGATCCGTTTGTTGTCGGCGCAATCGCGGCCGATGCACCGCCAGCCATCGCCAAGGACATCCCTGCGGCCCCCCAAACCGGCAGGGCTTTCTCTCGACGTTTCCGCTTCGAAGCTTGCTTCACGCGCGCCATTTTCGACCCTCCTGCATCCTCCAGCGACTGATGCACACATCTACGTGTCGCGGTCAGCGACACACGACCATTCTACGGCAGCCTTGATCAAGCGAACCTGATGCAGTTCAGAAACCGCCTTCGTGAGGGTACCCTGCAGAATATGATTTGCAAGGCTGCATGGCTAACTAACCTGGAAAGAGGTAACGTGGTAAAGTTGCCTCACACACCAGGAGACGCGCGCGTGTCCCCGCCTTCGGGCACTCGCAATGCTGGGACGCACCAAATGCGAGCGCTGCGGCCAGTACAGGAAAGCGACGTTGATCGAGCGCCTAGGCGCCGACGCGAACCTCGGGCCTCGGATGTGGTAGAATGCGCTCAGCCGGTGTCACGGGTCACCTCCTGGCGCGGGCTAGAGCCGGGTCGGTGTTAAGCTAGCCACCTACCCGGCTCGCTTATTGTCCGCTAACCGAGCGCTTCGGCGCCAAGGCGAGCCTTGTCGATCTGCGGCTCACCGTACTGATTGAGATCAGAACTTTCGCCAGCGTCTAGGCTAATGTTCGCGGCTATCCACCCGAAGAGCATTGCCGCCGGGGGGCTACAGGAGGTAGCTATGAGAGACAAAAGCGAAGCGGAGAAAGCCCGGGCCCATTTGCGTGCTCTTTTTGAGGGGGCGGTGGGGCGTCGACCGAGGACAGATCAGGAGCTGGAGGATTGGCTCGCCTCCCCCCAAGGAAAAGCCGCAACGATGTTCGAACCGACGTCTCTTTCTCGTTGGGGTGAGGCCGGGCGCTCCTAACGGCCTTCCCGGTGCTCGGAAGAGCCCCTGCGGTGAAAGCCGCGGCACGCCATGGGACCAGGGTTTGCGGCGTCGGGATCCTGGCTGCGAGCCCAATTCAGTGCTGCGTGCGGGGCAGTAGCCGCACGCAGCGGGCGTACGTGAAACCGTGTCGAGGGACCGATGAACACCCCGCTCCCACTCGAGTATCTGACGAGCTTTTCGCAAACCAGCCAGGCGATGATGCAGCAGCTGGCGACCGTCCTACTGACGAGCGGCGAAAACGCCAGCGACTTCACCCGCTACGCCGAGCTCGCCGCGGTCCAGCAGGAATACCTGCAAAAGATGGGTGCCGTGTGGATGGGCAGCTTGACGGGCGCGGCGCGCAGTGCCGGCCGCAAAGGGCGATCGGCGCTTCGCCGGCGAAGAGTGGAAGAACAGCCCGTACCATGAATTCCTCCGACAGTCCTATCTGGTCAATGCCCGCTACGTGAACGACCTGATCGAGCGGGCTTCCCTGGACGACAAGACACGGGGGCGCATGCGCTTCTTCGCGCGCCAGATCCTGGATGCGCTGAGCCCCTCGAATTACCTCGCCACCAATCCCCAGGCGATCCAGCGCGCGATGGAAACCGGCGGCGACAGCCTGGCCTCCGGTGTGCGCAATCTGCTCGGGGATCTCGGCAAAGGCCGCATCTCGATGACCGACGAGCAGGCCTTCGATGTCGGCCGCAATCTTGCGACCACGCCCGGCTCCGTCGTGTTCGAGAACGACCTCATTCAGCTGATCCAGTACCGACCGCTGACCGAGACGGTGGGTGCACGCACCGCTGCTCATGATTCCGCCCGCCATCAACAAGTTCTACATACTGGATCTGCAGCCCGATAACTCGTTCGTGCGCTACGCGCTTGAGCAGGGCAACACGGTGTTCATGGTGTCCTGGCGCAACGTCACGGCTGACCAAGGCCATCTGACCTGGGACGATTACCTCGCCGATGGGGTCATGCGGGCGATCGACGTGGCACGCGAGATCACGGAAGCCGACAAGGCCAATGCTCTCGGCTTCTGTGTCGGCGGCACGCTGCTGGGTTGCGCGGCGGCCGTCATGGCGGCGCGCAACGAGGACAAGATCGCAAGCTTGACGTTTCTCACCACCATGCTCGACTTCATCCATGCCGGCGAAATCAGCTTGCTGATCGATGAGCAGAGCCTGGCGGCACGCGAGCACTCGATCGGCGCGGGCGGCATCTTTCCGGGGCGCGAGCTTGCCTTCGTGTTCAACACGTTGCGCGGAAACGATCTGATCTGGCCGTACGTGGTCGGCAACTACCTGGAAGGGCGCCAGCCGGATGCGTTCGACATTCTCTACTGGAACGCCGACAGCACGAATCTGCCCGGCCCCATGTACTGCTGGTACGTGCGCAACACCTACGTGGACAACAAGCTCCGGGCTCCCGGCCAGACGACGCAATGTGGCGTCAAAGTCGATCTCTCGGCGATCGACGCGCCCAGCTATGTGCTGGCCAGCCGCGAGGATCACATTGTGCCGTGGCAGACCGCCTACCAGACCACGGAGCTGGTATCCGGCGACGCGCGGTTCGTGCTGGGAGCAAGCGGCCACATCGCCGGCGTGATCAATCCGGCGGCGCGCAACAAGCGCAACTATTGGGCCGAAGGCGAGGAGGGCAAGGGGCCCGGGCGCTGGCTGGAGACGGCGCGCGAGATACCCGGAAGCTGGTGGCCGGACTGGAGCGGCTGGCTGCGTTCGCGGTCCGGCGAACAGGTGCCTGCACGCACGCAACTGGGCAGCAGCACCTTCCCCGAAATCGAGCCCGCGCCCGGCCGCTACGTGCAGGTGCGCGTCGGCTGAGATGCATCCGGTGTCAACGAGGCCGCGTACGGGCGGCCACGATGTTCGAACCGAAGGCTCAACTCTACCGACTTACCTCCTGCCGCTTGGGTAGCCAATCGAGCTTGCAAATTTTAATCTCCAAGCTACTGTTATGTCGCTGTTTTGGACGTCTCTGATCTGAATCAGGATCGGTTGACCAAGGTTCTGGTAGTCTCGGGTATCCCACCGTGTGTCGCTCTGCGCGGTACTGCTGTGTACATCAGAGCATCGCTCGGAAATGCAGGAGGGCTCAATAATGGCGCGTGCGAAGCGAGCTTCGAAGCGAAGACGTGCGGAGGCAGACCTTGCCGGTTTGGGGGGCCGCCGGGGTGTCTTTGGCAATGGCCGGCGGCGCATCGGCTGCGATGGCGCCGACAACGAGTGGATCATCGCAGGCGACCGCCCCGCCTCCACTGATCACCCTCGACGAAGAGGAAATCTCCGACGTTAGCCTGGCGACCTTCTATGTTTTCGACAGGGAAGGCTTGGGAGTACCCCGGCTCGATGAACCGATGGCCGCCAGGCGCTGCGGCGGCGGCGGCGGTCGATGCGGCGGAGCAGGCCGATGCGGCGGCCGCTGCGGAGGCGGGTGCGCTGCAGCCCGATGCGGAGGCCGCTGCGGAGGCGGCTGCGCTGTAGGCCGGACAGGCTGGCGATGCGGCGTCGGCGTGGTCGGCTGCGCCACCGGCTGCAGCTGCAGCTGCTGCTTATCGTGGGGAGCCTGCACACGCCCCTGGTGCTAGACTCGAGCACGTTTCGCGTTGCATCGCGGATCGAAATGGCCGGTTGATCGGATTTGGTCGGCCGGCCAGCCATGCCGTTTGCGGCGTTGCCCGCATGGGTGCGCGGGTCGGCCGTGCGCATGGCCGTCCGAGCGGCGGTTGATCTCATCGAAAGACGTGAGCGCCGCAATCGCTCGTGCGCGAGCTCGGAGACGGCAGTCTGCAAACTGGAGAATGCGCGGCTTCCCATGGCAACTCGGACCGGCCGCGATCGCGGTAGAGGCGTGCGTCCTGGCCGCGGGACGGGCGATCGCGGGGGCAGCCCTGCGCCATATGACGGCAAAGACGTCCCGCGGTTCGCGCCGAATTTCACGGTGTATGTGCTGCCGCCCGATGCCGTGTGCCTCTATTCCGAGGACCGAAAGTTCTTTCTTCACGGCGAGCTTTATTGTGCGCTGGCGTCTGCAATCGGCGAGGGCGGAAGGAGCTTTCGCGACCTCGCCAGAACGCTCGAGCAAACTTTCCATCCGACAAGATCCATGAAGCCCTGAAGCGGCTCGTCGATCGCCGTTATGTCGTTCCGGCATCGCCGTCCTCCAATGGGTCAGTGGCGGCATATTGGGCAAGCCTCGGCATGTCGCCCGATACGGCGCAGAAGAACCTTCAGAAGTGTCGCGTGCGCATTCAAGCGATCGACGTTGAGGGCGCAACGGAGCTCGAGATCGCCCTGCGTGGGCTCGGGGTCCGCGTCGTGAAGCGCTCGTCCGACCTAACGGTCACGCTGGTGAGCGACTATCTCGATCGACAATTGGGTGAATTGAACCGGCAGCATCTGTCGGACTGTGCGCCCTGGCTGCTTGCGCAACCGTCGGCATTTTTCCCCTGGTGGGACCGGTGTTGCGCCCGGGCAAGGGCGCATGTTGGGCTTGCCTTGCCGATCGCATGAGACGGAACCGGGAGATCAAGGGGCTGCTGGATCGCAGTCAGGCCCGCCGCGTCGCCGTCTCCCCTCTCGCCCGGCACACGTTCGGACAAAACGGCATTCAGCTCGCGTCCGTCGAAATCGCAAAAGCGATCGCTACCGACTTTCGTACGGAATTGAGCGACCACATCATCAGCCTCGATCTATTGGGCGCGACCATTGTGAAGCATTCCGTGACAGCCCGCCCGCAATGCCCGATTTGCGGCCGCAAGAAGTCGTGGGATCCGCGCCGTGCGCCCGTCCCGATCGAGCTCGGCGCGGGCGGCAAGCTGGTCATGACGAGCGGGGGGTACCGGACGGTTTCGCCGCGCGCCACGGTCGCGCGTTTCCGCCGACACGTGAGCCCCCTCACCGGCGTGGTTTCCGTGCTGGAACGGATCGAAGCCGACGTGCCGTTGAACACCAACTACTTTGCCGCACACAATTTTTCGGCGCCCGCCAGGACGGTCGATGAGCTCAGGGCGGGCCTGAGCGGCGGGAGCTTCGGCAAAGGCAGCACTGCCGAGCAGGGAGAGGCCAGCGCGCTCATGGAGGCGATCGAGCGCTATTCCGGGATTTTCCAGGGCGACGAAATCAGGGTGACGCGGCGGTTCCTGGACTTCCCGCCGGGCGATGCCATTCCTCCCAATGACGTCCTGTTGTTCAGCGACGCGCAATACGCTCAGGGCCGGGCCTCGATGACGGACCCGCCGGAGATGCGGACGATCCCGAGCCCGTTCGATCCAGCGGCCGAGATCGAATGGTCGCCGGTGTGGTCGCTGCGCCACCAACGCTTCAAATATCTGCCGACCAGCATGTTGTATTTTTTCTACCGCGGACCTGGCGAGATCAACGCCGACTCCAACGGTTGCGCGGCCGGCAATACGCTGGCGGAGGCAATCGTCCAGGGTTTCCTCGAGCTGGTGGAGCGGGATTCCTATGCCATCTGGTGGTACAATCGCCTGCAGCGGACTGGCGTCGACCTCGGCCAGATCGACGATCCCTATGTCCGCGATCTGCAAATCCAGCTTGCCGAAACCGGGCACCGGCTCTGGGTGCTCGACGTCACCAGCGATCTCGGAATTCCGAGCTTTGTGGCGCTTGGCCGCTGGATGAACAATGGGCAGGAGAATATCGAGTTCGGGTCGGGCGCACACTTCGACCCGCGCATTGCCTTGCTGCGAGCACTCACGGAGCTGAACCAATTCTTGTCGATCGGGGGCATGGGCGGCGGGCAGCCTGACAAATCGAGCCTTGACGGCATCGCGCCGTTTCGTCTGCAGGACCATTCCTATTTGACGCCGAACGACAGCCCGGCGATCCAACCCGACTCCAGCTCGATCTTCGGCCGCCTCGAAGCGCGCGAGCAGGTCGCGGCCTGCGTTCGCACGGCTGAGCGCGAGGGCCTCGATTTCCTCGTGCTCGATCAAACGCGCCCCGATATCGAAGTACCGGTCGTGCGCGTGATCGTTCCTGGGATGCGGCATTTCTACCGCCGGTTCGCGCCGGGTCGACTTTATGACGTTCCGGTCAAGCTCGGATGGCGAGAGCAACCGCTGCCGGAAAGCGAGCTCAATCCGATTCATCCCCACACCTGAGGTCATCTCTGCCTTGGGCGCTCCACCGGCAAACAGAGGGCGTAGGGCTGCAGCGCGGACTGTTTCCGCCCGTCTGGGAGATCACGTCGCACTCGAAGCGCACGCAGATGGCAGCATCGTCGCCCGCTTTCACGGCTATGCGGTCGGCTTGGGAACGTTCGGTGCCGGCACGGCGGAGCGTGCGCAAAAGCTCCGCGTAGGGCTGCCCCTCGCCGCATTTGAGTTCCGGCGGTCGGACCATCGACAAGGATACGGATCGGTTGGTCCGTCGCTTGGCGCGGCACGGTCTGTTGGAGTACCGCGTCCAGCGATCGCGCCACCAGAACCAGGTGGTCATCGAGCCGCAGGTCGGCGGCTACTGGCCGCGAACCCCGCCGCTCCGTGATGCCGACGTTCTCGTGCTGTCGCGGTTCGCGTACATGCGGCGGCGAGGCGCCGATATGGTGCTGGAATCGCCGCGCGCCGACGCGTTGTTCAGGATCTCCGATCCGAGCATCGCGGCCGTCCTGAGCCGGCTCTCCGCGCCGCAACAGCTCAAACGGCTGCGTCGACAGGGCGGCTTTCCGGGACTTGAGCTTCTCGCCCTGCTCGTGGATTGCGAAATCCTTGTCAAGGTCGATGCCGCCGGCGACGGCAGTCTGCGAGCCGCCGAGGGCGACGGTGATCTCGTGCTTTGGGACTTTCACGATCTGCTGTTCCACGCGCGCAGTACGCAAGGCCGACACGCCAATCCGCTCGGTGGACTTTTTGCTTATGCGGCGGTCAGGCCGCCGCTACCGGCGGTGCGGCGCCGCTGGCCCGGACGGAAGATCGATTTGCACGCGCCGACGCTCGCGTCTGCGGATATCGTTTCGCCGGCCGCAAGGCTCCTGCGCGAACGTCATTCGGTTCGCACCTTCGATGACCAGCGACCGATCACGTTTGCGGAGCTCGCGCGATTTCTCGACAGCACCGCGCGTGTCCGGTCGACCTGGAAAAGCAGAATGAACCTCGCCGCCGCGCGTCCGGTGGTCGGGTATGCATCGAGGCCGTATCCGTCGGCGGGCGCCAGCTACGAGCTCGAGCTCTATCTGGCAGTCGGCAACTGCGAGGGGCTGGACCGAGGATTCTATCATTACGACGCCGGCGGGCACGCGTTGGTGCCCATCGGTGCCCGCATGCAGGATGTCGAAGCGCTGCTGGTGGGCGCCCAATTCGCAATGGACGCGCCCGCGCCGCCGCAAGTCGTGATCACCGTGGCGGCACGCTTCGGCCGCGTTTCATGGAAGTACAGCTCGCTCGCCTATGCGCTGGTCTTGAAGGACGTCGGCGTGCTGATGCTAACGCTGTACCTCATGACGACCGACATGGGTCTCGGCGGATGTGCGATCGGGAGCACCGATGTCGATCTGTTCGCAAAGATGACCGGGATCGAATTCCACGTCGAAGGCCCGGTTGGTCAATTCGCGCTCGGGCGCGGCGCGAAAATCCCGGCGTCCGACTGACTGATCGGACGGCGGGAGACAGTGGACAGACGACGGATGACCCATAGCGGTGGTCTCGGCTTTGTTTCCCGTCAGGCATCCGCCGTGCTCTGTCCTCACCACGACCATGTTCGGCCTCGCGCGCCGGAAGGTCCGGGCGAGGCGACGCGTTCGAAATACCCAATGGCGTTGCCGCTCCGCTTCCCCTGCAGTGCGAACATGGCGCCCTGAGGGTCGCTACACCGCACGATCCACGTACCGCCCGGGATTTCAACCGGGCCGTCGACGATCTGGCCGCCGGCCGCCAAGACCCGCCGTGCCGTCGCGTCGATGTCGCCGCTGTTGAAATAGTAGAGCCAGAAGGGGACCGTCATCGTCGGGGGTTTGGTGAGCATGCCGCCGATCGTCTGTCCTGCGGCGGAGAAGAGCTGATATGTGCCCGTCTCTTCGACATCCGCGTTCGTCTTTTGCCAACCGAAAAGGTCGCCGTAGAAGTCCCACGCCTGCTGCTGGTCGGTGGCGAGCAGTTCATGCCAGCCGACGTGTCCGCGTGCGCCCGGCTCGACCGACCGCTCCTGCTGAGGCTTCAGCCATTTGAACAACGCCAGCCTGGCCGCTTGCGGGTCGGCGAAGATTGCGAATCGGCTGATGTCGGCAACGTTCGTCGGTGGGACATGCACGGCGCCGCCCAGGCTTTTGATCCGGTCGACCGCGGCGTCGACGTCGTCGACCCCGACATACCCGGTCCAACTTGGCTTTGCGCCCCTTTCTCTTGCGTCTTCGGGCAGGTGGGTCAGCCCGCTGACCGAGATCTTCCCGTCGCTGAATAAGATGCAGGGCCTGCCGGGAACCGATGCATCCCATACGCCCCAGCCCATAACCTTGGTGTAGAACGCAGCAGCAGCCTTGAGGTCGGTCGTACTCAACTCGTACCAGACAAAACGGCCATGCGAATTGAGCACGTCTGCCCGCTCCAATGGAAGGCTCAGGGTGTGACCGATATCAGCGGAGCGCGTCCCGACCCGACCAATTTAGTTACCGCCCGCGTCGCATGGGCGGACGCGGCCATAGCCCAATCCACGCAGGATTGATACACTTGGCCGCTGAATCGGTTATAGCCGTAGCCACGTCCGTCGTAGCCGAGGGAGCCGACCGTATCCAGCTGTGTAACACCAGCCCCCGCGGCATAGTTCCCCGGCCAAGCGTGGCGCTGCCGCGCGCTCCACGTGGACTGGGCCAGCGTGACATCATCGGCGACGGCGGCTTTCAGTGCCACCGTGTTCGATGGCATCGGGATTGCGACGGCAGGCAGGGTGGCCGTCAACATTGCTGTCGACAGCACCACGGCAGTGGCAGCGGTTTTGAGCGGATTCATGATTGCCGATCCTTGGCTGATGGGATGCCGGACACGCCGGCGTATCCGACCCCGACGCGCGCGCCATATCCGCACCAGTACCAGCCGGGGCCGCGCCAACCGTTTTCGTAATAGCAATAGCGCCGGCCCCCATAGACGTTCTGCGCCTGATGGATCACGCCGAGCTCGTCGACCGCTGCGTCGAGCGCACCGGGCGCGCCCAACAGCGCCGCTTGTGCGGGACCGGCCCACAGGGCTCCACCGGCGACCAGGAAGCCGGCTGTCGCGAGAGTAAGGACGAAGTTTCGCATCACTCATCGCCTCCAAGTTCACCAACGTGTCCGGCCACCTGACCGGGTACCCGCACGGGTCAGTTGCGGCAGGGGCACGGTTCCCTCCTCTGATCCAGATCAGTTACAAGGGTCATGATGCATTCCGTACGCGCGTGCGCAAGAGCGGCACTCATGTGCGAAATCGATGCGGTCATGCGGAACTCGTATCCCTTCCGTTGATGGCGGCAGGCGCCGAACGTGTCTTATTTGACTTGCTCTTGCCGGCTGTGCTGGCATGAGTTCGGGAGATTTCGCCGATTTGGGAGTCGACCCATGAAGCCGATCAGGATCGTCGGGACTGCGCTTGCGGCAGCGGTTGCGGCAGCGTTCGTGACAGCGCCGGTGGTGGCTCAGGGCACCAAGGTCGCCATTGGGATTTCCGGATGGACCGGGTTTGCTCCGCTGACGCTCGCGAAGGAAGCCGGCATTTACGCCAAGAACGGCCTTGACGTCACGATCAAGAAGATTCCGCAGGCGAGCCGCCACCTCGCCATCGCGTCGGGCGACATCCAGTGCGCAGCAACCACCGTCGAGACTTGGATCGTGTGGAACGCCAACGGCGTCGCCACCACGGAATTGTTTCAGCTGGACAAGTCCTATGGCGCCGACGGCATGGTCGTGCGCAACAGCATCCAGTCGATCAAGGATGTGAAGGGCAAGACGGTCGCCGCATCGGCCCCGGGAACCGCGCCCTATTTCACGCTCGCCTGGTTCCTGAAGAAAAACGGCCTCACCGTGAAGGACGTCACGGTCGTCAACATGGAGCCTGGCCCTGCGGCGCAGGCGTTCCTCGCCGGCCAGAACGACGCCGCCATGACCTACGAACCCTATCTTTCGGCCGTTCGCGCCAAGCCGGAGGAGGGCAAGATCGTCGCCACGACACTCGACTATCCAATGATCATGGACACCTTCGGCTGCACGCCGAAGTTCATTGCCGAGAACGAAGGGGCGGTAAAGGCGCTGGTGAAGAGCTATTTCGAAGCGCTCGAGATGATCAAGACCGATCAGGCCAAGGCTTATGAGATCATGGGCGCCGACGTCAAGCAGACCGGCGAGCAGTTCGGCAACTCGGCGAAGTACCTGCGCTGGCAGGACAAGGAGGCAAACAAGAAGTTCTTCGCGACCGAGTTCCAGGCGTTCAACAAGGAAGCGGCCGACTTGTTGTTGGAGCTGGGTATCATCAAGGCAATTCCCGACCTCAGCAAGCTCGTGGATACGCGCTTCATTCAGTGAGGTTTCGTCATTGCGAGTTGCGCACCTGCTTGGCGGCCGATCCACCTGGATGAAACTTGGGCAATGCCTCATGGCTCCCCTGGGTGTCATCCCGGCCAAGTGAGCGAAGCGAGCGCGAGCCGGGACCCATGACACACAATTTGGCAGACAGGGACACATGGGTCCCGGCTCTCCCCCGGCTCAAGGCCGGGGTCGGCCGGGATGACAGCAGATGGCTTATGTTAGCGCCTAGGGACCAAGGCCAGGATCAAGTCCGGGGCAGCCTTTCAGCATGAGGAGGTTGGGGGCGCCCGAAACCCATCCGCCGCTCGCCTCCGTCGTTGCGGGCCTCCGTTTCTTCCCTAGGAGCGCAAGCGACGAAGCGGTCCGGTTGCGGCGCCGATGTTGTGGATCGCGTCGCCTTCGGCTCGCAATGACAGGGCCGTGAATGGATCTCGCGCGACGGACCGTTGAGCGGACGTGAGATGCGGCCGCTTGCCCCGATCTCGAATGCGGCCCGCGTCTTTCTCGGCATCCTGTTCTTCGTTCTGTTCTTCGCCGCTTGGGCGTTCGCGACGCTGGGCGGGTTCGTGTCCAAGACCTTCCTCGCCGATCCGCTGACGATGCTGGAGGAAGGCTGGCTGCTGCTGACCCGGCATGGCTTCCTGCTCGACATCGGGGTCACCGTTTGGCGCGTATTCGGGGGCTTCGCGCTCGCCGCGCTGGTCGCCGTGCCGCTCGGCATCCTGATGGGCGCCTATAAGCCGATCGAAGCCTTCTTCGAGCCGTTCGTGTCGTTCGCGCGCTACCTCCCGGCCTCCGCCTTCATTCCCCTGCTGATCCTATGGGCGGGGATTGGGGAGGCGCAGAAGCTGCTGGTGATCTTCATCGGGTCGGTGTTCCAGATCGTGCTGATGGTGGCGGTGACCGTTAGCGGCGTTCGGCGCGACCTGGTCGAAGCGGCACTGACGCTCGGGGCGCGCGATCGAGGCATCCTGGGTCGGGTGCTGATCCCCGCCGCCGCGCCCAGCATCGCCGAGACGCTGCGGCTCGTGCTTGGATGGGCCTGGACCTACGTGATCGTCGCCGAGCTGATCGGCTCGTCGTCCGGTATCGGTCACATGATCATCGACAGCCAGGCTCTGCTTGCCACCGGGCAGATGATCTTCGGCATCATCGTCATCGGCGTGATCGGGTTGATCTCCGATTTCCTGTTCAAGGCGATCAATCGCGCGATGTTCCCATGGAGCCTGGCGTGACCACGCTCGTCATCGAGGGCGCGTCGCGGACCTTTCCCGGCGTGCGCGGCGGCGCGCCGACGCGGGCGCTCGAGCCGATCAACCTTGTGGTCGGGGACAACGATTTCGTGACCATCCTCGGCCCTTCGGGCTGCGGCAAGTCGACCCTGCTGCGGCTCGTCGCCGGCCTCGACACCGCGACTCGCGGGCGCGTGGCGCTCGACGGGCGGGCGATCGTGGGCCCGGGCGCCGACCGCGGCATGGTGTTCCAGTCGTACACGCTGTTCCCCTGGCTCACCATCGCCGACAACATCGCGTTTGGCCTGCGCGAGAAGGGTATGCCGGCGGCTAGGCGCGGTGAAATCGTGCAGCAATGGCTGGAGCGCGTCGGCTTGAGCGGGTTCGCGCAACACTATCCGAAGCAGCTCTCCGGCGGCATGCAGCAGCGCACCGCGATCGCCCGCGCGCTCGCCAACGACCCGAAGATCCTGCTCTTGGACGAGCCGTTCGGGGCGCTCGACAACCAGACCCGCGCGCTGATGCAGGAGCTGCTGCTCGGCATCTGGGAGCGCGAGCAAAAGACCGTCCTGTTCGTCACCCATGACATCGAGGAGGCGATCTTCCTCGCTTCCCGCGTCTTGGTGATGACGGCGCGGCCCGGACGGATCAAAGCCGAGCTTCCGATCGATCTGCCGCACCCGCGCCATTACACGATCAAAACCAGTCCGGAGTTCTCGGCGCTGAAGGCGCGGCTCACGGAGGAGATCCGCGCCGAGGCCGTGCTGGCGGCGGAGGGCCATTGATCGTTCGGAGCGGACCGTCATGCCAAGCACCCGGATATCCATCATTCTTCGCGAGGCCCTCAAGCTGATGTTCATCACACCACCAATTCGCTTGCCGGTGGCATGAGCCCTCGGTCCGGATGTCGCCTGTGAACAATAGTTTTTACGATGAAATGGCCGAGAGCTATCACCTTATCTTCGAGGATTGGGATGCTGCTATTTTGCGCCAGCGGGATGTGCTCGCCCGCCTCTTGCCGGTTCCTGCCGGCGGAAAGCGGGTCCTTGATTGCGCTTGCGGGATAGGAACGCAGGCGATTGGTCTGGCAATGCTCGGCTACAGCGTCGAAGGGTCCGACGCCTCCGGCCCGTCAATCGATCGTGCGCGACGCGAGGCTACCGTGCGCGGCGTGAAGGCCGAGTTCCGGGTCGACGACATGAGGCAGCTCTCCACGGCGCCAATCGATTCATATGACGCCATCATCGCAATGGATAACGCGGTTCCGCATCTTCAGAGCGACGACGACATCCAGCAGGCACTAGCAGCGATGCGCGCCCGGCTGCGCAGCGGCGGTGTGGTTCTGATAAGCTTGCGCGACTACGGGCCGTTGATGGCCCAACACGTCTCATCGACATCTGCCGCCCTCTATTCCGATGGCAAGTTTCGTCGGCTCGTGCACCAAGTTTGGGACTGGCAGGACGACCGCCGCTACGTGGTGCACCTGTTCATAACCATGCAGGTACCAGATGGCTGGCACACCCGGCATTTTGTTGGACAATACCGGGCCATTACTCCGAGCGATGTCGCTGGACTGGCGGTGCGTGCTGGCTTCGACGATGTCCGCGTTCTAGCACCCGACCAGACGGGCTATTATCAGCCGATAATCCGCGCCATTGCGCCGCCGGCGTCGTAGGGTGCGCGAAGGCGCGCTCTTGCGCGCCGTGCGCACGTCTATTTCCGACCGCCGAATGCGCGCACGCGTCGCATGCGCGGCGCTTTGCGCACCCTACAAGATCAGCTCAGTTCACGCTCGGCAGCTTCAGCCCGTGCTGACGCGCGCAGGCAATGGCCTCGTCATAGCCGGCATCCGCATGGCGCATGACGCCGGTGGCGGGATCGTTCCACAGCACGCGCTCGATGCGCCGCGCGGCCGCCGGCGTGCCGTCGCACACGATCACCATGCCGGCATGCTGCGAGTAGCCGATGCCGACGCCGCCGCCGTGGTGGAACGAGACCCAAGTGGCGCCGCTCGCGGTGTTGAGCAGGGCGTTGAGCAGCGGCCAGTCCGACACGGCGTCGGAGCCGTCCTTCATCGCCTCGGTCTCGCGGTTCGGGCTCGCGACCGAACCGGAGTCGAGGTGGTCGCGGCCGATCACGATCGGCGCCTTCAGCTCGCCGCTTGCCACCATCTCGTTGAAGGCAAGGCCCAGCCGATGGCGGTCGCCCAGGCCGAGCCAGCAGATGCGCGCCGGCAGCCCCTGGAACGCGATGCGCGTCCGCGCCATGTCCAGCCAGCGGTGCAGGTGGCGATCGTCGGGAAACAGCTCCTTCACCTTGGCGTCGGTGCGGTAGATGTCCTCGGGGTCGCCCGAAAGCGCCGCCCATCGGAACGGGCCGATGCCGCCGCAGAACAGCGGCCGGATATAGGCGGGCACGAAGCCGGGAAAGTCGAACGCGTCGGCGACCCCCATCTCCTTCGCCATCTGGCGGATGTTGTTGCCGTAGTCGACCGTCGGCACGCCGGCGCGCGAGAACTCGAGCATCGCGCGGACGTGCACCGCCATCGACTCGCTTGGCCGCGCGCTCGACCGCCTTCGGGTCGCGTTCGCGCCGCTCCTGCCATTGCTCGAGCGTCCAGCCGGCCGGCAGGTAGCCGTTGACCGGATCGTGCGCCGAGGTCTGGTCGGTCACCGCGTCGCGGCCTGACGCCTCGACGCACGAGCTCGGGCAAGATCTCGGCGGCGTTGCCGAGCACCCCGACCGAGACCGGCTTCCGGTCGCGACCCGCGCGTTGACCATCGCCAGCGCCTCGTCGACGTTCTGCGCGCCTGCGCGTCGAGGTATCCGCGTCTTCAGGCGCATCTCGATGCGCGATGGCTGGCACTCGATTGCGAGCATCGATGCGCCCGCCATGGTGGCGGCGAGCGGCTGCGCCCCGCCCATGCCGCCGAGGCCGGCGGTCAGGATCCACTTGCCGCGCGAGCTCGCCGCCGTAGTGCCGGCGGCCGAGCTCAGCGAAGGTCTCGTACGTGCCCTGCACGATGCCCTGCGAGCCGATGTAGATCCACGAGCCCGCGGTCATTTGGCCGTACATCATGAGGCCCTTGCGATCGAGCTCGTTGAAGTGCTCCAGGTCGCCCACTGCGGCACCAGGTTGGAGTTCGCGATCAGCACGCGCGGCGCATCCGCGTGGGTGCGGAACACGCCGACCGGCTTGCCCGACTGCACCAACAGCGTTTCGTCGTGCTCCAGGCTGCGCAGCGCGGCCACGATCGCGGTCGAAGCTCTCCCAGTCGCGCGCCGCCCGCCCGATGCCGCCGTAAACCACCAGCTCGTGCGGCTTCTCGGCGACCTCGGGGTCGAGGTTGTTCATCAGCATGCGCAGCGCCGCTTCGGTGAGCCAGCTCTTGGCGGAAAGCTTCGGGCCGCGCGGCGCCCGAATGACGCGGGTGTTGTCGAGACGAGTGGCCATCGGTTCCTCTTCAAAATGGCGGGGACGGCGCCATGCCCGTCATTGCGAGTTGCACACCGGCCTGGCGGCCGATCCACCTGGATGAAAGTTTTGAGCGCCGTTCAGCGCCGACCTTTCTTCCTAGCTAGGAGCATAGCGACGAAGCAATCCAGTTGCGGCAGCGCTGTTCTGGATTGCTTGTGCGCCAGGAAAGCTGGCGCGGTCCTGCCGGTGCAAGTCCGGCCCAGGTAAGGGTAGCGCCCGCCTGGTAGTGAGTGTTGCGTGGCCGTCGGCGACGGCGGCTGCGAAGCGTACACAACGATCCTGTGGGGTGGGTTATTGAGCCGCGAAAGACAGAAACTCGCAGAGGCCGAGCCGGTAAGCAACGTCGAAGGCAACATGTGCGGCGCCGTTATGCGAGGCGCTGACGCTCTGCCGTGGTCGAAGACCCCATCACGCCGGAAGGGATCGCGTTGGAACCTGGGAGGTCCCGCCTGTGGCCGGTGGCGATATGCCCGAAGGCCCGCATCGGGAAGGCGAGGAGCCGAAAGCCGATGATGCACGGAGACGGGACGTCGGACGCGGCCATAGTAGCTGGGAAGCCTGCGAACGAAGCGGCGCAAGCCGCGGAGGAGCAGGTGGAGCGAAGGGCCGCGACCAAGGGGAATGCGGAGCAGCAAAGCACGTGCCGGACGCTGTGCCGGACAGGCGTGACCCAGGCGCTGGACCGCATACGGCGAACTGCAAGGGAAAGGAAGAGGGAGAGGTTCACCGCGCTGCTCCACCACATCAACCCCGAGCTGCTTGAGGCAGCGTTCTTTGCGCTCAAAGAGCACGCTGCCCCGGGCCTGGACGGGTTGAGCTGGCAGGTCGCCGTTGAGGTCGTTATCGACGAACGGCCCGGTGTTGAGCTGCCAGGTCACCACCCCGGTGTCGGCATTGCGCCACAACAGCTCGGCCCAGGGGCGCCTCGATGGCGACGCCCCTTCTCTTTGGGGCTCTTGCCCTATAGAGTTTGGATCGGGGTCCCAGGCAGTGATTCACGGGACGTGCCCGTTCAGCAGGGACAAGGTAATGCGGCATACTCTTTCTTCAGCGAAGGTCTTCGTATTTTACCTGATAGTGCTGTTGTTTTTTCCCTTGCTTATCATACTCGGGTTTGCTTGCTGGTATGGGCTGGACGTCGCTGATCGTTACACCCGAATAGACGTAAGATATGTTGGTGACAACGATATCGTGGTCGATTCCGAGCTTGGCTTCCGTCGTCCGCGCAACGCTATCACCCGCAGGATCGAACCCGGCATAGAATACAACATTTATACAGATAACCTAGGCGCTCGGGTGAATAGACCCGGAGCACAGACTGCCGACAGAGTTACAATTCTTACTGTCGGTGATTCTTTTTCAGAGGGATATGGATTTGAGAACGAGCAAACGTACACTGAACGCTTGGGTGAAATGTTTGGCCTGCCGGTGGCCAATTTTGCGTTGGGCAGCTACAGCGCCCTTCAGGCGTTGATTAGTTTAAAGAAGAATGTTTCGCTGGCTCCAAGCGTGATCATTTTTGGGATGATTGAGGACGATTTAAGGCGAAGCATAGACCCATGTGCCCCGAATTTCTTCCCCGTCTGTTTGGAGGTTCCCACCGTGGGTGGCATCGGGCGCGACCCCTACATAATACCGCCGGATCGAGCTGCTGTTTCGGGGACGCAAATTTCGATAGACCTCATGGACGAGCAAAAAGCCCAGAGTTGGGGTAACCGAATTATTCTCGGTCTGCGGATGGCGTTTTACGAGTTCCAGACTGTGAAGAAGCGTTGGCGCCTTGGAATGGAGCCGACGCAGCAGGCGAAAGCCGAGGCCGGCTTATTTGTGATTAGGGAAATGGTCAAGATTGCCCGCGAGTTGAAGGCGAGTCTCATCCTTCTGTACATGGGCCGCCTAGACGGGGAGGACCCGGCAACCGAATCGGATGGCTGGATGCCGCTTCCGGCTGCCTTCCTCTCGGGCTTACCTGAAGAAGTGATTCTTGTTGATGCAACCCCTGCCGTGAAGGATTTTTTTGCCAGGAACCCTGGGCCCAAGCTAACTCTGCCCAAAGACGATCACCCGAATGCCAAAGCGCATGAGCTATTTGCCGAGATATTAAAGCAAAAAATCACAACTGTCCGGTCGTCGAAATGACGGCCCGTAACTTCCCTACGCGCATCGGAATGGTGCAGGTTGGATCGCTTCGACGAGCTCGTCGTCTTCACGACTATTGTTGACGCCGGCAGCCTGGCGGGCGCTGCGCGCCGCCTGCGCCGCTCGCCGCCCGCGGTGCCCCGCTCGTTGGCAGCTCTGGAGGGTCGCGTCGGCGCGCGCCTACTTCAACGCACAACACGTCAACTCACACCGACCGAAGCGGGGCTGCGTCTCGCTTCGCACGCGCGCCAGCTGCTGGCGGACTACCAGCAAGCCGTCGGCGGCGTAAAAGAGAATCGTAACGAACCGCTAGGAGGGCTTTTGCGGATCACGGCGCCGTCTCTGTTCGGCCGCTGGCACATTGGCCCGCTGGTCTCGAGCTTTCTCGATGCCCATCCCGATATTCGGATCGAGTTCGTGCTGACAAATCGCAGTCTCGATTTGATCGAAGAAGGCCTAGACGTCGCAGTTCGGATCGGCTCTCTCAACCGAGTCGGACTTATCGCGCGGCGAGTGGGCCATGTTCGCTTGGTACTCGCGGCAAGCCCGGACTATATCGCACGCCGCGGTCGGCCGCGCAGCCCTAGGGACCTATTGAAGCATGACATCGTCTACAACCGGAATCGGCCGTGTTCATTGGAATGGCGCTTCCGTTCTTCGGGCCGAGATCACGTTGTGCGACCCACGCCGAGGCTCATTACCACCGAGGTTGAAGCGCTGCTGGATGCCTTGCGAGCCGGGCGCGGGATCGGTCGGACACTCTCCTACCAGCTTGCAAGCGATTTCGCTTCGGTGCCTTGGTACGCCTCTTGCGTGAATACGAACCTCCCGCGCTCCCGGTCTATCTTGTCGTTCCGAGCGCAAGACAGATTCCGCGCAGCGTTCGTGCATTTCTGGACCACGCCGCGCCAGCCCTCGATGCTTTGCGCGTGATCCATGAATAGCATTCGATCAGTGCTATCGGCACAGATCGAAGCTATTGCGGGAACGAGAAAGCCGCGCCGACTGCCCATCTGCGAAGCGCGTATGTCCGCTTGTGATGCTGTGGACGGCTCCTCCACCGGCACGTGAATACCATCGATGTGGGTGCTGTTGAAGCTCCCACGATTCGGAGGAGCTATCCATGCAGACGGTTGCGACGATCGGTCTCGACATCGCCAAGTCGATCTTTCAGGTTCACGGCGTTGATGCTGGTGGGCAGGTGGTCATCCGCCGCCGGTTGAAGCGCCGGTACGTGTTGGCATTCTTCCAAAAGCTGCCGCCGTGCCTGGTTGGTATCGAAGCCTGCGCCTCATCGCACTATTGGTCGCGTGAGCTTGAGGCGATCGGCCACACCGTTCGGTTGATGCCGCCGGGCCTACGTGAAGCCCTACGTCAAGCGGCAGAAGAACGATGCCACTGATGCGGAAGCCATTTGTGAGGCCGTCACCAGGCCAAATATGCGGTTCGTCGCTACCAAGACACCCGAGCAGCAAAGTGCCTGACGCTCCACCGCACCCGTCATTTACTCATCCGCCAGCAGACCTCAGTGATCAATGCGATCCGCGCCCATCTTGCGGAGTTTGGCATCGTCGCGCCAGTCGACGCAATGGTGTGGACCAGCTACTCGGTATCGTTGCCGACCTGGCTGACAAGCGATTGCCCGAGGTTGCGCGCACATGTGTTGCGGCTCTCGGCGCCCAACTGCGAATGCTGAAGGCACAGATCCTGGAGTTCGATCGCATGATCCGAGCCTGGCACCGATCCAGTGAGGCAAGCAGGCGGCTCGACGCGATCCCAGGCGTCGGACCGGCCCTGGCCACTGCTCTGGTCGCCAGCGTCGCTGACCCGAAGGCCGATCCGCGTGGTCAGCGCGGCGTGCGCGTCTGCGAATGGGCCTGCATCGATCGTGGCCAATATTGCGGGGGCAGAGGTTCGCGCTGAAAAAGGTGTTGAACTCGGCTTGGGCGGCGACGTGATTGCCATTCCGGCGGGAATGCGGGTGCTGGTGGCCACCAAGCCAGTGGACTTCCGCCGAGACGCCGATAGTCTTGCCGCCCAGACTGCTTCTGGCATCGAGCAGAATATTTTGGTAGAGACCAACGGATTAACGTCATCGCTTCCTTTTCTTCTTTGCCATCCGAACGCCGAAGCCGCCTAGCTCGTCATCGTCGATGAATTGGATTCCAGCGTGTTCGAATGCCGCCTGAATTTTGACCAGAGTTGAAACGTAGCCCGCGAGCGGCCCTTCTTGGCTTTCAATACGTCGAATGGTTGCAACACTAATTTTAGCCGCCTGTGCAATATCCTCCTGACGCCAGCCGAGAAGCGCCCGGGCTGCACGGAGTTGTGCCACCTGAAGCATGCCCTGGGAGGATTATTCGATTCATAGCGCTTGACAAGCTGTGCTATCTTTTATAGCATCTATGCTAGAAAAACTAGCCAATGTGATAGTTTTTGGCGCACGACAGTCCAGAGGTTTCCACGAATCGCGAGTACGCAAAATGGTTACGGATGCAGTGAAGTTTCGCAAATTTGTCGAGCGTCGTTCTTTTATAGGCGGCTCGGATGCCAGGATCATCATGGGCAGCGATGAAGCAGCCCTGGTCCGCCTGTGGCGGGAGAAACGGGGCGAGGCCGAGCCGGAGGACCTGTCCGGCAACCTCATCGTCCAACTCGGCCTTGTCACCGAGTCCCTCAACCGCCATTGGTACGAACGCAATACCGGGCAAACAGTCGAATGCGTCCAGCATCGGCTGCGGCATCCGGTGCTCCGGTGGATGGGGGCGACCCTGGACGGCATCGTCGCGGGCAGCCGGGCGGTGTTCGAGGCCAAATTCATGCTGCCGTGGTCGTTCTCGGAGGAAGCCGCAGCCGAGAAGTATGTGGCACAGCTCCAGCACAATATGTGGGTGACCAATGCCAGAGTGGCGGCGCTCTCGGTGATCACCGGCGGCGGCAAGTGGGTTGAAATCAAGATCTCAGGCGATCCGCTCTATCAGCACCTTCTTCTGACCGCGGAAAAGAAATTCTGGCGCTGCGTCCAATCCGGCGAAACGCCTCACCTCATCAATGCCGAGCCGCCGCGGCCGCGCATCGAGGCTATCCGGATCGTCGATATGAGCGCGTCCAATTCGTGGGCGGAGTTCGCCGCGCTGTTCCGCAACACCCGGGAGGCCTTTCTCGATCACGAGCGGGCAAAGAGCGAGCTCAAAGGCTTGATGCCCGAAGACGCCAAGGAAGCTATCGGGCACGGCGTGCGAGCCAAGCGCTCGAAATCGGGCGCGGTGAGCTTCGACGTCCTGGTGACGGAGGCGACCCATGCCCCGATCCAGTGAATCGGTGGCGGCCCTTGCATCGGCGCTGGCCAAGGCCCAGGCCGAGCTCGTCAACCCGGAAAAGTCGCTGACGGCCTCGATCCGGAGCGGCCGTCCCGGGGAGGGGGAGCGTAGCTTCCGTTACGCGCCGCTCTCCAGTGGCCTCGACATCGTGCGCAAGACGCTCGGGCAGCATGAGATTGCGACTGTGCAGACGACCGCCATCGACCAGACCGCGGGCATGGTCAATCTGACCACCACGCTTGCGCACGCCTCCGGCGAATGGATCGCCTCGGATTGGCCGGTCTGTCCGATCACCGAAACTGCCAATCCCCATCGCATGGGCGCCGCGCTGACCTACGCCCGTCGCTATGCCCTGTTCACCCTGGTCGGCATCGCGGGCGAGGACGATCTGGATGCGCCTGATCTTTGTGATGCTCCCCGCTCGCCAACGCCATCGGCTGATGAACGCTCGCTCAAGCCGCAAGACCGACAGCCTCGGGTGCAGCAGCGAAAGCCCGGAAACGGACATCGTCGCTACGGCATGCATGGCGAGCGGCCGAGCACGCTCGAGCCCGAGCAATCGGCGGCGTTACGGGGGGAACTGTTGACTGCGGTTGGGAACATCACATCGGCTGAGAGCGCCGTGATTTGGGCGCAGGCAGCGCTCGCCGCCAAAAACCGCCTCGCGGCGGCCGATGCCAAGCTTGTGGAAGATGCCTTTGAACACAGACTATCGGAGCTCGCATCATCCGCAACCGTGGAAGCCGCAGACGACGCTGCTCCCAGAACTCATGTCGTTGGAGCCCATGAGACGCTCGCAAAGGGAAACGACGACCTCGATCAGGCCGAGGGCATCGACAAGAGCACGCTCGTCATTGCGACAGCGCGGCGTTATCGAAACCCCGAGCACCTTCGCTATGTTGCCCAGCAAGCGTGTGTCATCTGCGGCCGCAAACAATCCGATCCGCATCATCTGCGCTACCTGCAGCCGCGAGCGCTCGGCCGCAAGGCCAGCGATGAATTCGTCGTCCCGCTCTGCCGCTCGCATCATCGCGCGGTCCATCGCGCCGGCGATGAGCAGGCGTGGTGGGCGGCAGCCGGAATCGACCCCGTCAAGGTCGCCCGCCAGCTCTGGCGGCAAACCCGGCTCAATGATCCGCAAGATCCTCACCAGCCGGGTCTCGCAGCACGCCCTGAGATTCGACCGATCGCCTCGGCATGTGACGGCGAGAGGGAACCGCGATCCGATTCGGTTGTCGTAGGCCAAGCGGACAACGGTCCAGTGCCGTGAGCAGCACGGATGTCCTGCTCAATGTCGCATCGAACGCCCGGCTCTTTCACACAAGCGACGGCACCGGTTTTGCCGACCTCATCATCGACGGCCACCGGGAAACCTGCCCGCTTCGCAGCAAGCGCTTTGGAGCCTGGTTGCGCCAGCAATTCTACGAGCGCACCTGGGACGCACCGAGCCCGGCCGCGCTCAACGCAGCGCTCAATGTGCTCGAGGCGCAGGCCCAGTTCGATGGTCCGCAGCGCAAGGTCTCGGTCCGCCTCGCCGCGCAGGACGGCCAGATCTACCTCGATTTGGCGGATGAGTTCTGGCGTTGCGTCGAAATCGGCCCCAACGGATGGCGGATCGCCGAGGATCCTCCGATCAGGTTCCGCCGCAGCGCCGGCATGCAGCCGCTTCCGCTCCCAGTGCGGGGCGGATCAATTGAGTCGCTCGCGCCTTTTTTAAATCTTGCCAGCGAAAACGACTTCGTGCTCGTCGTGGCATGGCTATTAGGGGCGCTACGCGCAGGCGGTCCCTATCCGGTCTTGGCCATAGCCGGCGAACAGGGGTCAGCGAAGACCGTCCTCTCGAAGCTCCTGCGGGCGCTGATCGACCCGAGCGTGGCGCCGGTGCGGGCGCTGCCGCGCGATGAGCGGGAGCTGTTCATCGCTGCCAGCAATGGCCACGTCCTCGCCTTCGACAATCTCAGCGGCCTGCCGGTCTGGCTGTCGGACACCCTCTGCCGTCTGGCAAGCGGCGGTGCTTTCTCGACCCGTCGGCTGTTCACCGATCAGGACGAAATGCTGTTTGCTGCCGCCCGACCCATCATTCTCAACGGGATCGAGGAGGTCATTACTCGTCCCGATCTTGCGGACCGCGCTATCCTGCTGATGCTCGCACCGATTGCCGAACGGCAACGCCGGCCGGAGACTGCGCTTTGGCGAGAGTTCGAGCTCGCACGACCGCGCATTCTTGGCGCGCTCCTGGATGCGGCCGCGCATGGGTTACACATGCTGCCGCAGTTGCGCTTCCAGTGGTTGCCGCGCATGGCTGACTTCGCGCTCTGGGCCACAGCATGCGAGAGCGCATTTCGACCCGCGGGCGCCTTTGTAGCCGCTTATTCGAACAACCGGCGCGACGCGATCGAGAACATCGTCGACGCCGACCCGGTAGCGGCCCATGTGCGCGAGCTCATGGCCGACCGAGCCCAATGGACGGGAAGCGCATCCGACCTTTTGCAGGTCGGCATCAATGTTGCCGGCAATGCTATGGCCGCTTGGACCCGGTCTGGCTGGCCAAAGAGTCCCCGCGCACTCGCTGGCCGGCTGCGCCGGGCACAGACCCCGCTTCGCGCGCTTGGGATTGAGATCGTCTTCGGCCGCGAGGGGCGGTTGGGAACGCGGATAATCAAAATAACGGCTGTAGGTGGAAGCCGACCCCACAACACCGTCAGCACCGTCAGCCGTGTCAGCGACCATGGAGATTAAGGCGGGTCGAAACCATCCCCCGCCCGGACTGGTACAGGCACTTTGATCGTGCAGACGACGCTGACGGTGGTGACGCAATTAGCCGACTACCACGCAGGAGCGCGCTTCCCGGCGACCGGATGGCGTTTGGGTTCGGCTACCCGCATTGCTCGGTGCCAGACGTGCGTTGCCAGTCTCACCAGGCTTTCATGCAAAATCGGTTACCTGCTCACGTCAATCCAGTCGATCAGTCAACCGCTTCCGAATTCTTCACGGACGACTAACCAGCTGCGGCAAGAGCCTCATATGCGCTCGCCCTCGCCATCCCCAGATTATGACCGAACCGACGTGATGCCCCAGACTGCGCGCTTTCCGTGGTCGCGAGTTCGAAAAGCCGTCAGGAACAGGCAGGAGGCCAGGCGGCTGCCACCAGCCCGGCGCGAGCAGCGATCCTGCCGACCTTTTGTTCCGTTGATTATGGGCACCAGCATATCGACATGGTCACCAGGGGCGTCCCGTCACCAAGCCGAAGTGACGATCCATGACCAAACCATCTACCAGCTTGGCGAAGTTATTGATATTTTCATCTGTCCAACCAGAGGGTGGATTTAACGTGACCCAGGCCAATGCAAAGACCGTTGAATTGACTTGGTCATCATACTTTGAGTTTGGAAAGCTTATTAGCTCGTGTAGATAGGTCCCGAGCCAATGTGCCTGCTTTGGGAAGAGCACAAACCCCCCTTCTATTTTGGCCGTTTGGGCACGCAAGCGCATGAACCTTGTCACCATCCATGGCAGGCGCTGCTTGCACCAGCGAAAAGCGTTCAGCGCGTAATTCTTGGATCAAAGATGATCCAGAAGCCTTATCTTCGATCAGGACAATCTTTGCGCGATGAAGCGCCGCCAGCTCCCGAATAGCTCGCTTGAGGTCCGGGAATTCAAGTTTGTGGCGGTAGACATCTAAAAGAAACAGGCGCCTATCTTTTAAGCCCCAAGTGGTGCAAACGCTAAAATTTGAAAGTTCGGTATCCTTGTTTGCAGTGTCCCAGCTCTGGAAAATTTGATCGAATTTTCTCGGAAGGTCGCCGGGTTCGTAGTACTTTAGCCATTCCCGTTTGACGATGATGCCGGAAGGCGGCTGTGGGTCCTGCTGATACTGCGCCACGAAATTGTACTCAGTCATTCCGCGTCGCTGAGCACCTCCAAAGCGGTCGGCGATAGCAGGGCTGGTTGCAGTATTTCCCCAGGGCTTCGATGGATTCGCCTGCGGCCGTAAGGCGTTAAGAAGTGCAGGGTCGTACCACTCCCGGCGAAGATGTCGAGAATGATTTTCCGCGCTTGGAGCAATCCACAACGCCGGGCATGTGGGCAACGCGGCAGCGTTGTCCAAGCGTGTCCACGGCCACGGCGAAATCGCTTGCGGTTGATGGCATGCCCGTCCGCCCGCGGCATCGCGACCATCCGCCGAGGGCCCAGAAACGGCCAAGCCATGAACAGTTCGCCGATCCGCCGCATCAGGCCGAGATCGTTGTCATTGGCGGCCGGCGGCGGGGGATATAGCCCCGATCGCCCACCGCCGAGCAGCTAGCATTGCCGGCGGATCGACAGCTTGGCGCGGTCACGCTCGACGAGCTCGCGGCGGTCCGGGTTCATTTTCCGGACCTCTTGGCCAAAAAATCCCGGTCCACCATCAACTGCCGATCTTGGCGTGCAGACCGCTCAACCTCGCGCCGTGCTCGCCCGCACCCTCGCCACCGACCTCGAAGGTGCCCGCACCGCCTGTTCCTGAAGCTGCTTCTTCCAGGCGTAAATCTGGTTCGGATGAACTTGGTAGCGCTGGGCCAGATCGGCCACCGTCGCGTGCTCCCCGCAACGCTTCCAGCGCAATCTTCGCGCTCAGTGCCGCGCCGATCTTTCGCTTCGTCATCTCCGGCTTCGTCTGCTGCGAGGAACGGCTCCGATTCGAATTAGTTCAACCGGTCTCAAATCCGGGGGCCACTTCAGGTGCGGTTCTGCCACGACTGACGTCATCCTAAAATGAAGAGGTTTTCCCCTGTTATTTTCTCTCAGTTGCCCCTGTTACGCCGAAATCGGCCCCTGTTATTTTTTCGAGGAATTTCGTTAGAAACCCTTATGAAATTGGCGTTTGCTGATAATTTCGTCGCATTTTGGCGCCAATTTTGCGATTTTCCGCTGTATTTTGCCCTGTTATAGCAAAGACGGTGAGCGGGCTTCGGCGCTTGCCCAGCGATCGATGTGTCCCCCAGATCAACCGGGCAGCACCTTGCGGGTCGCGGCCGTGAAGGCATACTGATAAGCCCCGCGGCCGGCGCACCGGGGCGAACATCTGATCTAACTTGCGCGGAGCATAGGACGGGTGGTGCGCGATAGTGACAGCGAGAGGAGCCGACGGTCCATTGCCATTGAAGACTATGCACTGATCGGCGATTGCAAGACCGCTGCCCTTGTTGGCCGCAACGGGTCCATCGACTGGCTATGCTGGCCGCGCTTCGACAGCGGTGCCTGCTTCGCGGCCTTGCTTGGCACGTCGGAACACGGGCGCTGGCAGATCCGTCCCGCGGACCCTGCGCCACGCATCAGCCGCAGTTACCGCGACGGCACCATGGTGCTGGAAACCGTTTTCGAGACCAAGGACGGCTGCGTCGCGCTGATCGACTTCATGCCGACAGGGCTACCCAGTTCATCGGTGATCCGCATCGTCGAAGGACGCTCCGGCAAGGTTGCGATGCAATTGGAGCTCAAGCTGCGCTTCGACTACGGCATGTCGGTGCCAATGGATCACAAGAACTCGAGGACAATTCAGGGCTCAGTGCCGTGCTTGGGCCGAACAAGGTGGTCCTGCGCACGCCGGTCGGCCTCCGTGGCGAAAATCTTGCAACAAAGAGCGAATTCAGTGTCGCCGCCGGTGGGAGGCGCGTGCAGGCGTTGTGCGCCGCAGCTCCACGCGCCATCTTGCGATCAGCTTTTATCCCTCGATACCCGGCAGAGCCACTCCTGCGGCGGCGGGCAGGGCGCCGCTGCGCACCAGATCGGCGGCAGCCGAGATGTCGGTCGCAAGGTAACGGTCGTCGCCGAGCATGGGCACCCGTTGGCGCAGGAGGGCGCGAACGCGCTCGAGCGCGGCGCTCGAGGTCAGCGGGACGCGGAAGTCGCAGCCTTGCGCTGCCGCAAGCAGCTCGATCGCGATCACATTGATGGCGTTCTCGGCCATGGCGCTCAGCCGGCGGGCGCCGTGCGCCGACATCGAGACATGGTCCTCCTGATTGGCCGATGTCGGAATCGAGTCGACGCTGGCCGGATAGGCGCGCTGCTTGTTCTCCGCCACCAGCGCCGCAGCCGTGACCTGGGCGACCATGAGGCCCGAGTTCAATCCCGGCCGTGGCGTAAGAAATGGCGGCAGCCCCGAGAGCGCCGGGTCGGTCGACATGGCGATGCGACGTTCCGCCAGCGAGCCGATCTCGCAGACCGCAAGCGCCAGCAGGTCGGCCGCAAACGCGACCGGCTCGGCGTGGAAGTTGCCGCCCGAAACCACCTCCCCGCTGTCGGCGAAGACCAACGGATTGTCCGAGACGCCATTGGCTTCGGTCACCAGCGTGGCGGTTGCGTGCCGCAGCAGATCGAGCGCCGCGCCCATCACCTGCGGCTGGCAGCGCAGACAATAGGGATCCTGCACGCGATCGTCGTCGCGAAGATGCGAGGCGCGGATGGCGCTGCCGGCCATCAGCTGCTGCAGCGCGGCCGCGACCTCGATCTGGCCGCGGTGGCCGCGCAACGCATGGATGCGCGCATCGAAGGGTGTGTCCGATCCTTTCATGGCATCGGTGGACAAGGCGCCGGTGATCAGCGCCGCAGCGAACACGCGCTCGATTGCGAACAGGCCGATGAGCGCCTGTGCAGTCGAGAACTGCGTGCCGTTGAGGAGGGCAAGCCCCTCCTTGGGTGCGAGCGCGATCGGCGCGAGCCCGGCGCGAGCAAGCGCGGCGTCAGCCGGCATCCTCTCGCTCCCGACCAGCGCCTCGCCGATGCCGAGCATCGTGGCCGCCATGTGTGCCAGCGGAGCAAGGTCGCCCGAGGCGCCGGCCGAGCCCTGGCTCGGCACCACCGGAGTGAGGCCGCGCGACAGCATCGACTCGATCATGGCGAGGGTCGTGGGCCTGATGCCGGAGGCGCCGCGCGCGAGGCTCGCGAGCTTTAATGCCATCATCAACCGTACGGCGGAGCGCTCCATCGGCTCACCGACACCGGCGGCGTGCGAGAGCACGAGGTTGTGCTGAAGCGCCGCGAGATCGTCGCGGGCGATGTGAAAGCTCGCGAGTTTGCCGAACCCGGTATTGATGCCATAGACCGGCTCGCCCTTCGCAATGATCGCCTCGACCGCAGCGGCGCTGGCGGCCACCGCGGGCATCGCGGCCGGATCGACGCGAGCGTCGGCGCCCGCCGCGATGGCGCGCCAGTCGGCCAGCCGCACGCGGCCGGGAGCCAGGGTCACTATCGGCGCCACTTGCCTCTCCAAACCCGGGCATGCAGCGGGTTGAATCCGATGCGGTAGACCAGTTCGGCCGGCCGCTCGATGTCCCATATGGCAAGGTCGCACATCTTGTCAGGCTCAAGCGTCCCGACGTCGGCAAGCCGGCCGAGGGCGCGCGCGCCCTCCCGCGTCACCCCGGCCACCGCCTCCTCGACCGTGAGCCCGAACAAGGTCGCTGCCATATTCATCATCAAGAGCAGCGAGGTCACCGGAGAGGTGCCGGGATTGCAATCGCTTGCGAGCGCGACCGGGACCCGATGACGGCGCAGGGCATCGACCGGCGGCCGCTGCGTTTCCCGCAGCACATAGAAGGCGCCCGGCAGCAGCACCGCGACCGTGCCGGCCCGCGCCATCGCGGCGACGCCCTCTTCGTCGGTGTATTCGAGATGATCGGCCGACAGCGCACCGTGTTGCGCGGCCAGCTTGGCTCCGTGCAGGTTGGACAGCTGGTCGGCGTGCAGCTTGACCGGCAGTCCGGCACTCCTTGCGGCGTCGAATACTCGGGCGGTCTGCTGCGGCGAGAACGCGATCCCCTCGCAGAACGCATCGACGGCAGCGGCAAGCTGCTCTCGGGCGATTGCCGGAATCATCGCGACGACCTCGTCGATGTAGCGGTCCTTGTCGCCGCCGGCTTCCGGCGGCACGGCATGGGCGCCGAGGAACGTCGTCTCGACCGTCACGTCGCGCTCGGTTGTGAGCGCGCGGCCGGCGCGCAACATGCGCGCCTCGGTTTCGAGCTCGAGGCCATAGCCCGATTTGATCTCGACGGTGGTGACGCCCTCGCCAAGCAAATGGTCGAGCCGCGGCAGTGTGGCGTCGATGAGCTCGCGCTCGCTCGCGGCCCGCGTTGCCTTCACGGTTGCGAGGATGCCGCCGCCGCGGCGGGCGATTTCCTCGTAGGAGACGCCCGCGAGCCGCAGCTCGAACTCGTGCGCACGGTCTCCCGCATAGACGAGGTGCGTATGGCAGTCGACGAGCCCCGGCGTGATCCAGCGGCCGTCGAGGGCGACGACCTCCTTGGCGTCCCAACCGGTCGGCAGGTCGGCCATCGGACCGGCGAAGGCGATGCGTCCGTCGACGGCCGCAACGGCGCCGCGCTCGACGATCCCGAGCCCGGGGAGGGCAGGCGAAAGCGTCGCAAGGCGCGCGTCACGCCAAATGGTGTCAAACCGCACGGGCTGCTCACAGGCTGATCGAGCGGACGGTTCCTATACATCATGACGCCGTGCTGGCTATTGTCGAGGACGATGGAGGTCTTCAGCGCCGGGACGCTGGATTTCGGAAACGATGGAGTGCCGCCGTTGCGACGCGAATTGTTCTTCGATCACATGCTGCTGCCGACCGGCTGGGCCGCGAGCGTGCGCCTCGGAGTTGTCGACGGCACCATCGTTTCGGTCGAAGCCGGATCGGCACGCAATGGCGCGGAGCGCATCGCCGGCATCGCGGTCCCCGGCTTGCCGAATCTTCACTGCCATGCGTTCCAGCGCGCACTGGCCGGCCTCGCCGAGCGCCGCGGCCCGGAAGCCGACAGCTTCTGGAGCTGGCGCGAGGTGATGTACCGATTCCTGCAGCGGCTCACGCCGGACGACGTCGAGGCGATCGCCGCGTTCGCCTACATGGAAATGCTGGAGGCCGGCTTCACGTCGGTCGGCGAGTTCCACTATCTGCATCACGACGTCGATGGCCGCCCCTATGCGGACCTCGGCGAGATGGCGGCCCGCGTTGCCGCCGCCAGCCGCGAAACCGGCATCGGGCTCACGCTGTTGCCGTCGTTCTATGCCAATGGCGGCTTCGGCGGGGCGCCGCCCACGCCCGGACAGCGGCGTTTCATCAACGACCCGGAACGATTCCTCAGGCTGGTCGAGCGCTCGCGCGCACTGGTCAAAAGTCTGCCGGCGGCGCAGGTCGGCATCGCGCCGCACTCGCTGCGCGCCGTGACGCCCGATGCACTCAGGCAGGTGTGCCGGGAGCTGCCTGACGGGCCGATCCATATCCATGCGGCCGAGCAGGTAAAAGAGGTGGACGACAGCGTCGCGGCTCTCGGCCGCCGACCGATCGAATGGCTGATCGAAAACGTCGGGCTCGATGCGCGCTGGTGCGTGATCCATGCCACTCACTCGACCGCGCAGGAGGTACGCGCGCTCGCCGCCTCGGGCGCCGTCGTTGGTCTCTGCCCGCTCACGGAGGCTTCGCTCGGCGACGGCATCTTCGACGCGGCCGGATACCTGGCCGTCGGCGGGCGGCTCGGCGTCGGCACCGATTCGAACATCCAAATCGACGCGGCAGCCGAGTTGCGGCAACTCGAGTATGGGCAACGCCTGGAACGCCGCGCGCGCAACGTGATGACCACCGAGTCGGGCGAGTCGACCGGACGGCGGTTGTTCGTCGAAGCCGCGACCGGCGGCGCGCGCTCGCTTGGCCGCCCGATCGGCGCCATCGGGGCAGGCTTGCGTGCCGACATCGTCGTGCTCGACGCCGACCATCCCGACCTCGGGTCGCGCAGCGGTGACCATTGGCTCGATGCGTGGATCTTCGTCGTCGGCCGCCCCGCCGTCAGGACAGTGCTGGTCGGAGGCGAGGTGATCGTGGAGGCGGGCCGTCACCGGGCGCGGCCGAGACTCGAGGCCCGCTACAGGGATGTTCTCTCGAGGCTCACGGACATCTGAAGTTTGTCGCCTGGACCGGCTTGGTGTGTTGCAGCTCCCGAGGCGGGAAAGCTGCGCCGCGGCAGCTTGGCGACGATCGTCATTGCCGGGCTTGACCCGGCAATCCATCCCTTAGAAAAACTCTTGCGAAGGATGATGGATGCCCGGGTCAAGCCCGGGCATGACGCTGAGAGGCCCATGCGCACGATTCCGCCAAGGACCACCTCACGATCTGCGGTTTCCTCAAACCAGCAGCAACAAAGCTGTGACTCGTCATTGCCCGGGCTTGACCCGGCAATCCATCTCTTCAACAAAACTCTTGCCAAGAATGATGGATGCCCGGGTCAAGCCTGGTCAAGCCCGGGCATGACGAGCGAGAGTTGAGAGCCGTCGATCCGCGAGACTGTGCAGCCATTGCGATCAAGGCAGCGTCGACTGCCCCTGTCCTCGCCCGGTGATCGGCGCGTAGCCCCAGGAGAACAGAGGCTTGCCGCCGTCGGCGCCGATCTCGACGACCTCTTCGCACCAGGAACGATCGAACTGGCCGCCCGGGTAGAGCAAGTGGATCGGAGCGACCATGCCCTCCTCGAGCGTCCAGTTTCCCTCGCGCGCTTGACCCCCGGGGGTCATGAGCTCGAGCTCCATGTGGGAGAGGCCGAGGCCGTGGAAAAATATCAGCGCGCTGTCGGGGTCGGGAACGCCGGCCTTACGGTAGGTGGTGCGCGCGAGCGCCTGCAAATCTCGAATGCGCGCGCCGGGCTTCATTGCCGCAACCAATGTTTCGGCGACCGCCGCGGTGGCGTTGGCCCAACGTTTGGCGTTGCCTTCGGGCTCGCCGTCGACGACCCAGGTCTTGCCTCCGTCCCAGCAGTACAGATCGATGGTCCCGTGGCAGTCGAACATGACGTGCGTTCCGGCCTCGACTTCGTTCTCCTCGAACCCGGTCGAGAGCATGATCGTCGGCTCGGTGCCGCGCGGATGCCCCCAGACCATCCCGCCGGGATCACGCACGAAACCGCCAAGCTCCGCGACGGAACGCGCATAGGCGACGTTCAGGTCGCGCCACGTCGTGCCCTTCTGCCAGGACGCGACGGTCTTGCCGATAGCCAACTCGTTGAGCCTGGTCGCGCGGCGGAGAAGCTCCAACTCGGTCGGCGTCTTGATTGATCGCGCGAACATCAAGGGATCGTATCCGTCAGCGACCGCCGCACGTTCGAGGCCGAGCCGCAGGCCGAACCCATAGTCATCGAAAGCGACCTTCCCGCGGTCGAGCTTCAGTTCCTCGAGCGCGCCCTTGAGCGCGGCCGACATATCGAACGTGTACTGCTCGCGCGCTTTCTCGATCCATGATTTGCCTCTCGCTTCGGACGGGATGAAGCGATCGATGTCGGAGGACTTGCCGGGCAGATCGAGGGGCATCATGACGGCCCGGAAAGGCCGGATGTCTTCGACCCAGGTCTCCTGGATCAGGAACGTGGCGAGGTAGTAGTCGGCGACCACCATGATCGGGTGATCGGGCGCGTGCCGCGAGAGCATCACCGCGCAAACGCGCGGCTCGTCGGACTTGTGCGCGATGGCATTGAAACCGGTCAGGTAAAAGACGTTGGTCGGAACCGTTGCCACGATCCCATCGAGACCGCGGGCCCGCAGTGCCGTGAGCAGCCGGTCGAGGTTGCAGAATCTCTTCGGCAGCGGCTTTCGTGCAAACGCGGCGACAGCGGCCGAGCGATTGGTCATTTGGGCTCCAGCGACTTGCGACCTGGGAAAGATATGCCGCGGGCCAAGGCTACCATGAAATGTCGGCGGCCCGTGCTGAGCTGGCGAAGCATTGGCCCGCTTCCGCCGCGACTGCGGACGTTCAAGCGCGCTCGGGGTCGCGGGACTTGCGGCGGGCGGCCGCGTCGGCGAGGACGCAGAGAATCTCGAACATCATGGTGGCGCCGACGAGCGCGGTATTGCCGCTCGGATCGAATGGCGGCGACACCTCGACGACGTCGGCGCCGATCAGGTCCAGGCCTTGCAGGCCGCGCACCATGCGCTGCGCCTCCGCGGTGGAGAAGCCTCCAATCTCGGGCGTGCCGGTACCAGGGGCATAGGCGGGGTCGAGCCCGTCGACGTCAAAGCTGATGTAGGTGGGACCGCTGCCCGCGATGCGGCGGGCCTCGGCAATGACCCGGTCGACGCCAAGGGAGAAGAATTCCTCAATGTGAATGATCCGAATGCCGGCGTCGGTTGCGAACTTCCCGTCGTCCACATCGTAAGTGGACCCGCGAATGCCGATCTGGACCGTTCGCTTCGGGTCCAGCAGGCCTTCCTCGATGGCGCGCCGGAACGGAGTTCCGTGGGTGAGCTTGTGGCCGCCGAAATAGCTGTCGTTGGTGTCGGAATGGGCGTCAAAATGGACCATGCCCACGGGCCCATCCTGCGCGATCGCGCGCAGGATGGGCAGGCTGATGAGGTGATCGCCGCCGGCGGTCAACGGCACCGCGCCGGCGGCATGCAGCTTGGCGTAAAAACCTTCGATGCGCGCGAGGCTGTCGAGCAGGTCGACGGGGTTGACGGGCGCGTCGCCATGGTCGCCGATCCGACACAACTCGTAAGGCGCGATGCGGCTGACGTGATGGACGCGCCGCATGAGGCTCGACATGTTCCGGATCTCACGCGGCCCGTGGCGCGCCCCAGCGCGATTTGTCGTTCCGCCGTCCCAGGGAACGCCGACCAGCGCAATGTCGAGTTTGGCCGGATCGGGCTCGAGCGGCAGGCGCATGAACGTCGGAACCGCGGCGAACCGGGGCGTGGTTAGCCCATCGACGGGTTGCGGAAAAGCAGATTGAGCCATGGATCCTCGCACCAGGTGTTGGTTGCACGACAGGTGTTATCAGGCATCGGTGAGTAAAGCGCCTGGCGGAGCAAGCGGCGCGAGGCGTCGTCGCCCCTGCCTCCTGCCCGCTCTTACGCCTTCCAGCCTATGGCAAGCCGTCGCCCGCCAGCACGAAATAGATCGCTGATGGGAAAACACTTGTGTCTGCGATCGATTGCGGCTTGGCGCAAGCCTTGCTTGAGCAGGACACCCCCTAACCGCGCCTCGCTCGCCGACGCTCTCGCGTCGCCCCGGCACCCGTCGACCGAGCTTCAAACGCCAAGTATGCTGGTCCGGAGAGGATCGCGCCGCGGAGAGAACGCGCTGCCCGAGTTTGGCTCTACCCCGACGGGTAGCGTGGGCTTCTGAGAGCCTGACCGGAAACTAACCCCGTCATCCTGAGGCTCGGCCGCGAAGCGGCCGAGCCTCGAAGAGCCTGTCCTCGGACTTGATCCGAGGAATGATCCAGAAGTCGCCAACGGCGCCGCCGCGCGTGCTTCGAGGCTTTCCCCGACTTCGTCGGGGAAAGCGCCTCAGCATGACGGGGCTGAGAAACGTCGAAAACCGGCGCCTATTTTCCGGTCAGACTCATAAGTAGGCGGCCTCAATCGCTATCCAGCGACCTCCGCTCACCCCGCCTTCGGCGACCCTTGATGCATCATTGCGGGCCCGAGTCCCCCCATTTTGGCAGGTGGGGGTCGAGAAAACCGAGCGCGTGCGGCGGGACGATCACACGCGTACCCGCGGCCTTCATCTCGGCCTGCAGTCGCCCGTGCAGCGACTTCATCTCGGTCCAATGGACCCGGGGACGATAGTGGTGTTCTGCGTGGTAGCCGCTGTTGAACCAGAGCTGATTGTAAAGCTTTTGGTATGAGCTGACGCCCCAGGCCAGCGGGACGTCCGGATTGGCGCCATAGTGAAGGTAGTAGCCGTTGAGATATGAAAGGCAGTGGCCGAGATAGTAGAACGGCAAAAAGAAGCACATGAACTGCCAGTTCACGATTGCAAGCGCGATATACAAGGAGATGAACAGCGCGATCTCGAAAACGCCCCAGTATGCCAAAGCAGGGCTTTTTCGCCGGAGGGTGCGATAGGTCGGTTTCGGATCGTCGCGCAAAAACGCAAAAAATACGTAAGTCCAGGGATTTTCCGGGCGGCCATCCTTTCCGTGCTTGTAGATCGACAATGGATCGCGGGTGTGGCCGTGCGCGTCGCGATGGTCTGCATTCCCCTTGTGGTGATCCTTGTGGACCTGCTCATAGAAGACTTGCGAAAAGCCGAGGGTGATCGATTCAAGGAGGCTGAAGGCCCGGTTCAGCGCGGCGCTCTTGAAAAACGGGTTATGCAGGAAATTGTGCGAGATGGCATTGATGTTCCAGGATATGCTGATCGACCAAATGAGACCGAGCGGAATCAGCGCCCACCAGGGCAGGTAGGGAAATACAAGGAACAGGATGATCAGGTAGGCGAATTGTGACAAAGCCGCAACGACCAGGATGGCGTCGTGATTGGAGTACCTGAAGAGGGACGAATTCGCGGCGCGCTTCATACGGATCACCCCGGTCGCATCGGCCGGGGCCACGACACGATCCGATCACAGCAACCTTGTTGCCGCGCGCCCCCGCGATCAGTGGCGCCACAGATCACAGCGGAACGTGGCGAATTTGGGGAATGCGGCCGGCGCCAGAGGCTCTTCGCTTGCGTCCGACCAGCCGGCGGGCTATCCGCGTCCTGCGCGACGCTCTAGTCCGGCAGCCCTGCTTTGGCAGGCCCCCCCACGCATCGGGCACGACATTCCGACCGCCTAAACGAGATGCGTCCGCGGGGGGATGCCGTGCCGCGACGCACTTCCACTGCGATCGAAGATCATCGGCAACAGAGATCGTGCTCGTGTGGAGTAGCGCAAGGCATTGGGCGGTCCGGCAGAGAGTCGAGAGCCGTCGATCCGCGAGACAGCGACGCGGCAGCCTAGCGACGATCGTCATTGCCGGGCTTGACCCGGCAATCCATCTCTTTAACAAAACTCTTGCGAAGAATGATGGATGCCCGGGTCAAGACCCGGGCATGACGAGTTAGGCTGTTCATGCACGTGCGAAGGGCGGGGCCACTGCAGCCGCCCGTTGACGAGACAATGAGCGGGCGCATGCGCTTCTTCGAGCGTCTCAAGGCGGCGGCGGCCGACGAATGGCGGACCTACATCGAGCATCCGTTCACGAACGCGTTGGCGGACGGTTCGCTCCCGGAACGGGCTTTCCGTCACTACCTCGTTCAGGACTACCTGTTTCTGATCGAGTTTGCGCGCGCCTATGCGCTGTCGGTGTACAAGGCGCTCACGCTCGCCGACATGCGCGAAGCCGCCTCCGGCCTCACGGCCATCCTCGACGTCGAGATGAACTTGCACGTCAAGCTGTCTGCCGACTGGGGCCTCACAGCGGCCGATCTGGAGCAAGCGCCTCCGGCGGTCGAAACGCTGGCCTATACGCGCTACGTGCTCGATACGGGCATGCGCGGCGATCTGTTGGCGCTGCAGGTGGCGCTCTCCCCTTGCGTCATCGGCTATGCGGAAATTGCCAGGCGTCTGGCGGCGCGACCCGATGCACTCGCCGCAACGAATTCCTATCGGTTCTGGATCGCGGAATATGCCGGGGAAGCCTACCAGCAGGTCGCCGCGAAGGCGCAGGCGCAACTGGAGCGCCTCGCCGATCTCTACGCCACGCCCGCCCGCGAGGCCGAGCTGGTCGCGATCTTCAAGGACGCTACCCGGCTCGAGACCGACTTCTGGGAGATGGGCTGGCGCGAAGGCCGACGCGGTGAGTGACCGGACCTTCAGGAGGGCCGAAGGGAGACGAGGCGAATGGACATTCGAGCGATACTGACGGAGCTATGTGAGGCCTTCAACGCGCATGACCTCGATCGCATCATGGCGTTCTTTTCTGACGATTGTGTCCTGGAGATGCCGAGGGGAAGCAAGCCGTGGGGTTCTCGTTTCGAGGGCAAACGGAATGTACGAGAAGCGCTGGCCACCCGTTTTGAGGGCCTGCCTGATGTCCACTACGGCAACGATGAGCATTTTGTGGATTCGAGTGCCAATACCGGCATCTCAAAATGGACCCTGACGGGCACCACCCGCGCGGGCGCGAGAACGGAGGTCCAAGGTTGTGACTTCTATACGTTTCGCAACGGCAAGGTGATCCGCAAGGACTCATACTGGAAAATCGTGGAGTAGAGCTCGCCCCGCGGGGCAAGCGCCGAAAGGCCGCTGACAGCGCTCAGCGCGGCGATCAGCAAGGCTCGCTGGTACATCGCTTTTCTCCTTGAGGTTCGCTTCGGACGAGCAGCGTCGGGGCACAGTTGCCGTGGCCGCAATGTGCGAGCGACTGTCAGTCGGAGACCACGAAATTGGAAATCCAAAGATCGTATGGTAACAATCCACCGCATGAATTTGGCCGCAGTCGTGCATTGGCCGAACCGCTTCGGCGTAGTTGACGTGGAACTCGGGGCTGACCTCCCAGTTTGGCGGCGGAACCAGACCAGTAGCCTTCTCGACTTGGCAGCGGTCACATTACTGGCTGCAGGATGAGAGGCAGCCTCGCCTCGCAAGAGGCCCCGCAGATGAGCGCACTCATCGGCCGCAGCCTTGAAGTGGTGATATGCACGCGCGGCAAAGAGGTAGGGGTCGAACAAGAGAAGTACATCATTGAACAGCATGGAACCGGCATCGGTTGCGGCTTGGTCGAAGGACCGCAAGAACTCGTCCCGCGCGTCCGGATCGAGCAATTCGATCTGGAGCGCGTAGGCCGAGTACTCATACGCCGCTTGGCTGGTCGAGGGCCGCTTCAGGTTCTGATGCATGACGGCATGGACCTCTTCATGCACGATTACGCTGCGGTAGAAGTCGCGTTGCGGCAGCTTGGCGTACGGCGTGTCTTTGACCAGTAACGGGCGTTGCGTTCGTGCGTGACGAGAGCCATCTCCCGCTTCGCGTCCAGCAGTCCGAAGATGGCGCCACCGCGGGGATGCCGGACCTCGCCCATGATCTGAACCGTAATGGGCCTGCGTGGCGAGATCCCGCAACGCCCGAGCCGCCGAATGGCATGGCCGGCGGCGGAACAAGCGAGAAGCTGTTCTTCCGATCGAGTCCGCGATCACATCGACCTGCGCCCTCGGCGCACCGATGCGGTTGATAGCGGCCCGGATGGTCGTAAGGGTCACCCGCCCCGGTCGAGGGCCATCTGCTTGGCTCGGGATCGATCCAATCAGGTGGTTTCGGAGGCGGCGCATAGGGCCGGTAGGCGGCCCACGGACCGCTTGAACCAAACGAGTGCAGCACATCGAGCTCGTGCGATGGTGCGGTGGACGGCGGCCCCAAAGGGTCGGCCGGAGCCGTCGTTCTCTCCCCACTGGCCGCATGCGCGGGCTGCGGGGGTTGGGAACGTGAGCGCAAAGGACGGCCACGGCGGCCACAGCGCCAAGACATTTCATGGTACTACCTTTCTGGTCTGCGATCGGCCTTGGCGCCGCTCTCGCGCCTCGCGGCCTCAAAAGGGCCCCTCTGGCGTGCGGGCGGCTTGGGCGGTCCCGCTGCGTAGGAAGCTGATCACGCGCTGCCTGTTCGCGTCGTGAAAGTTCGGTTATGCTTGGCTGAAGATTGGCTAAGATCTCTGAGGGGTCGCGCCGTTCGTCGTCTGTCGACCAGCTCCACAATGCTGACGCCCAAGTCTTTGCGTTTTGAATCCTTCACTCTTGATCTGGAACGCTTCTGCCTGCACGGGCCATCCGGGTCAGGCCGAGTTGCGGCGCAAGAGCTTCGAGGTGCTGCGCTATCTGGTCGAAAACCCCGGCCGAATCGTCACAAAGGAAGAGGTGATGAACGCCGTTTGGCCTGATGTTACGGTCAGCGATAAGTCGTTGACACAGTGTATCAGGGATGTCCGTCGCGCCCTCGGCGACGAGAGCCAAGCGCATCATCAGGACGGTTCCCAGGCGCGGCTATCTGGTCGACACGCCGATTTCAGTCGATGGCGACGCGGCCCGGCCAGCTGATGCGGCAAAGACGAGCGCAGTCATCGAGTTCTATCGTCGTCTCTTCCGCTCCCCGATCGACCCTCCATCGCGGTTCTCCCTTTCACTCAATCTCGAGCGGCGATCCCGACCACGAATATTTCGCCGATGGGATCGTCGAGGACATCACCACGGAGTTGTCGAGGTTCAGTGAGCTGTTCGTGATCGCCCGCAATTCCAGTTTCCAGTACAAAGGCAAAGCGATCGATGTTCGCCAGGTTGGGCGCGAACTCGGGGTGCGCTACGTGCTGGAAGGCAGCGTGCGGCGCGCCGGAGATCGCATCCGCGACTGCCGCGCAGCTGATCGATGCCGTAAGCGGCGGCCACCTTTGGGCTGAGAAATACGACTATGACTACGCTGACATTTTCGCTCTGCAGGATCGCATCACGGAAAGTGTCGTCGCCGCGATCGAGCCCGAGATCCTGGTTAACGAAGGCCGGCGTGCGGCGCGCCAGAGCCCGACCAATCTCGGTGCATTCGATTGCTGCATGCGCGGCATGTGGCATTCCAATCAACTCGGACCTCGGAGCACAGTCAACAGGCCGAGAGCTGGCTACGCCGTTCGATCGAGCTCGATCCGATGCTCGCCCGAGCTCATGTCCATGCTCGCGCGCGTACTGTCGGTCCGTTGCTGGGCTGGTTACAGTGACGATATCGACCGCGACCTTGCAGGCAAGTCGAAGCGGCGGCGGAGCGGGCCCTGGCGCTCGACGATCGCGACCCTGCTGGTCACTACGCGCTTTCGATCCTGAGCGTGATGACCCGACGACACGAGCGGGCGCTCGCCGCGGCCCAGCGGGCGATCGATCTCAATCCGAACTTCGCGCTTGGTTACTTTGCGCTTGGCGAAACGCGCGTCTTCATGGGCCACTTCGCCGAGACGCTTGATCCAATGATGCGCTGTCTGCGTCTCACCCCTCGCGACCCGTTTGCATCGTTTTACGTCAGTCTGATCGCGCTTGGCGCACTACCACCTCGGCAACTACGAGGAGGCGGTTCGCTACGCCGAGCAGGCGCTGCAGAGGCGCCGAATCTACGTCGTGCTGCGGACTCTGGCCGCTACCCTGGGTCAGCTCGGACGAACTGAGGAGGCCCGTTCCGTGCTCGCCGAGATGGAGCAGATGAAGCCGACCGATGTGCGCCGCCACTGGCAACTGACCTGCCCCTACCAGCATCCCGCCCACGAGGCGCATCTCCTCGATGGACTGCGCAAGGCGGGCTGGGCCGGTCGGAACACAATCCCTATCGAGAGGCGCACGCGCACCTGTCAGAGATCTAAGCAGGTTTCGGTCAGTTGACCAACGGATGCGCCGGGGATGCGGCGCGTCAGCTTTCGTCTTCTTCCAGGGGACGGGTAGAACAAGCCGCTCATTCTCCAGCGGGCGGTGGGTCCCTTGGCTTCCCGTCTCTTGGGTATCCGAAACCGGTTCCTGGCGCCGATGAAGGCTGAGTGTGCGATAGAGAGCGTCGGTAGATCCCTACCACTGAGCGGATGGGTCCGCGAACATCGCGAGCGGCTGGGCATGTCTCGGCGAAATAAGTCGACAGCATCCGCTCGCTATCCGGATCGAGGTCGCCCGCATTATGAGGGGCCCGCGGGGTGATAAGATATCCATCCTCTTGCGCAGCACTGCGTTGCAGTGTGACCTTGCTCGTGTCGCATTTGACGGACTTGTCGCGACCGCTTGAACAGTGGAGAGCCATGCATGCCCGGAGAAAAGTTGCGGCCGTTCATCATCACCTTGATCGCTCTCTTGCTGCCGGTTATCGCTGGCCCGTCGGTCGTGCGCGCCCAGTCCACGATCAACGTCGAGCAGATCGTCGCGGAAAAACTCCAGCCGATAGTGCCGGACGACGGCGACGGTGGTGTCGCCGTGGCGGTCCGGATCGACGGCAAAACCGCATTCTTCAACTTCGGCAATGCTGATCGGGCCAGGAACCGCCCGGTCACGGCCGACGCCATCTTCAATCTCGGCTCAGTCGGCAAACTGTTTGCGACCACATTGCTGGCGCAAGCGGTCAAGCGGGGCGAGCTTGCACTCGATGACCCGGTTGCCAAGTACATCACCCAGCTGCAGCAGGGCGGCGACATCCGCCGGGTGACGCTCGGCCAACTCGCGAGCCACACCTCCGGCCTGCCGCGTGTGCCGGGGCAGTACGAGCACTGGCACCGAGGGAGATACACTTTCCCTGATTTCGTCCGCTTCCTCAATTCCTGGAAAGCTGACGATCAACACCAACCGGGGCAGCAGTATCTCTATTCGAATACCGCAATGGTGCTGTTGCGCGTTGCGCTCGAACGTCGCTTCCACACGCCGTTTGCGACCTTGATGAGGCAGCGGCTGACCGGTCCGCTTGGAATGAGCTCGACTGCGCTGCCGTTGCCACAAGCATTGCGCAGCCGCGCGGTACAGGGCTATGGACCCAAAGGACGCCCGATCGGCCGTCCCGGCGACGAGCAGGGCGTTTTCGCCTGGGTCGGCGCCGGCCAGATCTATTCCTCTCCGCACGACATGGCGACCTTCCTCAGCGCCAATCTCGACGAGCTCCCAGACCACCGGCCGATCGAAGCCGCAATGGCGCTGGCCCAGCAGGGCGTCTTCAAGGTCAACCCGCACTTCACGCAAGCCCTGGCGTGGCAGATCATCACCGGCGGCAATCTCACGATCATCGACAAGAACGGCGGCCTGAACAATACCTCGACCTACATCGGCTTTGTCCCGCAGCAGAAGCTCGGTGTCGTCATCCTCGCGAACCGCGGCCGACAGAATGCTACCAAGTTCGGGCGGCAAATCCTGCATGCGCTGGCGCGGGAGACGTCGGAGCCCTCGGGCGAGGGCGCCGAGCCCGACCACCAGCACCAAGATTTCTAGGGCAGCTTGGGACTTGACCTTCCTATGACAGATTCGCTCGCGATACTCAGCGGTTGGGTGGACTCCAATACTCCTTCATGGCGTCGCGCCCTTATCGTGAACCTACGGAAACGCGCATTTTGGGGGTTATTTTCCAGAGACCAAAGAAATGCCGGTTAGCATCAATTCGAGGCAAATTCACCCGTTCTGGCCCTAACCCCACAGCATCAAATCGACAAACCGTGGGGTTAGAGCCGATTTCTCATAATGGCCTGGTTTGAGGTTCGAGTCCTGGGCCAAGCCACCGCAGCTGCGCCCATGAACGTGATGAACTCGCGCCGCTGCATGCGCTCCTCTCAGCTGGGGATCGCACCTTACCATATCGTTGAGCGAGGGCGGCGTTTTGCATTACAGCAAATTTGGCCGCCGGTGTCCGAGTGGGGTCAAACCCCAACGGCGGCGTCGAGCGCGCGCCACACCCGTTCCGGCGATGCCGGTAAATCCAAATGATCGATGCCCGCGACCGACAAGGCATCGATGACCGCGTTCGTGGCCGATGGCAGCGAGCCCGCGACACCGGACTCGCCCGCGCCCTTTGCGCCGAGCGGGTTGGTGGTGCACGGCACGCTGTGATGCGCGGTCCTGAGGTACGGAATGTCGGTCGCGCGCGGCATCGCGTAGTCCATGAACGACGCGTTGACGAGCTGCCCGTCGGACGCCATAGACGACGTGCTCGCCGAGCACCTGTCCGAGGCCCTGCGCGATGCCGCCGTGCGTCTGCCCGTCGACGATCACCTCGTGGATGATGTTTCCGACATCGTCCACCGCCACATAGCCGACGACCTCGACCACTACCGGTCGTCGGGATCGATCTCGACCTCGCACACATGACAGCCGTTCGGGAACGACATCTGCGGCGAGATGAACTCGCCCATCGATGTCGAGGCCGTCCTTGAGATCGTCCGGCAGATTCGCGACCGAACGCGCGCTTCTGTGCGAGTTCGAGGATCGGCATCTTCAAGTCGGTGCCGGCGACCCTGTAGACGCCGTTCGCGAATTCGATGTCGCCGGCGGCGACCTCGAACATCTGCGATGCGATGCGCCGCCCCTTCTCGATCGCGGCTATCGCACGCGATCGCGGACGCGCTGCCCGCCATCATCAGCGAGCGTGACGCAACCGACGGCGTTCCGTCCGGCACCTCGTCGCTGTCGCCCTCGATCAGCTTCACGTCGCTCACCTTGATGCCGAGCTGTTTGGCGACGATGCGGGGCAAGGTCGAGAGATGCCCCTGGCCCATCGCCTGCACGCCGAGCCGGATCGTGGCCTTGCCGTCCTCGAAGCGCAGGTCGGCCTTCTCGTTCAGGATGCCGCCCGCCACCTCGAGGAAGCAGCACATGCCGATGCCGCGCAGCTTGCCGGCCTTGCGCGAGGCCGCGCGGCGCTTGTTGAACCCCTTCCAGTCGGAGAGCGCGAGCGCCTTGTCCATCGCGGCTTCGAACTCGCCGAAGTCGTAGATCGGGCCGTTCGGGGTCTTGTACGGCATTGCCTTCGGCGGGATGAAATTGCGCCGCCGCAGCGACACGCGATCGATGCCCATCTTGCGCGCGGCGCCGTCGATCAGCCGCTCGATCAGGTAGATCGCCTCCGGCCGTCCGGCGCCGCGATAAGGTCCGAGCGGCGCCGCGTTGGTCAGCACCATCTTCACGTCGATCGAGATCGCCGGAATGCGATAGACGCTGGAGAGGCAGTTCTTCGTGTTCATCGTCGCGAAGATCGCCGCGTACTGCGTCGTGTAGGCGCCGATGCCGACGAGGCTGCGCATGCGCAGGCCGAGGAATCTTGCCCTTGGCGTCGAGCGCAAGCTCGCCTTCCAGGATGCCGTCGCGTCCTGCCGAGTCGGAGAGGAAGCTTTCGACGCGGCTGTTGCACCACTTCACCGGCCGTCCGCACTTGCTTCGCCGCGTAGAGGATCGCGCCGTATTCCGGATAGGCCTGCGCCTTCATGCCGAAGCCGCCGCCGACGTCGTGGGTCAGCACGCGGATCGTCGCTGAGCGGCACCTTGAACACGCCCTCGGCCAGCAGCTTGCGCACCACCGCGACGCCCTGCGTGCTGGCGATCAGCGTGTAGCGCCCGCTCGCCGGGTCGAACGAGCCGATCCCGGCGCGCGGCTCCATCGAGACCGGCGCGAGGCGCGTGTCCGCCAGGCGCACGCGCTCGACATGCGCGGCCTTCGCGAAGGCCTCGTCCAGCACGGCCGAATTGCCGTCGGTCCAGTCGAGCGCGACGTTGCCGGGCCGCGCCTCGTGGATCGCTGTCGCGCCGCTCGCCATCGCGCTCGTCGATATCGCGGCGCGCTCGGCAGCTCGTCGTAGTCGATGCGCACCGCTTCGGCGGCGTCCTGCGCCTGCGCCAGCGTGTCGGCGACCACGATCGCGACCGGCTCGCCGATGTAGCGGATGCGCTCGCCCGCCAGCACCGGCATCGCGGCCGCGAACATCGGCTTGCCGTCGCGTCCCGGAAACGACCGCGACCGGCGGGATCGCCCCGAGACCATCGGCCAGCCGCGTCCTTGCCGCTGAAGAGCGCCGATGCACGCCCGGCATTGCGCGCGCCGCGCTCACGTCGACCGCGCGGATCACCGCATGGCTCACCGGCGCGCGCACGAACACGCCGTAGGCTTGACCCGGCACCTCAGGTCATCGGTGAACTGGCCGGCGCCGGTGAGCAGTGGCTCGTCCTCGCTGCGCAAGGCGCCGTGATCGCTGCCGAAGCGGGCCGTGAAATGATCCATCATCTGTCCGTGCTCGGATGCGGTGCGCGGAAGCGTTGCATGCGGCGAAATCGCCGCTGGCTTGACACCGGCTGAGTGGTGCCGATGAAATCCATGACATGTGATCACATCATGGCGAAGGCCTCTGCAAGCGATGACGCGATGCACTCGGCATCCGGTTGCGGAGGATGCGCAACAAACATAGCATCAAGGGAGGGCCCTCATGCACACGCTCGGACAACTCGCGCGCGCCTCGGCCCTGGCCGTTGCCGCGCTGCTCGCCGGCCTTGGCGCAGCACCTGCGCAGGACAAGGGACCGATCCGGATCGGCTTCCTGCCGCCGATCACCGGGCCGCTCGCCTCGCCGGGCGCCGAGATGGTGAACGGCTTCCGGTTGTTCTGGGAGCAGGCCGGCATGACGCGCCGGCGGCCGCAAGATCGAGATCGTCACCGGCGACACGACCTGCAATCCGGATCAGGCGCTGACCCAGGCGCGCCGTCTCGTGCTGCAGGAGAAGGTGCACTTCATGGTCGGTCCGCTCTGCGGCCATGAAGGCCCGGCGGTCGCGCAGGTCAGCAAGGAAACCGGCGTGCCGCTGGTGATGGACGCGGCCGGCGCCGACAACGTGACCAAATGGGAGCGCACGCCGACCGTGGTGCGCACCGCGATCTCGTCGAGCCAGATCGGCCATCCGTTCGGCGAGTATCTCTACAAGGAGCTCGGCCTGCGCAACGTGACCTTCATCGGTCAGGACTACACGTTCGGCCATGAGGTGACGCTCGGCGCGATCGAGACCTTCAAGGCGCTCGGCGGCAAGGTCGCGCGGCTGATCTGGAATCCGATCGGCACCAAGGATTACGGCACCACGATCGCGACCATTCCGGCCGACACCGACGGCGTCGCGGTGACGATCGTCGGCGCCGACCGCATCCGCCTGTTCGAGGACTGGTTCAACTTCGGCATGGACAAGAAGCACAAGATCTTCGGCACCTATTGGCTGCAGGAAGACATGCTGCCGCAGGTCGACGACCGCGCGGTCGGGCTGATCAGCAACTCGCTGCACTATGTCGTCGGGCATCGATACGCCGGAGAACAAGGCGTTCGTCGACGCCTATGCGGCGAAGCACAAGCGGCATTCCGTCCTGGTTCGCCGAGTCGGCCTATACGGCGGGCCTCTGGACCAAGGCGGCGATCGACTCGATCAACGGCAATGTCGAGGATCGCGACGCGTTCCTGAAGGCGATGCGCACCGTGCAGGTCAAGGCGCCGCGCGGGCCGCTGAAGCTCGACGCCTACGACAATCCGATCCAGAACGTCTACGTCGCCAAGGTCGAGAAGATAAAGCACCCGGTGCTCGGCGACGTCCTGATCAACAAGCCGGTGAAGACCTACGAGGCGGTGTCGCAGTTCTGGACCTGGAAGCCCGAGGAGTTCCTCGCGCGCGGTCCCGTACAAGCGCTGACGATCGCAAAGCACCGGCGCCGGGCGTGCTCGCGCCGTCCGGCGTGTCGTTCGCGCCTTACTCCGCTCGTTCATGTCCGGCGTCATCCTTCAGGCCATCAACGGCATCTCGCTCGCCGCGCTGCTGTTCCTGCTCGCGAGCGGGTTCACGCTGACGTTCGGCCTGATGCGCGTCGTCAACATGGCCTACGGCGCGTACTACCTGCTCGGCGGCTACATCGGCTACTCGGTCGTGCGCCGCACCGGCAGCTTCGAGCTCGCGATCCTGTGCGGCGGCCTCACCATCGTGGTGCTCGGCTTCTTCGTCGATCGCTTCCTCATCCGCCCGATCGGCGGCAATCATCTGGCGCAGGTGCTGCTCACCGTCGGCGTCGCGTTCGTGATCGGCGAGGTGTGCCTGGCGATCTGGGGCGGCGACAATCTCCGCGTCCCGATCGCCGCCCTATCTGCGCGGCGGCGATGGAACTGCCCGGCGGGCTCTTCTATCCGAAATATCGCTTCGCGCTGATCGCTGTTCGGCACGTTCGCGGCGGTCTCGCTCTGGCTGCTCTATCACAAGACCCAGATCGGCGCGGTCGTGCGCGCCGGCGTCGACGATCGCGAGATGGTCAACGCGACCGGCATCAACGTCGACCGCCTGTTCGCGCTGGTCTCGGCGCTCGCCTCGTTCCTCGCCGGCATGGCAGGCGTGGTCGGCGGCGCGTTCCTCACGCTCAATCCCGGGGCCGAATGGGACATTCTGGTGCTCGCGCTGGTGGTCGTGATCATCGGCGGGCTCGGCAGCCTCGAAGGCGCGATCCTCGGCAGCATCATCGTCGGCCTGCTCGATGCCTATGGCCGCTGGCTGCTGCCGGAGTTCTCCTACTTCGTGCTGTTCGGTCCGATGGCGGTCCTGCTCCTGTTCCGCGCCACCGGCATCTTCGGCAAGGAGCACTGAGGTGACGGCGCGCGTCTCCTTGTCGTCGCCGGACTCGCGTCGCGGCCTGCGCTTCCGTCTGTTCGCCGGCGAATTCTGGATGACGCTGCTCACCCAGATCATGATCTTCGGGCTGCTCGCGCTTTCGGCCGACCTGCTGCTCGGCCATGCGGGGCTGTTCTCGCTCTGCCATGCGGCGTTCTTTGCGGTCGCCGCCTACACCACCGCGATCCTGCAGGTGCGCTACGGCGCGACCACCGCGCTTGCCGCGCCGGCCGGAATCCTCGCCGGAACGCTGCTGTCCTTCGTCTTCGCCTTCGCGGTGCGCACGCGCGGCGTCTATTTCATCCTGATCACGCTGGCATTCGGCTACATCATCTGGGGCGTCGCCTATCGCTGGGCCTCGTTCACCGGCGGCGACAACGGCGTGACCAATGTGCCGTTCCCGGCGATCGGCGGGCTCCGCGTCGCTGGCGCCACCCAATATTACTATGTCGTGCTGGTGGCCGTGGTGCTGTGCGCGCTCGCCTATCGCATGCTGGTTACTTCGCCGTTCGGGCTGACGCTTGCGCGGCATCAAGTCGAGCGAGTCGCGCATGCGCAGCCTCGGCTACGATGTCGGCCGCCATCTTTACGTGGCGTTCGTGCTGTCCGGGCGTCATCGCCAGCATCGCGGGCGTGCTCTACGTCTACTACAACCGCTTCATCAATCCGGTCGCGGCCTCGTTCCCGGTCTCGGTCGAGGCCGTGCTGATGGCGATCGTCGGCGGCAGCGGCACGATCCTCGGGCCGTTCCTCGGCTCCGGCATCATCCTGATCCTGCGCAACTGGGTCAGCGGCTTCTTCCATTACTATACGGCGGTGCTCGGCATCGTGTTCATCGTCACCGTGCTGTGGGCGCCGCAGGGCATCATGGGGCTGGTCGCGCGCTGGCGCGCCGGCAATCGCGGAGAAGGCGCATGAGCCCGGCCGCGATCGAGCGTCGAGCGGCTCTCCAAGGTGTTCGGCGGCCTGCGCGCCGTCGACGATGCCTCGCTCGGCGTCGCGAGCGGCGAGCGCCGCGTGCTGATCGGACCGAACGGCGCCGGCAAGACCACGCTGTTCAACTGCATCGCCGGCACGCTGCAGCCGACCTCCGGCCGCGTGCTGCTGTTCGGTGACGACATCTCTCGACTTGCCGAAAACCGGCGCACCGCGCGCGGCATGGGCCGCACGTTCCAGATCTCGAATGTATTCACCGACCTCACGGTGTTCGAGAACCTGATGCTTTCGATCATCGGCACCGACCGGTCGCAAGTGGATCATGCACCGTCCGGTCGCCGCTTTGCCGCCGAGCGCGCGCAGGCGCTCGACAGGCCTCGCCAAGGTCGGCCTCGGCGGACCGGGCCGACGAGCCGGTGAAGTTCCTCTCCTACGGCGAGCGGCGCCAGCTCGAGCTGGCGCTGGCGCTGAACGTCGAACCCGAAGGTTCTGCTGCTCGACGAGCCTTGCGCCGGCCTTTCGCCGAGCGAGCGGCAGCGCTTCTCGCAGCTCGTCGCCGCGCTGCCGCGCGCGATCACGCTGATCATGATCGAGCACGACATCGACATCGCGCTCGCGCTCGCCGACCGCGTCACCGTGCTGCATCACGGCAAGATCATTCTCGACGGCACGCCGGACGAAGTGCAGACCAACGCGCAGGTGCGGGAGGTGTACTTTGGCCGCGCCTGATCCGCTCCTCGCCGTGCGCGACATCCACACCTACTACGGCGACAGCTACGTGCTGCACGGCCTGAGCCTCGACGCTGCGCGCGGGCGAGATCGTCGCGATCCTCGGCCGCAACGGCATGGGCAAGACCACGCTGATCCGCTCGGTCGCGGGCCTGACGCCACCGCGGCGCGGCGACGTCACTTTCCGCGGCCGCTCGATCGTCGGCAAGACGCCCTATGCGATCTCGCAGGGCGGCATCGCGATCGTTCCGCAGGGCCGGCGCATCTTCAAATCGCTGTCGGTGCGCGAGAACCTGATGCTGCCCACCAGCGCGCTGGCGCGGCGTTCGCGGCATGACGGCCGAAGCCGGCCGCAAGCACTGGACGCTCGAGGCCGTGCTCGCGGAGTTCCCGCAGCTCGCCGAACGGCTCTCGACACATGCGGCGGCTCGCTCTCCGGCGGCGAGCAGCAGATGCTGGCGATCGGCCGCGCGCTGATGGCCAACCCGGTCGCTGATCCTGATGGACGAGCCGTCCGAGGGGCTGTCGCCGAAGCTGGTGCAGCACGTCGAGGAGATCATGCGCGGCCTGCGCCAGAGCGGCCACGCCATCCTCTTGGTCGAGCAAAACCTCGCGCTCGCGATGTCGGTCGCCGACCGCATCCACGTGATCTCGTCAGGCCGTTTTGTATTCCACGGAACCGCGGCCGAGCTGGCGCAGGACGCGCGCGTTCTCGATCATCACATCGGGGTGTCAGTCTAGGAAGCGCTCACGCAGCCGCGGCTGCCCGCTCGAGCTGCTTCCACTGCCTGCCGCGCTTCGACGCGTCGAGTTCCGGCCCGGGGCCTCCGCTTGAGCACCGCCGGGCCAAGCGCCAAACCCCAGCGACCCTCCATCGTGCAAAACGACCGTGCGGCTTTTTTTCAGCAGCCTCAATTCAGCCCCCCGATCAAGATCCAAAAGCGGCCCGCCGGCGGGGCGTTGGGGGGAGGGGTGCCGGCGGGCCGGAAGAGGAGGGAGGAAAACGCTCAAGATTGAGCGTTCAAAGTTTACCACCGAAAAGAGTTGGCGATTTGATCTAGATCAGTCGGGCCTGGAAACCACCGTCGCTACGCTGCGTCATTACCAATCACCGGCAGCGGACCTAACCCGAGGCGAGGCTCGCGGTTTCGGATCAGCGTCCGGCGCGAGGCCTGAGCGTGACGTTTGTGAGCCAATTCACACGCGTGTGAAAACCAAGGTGGTAGACATGTTTGTTCCATGCGGTGCGCGAACCGACGAGAAGGAGCATGCGAAAGATCCTGACGACCTCGCTTGCCGGCATCACCCTGCTACTGGGCGCGATCAGCGCAAGCGCGTTGGAAGGTCAATTCAACCACCCGAGTTACAAAACGCAGGAACGCCTCGACTTCTGCTTCACGTTCGGCCGCAGCTGCGGCCAGCCGGTGGCCGACATGTATTGCAGGATTCAAGGTTACGAACGGGCGAACAGCTTCGAAGAGGTCCGCGTATCGCCGACGCGAATCATCGCAAACGGAGACACCTGCTTCGGCGGCCATTGTACGACCTTCAGGCAAATCGTGTGCTTTACTTCGGCGGCGGAGCGCGGCGCCGGCACCGACTGGCCACCAATATTCGACGACTGAGCCTGAGTGGTTCGCCAGCGCGGCGAGGCACGAAAGCACGCTCATCGTGGCCGCTGGCTCGCCCAAAGACCAATCTGTCAGAAGCGGGCCGCGGGCGCTGGGCTTGGCGCCGGCTAGGCCACTTTTCAGGAGGGCGGCAGCCCGCCAGAAACTCCTGGACGGCTCGGCTGGGCGCCCGATCGCGCCGCAGTCATTCTTCCGCGCCATTTTGAATTCGAGCCGAAGCTACGAACACAAACGATCGTGACCAATTAACAACAGCGGGCGCCTAACTTCCGGTTTACCCTACATGCCGAAAGCGTTTTGCCCGATAATGTGTGCTTTCGTACAATGTAGACGGCCATGACCAGCATGGCAAAGAACCTTCTCCTCGGCTTCGACCGCCGCCTTGGCAACGATCACCACCGCCCAGGCGGCTGATCTCCCGGTCAAGGCCAAGCCGGTCGAATACGTGAAGGTCTGCACGGTCTACGGGGTCGGGTTCTATTACATCCCCGGCACCGATGCCTGCCTCAAAGTTGGCGGCCATGTCCGTATGGACATCGGCATCTTTGCGGGGGGCAATCACGCTCCGTATTTTGTCGGCGCCGCAGCCCGCGACAATCGCGAGGACACGCCCTTCTACCAGACCCGTAGCCGCGGCGTGATCTCGTTCGACGCACGCTCGCAGACGGAATGGGGCACCATGCGGGCGTACGTCCGCGCCGGCTGGGAAATGAACAGCGCTCCGACCGTCTACGGCACGCAGGCCGGCGGCTTCGTCGATACCACGTATCGCGGCGCCACCTACTGGGACCGCGCGTTCATGCAGTTCGCCGGGCTCACCGTCGGCAAGACGCAGTCGTTCTTCGACTTCTATGCCAACGCGTTAAGCTACGTCGGGCAGATCACCGCGGGTTCGGATACTGGCCTCGGCATCAACCTGTTGGCTTATACGTTCGAATTCGGTGGCGGGTTCTCGGGCACGATCTCGTTGGAAGACACCGTGCACCGCCGCACCGGCATCTGGGACGCTACCACGCGCGCGCTTGTGACGGGCTCGCCGGCGCTTGGCGTTCCGCCACCCAACTACGGCGACTATGCGGCCCAGACCTACCCGGACGTGGTGGCGAACTTGCACGTCGACCAGCCCTGGGTTCTGCCCAGATCATGGCCGCCCTGCATAACGCCAACGGAGCCTGTTACGGCGGGGTGTGCAACGCTGGTCCGGGCCTGCTCAACAACGGTCCGGATGCGGTCGGCTGGGCAGTCGGCGGCGGCGTGATGTTCAATCTGCCGTGGGCGCAGGGCGACCAGTTGTGGATCCAGGGCACGTACGCTCAGGGAGCAGTCTCCTACCTCGGCCTGAACAAGTTCGCCATCAAAGACGCAATCGCCATCATCAAGGGCGGCGCGTCATTCGGTCTCGGTGGCGATGGCAACACGATGCAAGGCTGGGCCTTCGACGGCATCTACCAGACCGGCGGACCGGTCGAGCTGACCGAGGGCTGGCAGTTCAACATCGCGGCCCAGCACTACTGGACCCCGGCCCTGCGTACCTCGGTGTTCGCCGGCTATGTCAAACTGGAGTTCCCGGGCGATCATGCTTATCTAGCTGCGGTGGCCGTGCTTCCGGCCGGCCCGGTCGCAACGATCAGCGCTGGCAACGGAGCGCGCGGCGCCTTCTGCACCGGCAACGGCATGAATGCGGCGGCACCGGCTTCTTCCCGTTCTCGGCTGGTGGCTGCAACCCGGACTTCGCGGTGTGGAGCGTCGGCACCCGGACGGTCTGGTCGCCGGTTCGCAACCTCGATATCGGTGTCGAGGTGCTCTACCAGCGTTTCGACCAGAACATGGATGGCTTGTGGCTGCTGCCAGCGGCGGGCGGCCGTGCTGCTGGGTTCTACCAGGCGCGCGACCAGGATGTGTGGAGCGGTCTGATCCGCTTCCAACGCAATTTCTGGCCATAAGTCAGCTAGCATAGGGTGTATCGCTCGACGCGATTGTCGCCAAAGAAGGTCACATCCCATGACCCCTGGCCAATGGCATAGGCCATCGTCAGCACGGTGGGCCGAAGGCGACCGAGACACCCAGCAGCCCGATCCCGACTTGCGGGAAGACGGCCGCGAGGACGCCGAGACCACAGCCCCCGAAGGTCAGCCAAAACGTGCCGATCAACGCCGACCGCATCACCGGCCTAGATGGTTCACGACTACATGGTTCGGCTCGTCGGCTGACGGCAAGGAGGACGATAGACAGCGCTGTTGAGGCCGCCTATTGGGCGGGCTAAAATCCGGAGCCGCCGCTTTCGAGAAGCGCAAACAAGAGAGATCAGCCGATGGGGAGACCAGCCCAATGAAAATAACACGCATAGCGATTCTTACCTCGGGATGGGCGTTGACTGTGATTGCCGGAGCGCAGGCACAATCGAGACCGGGAGACACGGCACCGATCCCTTCCTTGCAGGGTGTCTGGATGCAGATCAAAACGGGCGAAGTTGTCCGGAAGGGTGGTCCTTTCGAACATTTTCCGAACCCCGGAAACGAGCCTACATTTGGCGATCCCGGCAAGTTTAAGTTGACGATCACGCGTCAGGAGGGGGCCGCATTCTCCGCAACGTGGGCGAGCCAGGCCCGAACTGATCCGATCGTCGGCGTGATATCGGCGGACGGTAAAAGCGTGTTCATGGTGGACGATAACGGTCCGATGCACGGTCGCCTGATTGGGGACGACCTGGAAGTCTGTCGTGCCCTGGTGGACCCAAACCGAATGCTTGCCGCCTGTCGCATGCTCCGCCGTCAGTAGTGCCGCAGCGATCAGCCTCGACCGTACCTTCATCGCGACCTTTCCGTGCCTGAAACCGCGCATCAAAGCTGACGGGTCAGTCTCGCACACACTGTACGCGGAGACCGGCCGGTCTCGCTGTAGCAATAATCCAGTGTGTTTCGATTGATCAGACGGCTCGCCTTCGACACGCGAGTGGTCTTTGGGGTGGCCCGGATGGTGTGCCGTGCACCTATCTGACGAGATTGCACGTCGCCTCGCTTGAGCCTCGACCTCAATCCGGCGAGATGATCGCGATCCTCGGCCGCAACGGCATGGGCAAGATCACGCTGATCCGCTCGGGCGCCGGCCTCACCCCACCGCGGCGCGGCGACGTCACGTTCCGCGGCCAGTCGATCGTCGGCAGAACACCGTATGCGATCTCGCAGGGCGGAATCGCCATCGTTCCGCAGGGGCGGCGATCATGCACGACTTGCGTCTCAGCGGCCACGCCATCCTGTTGGTCGAGCAAAATTTTGCGCTCGCGATGTCGGTCGCCGACCGCATCTACGTGATTTCATCGGGCCGTTTTGTATTCCACGGAACCGCGGTCGAGTTGACGCAGGACGCGCGCGTTCTCGATCATCACATCGGGGTATCGGTCTGAGCAGAGTGGCAGAGCTTGACCAACGGACCACCCCCCTGGATCATGTCCGCACTTGGCGGATGCGGACGGAGGGCCCCACAAGAGGTGTTCGGGTTTGGACCCAGCTCCGACATCACCCCTCCGGCACCCCAGCTAAACGCAAGCCTTTAAAGAGCCGCTCCCGTGCAGCAAGATACGCCGGGTTGTCGCTTGATTTGGTGTCGCGCCAGCGGCGGATGGTGAAGTTCGGGATTGAGCGCCAGCCCCGCCTGCGCGGCGGTCCTTGCCTCGTCCGGCGACCCAAGCAGCGCCAGCGAAGCCAGCGCATGTCCGTTTGGACGTCGGCTATTGGGGGATGAGCGGAACTGTTACAAGTGGGACCAATCCGTCGCGGTTGACCCGAACCGGACTCTAGCGGGCTTGGATTACCCGCGGACTGATCTTCATTAAACCGATATCCTGCGCGCTATCCTAGTTGATGGGGGTCGAATGCAATTCAATAAATCGACGCCGCGCGAGTTCATCATTTCAGGGGTTGCAGGCGGCGCAGGTTGCGGGAAGGTTGAACTAGCGTGGGGGAGGGTGCTCGCCCGTGTCACTCGTCGGGTGACGTGAACAACGGGGCTCGCCGACAATGGGCGCCAAGTGAAGGTTCCTGTCCTTTTGCGAGATTTTTTGGGAAAATGCGTAAATCTCTCTACTTGTAAGCTCTTTTTCAGTATCATACTACCAAAAAATAACATAGAGCCGCACAAAAAGACCAAATGCACTCTGGGGGGCAGCAATGATGACGGCCATGGTGCTGATCTGCTCGCTTGTTAAAACTCCACTGGCGATGAACTGCGATACCGAGAAAGCAGTGGACGTACTGAAGGTGCCAGGGGAGTACCACTCGCTCGTGATCTGCTTCAGTCGTGCGCAGACGTTCCTCGCGGAGTCTCGATACGAGCTTGCTGCCGACCGCTACCCCAAGTTCGTCTGCGGTAGGCCCCGCCTTCCGGCGAATGTTGGATTGTCGGCCGATGACGTGCTGCACACAGAGGAAGTGCAAACGATTGACGTGGTCTCGAGCCTACCTGGCTGAAACTTCGATTGGACAGGAAATCGGCGAACACAACCAGGTCAAGGTTGTTTGCACGCGCGGTCAAACAGCCCCATCCATCGGGCAAGCGACAGTCAAGTAGCTCCTTTGTGTGAGGTGCTTCACATATTCTGTCCGCGCAACGGGAATAATAGGCATCTGGAATGCCGCAGATTTGTCTCACGTGCTTCGTCAATCGCCCGCCAGTAGTCCAGCGACTGAACCGGTTTCAAAGGGGATCAGGAATGTGGAAGAAACTCGCGCTTGTTCTGGCTTTGGCTGCTGCTCCGCTGACCACTGCCAAATCCGACACTTTGACTGTCGGACAGGCAAAGACCACCGCATTGGCGGATTGGTATGCGAACATCTACTACACGGCAACGGAAGAAACCTGCGAGGTCGTGATCACGATCGCGCCGGGCGCCGACGCAGCGGGCCGTCCGATGCGAGTTGTGAGCCGCCTTGCCGATGGCCAGAGCCAAGCGATTTCAATTGGCGGTTATGGCGAGAACACGTTGCTCACAACATTGACGGTGAGCCGCATCGCCGATCAAGTCTCCTTCGATGTCGACACCAGGAATGTCTCCTGGGACCGGAAGATTTCTGCAGGTCCTGCAAATTGAGCCCTGCTCCGCCGCGCGTCGGTGCAGAGAGCTTGGAAATGAGAGCAGCTGGCTTTTCCCTGTTGGCTGCCGCTCTGGCGGCGCCGGCGCATGAGCGAGGGGGCTGAATGGACCAAATCGTCCCACGGCAGCTGCGGTTCGATCGCTTTACCCTCGATCTGACGCGCGGGTGCGTGCGGGTGGCCGACCGCGAGATCGAATTGCCTCCCAAGGCATTCGACGTTCTGCGCGTGCTTGCGGAGAACGCCGGCCGGCTGGTCTCGAAACAGGAGCTTTACGACGCCGTTTGGCCGCGCGTGACGGTGAGCGACGACACGCTGGTTCAACGCATTCGGGAATTGCGCCAAGTCCTCGGTGACGACGAGCGCCGTCTGATCAAAACAGTCTCCCGCCGCGGCTACCTGCTCGACGCCACCGTCACCAGGACGGCACCGCAAGATCGGGACGTGCCGATCGTTGCGCACGAGCCGTCGGTCGCAATGTCCCGCGGCAGCTTGCCGGTCGGATCGCAAGGCCGATCCTGGAGGGTCATCGGTTTGACCGCCTTGCCGCTCGCGACGCTCTTGGTAGCCGGCGTCATGTGGACAACAATGCAGGCAAACGCACCAACATCGCGCCAGAACCCGGTCGCGGTGCCCGAGCGCCATCTTTCCTTCGTCGTCCTGCCGTTTCAAAGCCTCGGCGCGGATCCCGAACACGAGCACTTGGCCGACGGCATCACCGACGACCTCATAGAAGGCTTGTCGCGGCTGGGCGGAACAGTGATCGCGCGGGGCACCGCTTTTACCTACAAGGGCAAGCCGATCGATATTCGCCAAGTCGGTCGTGAGCTTGGCGTTCGCTATGTGTTGGACGGCACAGTTCGCCGTTCCGGCAACGATATTCGGGTTTCCGCCCGGCTCGGCGATGCGGCGACGGCGGCCAACGTCTGGACGGATACATTCGATGTCGATCGGCGCGAGCTTGTGGCGCTGCGTGAGGACGTTACGGATCGCCTTGCCCGCATCCTGGACATCGAGGTTCCATACGCTGGGAACACGCGATCTATCCGCCAGCGCGCATACAATGATCCCGAAGCCGTGGACCTGATGGTGCGGGCAAAGGCGCTCTTGCTACGCACACAGACAGGGCAGGAGCTCTCCGAGGTCCGAGCTCTTTTCCGCGAGGCGTTGCGGCGTGACGAGTCGTTGGCCGGTGCCTGGAGTGGACTGTCGTTTACGTACCTCCGCAATCTGCGTTTCAGCGTCACTCCCGGGCAAGACCTCGCGCACGCCGCCGAAGCAGCCGAGCGTGCGATCGCCGTCGACCCGCGCGCGGCCATCGCGCACGTTGCCCTCGGCTCGGTTCGCTTCGGACAGAAACGGATAGACCAGGCGCTCGCCGCCTTCGAGCACGCGGCCCAACTCGATCCCAACGAGCCGCACGCGCACGGTGGGATCGCGGCCGCCAACAGGGCTCTTGGTCGACCCGAAAGCGCATTGGAGCCCGTGCAAAAGGCCCTGCGGCTGAGCCCACGGGACCCCTCGCTCCCGGTGTGGCAAATGTTGCTCGGCGCAACCTATCTCCAGCTCGCGCGCGATGCTGAGGCGCTCCATTGGTTGAATAGATCGGTGGTCATGGACCCCAGCAATCCACGTACGCTTTCTGCTGTTGGCAAGCGCGTTGGCGCTATCCGGGCGTGAAGCCGAGGCCGAGCAGGAGATGGCGGCAGTGCTGCGCATGCGTCCGTACCTGGTCAGCCTTAGCGCAATTCAGGCCCATGAGCCTTCCAACGAGCCGGCATTTCGAGCACGGCAGGAGCGGATCTATGAGGGGATGCGGCTCGCTGGATTGCCCAACTAAGCGCGCCGAATTCGGTAAGCTCATCGACGATTGTCGTGTCACCGCGGCGCAGGTGATTTTCGCCAGCGGGGTTAGTCCGGTTTTGGCCCATCGCGACGAAATGGGGATGTCCGCTTCTACGTCCGCTCGTGGGGGTTAACCGGAAGAGATTTGCTCGGTTTGAGATTTGTAGATTTTGCGCTGAGCAGCCAATCGGCTGTCAATTTTGCTGGCCGGTCGCCAAGCGCGGTCGTCCCCGTGACCGGCACGTTCCTGTCATTCCATCGATACCGGCCGAAGACATGCTGGCCAACGCCAATTGGCGCACAATCGCGTTGCTTTTGGGTCAGGCAATCGGAAACGTATTTGACGGGAGGGTGCTGGTGCACGCACTCTTTCTGATTGAGGATGCCAGAGGTGCGAGATGATCGAGTGGTTCGACGATGTGTGTGTCGGCATGCGCTTCAAGACCGGTCAGAAGGTGGTGATGCGCGAAGACATCAAGCGCTTTGCGGCCGAATTCGATCCGCAGCCGTATCACCTCGATGAGGCGGCGGCGGAGCAGTCATTGTTCAAAGGGCTCGCCGCTTCCGGCTGGCACACGGCGGCGATGTCCATGCGGCTCGCGGTCGAGGCGCGGCCGTTCGGGCCGCACCCGCTGTTGGGCCTTGGCGTCGATGAGCTGCGCTGGTTGGCGCCGGTGCGACCCGGCGATGTGATCCGCCTCGAGGGCGAAGAGACCGAGGTCACGCCGTCGAAAACGCGGCACCAGGGTACGGTGAAGGTGAAGTGGACGGCCTATAATCAGGACGGAACGGCCGTGTACACCTTTGCTCCGATCGGAATCGTCCCGCGGCGACCGTAAAGATCCCTGAGCTGCGGTGTTGCCGCAGTGGCCCTGCATAAAAGAGCGCGGGGCGGCGCCCCCCTGCCGCTCCACAGAGAACTGGCTCGTTTCCAGTACCCGACCATGAGCTAGGTATTCGGTGTTGCTGGCAGGAGGCGGTCCCAAAGCGTGATAGCCAGGCACGCGGGTCGGATATCCTTGCCCAAGAGCCAGGCCAGCAACTTGCCAGTTCCATAGGCGGTATCGGCTGCAAGCCGCGCAGGCTTCAGCCCGAGTGCCCGTTCGGTCCGATCGAGCATGGTCTTGGTTGCGGCCACCTCGTCATACGTGCGTGCTGGCGTTGCCTCGACATCGACGATGACCGCGTGTGCCCAGGGAATGGAGGGGGTTTTCCTGTCTGTGAGGGCTCTGCCGCGGCGCGCCAGGTGGCGGGTTCAGGTGCGTCAGCACGATGTACTTTACGGTCGCGCACCGACGTCGTCGCGTCTGCTTGCCCTGAACGGAGGATCTCGAAATTCTAGCGAAAACGTGCTTTGCTGCCCTCGTCAAACCATGGGGGCAATGTCCATGCTGAGAACTTTGCGTGCCGCTGCGGCGGCTTTTTGCGTGTCTATGCTTGCGCCCGCCGCAATCGCGCAGGCCGCCGAAGTGAAGGTGCTCGCGGTCGGCGCGCTGAACGGTGCGTTCAAGGAGCTCATTCCGCAATTCGAGCGCGCGTCGGGCCACAAGCTTGTCGTGCAATACCAAGCGACGCCGGTTCTACTCAAACAGATCGAGGCAGGTGAGCCGTTCGACCTCGCTATCCTGATCGCGAGCGCCCTTAACGATCCCGCCAAGCAAGCACTTTTCGCAGCCCCTCGGACGCCCGTTTCCATCGTGGGCCTCGGAGCCGCAGTGCGCGCCGGCGCGCCGAAGCCCGACCTCCGGTCGGCCGATTCCTTCAAGCAAGCGCTGCTCAACGCCAAGTCGATTGCGATCCTGCCAGAAAGCATCAACGGCAAGCACTTCATCAGCGTGTTCGATCGCCTCGGCATCGGCGAATCGATGAAGGCCAAGATCAAGCCGCAGAAGGCGCCCGAGGACGTGGCCCAGGCGGTCGCCAAGGGCGAGGCCGCGCTCGCATTGTTCGTCGCCAATCTCCTGGTGGGCGTACCGGGCGTGGACTATGCCGGGCCGGTGCCAGCCGAATTCCAGCAAACGCTGGTGTTCACCGCCGCGCTCGGCACTAAGGCGAAGGAGCCGGAGGCGGCCAACGCGCTCATCAAGCATCTGACCACGCCGGCCGCCGCGGCCGTGATGAAGGCGCATGGCATGGACGTGCCTAAGCCGTGACAGCAGCCCGCCACTTCGCTCGACAACAGTCGGCGGCCGGGCCTTCCCGGCCGCCTCGCTAGGCGAGCGAGATCCCGCGGGGCGCGTTGAGGCAACAACTCTCCCGCCAAACCCAAGGCTGAGGCCGCGTAGACCAATCCGTCGCTGTTGACCCAAAGGCGACCTCCGAGCTAAGCGTTGGGCCCCCATACGGCTTCTTCCGTCCAACCGAGACCAGCAAACTCCGATGCCCTCAACGGCGCTTCTGCAATTGAAAAGAACTCATCAAGTTGCGGCGGCTTGATGCGAGTCCCCGATAGCATCGCATGCGCCTGTCCACGATGGTGAATTTGGTGCTGAAATAGGTGCATCAGCAGGCGATCGCGTCGTTCAACTTGGACACGAGTACCTCGATTGATCGGCACCTTGCCGCTTAGTAAGGCAGGTGTCAGCGCGTTGCAGACACCGATCAAACGCTTGTCCATCGACGCTTGAGCCTCCGAAAGCTCTGCAAGAGCTGGAAACGGAATTGGATTTTCCCAGGCCGTCGGTCCAAGCCATCCGCCCTCAAGTGCATCAACGTAAAAAAGATCAATTACATAAATGTGGTTCAACGTTGCCTGCAAACTCGGGAAGAAGCCCGTGCGCTCGGCCTCAAATTCGCCTTGGGTCTTGTGTCACGAGCATCGCCGATCCAAACGGTGGTGCGCAACTGTACGAGAGATGAAGGAGGGCCCTTCGAGGTCGGCAATCAGGTGTTGATCTCAAGCCACCGCAAGCTGCTGTCGTCAAAAGCGATGGTGGTGAACGTTGCGGAAAAGTCGGGACATGATTCCGGCAGGCGAGGTTGAGAGAGGCGAGCGCAAGCGAACCGCCGATGAAGTGTCGAAAGCGGATTAGGCGATGTCAAAACCGGGGGGTGACCCTTCCTCCGGGATCAGCTCGGGAGAACCCTGAAGCCTGCCTGAGCGGCATCCGGCATATAGGCGGCGCGAAGCTCAACCAGGCTCTTGTATGGAACGTGAGAACCTAGACGGCGATGGCAAGGGAAAAGGCACAAGTGGCTCAAACCGCGAGGCCGAAAGTACCGATGCGCCAGATAGGGACGGACTGCTTCGTAGTAGCGATGAAGCGGGGCAATGCCCGTGGAGCGAAGGGAGCGGGTCATCGCCATTTGGCTCGGGTCAACCGGCAACGGGAGGAACCCGGTGTTCAATGGAAGGCGGCAGCCTTCAAGCGGTGGCACGAGCCGGATAAGTCGAGAGGCTTAAGTCCGGTTCTGTGAGGGGCTCGGGGTGAAATTCCCCGGGCCTACTCGGCAGTTCGGCACACGCGCCCAGCAGGCGGTGATTCGCCCACGCATTGTTGTAGGCGAAGGCACGATGGGTCTGAACAAACCCAACACACATTCCAATTTCCTCACTTGACTGGCCAACAATCTCGCCTCCGTCCCACGCGAAGGCTACCACGACTGGCTCGAAGTCTGCATCTGGCCCGGAGGCGAAGCCAGCGCATGTCCGCTTGCATGTCGGCAATCGGGGGGATGAGCGAACTGTTACAAGTGGAACCAATCCGTCGCTGTTGACCCAACCCGGAAGTGGAGCCACGGCTCGCTCATGTTGCGTGCTAGCCAGAAGGCCATCGCAGCCGCCGAGGCGTGGGGGCAAATCGACAGCGATCACGGTGGCAACAGGCAAGACGCGCTGAACCGGCAGGTCGTGGTTCAGGGCTGATTCACCGCGCCCTTCGCGTGATCACGGACAGCGCGACCAACCGTGACACGACCAGGGCTAGGTACATCACGCCCGCGAATTGCTCGATCATGACGAGCGCACGGGCCATCGGCAGGAGAGGTATGATGTCGCCGAGACCGACACCGGATAGCGTCGTGAAACTCAGGAAGAGCAGCTCCATCCACGTACGTGGGTTGCCCGGGCCCGCGAGGGCGCCAAAACTACCCGGCAGCAGGGCCTGGCACACTACGTACACATAGGCGAATGCCCACGCCAGCAGCGTAAAGGTCGCCCCAGCGGCGAACAGCTCGTCGATCGTTGCGAACTCGTCCTCCAGCATGTAGGCGATCAAGCTGCCCGCTGCGTAGAAGTAGAACATGGCCTCGAGCGCGGCCATGATGAGCATTCTGCGGGGATCGAAGTCGAACGCCAGCCAGATGGAAAGGACGACCACAGGCAGTGCGAGCACGACGGCGAAGCCCGTCAGCCAGGGACCGCGCTTCACGACATATAGCGCCGCACCAAGCACCAATAGGCCGATCACACCAAACAGCGCGCGCTCCGCCGACGTGTCTTCCATCAGCGGATACAACAGAATGCCCAGGATTTGGACAAACAGGAGCACGGCGCACGGATGCTTGACGGGGAGCATTGCCAGCCGCGTCGTCATCGTCAGAGCAGGTGGGTTGGCGTTGGGCTGCAAGGCCTGCAACTCCGGCGAAAATCATCGCGCCAATCGCAGGTGGACCGGCGAGAGACGATCAGCTTCTCCAACGATCCAGGGTCGGCTCGCCTTTTGGTGAGGCGTGAATATAGCACAGGAGGGACCGAACAACCGGCGCCCGTTGTTGTAAAAGGACACCGCCCAGGAGGAAGACTTCGCGCAATCGGGGGGCGCAGTGATTGGGTTGGCAGTCTCGGGATTGCGCTGTGAACTGACTGGCACAGCCAGCTCGAAGTCCTGCGCAAGGCGAGGTGCGGGAAGAATAGCCGGAGGTTCCGCGGCGCAGGCGCGGAAGCAAATAGCCCTGACTTCCGCTATTGGCCCATCGCGACGAAATGGCGATGTCCGCTCCTACGTCGGCTCATGAGGGTAGACCGGAAGAGATTTGCTCAACCTGAGACTTGTTGGTTGTGACCCCCAGCGGACTTCGCAAGCCACGCGCATCCGCGCCGTTTTGGCCTAATCCGCCAATGGCCGAATGACATCTGCCATGCGATCCGCCGGCGTGCCGGGCGGGAAAAAGCCGAGATACGCGCCGCCACGATCCATCAGATAGATGAAGCCGCTGTGATCGACGGAGTAATCGGAGCCGTCCGTGCGCGGCACCTTGGCGTAATAGACTTTGTAGGCGGCGGCGGCCTGCCGGATGGCGGCTGCGTCGCCGCTCAGCCCGATCAGGCGCGGATGAAACATCGGCACATAGTCGGCCAGAACCTGTGGCGCGTCCCGTTCCGGGTCCACCGTGATGAAAATCGGCTGGACCTGCTCTCCGGCCTGACCGAGCTGATCCAACGCCAAGCCGATGGCTTGCAGGTCGGTCGGACAGATATCCGGGCAGTACGTGAAGCCAAAATAGACCAGCATGAGCTTGCCGCGGAAATCCGCATCGCTGCGCCGCACGCCATGCTGATCGGTCAGCCTGAAAGGCCCGCCGATCGGCTCGCAATTCCACATCACCGCGTCCATCAGCTCTGCGGCGGAGCGGGGCGTCGGTTCCGCGAGCGATGACGGTGCGATGCCGTCCAACCCGAGCAGCAACATCGCAGCCGCGATTGCGCGCGATCCGATCATTGCGGCACCTTGCTGTCTTCGCCCTTCGGCTAGGCGCTGAAGGTCAGCTTGCTGCCTGTTGACGTGCTGATGACGCTGCCGGGCATTTGCGCCTGCGCCTCCAGGATGAAGTTCAGCCCGCTGCAGTGCATCGGGATGAGCACGTCGGGCTCGAGCTTCTTGATCTCGGCGACTACCTGCTTGAGGTAATCGACCGGTGCCGGCCCGAGATGGAAGCCGCCGACGATCGCATGCACCTTCTGGATGCCAGAGACCTCCTGTGCCTGCCGCACGGAATTGACGATCCCGACGTGTCCGCATGACGAGATGACGATCAGGCCTTTGCCGCGGACGTTGAAGCAGCTCGCATGCTCGTGCACGTGCTCGTCGGGCGCCATCTTTCCTTGCAACTCCGCCGCCGTGTAGTGGCTGAAGTCGCAGCCTGCGCTCTCCTTTGTGGTGTAGTCCACGAACCCATTCGGCAGCACGCGCTCGACGCCGCCGCGCTTGATCTTCCCGGTGGTGAAGACGTGGTCCGCGATCACGGTGGGCGTTTCGCACAACACCGTCGTGACCTTGTGCGCTTCGACTTCGCGGCGCGCGAGCGTCCCGTTCTCGGCTAGTTGTCCAACCGTTGCGCCCCTCAGGCGGTGGCAGAAATTGTCCTCGCCGCCCGCATAGAGCTTCAGATCCGCAGGAAGCACGTTGCGGTATTGGCCGAGGAAACCTATCAGTCCGCCGTAGTGGTCGATGTGGCCGTGGCTGACGATCAGCGCGTTGATCTTGCGCGGGTCGACGTTCATCAGCCCGATGTTGTTGATCAGCGCAGGGGCCGTGTAGCCGAAGTCGAGCATCACGGCGCGGCTCTCCTGGCCCCGCTCAAACTCCAGATACAGCGACAGGCCCCACTGATTGTGAAAGACGTTGCGCGCGTCGGCGCTGCGGCCAGGGCCGGGAGGTTCGTGGACGACGCCCTTCACGGTGCTGCCGCGCATGAAAGAATCATGCGCCTGATCCATCAGTACCCGCATCGTGAGCTTGTCGATGGTGGGCACTTGAATCGGTTGGGCGCTTGCGATCTCCACGCAGCCGAAGCCGCCCGCTGCGGAGGCAGCCGCGAACGCAACTGAGGCTTTCAGGAAGTCACGACGCGGCAGCGAGGTTTTCATGGACGCTCCAGGGTTGGTCAGGTCGTCGAAAGCGAGAAATGGCCTATCATATCCTGCGGGCAGACGCTACGGCTGAAGGATCTTGAAATCGAGCGCGCTGAAATCGACCGCCGCTTCGGCTCGTCCCGGAACGGCGCGGCTTGACGAGCTGATCGAGCTGGATCGGCAACAGGTTCACCGATCACCCCCGCGATGCAGAATAAGAGACAATTGACGTAATGGTGATGACGACCAAAGCTCGTTCTTGAACACCGCTTAAGTCAACTTTCTGCGTCACTTCCGCTTGTGGCCCGAAGGCGCAGTCAGCGCATGTCCGTTTGCATGTCGGCTAAAGGGGGGATGAGCGGAACTGTTACAAGTGGGACCAATCCGTCGCTGTTGACCCGAAGCGGTCATCCGCCATCATTGTTCGGGCTCGCTTGATGGTGGCGGCACGCCCTGTGTCCCCATTGCGCCAAGCATCTGCTTCACCCCTTTCGAACGGATCATCTCGGTCGCATTTGCGTCGCCCCGCTGAAGAGAATCTGCGCAGCGTCGCCAACTCTATGCCTCGAATTGGGAGAGTGCTAGCCGTAGTCAGCCGAGCACTTTCATACCGGCATGTCGGTTTACGGCACTGCCGCTGGCGGCAGGCGCGCAGCAGCCGGTAATACCGCACCCTGTTAGTTCAGTGCAAACCAGAGTTTCGCAACGACCGTGGCGTTGCACCAGTTCGACATCAGGCCGGCGGGATTGGTGATGGAATTGATGCGCCCCCCAGGCGCCGCGTTGGGGTCGCCAGTAAAAACGAAGCAGTTCTCCTTCGACAGATTGGTGTCGTAGTAGCGGATGTCGAGATTGAGGAACTTGCGGCTGAAAGTGACACCCGCCTGCCAATTAAGATACGCGGGCAATTCGAAACCGCCCAGCGCAAGCGCCTGGCGACCGAACCAAGAATAGCCTGCGGCGGTCGTGAACGAGGCGCTGACATCCTTCGGGAGTAAATGGGCCGGCACCTCGAAGCCAAGTCCGGCGGCCGCGTACTGACTCCACGCCCCGGTGTTGGAGACGTCCGGCGAATAGGCGTATCCGGCGGCGACACGGATCGATTCTCCCACCGGGACGGCGGCGCGGAGCGCCGTCTCCCAATATTCGACGCCGTTGGTGGGGCCGCCGGGCATTTCGCCGGGATAGGCGAAGTAAGTTACGCCCAGATCGAACTCGACGCGCTGCCACGTCGGGCGCACACCGCCGCTCACAGTGAATTCGGCAGATGGCTGGGTCGGCAACTTGACGCTGGCCACCGTGCCGCCGGCGTACAGCCAGCCATAGGAGGCTTCCATACCGGCGCCGACCGCCGGCTTGCGATCAGACAGCGTGATGCCGCGGTAGATGTAGTCCGATGCGATGCCACCCTTGGCGCTGAACTCGATCGTCTCTGGCTCGCGCTTCGTGGAAGGCGTCGTGGGCGTGTCCTCCGCGGCTCCCCAACCCCGCCCGCCGAGGTTGATGGAAGATTGGTGCGAGTCTGGCACTTGCAGGAAAGCCGGCCAGTCCGTCCCAGCTGAGCAAGCCGGCGGCCACGATAAGCGAGGCCCTGGCGCGCCTGTGGAGTGAAGTCGCGAACCCCGCCATCCCCAGCCTCATGCACAAGCTGTCACGGCGCTCCGCGCCAGACTGGCAATCTCATTGCCTACAATAGCAGGTCTCAGCCGCCCAGAGCTACCGCGACAGCGACCAGCGCAATGCCGATCGCGACCATCACCAGCCCCGTCGTCCATGGCCGCAGTCCTGTGCCGCGTGCGTATGCGTACCCGCACGCAAACAGCATGACGATTGCGACAGCATTGGAAATCCGCAGCGCGATCTGAACATCCCCCCACAGCAGAAACGGTATAACCGGCGGGAAGGTGGACAGAAAAACCAGAAGGCATACGCCCACCGCACCGAGCGCGTGATCCTTAGTCAGTCCGGGATGTTGCGGCGGCTCCGGAAGCCGAAGCAACTCCTGCCGCATCGGCTCGAGATGTTCATGTGGCAGGCGGGACAACGGTTCCGGCAATGCCTCGGCAATCACGCGTCGTGCTTCTGTCAGGACTCGCCGCTTGTCGTACGGCTCGAAGCGTCAACAGGCCGCGCCCGCGCTCGTCGATGCAGCCCAGCACGTACAATCCGGCGTCGATAATGCCCCACGCCAGATTGCAGCCGAGCGCACCCACTATCATGGTTCGAATTTCAGGGCGGCCGGCGCTGACGACGCTCAGCGTGCTCGTGCTGGTCAGAACCATGATCAGCCCGAACAACACCTCCGAAATTCTGTCAATGGGGTCAAGCACGGAGGGAAATGGCTTCCACGCCCTGTTCTCCACGTCTTCGCCCTCCCACTCAGCCGGAGCGATTTAGCGGCAACTCAATGGGTCGGCACTTGGCCTTCATCAACTTCGTCCCCGAACCGCTTGGCCACCTTATTGCGCGCGGCGGCGGACAATGGCATCGCCTACTTCTAGCAGCCGCGTCTCGCGATTGCCGGGCCCTCCGCACCCTTGTTCGAAAGTCGCAGCCAAGCGGGAAAACAATCAGGTCGGCTGCGTCAGCGGACCTTTCAACAGTATCGACCCACAGCCGACAAGCCATCGACGCTTTGTCCCGGAGCCTATCGTCCGAGATGTTGCCGCGCCAGCTCGCGCGCCCGCTCTGCGTCGGGATACTTTGTGGGAGCTTGCAGGGCTGCCGTGAAGTCGGCCCTGGCGAGCGCCCGCTCGCCCTTTGCCTCGTATGCTAGCCCCCGGTTGGTGTAGGCGGCGGTATACTGCGGATCTAGAGCTAGCGCGCGGCTGAGGTCGGCGATTGCGCTGTCGAAGTCGCCCGTCTTCAAGAAAGCTTCGCCGCGATTGCCGTAGGCGAGCGGCCAATCGGCCCGTAGGCGAAGGGCGTCAGTAAAATCGAAAATCGCCCTGTCAAACGCGCCCTGGAGAAAATATGCCCATCCTCGGTCATGCACGTAGGTAGCATTGCTCGGGTCGCGGACCATCGCCTTGTTGTAATCAGCGATGGCTGGCTCGATTTGATCCTGTTCCAAATTGGCGTTGGCGCGTTGATAGTGGCTGGCGGCATAGAAGCCCGCTGGAAGCCCCGGAGTGCGGATGGCTTGGTCAAAATCGGCGATCGCCCGCTCGAACTCTTTGCTTCTGCGAAGGACGATTCCCCGCTTCAGGTAGAGCGGACCTTCGCCCGGGAGGAGTTGGATCGCGCGGTCGTAACCGGCGATCGCCTGCGCGTGGCGGCGGCGGTTTGCCTCGTTGTCGGCTCGACGCACGAGCAGGGCGACCAGACTACCCCTGGCCACAGCCTGCGCCTGCGGGCCGTTCTCATGTGTGGGGTTGATAGACAGAGCGGATTCGAAATCGGCAATCGCCCTCTCCTCATCTTGAACGACCAGATAGGCAAGGCCTCGACCGGTATAGGCCGCGTTCATCGTCGGATCGATTTCAAGGGCCTTTGAATGATCCTTGATTGCGGGATCGTACTGCCTGGTTTCGAAGTAGAGATGCCCGCGATTGTAGAACGCGGCTGCGAATCTCGGCCTCAGCGCGATGGCGCGATCGTAGTCCGCTAGCGCGTCTGTAATGAGCTTCTCCGCTGAATAAGCATTGCCCCGCAAAAAAAAGAGCATCGCATCTTCAGGCTGCAGGCGGATTGCTTGCGTGATGTCTGCGGCCGCCTTCGCGTGCTCCCTCAACGCGAAGTATGCCACGCCCCGGTTGCGATAAGACATGAAGTCTTGCGCATCGAATTGGATAGCGCGATCGAAATCCTCCACCGAGCGTGCATATTGACCTAGTTTAGCGTGCGCGTTTCCGCGGGCGTGGTGGGCCGAAGCCAGATCCGCAGGCGATTTTCCTGTCTCCTGCTCAAGAAAACGAGTGCAGGCGGCGATGGCGAGTACGGCCTCGCCCGATCTGCACCGCTCCATGTCACCAGTATCGGCAATCGCTGCGGCGCAGGCGCTCAACGAGAGCATCGCCATGGCCAACGCTAACAATCCGATCTGATCACGATCCATGGTAGCTAGTATATCTCAACTGTCTGAATATGAACCAGAATGCCGCGGCTTGGCTGAAGCGGCCTCAATCAAGGCACCTTGCCCCCGGATCAAGTCGGGGGCAGACACTGCGCCTTGAGGTAGTGATGACCTGCGGATCGCGCGCGCTCTCATCGACGGCCTGCGAGGCTCACCAGGAGCCGCGGTCGCGGCGGCGGCGGCGCCTCGACGCCGAACTTTGAATGTGGCGCGGAATCAACAGCCGCGCAAAATTTCGCTTGCGGTCCGGCGGTGCAGCGAGGCCGCGCCGGAATCGGCGTAGCCTTTGCGGATGGCGCGGACATGCCGAGCACGGGAGGACAGCAGGATCGCGACGCCGGCGCGTTGGTAGTCGAGGATGCCGAGGTCGACAAGCCCGACACTCGCAAGATGAAGTTCCTGGGGCGCGTTCGCTGAGAACCGCGACATGATCGGCATCACCCGCCGGCCTGCGGATTCAACATCTTTCCGCCGTGGAGCTCGGGCTCACCCACGCGCCCTTTCGCGATGCCGGCGAGGAACCGAGCACGAATTTTGAGGTAAGACCCAGCTGTTCGCGAGCAGCAAGTTCTCCACCGCTCCAAGTCTGGCACCGCGTTTGACATCTTGCGTGAAGGCGGGGCATCCGATGCCTTTCCAACTGACAGAGCTGCGAGTGGCTGTGTTGTGCCTCGGTATGGCCACGCAGGCCGCGGCCGACGACGCTGTTGTGCGAAAGGCGCCGGCCAAACCGGCAGAGGTGGTTGACCGCTGCGCCAAGATCGAACCGCTGCCGGGGACGCCGGTCGTACCGGGCGGCAGTATTTTCGGATTCACCGATCCGACCGACCTCGGCGATCCCTGCACGTGGAACTTCGCCTCTGAAAACACAGCGCGCGCGGGCAAACGCGACGGCAGCTACTTCGGGCTCGCTAGCAAGTCCGAGATTAGCTACACCTACACCAGCGACATCGCTTTTGCGTTCTCAGCCTTCACCGCCTATACGCGGTGGTCGAACGTCACTGTGGCGCAGGACGTGCTTGCCAGCCAGGGCGACGGTGTTTTCCTTAACCGTCTCAACCGGCTCAGCTTCGATGGACTTTCGGGCGAATTTCTCGTTCGACTGGTCAAACGTGGCCCCAGCCAACCTGTCGCCGTGACGGCCGCCGTCGAGCCGCGCTGGTCATACGTGGATTTTGTGACCGGCTACCGGGCGGACGGCTACGCTACCGAGTTCAAGCTACTCATCGATTTTGCGCTGACGGAGCGTGTGTTTGGAGCCATCAACCTGAATTATGCTCTCGGGACGCAAAAATTCGATATTCCAAACGCAGGTTGGGAGACCGGCTCGGGGACCAACGTCTCGGCGGCGCTGACCGCGCAGATCTATGCAGCCGAGAAACAGATCGTCGAAGGCGTTTTCGTCGGAGTCGAAGGGCGGTACCGGACACTGTTCGACGGACTATTCCTCGACCGCTTTGCCGGGGACGTCTTCAATTTTGGCCCCACGCTCGCCGTCGCGTTCGCTGGCGACAAACTCCTCACTCTCGCGTGGAGCCCACAGGTGGCCGGGCGAGTGTCGCCCCCTACGCCGGGCGGACTCAACCTCACCCAGGCCGATCGCATGGAGTTCCGCTTGAAGTTTGAAACCATGCTTTGGACGGCGGCCCTTCCTCGCGAATAGGCCATCGCGCCTCGGATTCGTTCAAGATGGTTGCGTTCCGGAAGTCGTAAGCCAAAGCACCTTGAGTGCAAGGCCCTTCGCCGATGTGAGGAGCGCGCCCGAACAACACAGGCGTGGACACGAAACGCGGATTTAGGACTCACCGGCAAGGACATGTCTGCTTGTGGCCCCGAAGGCGAAGCCAACGCATGTCCGCTTGCATGTCGGCTATTGGGGGATGAGCGGAACTGTTACAAGTGGGGCCAATCCGTCGCTGTTGACCCGAAGGCGAAGCCGGCGCATGTCCGCTTGCATGTCGGCTATGGGGGGATGAGCGGAACTGTTACAAATGGGCCCAATCCGTCGCTGTTGACCCATTCCCGACATCACCCCTCCGGCACCCCAGCTAAACGCAAGCCTTCACAGAACCGCTCCCGCCCAGCAAGCTACGCCGGATTGTCGCTTGATAAGGTGCCGCGCCAGCGGCGGATGGTGAAGTTCGGATTGAGCGCCAGCCCCGCCTGCGCGGCGGTCCTTGCCTCGTCCAGCGACCCACGCAGCGCCAGCGCGCCGGCGAGCAGGAAATGCGTAAGCGGGTTATTGCGGTTGGCCTCAATGCTTCGCCGTAGCCAACCGACAGCTTCGGCATCCGCCCCGAGCTGTATCTTGGACCAGCCTAAAATTCGCATCCAGTGGGAGCTAAAGATATCGCGAGGGGAAAGACGGAAAGCCTCGCGAATATGACCTTCAGTTTCAGCAGCGCGACCCATAAGAGGTTTGCCTAGACCGATAATGCCATGAGCAACGGCCAAATTGCGATCGAGCGCTAACGCCTGCTCGCATTCAGCGATCCCTTGGGCAGCGCGGTTTGTAGAAACGTACACCCAACCCAAGATCACATGGGCCCGAGCATGGTCCGGCGCGAGCGAAAGTGCTTTGATCGCATTTGTTTCGGCTGCCGCATAGCGCGCGGCCCAGTCGTCAGCGAGCGCGGTAGCCCCCATTGCTAGATCGACGCGTGCCATGGCGACCAGGGCTTCGACCCTTCCGGGATTGATTGCCAACGCTCGTTCGAAAAAGCCGCGCGCCTGAGTCATGTATTCGGGGGTTAACCCCTTGTTGTACCAAGCCATGCCCTGGAAATACAGGTCCATCGCATCTGGATGCAGCGAACGTTCCGCTCGCCGCGCCTCAGCCTCGATGAGTTTGGTGTTCAGTGTATTAGCGAGCCGCGACGCGATTTCGTCCTGCATATCGAACAAATCGGCGATGGGTTTGTCGAAGCGATCGGCCCACAGGTGATTGGCGGTGGCGGCGTCGATCAACTGCACGTTAACCCGAACTCGATTACCCCCACGCTGCACCGAACCTTCCAGCACGTAGCGGATGTTCAACTCGCGCCCGATCTTCTTAAGGTCGACCGCCTTGCCCTTGTAGGTGAATGCGGTGTGTCGGCCGATCACGAATGAGCCTGAGATGCGCGACAAGTCCGTGGTCAGGCTCTCGGTCACACCATCGACGAAGTAGTCTTGCTCGGGATCACCGCTGAGGTTGGCGAAAGGCAGCACAACCATGGAAAGACGAGGCGGTGAAAGCGGTCCCGGCCTGATGCCCTCAGCCTGTGTGGCCGGGGCAGCTCCATCCCGGACCACCGCATAGGCTCGGACCGGAAGTGCGATGTTCTTGAGGCTCTGCTCGCCTAAGTCGACGAACTCAACCCCGACCTTGCCCCTGACTTGATCGTAGGCAGCAGACGAGATGCAGATGCCGCCCGGCTCCGAAATGCCCTCAAGACGCGCCGCAATGTTTACGCCGTCGCCAAAAATATCGTGAGGATCAACGATTACGTCACCGATGTTGATGCCAACGCGAAACCGAAGCCGCGTATCTTCGCCGTCTCCGATCGTGAGTTCATCGATACGGCTCTGGAACTCCATCGCAGCCCGAACCGCCTCGACCGCGCTTGGAAACTCCGCCAGGAAGCCATCGCCGGTGTTGTTTACGATGCGGCCCCCGTGTCCAGCGATTGCCGGATGGATAGCCTCCGTCAGCAGCGCGCTCAGTTTGGCGTGGGTAGATTCTTCGTCATCGTGCATGAGCCGCGAATAGCCCGCCACATCGGCGGCCAATATCGCCGACAACCTGCGCTCGACCCGGACTGGCCGCTCTTGCACCAAGGCCCGCAATCCAACCCGGCACACTGTACGACGGATCAGAGGGGGGTGCCAAACGCGTTTGACGGGATGCCCACCTGCTGATTCCCCGGCGCATCCGCTGGTCAACTGACCGAAACCTGCTTTAGGAAGCGCTCACGCAGCCGAGGCCGCGGCTGCCCACTCGAGCTGCTTCGCTTCGGCCGGACTCGACGCGTCGAAGCGCGGCAGGCAGTGCTTGCGCCAGGCATGCTCGCGTATCGGCTTGTGGATACAGGGAAAGTTCTCGTTTGCCAGGGCTAAATCATTGAGAAAACATTCGTTCTAGTCCTACTGAGTCAGAACGCCGCACCCGCTGGTGTGAAGAATCAATTATTGGAGGCGCTTCCCACGCGGCAGGGGAGGTTGGGATGGGTGTTCACCGGGCGGCCGATATTGAACGACGTTTTGCGAGTTATATCGAGGGTCTTGTGAGCGTGATCGGGCACCGGGATCGGGCCGGGCCGTTACGCGACTATTGCGTGGGCTTGGTGATGCCGGGTGCCCGCAAGAGCGTGGAGCCGATGGCGGCGCTCACGGCGCCTGAGCGGACGGCGGCACAGCATCAGTCGTTGCTGCATTTTGTCGGCCAAGGGCCGTGGTCGGACGAGAAGGTCTTGGCGAAGGTTCGTGAGCTGGTGATGCCTCGGATCGAGCGTGCCGCGCCGATCGAGGCCTGGATCATCGACGACACGAGCTTCCCCAAGCAGGGACGGCATTCAGTTGGGGTAGCACGTCAATATTGCGGCCAGCTTGGCAAGCAGGCGAACTGCCAGGTGGCGGTATCGCTGTCTATTGTCAACCGGCACGCGAGCCTGCCGGTGGCCTATCGGCTGTATTTGCCGAAGGACTGGGCGCAGGATGGTGAGCGGCGGCGCAAAGCGGAGATACCGCAGCAGATTAGCTTTAAGACCAAGCCGGAGATCGCGCTGGAGCAGATCGGCTGGGCGTGTGAGGCCGGGCTTCCGCGCGGGACCGTGCTTATGGACACTCGCTACGGCCACGATGCGAAGCTGCGCACGGGCATCACCGAGCTTAAATTGGCCTATGTGGCCGGCATTCAGTCGCCGACGCTGGTCTCGGCACCAGGCCCGCGGCCTGGCCCCGCACCGCGCAAGGGCCGCCGCCGCGAACCAGATGCGCTCTCGGTCAAGGAGGTTGCCGTTGGGCTGAGCAGGAAAGCGTGGCGCACGATCACGTGGCGCGAAGGCACGAACGAATGGCTATCGTCACGCTTTGCCCGGTTGCGAATTTGCGTTGCGTCGCGGGATGGCGAGAAGTCGAGCAAAGAATGGCTGCTGATCGAGTGGCCCGAGGGTGAGAAGGAGCCAACCAAATACTGGCTCTCCACCTTGCCAAAAAAGACCCGCTTCCGCGATCTCGTCGAGCGCGCCAAACTGCGCTGGCGCATCGAGCGCGATTATCAGGAGCTCAAGCAGGAGGTCGGGCTCGGGCATTTTGAAGGGCGTGGATGGCATGGCTTCCATCACCACGCCACACTGTGCATTGCGGCCTATGGCTTCCTGGTCTCCGAAAGGGAGACAATTCCCCCCTCAGGACCTCGTTCCACCGCGCGATTCGCGCATTTCCGTATGCTCCGGTTGCTGCTCCCGGGAGGCTGCCATGCCGGCGGCGGATGCTGAGGAGCCAGCGTCAACGCAAGCGCAAGCGCGAGCGACGAAGACCGTATGTGGCTTTGTTGCGGAGGCGCGTCGCCCTCGCTTCGCGCGCAAAATCACGACTGAGGCTCTGTGAAGCATCGAATGAGACAAGCAAGATCAACCGATCGCTCCGCGCGCCGAGCCGGTCCGCGGCCGTCGCGCGTCCATGCGCGCGCGACCGGCAACGCCCGCCGGCATGGGCTGACGGTTCCGATCCGCCTCGACCCGCGCTGGCGCGCTGCGGTCGTGGCGCTCGAGCGAACGCTTGTGCGCGAGGCGCCGTCCGCGGCCGCTTCGCCGGCATGGCGGCCGAGGGCGTTGTCGAGCTGCGTCGCATCGCGCAGGCGCGTGCGGCGCTCATCGGCGCATTCGAAGGGGATGCCACGCTCGACCTGCTCCGCCGGCTCGACCGTTACGAGAGCCTCGCCTACGCGAAAAAGGACAAGGCGCTGCGCGTCATCGCGGCGCATCGCCTGGTGCGCGACTGCGCCGAGGCGCTTCGGTGTTGCTCGAAAGTCGCAATTCGCAAATCGAGCGCGCGTGAGGAGCTGCGAGATCCGGAGACCTCCGATACCGCAGTCCGCCCGGCAAGCGGCGGCGATGAGCTTGACGATCGAGCGCGACGGCCCCGTCACCCGGCTCATCCGCGCCCGTCGCGAGGCGCGCAACGCCAATGGAACCGGCGAGCGCGGTGGCGGGGCGACTGCGCGGAGGCGCTTCGGTGTTGCTCGAAAGTCGCAATTCGCAAATCGAGCGCGTGTGGGGAGCTGCGAGATCCGGAAGCCTCCGATACCGCGGTCCGCCCGGCAAGCGGCGGCGATGAGCTTGACGATCGAGCGCGACGGCCCGGTCACCCGGCTCATCCGCGCCCGCCGCGAGGCGCGCAACGCCATGGAACCGGCGAGCGCGGAGGCGGGTCACCGACGCGCCCCTCACGTTCGGTGCTGACGAGCGGCAGTGGCGGTACCGTGGGGCGCGGGCGTTCAGCGCCGGCTTCCGATCTCAAATATGCGGCGGGTCTGAAGGCGAGCGCCGGCCGCTCTTCGCGCTCAACTTTCCGGCAGGCGATGGCGAGGTGCCGCGCGGCCCGATGGGGCCCGCACGGCCTTCGCTGTCGAAGCCGGCGGTTTGCCGCGGTCCCGCGCCCTGATGGCAAACCCGGCCCTCATCGTGATCGACGAGCCGTCCGAGGGGCTGTCGCCGAAGCTCGTCCAGCACGTCGAGGAGATCATGCGCGGCTTGCGCCTCAGCGGCCACGCCATCCTCTTGGTCGAGCAAAGCCTTGCACTCGCGATGTCGGTCGCCGACCGCATCTACGTGATTTCGTCAGGCCGTTTCGTATTCCGTGGAACCGCGGCCGAGTTGACGCGGGATGCGCGCGTTCTCGATCATCACATCGGTGTGTCGGTCTAAAGCGTGATGGGTTCACGTTGAGTCGTCATGCGCGGGCTTGACCCGCGCATCCATCTGCTTTGCAAGAAATCTTGCGAAGAGATGGATTGCCGGGTCAAGCCCGGCAATGACGCAAAGTGCCTCAACCTCAAATCATCGCGCTCTAACCAGCGGCACGCGCGCGGGTCGTCGATCATCTGGCGCGCCGAGCGTCGCGGGGTGTGCGCCCGGATTTGCGGCTTCAAACGGCTCGATCAGTGCGCCGTCGCCTTGCTCTCGGCGCTAAGAACGCCCCGCTCAAGAGTCCATATCTGGTCGGGGATGTCCCCCAGCAGTTTGGCGTTCAACTCCGTCATAAGGACCGCGAGATCCGGCCTCAGCTTGCGCAGCCGGCCGAGCGCTTCGCCGTATTGGACGGCGAGCACCGGCGCCAAGCCTTGGAACGGCTCGTCGAGAAGCACGAGACGGGTACCCGCCATCAACGCGCGCCCGAGCGCGACCATCTTGCCCTGTCCCCCGGACAGCGCGGCCCCGGAGCGCTTGAGCAGGTCGCGGATCTGCGGCACCGCCTCCAGGACCCCGGCCAGCCGGTCGTCGATATCAGCGTCTCTAAGGCCGTGAGCCTCGCACGGCAGCCGCAGGTTTTCCTCGACCGACAAGGTAGGAAAGATGATGCGGTCCTCCGGCGCATAGCCGATGCCCTGCTCGGCACGCCAGTGTGGCGGGAGGTGATGGAGCTCGTCCTCATCGAAGAGGATCCGTCCACTCTTGAGCTTGGTGAGGCCCATCATCGTGCGAAGCAGCGTCGTCTTGCCGGCGCCGTTCCGCCCCACGACCGCGACCAGGGAACCGGTCTGCAACACGGCGGAGACGTTGCGCAGGATCGGCGTCCCGGCGAGATCGACGCAGACGTCTTCGAGCACGAGCATTAGTGCGTCCCCAGGACCTGCCGCCGCACTTCGGGATCGGCGAACACCGCCTGGGGCTCGCCGTCCGCGGCAATCCGTCCGGCGATCCAGGCGGCCACACGGGTCGCGTGCCGCGTAACGACTTCGACATCGTGCTCGACGAACCAGCTTGTCACCTTGCGCTCGGCGAGCGCACGCATCAGCGTCTCCATGATGCCGTGCTTCTCTTCGGATGCGACGCCACTGGTGGGCTCATCCATGATCAGGAGCTTCGGCCTGAGGACCAGTGCCATCGCCACGTCGAGCAGCTTGCGCTCGCCTTCCCCGAGCGAGGAGGCGAGCTCGTCTTGCCGGCCGTGCAGCCCGGTGACCTCGAGCGTGTGGTCAACCTCGTTCGCATCCACCGTCTTCGCCAGCGGCTTGAAGAAGGACAAGGATCCGCCGCGCCCGACGGCCGCGAGTTCGAGGCATTGCCGTACCGTGTGCTCCAGGAACAGCTGCGGCAGCTGGAAGGAGCGGCCAAGTCCCAGGCGCACGATGCTGCGCGGGGTCATGCCGGTAATCTCCTTGCCGGCGAAAAAGATGCGGCCGCTCCTGGGCCGCAGAAAACCTGTCACGATGTTGATGAAGGTCGTCTTGCCTGCGCCATTGGCGCCGATGACAGCAAGCCGCTCGCCCTCCTGCAGCGAAAAGTCGATGTCGTCGGCGACGACGACGCCGCCGAAGTTCAGCGCCAGCTTTTCCGTCCTGACGAGCTCCATCACGCCTTTTCCGCAACAGGACGAAGCGGCGCCTCTGGCGCAGACTTGGCTCGGCGCGCTAGCGGAAGCAGGCCGGTGATTCCGCTCGGGGCGACCAGGATGACCACGATCAGGGTGGCTCCCAGCAGCAGCTTCCAGACGCCGGCAAAGAACGCGGCGCCGAACAGCTGGATCACCTCGAATACGGCCGCGCCGATGAACGCGCCGAGCGCATGGGCCGACCCGCCCAGGATCGCGATGAAGACGAACTCGCCCGACCGCACCCAATAACCGAGCTCCGGGGTTACCAACCCCTGCAGCAGCGCGAACAGCGCGCCGGACAGGCCGCATAGCGCGGCCGAGATCATGTAGCCGTTCCAGAGGATGCGGCGCGCCGACATGCCGAGATACTCGAGCCTGGTCTCGTTCGTCTTGATTCCCGATAGCGCCTCACCGGCCGACGAGCCGAAGAAGCGCTGGATCACCCAACCGAGCGCCAAGGAGGCCACCAGCGTGAGCACCAGCAGCGCGGTCTCATAGCCGGCGCGTTCGAAAGCCATGCCGAAGATCGTGGACCGCTCGATGCGCATGCCGTCCGTGCCCCCGGTGATCCCATAAAACTTGCCGAGCACGGAATAGAGCACCATCGATAGCGCGAGATTGAGCATGCCGAAGAAGATCTCGCGGTAGCGCACCACAAACAGCCCGATCGGCGCGGCCACGACCACGCTTGCGAGGACGCCGATCACGATCAGCAGCATGCTGTCGATGCCGGGGAATGCCTGCGCCATGAACGCGACCGCATAGCCCGAAATGCAGGCGTACATCGCGTGCCCGAAGGAAATCTGCCCGGCGCGCATGAGAACCATCACGCCGAGCGCGGCAAGCCCGTAGCAAAGCCCAAGGATGATCGGGGCCTTCATCCAGGGGAAAAACAGGCCGAGGACGAGCGCTGCGGCCGCACCCCCAACGGCGAGGACGGGGACCAGCATCAGATCCTCCGCGCCTGAGCGATGGTGAACAGTCCATGCGGCCGTACCAGGAGGACGATCACCATGATCAGATAGGGCACCACCACCTCGAGCTCGGGGTAGGTGTAGACGGCGAGCGAGCGTGCCAGCCCGATCATGAGCGCGGCGACGAGCGCGCCCGTGATCTGGCCGAGGCCGGCAGTGGCGACCACGCTGAAGGAAAGCACGATCATGTCGGTGCCGACGCCCGGGACCAGCGAGGTCGTTGGTGCGGCGAGCGCCCCCCCGAGCGCGCCGAACATTGCCCCGACCACGAACGTTACGAGACGGATCCGCTTGGCGTGAATGCCGAGTGCCGTGGCGATCTCGGCGTTGTGGGTGACCGCGATGATCTGCTTGCCGATGCGGGTGTAGCGCAACGCGTACTGCAGCAGGCCATAAACCAGGAGCGCCACGACAGGGATGAACAGCAGCTGATAGGCCGTATAGGTGATGCCGAACACCTCGACGGTACCGAGCCGGCTCACGACCTCGCTCGCCGTGTATGGCGTGCTGCCCCAGATCAGGTGCTGGACATCCTCCAGCACCAGGAAGGCACCGAACGTGATGAGCAATTGCAGGATCGGATCCTTGTCCTGAACGTGACGCAGCAGGCCGACCTCCAAAGCACCTCCGACGACGGCGCCGATGATGATGGCGGCCAAGACGAGTGCGGCGATCAGAACCGCCGTTGGCGCTTGGCCGCTGGTCATGACCCACTGGACGAGCGTCGACGCAAGGTATCCGCCGAACGCATAGAGCGCGCCGTGGGCCACATTCAGGATGCCCATGACGCCGAAGATCAGCGTCAGGCCGAGCGCAACGAGGAACAGCAGGCCGGCGTAGGAGACACCGTCTACGAGCGCCAGCAGGAGAATGTCCAGCGACATGGGACGGCTGCCGTCAAGCCGTCACTTGCCGTGATCGAATGTCTTGATCGTCGGGCTCTGGAGGATATCGGCCTTGAGCGTCTTCACCCACGAGGGCGACTTCTGGCCGACCGGGGTGGTCACGAGATCAGCCGGGACGAGCATCATCTTGTCGAGGATAGGGAACGGATACTCAGGCACCTTCTTGGTCACGCCAAGCAATTGATCCTCGAGGCCTTGGCCGTCCTCGCGCATCCTGACGGGCCGCGTCAGTCCCTTGAACTCGATTCCATGCATGGCCTCCGCGACCTGGTCAGTGGTGGGCCAGTTCCCGCCGTTCTTCTTCATCGCAGCGTTGTAGCCGGTCACCAGGCCCTCCAGAGCGGCGACCATGTGATAGGTCGGGTAAATCGGGTAGGCGTTGGTCTTGGCGCGGAACTTCTCGACGAACGCCTTGTGCTTGGGCTCGTCCTTCAGCTCCGGGTGGAGAAAGTAGTGGTCGCCGCGCGCGCCAACGATCACACCGTCCGGCAGCGCCGTGGCGAGCCGCTCGAGCGAGCTCTCGGCGAGCGGCAGCACGAGCTGGGAAGTCCGCGTCAAGCCGCGCTGCGAGGCTTGCCGCACGAACGTGTCGAGCTCGCCGCCCCAGCTCGTCGACAAGATGATGTCCGGCTTGAGCGCCTGCAGGCGCGTGATCTCGGTCGAGAAGTCGGTCGCCCCAAATTTGGGAAACAGCTCCGCCACGATCTTGGTGTCGGGCTTCAGCGCCATGAGCGTGTTGCGAAAGATCTCCCACGAGTCGCGTCCCCAGGCGTAATCCTGATTCATGACCGCGATCGACTTGAAGTCCGGCTTGGTCTTCAGGAGATAGACCACGGTCGCTACCATCTCGGTGACCGCGTTGGCCTGGGTTCGAACCACGTACTTGAAGCGTCGATCCTCGAGTATCTTCTCCGTGCCGCAGTCCCACATGATATTGAGGACCTTCAGGTCTTCGGCGATCGGCGCAACCGTGTTGCAGCTGCCGCTCGAGATCGAGGACAGCATCACCTTCTCGCCGGCTTCCTGGGCGATGCGACGGTATTCCGATGTGAGCTTGTCGGTGCCGAGCCCCTCGTCGATGAAGACCGGTGCGAACTTCACGCCGTTGAGTCCACCAGCGGCGTTGAATTGCTCGATCCAGAGCTCTGCGGCAGCCCTCGCCGGAATTCCGAATACCGAGGCCGGACCGGACAGGAACGTGGTGATGCCGAGCTTGAGCGTCTCCGGCTTGGTCTGCGCGCTCGCCGGGCTGCAGGCCCAAGCGGCCGCCGCAACGCCGACCAGGACTCTTGTCGCAATCTTCGCAACCATGGTGTCTCCTCCAGCGTTCGTACGCTCTTGTTGCTCCGCGTGTCGTCGCGGGGCGAACGTTTCTCTTGTCATTGAGAGTGCAAACAACCGCGCCGTCGCATGACGCTCGCCCCTGACGGTCATTCTTGCTCAGCACCGGCCGTTCCGCAACGTGCGTTGAAGATTTCCGGACGCGGTGAGCGAGTCTAAGACATTTTGCCGATAGGGGGCAGAGGTTCGCCATATGGGAAAGGCATGGTGATCGCCACAGCGAGCGCCGGGCGAGTCTCCGGTGACAGCCGCGGCACCGCAGGCAAACGGCACCCCTCACCGCGACCACCAAGGCGGCCCGGGGCGGCGCCGCTCGCCCTCATGGCTCGCGCCACACCTAGAGTTCACGTGCCTCCAGCCACTCAACCACATCCTGGGCGATGCCTTCGGCCATCGACTCAAGATGGATGAGGTGTCCAGCTCCATCCACAAGCCGACGATCGGCCCCATGGTAGAGAGCCGTCCGAAACGCGGCGTCGGGCGGTACGAGTGGGTCCTTGCTCCCTGCAACGATCAGCGTCGGTACGCCGAGCACGAACGCCGGCAGGACTGCGAGCGGCACGTGGCACTCCAGCAGCACGCAGTGGCCCTCCGGAACCATCAGAGACAGGTAGCGATCGACGTCTTCAGGCGCGAGCTGACTGGAGAACACGGTATCGCGCGTATGTGCCAGCGCGATGCCGTGATTGCCCGATATCACATCGAGTATCTCGAGCCAGACCTTGGGGGCCGTAACCAGGAGCCGGGGCGTGACGAATAGCATGCCTTCAGGCGGCAAGGGCGCAAGCAGGACGAGCGCCCGCATAGGGCGGCAGCCAAGCAGTCGTTGCGCCAGCAACGCGCCGAGGGAGTGGGCGACCACGATGGGGGGCTCGGCCAGCGCATCAAAAGCGCGAAGCACGTCTGCCGTGTAGTCTGCGAGGGTCGCGCGGCCGAGCGCCTCGCGGCCTTCGCTGCCGCCGTGTCCGCGAAGGCTCAGCGCCGCCGCCGAGCGCCCGAGGCCGCCCAGGGCTGGGAGGAAAAACTCCGTCCACATCCAGGCGCCGCCGAAGGCGCCGTGCAGGCACAGGACGGGCGCCTTGCCGGCTCCATCGCGCCCGCCCACCTCATAGAGCTCGAGCGCCGGGCCCGCTTCTTGTGCGGGTAGCACCCGGCGTTTCATGCCCGAGCGTGGCGGAAGCGCGCGCGGTTGCGTCAAAGGCTCGGATCCGCGCTGGAACTTGTCGCCGGTGCCGACATATTGTCCGTCGTTCACTTCACGGTCACCACAATCTTGCCGACCGCCCGCCGTTCCGCAAGCACCGGATTGCACGCCTTTATCCAATCGCAGTTCGGGTGACCCCGCCGAACTCGCGTCGTACAGATTCAGTGTCAGCTCCCAATTCCGGCACCCGCCCGAATGTCCGCTTGCCGCTATCCCAATTCGGCGCGGGAGCGGGCATCTCCACCTGGCCGTTCGGCGTTTCGATCCGCACGGTGTGCAGCTGGGAGTGTGACAGCAGGTCCGTGATCTCGTTGACGAACGCAAAGGCGATGTCCGCCCGGCTTAGACGCTTGACGAGCTCAGGGGCATCGAGTGCAGCGAAGCGTACCGCAACGCGGGCATCCGTTTCTGCCCGGTTGCGAACGCGAGCGACATTCGAGGCGTAGCGCGGATCGGTCAGAAAGCCCGGATCATCGAGCACCTGAGTGCACAGAATTTCCCATTCCCGCTCGTTCTGGATGGAGATCAGAACCGGTTTGCCGTCGCGCGAGCGAAACACCCCGTAGGGAGCGATCGACGGGTGGGCAAGGCCGATGCGGCGGGGCGGGCGGCCGTAAGCGGCATGCAAGAACGGCACCGCCATCCATTCGACGATGGTGTCGAACATCGAGAGCCGAATGTCGGCGCCCGATCCGCTCACGCTGCGGCCGTAGAGTGCCTCGAGAATCGCCTGGCAGGCGACGGCGCCGGTCGCAATGTCGACGATCGAGAAGCCGACGCGCGCGGCCTCGGAGGGGCCGCCGGTGATCGATGCCAGCCCGGATTCGGCTTGCACCAGCAGGTCATAAGCCTTGCGCTGCGCCATCGGGCCGGCCTCGCCATAGCCCGAGATCGAACACGCGATGAGACGGGGGTTTGCTCGGCGCAGGGTCTCGATGGGATAGCCTATGCGATCGAGTGCGCCCGGCTTGAGGTTCTGGACGAACACATCTGCGCTTTCGAGCAAGGCTTCGAACAGGGCACGGTCGGGGCCCGATTTGAGATCGACGACGACCAACTCCTTTCCCCGATTGAGCCAGACAAAGTAACTCGACTGGCCCTGCGCCACGTCGTCGTAGCCGCGACCGAAATCTCCTTCCGGCCGCTCCAGCTTGATCACGCGTGCGCCCGCATCCGCCAGGCGCATCGAACAGAATGGCGCAGCCACGGCCTGTTCAAGCGAGACGACCAGCAGCCCCTCGAGCGGACGAAGCATGGATTCCTCACGCAGTTCGCGTCCGGCGGCCTCTCTTCTTAAAACCCTGCCCGCGCCGGGGGGAAATAGTTCCGATGTATCGGGGGTAGACGTTCCCGCTCGGCGCCACGCCGTCATTGTCGGCATCGAGGTGACCGGCCTCGGTTGCTGGTAGCGACCCACCAAGAGGCCGCCATAGCAATACGATCTACCCGGTAGCTGGAACGGCTATTGGCTAGGCCGTGGAGGCTGCCATAATTTGCTCAAAGCTTTAGACTCGCCGCCGTTTGGATAGGCAGTATCCCGGCGGCGGACGGCGACCTCGGTGCGACCGCACACGCAGAGGCAGACATGGCGGAGACTGACAGCACGAAGTCCTTGTCAGACCTGTGGATGCAGACCGGCAGCACTTTCGCGGCCGCGCAGGAACAGATGTTCAAGGACATGGCCCAGAGGATGGGCGGTGCCTTCACGTTCCCATTGCAGGCGTTTGCGGGCGGAACCGCCGACCTGGGCGACAAGGGGGAGAGCTTTCGCAAGTTCGTGGAAACCTCCGCCAAGCTCTCGGAGGCCCTGGCACCAGTGGCCGGGCAGACTGGAGCCGCCGACGGGGTCACCAGAGAGATCCTGCAGAAAATCTTCGATCCACGCGAATGGCTGTCCGCGACCGGCTACATGGACCAGAACGTCCAGCGCATAGCCGAAGGTCCGAGGCTGGCGGATCTCGGACAGGTCGAGCGGAAGTTTCTTGTTTTGATGAATGCGTGGTCGGAGGTCAGGAGCCAGAGCGCGCGCCATATCTTGCATGTTTTGGAAGCCTGGTCGAAGGCGGCGAACGAGTTTGCGAGCAAGCTCAACGACGCGCTCGCCAAGGGCCGACCGCTGAGCACGCGCGCCGAGACCGTGGATCTATGGGTCGAGATCGCCAATCGGCATCTTCTGGAGGCGCAGCGTTCGGCGCCATTCCTGGAAACGCAACGAAATCTCCTGCGTGCCAGCTCGGATCTCCGGATTGCGCAGCAGGACATCGGCGATTTCTATAGCGAGCTGCTCGGCCTGCCGACCCGCTCGGAGATCGACGATCTGAGCAAGACGCTCGCCGATCTCAAACGCGAGGTTCGTGCCGACAAGCGTCGCCGGCGGGCATCGCCCGCGGTTACGGGTAGCACGCAATAGGAGGCTCACATGGCCCAGCAGGCTACACCGGACATGTCGCAGGTGTTCCAGAACGTCTCCGATCTGGCCGCCAAGCTCACCGGAGGCACGCAGCTCTTTACGGAAGTTCGCGACGAAGACGTCAGGATCGCAACAACGCCCAAGGATGAGGTCTGGCGCTCCGACAAGATCACGCTCTATCGCTATCGGCCAACCGTGGAGCGGCGGCTGAAGGAACCGCTCCTGATCGTATTCAGCCTGGTGGGAAGCTATACCATCGTCGATCTTCAGGAAGACCGGTCACTGGTGCGCAACCTGCTCAAGCAGGGGATTGAGGTCTACGTCATCGACTGGGGCCACGCGTCGCGTGGCGACCGCTGGCTCACCATGGACGACTACATCAACGGCTACCTGCACGACGCCGTTGAGGCGATCCGCGAGCGCGACGGCGCCGAGCGCGTCAACATCCTGGGAATTTGCGAAGGCGGGACATTCAGCCTTTGTTATGCGGCGCTGCATCCCGAATGTGTGCAGAACCTGATCCTCATCGTCACGCCGATCGATTTTCACGCCAAATCTCCCGATGAGCCGATCGGGCACGGATTCATTAATCTGTGGTCGCAGAACCTCGGACCTGAGGACGTCGATCGCCTCATGGCTGCGCATGGCAACCTGCCCGGCGAGCTGATGGGATCGATCTTCTCGTCGATGACGCCGATGCGCACCCTGCTCAAGTACAATCTCGATCTGTTGGAGGTCGCGAGCGACAAGGCGAAGCTCATGAACTTCCTGCGCATGGAGAAATGGATCGCCGACCGTCCCCCCCACCCGGGCGAGCTTGCCAAGCAATGGATCAAGGATCTCTATCAGTGCAACAAGCTGGTAGCGAGCGAGTTCAAGCTGGGCGACAGCCTGGTCGCTCTAAAGAATGTCACCATGCCGGTCTTGAACGTTTTCGCCCTCGATGATCACATTGTTCCGACTGCCATGACCCGCAATTTGGGGCCGCACATCGGTACGCAGGATTACACCGAGTTGCCACTGCCGGCCGGGCATATGGGCATTTTTGTCAGTGGCAAGTCGCAAGGGGTGCTCGGCTCCAGCCTGGCGGACTGGCTGTTCAAGCGGCAGTCGCCCGCGGCGGAATCTGGATCCAGCGACACCGCACGACGGTCACGCGCCGCCAAGTCCCCCAAGGCGCAACCGTGAAGCTGCAGAACAAGATCATCTCGGCCGACGAGGCGCTCGCCGTTATCCAGGATGGCGAGACGATCGCGATTTCCGGCTTCGTTGGAATCGGCGTGCCGGATGAACTGATCCTGGCGCTCGAGCGCCGCTTTCTCGCGACCGGCCACCCGCGCGGCCTGACACTCGTATTCGCGGCCGCCCCCGGCGACGGTAAGGAGCTGGGGGTCAACCGCCTTGCGCTCGATGGGCTCTTTCGCCGTGTCATCGGCAGCCACTACGCGCTCGTGCCGCGCCTGGCGGAGATGGCGCTGGCCAACAAGTTCGAGGCCTACAACCTTCCTCTTGGATCGATTTGCCACCTCTATCGAGACATTGCCGCGCATCGGCCCGGCAATTTTTCGAAGGTGGGATTGCGGACCTTCGTCGATCCGCGCCTCGGTGGCGGGAAGCTCAACGACATCACGACCGAGGACCTTGTCGAGCTGCATGAAATCCGTGGCGAGACCTGGCTGTTCTACAAGAGCTTCCCGATCCATGTCGCCCTCATTCGCGGCACCACGGCCGACCCCGACGGCAACGTTACGATGGAGCGAGAGGCGCTGACGCTGGACGGGCTCAGCCTGGCGACGGCGGCCCGCAACTCGCGCGGTCTCGTTATCGCCCAAGTGGAACGGATCGCCGCCAACGAGTTGCTCAACCCTCGCGACGTTCAGATCCCCGGTGTCATGGTCGACTGCATTGCGGTCGCCGAACCGAAACATCATCAGCAGACCTACGCGGTGAGCTACAACCACGCCTTCTCCGGCCGACAGCGCGTCCCCCTGGACCGGGTCGAGCCGATGAAGATGAGCGAACGCAAGATCATCGGCCGACGATGCGCGTTCGAGATCCCGGTCGGGGGGGTCATCAATCTCGGCATCGGCGTGCCCGAAAGTCTCGCCGCCGTGGCCGCCGAGGAGGACGTGCTCAAGCTTGTCACCTTGACGGCCGAGCCGGGCGTGATCGGCGGCATGCCGCAGGGCGGCTTGAGCTTCGGCGCCTGCCTCAACCCGGCGGCCATCATCCAGCAGAATCAGCAGTTCGATTTCTACGACGGCGGCGGGTTGGACATGGCGTGCCTGGGCATGGCGCAGGTCGACCGGCTGGGGAACGTCAACGTCAGCCGCTTCGGCTCGCGGCTCGCCGGCTCCGGCGGGTTCATCAATATCTCGCAGAATGCCAAGAAGGTGCTGTTCGCCGGCACTTTCACCACTGGCGGGCTTCAGATCGCGGTACGGGACGGCAAGCTCGAAATCGTGCGCGAGGGCCGGGAGCGCAAATTCGTCGAGAAAGTGCAGCAAATCACCTTCAGCGGCGAGCTTGCGGTCGAGAACGGACAGCCGGCCCTGTACGTGACCGAGCGTTGCGTCTTCCAGATCACGCCCGATGGTCTTGAGCTGCGCGAGGTTGCGCCCGGCATCGATATCGATCGCGACATTCTCCGGCATATGGATTTCAAGCCGGTGGTGCGCAATCCGGTGCTGATGGATGCGCGCATCTTCTGGCCGGAGAAGATGAATTTGAAGCGGACTTCTGACTGGCCTCAGCATTGCGGAGCGCATCACCTACGATCAGGGCCGCAATATCCTGTTCTTGAACTACGAGGGCCTGCATCTGCGGACGCTCGAGGACATCGAGCAGGTTCGGGCCGAGATCGAATTGCGATTTCGGGCCATCGGCCGCCGGGTATCGACGGTCGCCAACTATGACGGCTTCGAGCTCGAGCAGTCGATCAGCGACGCCTACTTCTCGATGGTCTCCTACATTCAAAATCGCTATTACAAGTCGGCATCGCGATATACCAAGAACGCCTTCATGCGGCTGCGGCTGCTGAGCGCCCTCTCGGAGCGAGAGCTCGGAGAAGCGGTTTTCGAAACAAGTGGCGAGGCAGAGCGGGACAGGGCCTCACGCCTGGACGATGCCGCTGCAGGTACTGGGTGAGTGCCGCGTCGCTTCGGGAGAAGGCTGCGCGCCGGCTTCCTCCCCCAGCCTTCCAGTTTCAGCCGTCGAGCACGGTTGCGCGCCTCCAGAGCGGGAGCTCTTGTTCGAATCGCGATCCCCGCTCTAGCCTGTTGTCGTGGAGCATGATCTTTTCCGAAGACCGGTTACCCGCCTTTCGGGATCATGCTCTTATGGATCTGATGAGCCGGAGTTTCTGATGGCGCCGCCAGCCTCCTTCACCCAGTGCTCCTTTCGCAGCATCTCCCGCGATCAGTTTCACGAGATCGCCTACACCCGCTGGGGTGAGGCCGGCACACGGGGCACAGTGGTTTGCGTTCACGGCCTGACGCGACAGGGGCGCGATTTCGATTTCATTGCCGGGCGCCTAGCGGCGGACGGATACGTGGTGATCTGCCCCGACGTGGTGGGCCGTGGGCTAAGCGGCAGGCTACTTGACCCCGCCGACTATGATCTGCCGCAGTACGAGCTGGACATGGCCTTTCTCATCGCCAGCCTGCGGCTGCCCCCGGTTGATTGGATCGGAAACTCGCTTGGCGGCCAGATCGGCATTCTGCTGGCTGGCCGGGCGAATTCCCCGATTTGCCGACTGGTCGTCAACGACATCGGGCCCGATCTTCCGCTCAACGCCGTGCTCCGCATCGGGACCTATGTCGAGAACGCGCCCGCATCGTTTGCGAGCCGCGAGGCGGCCGAAATGTACTTTAGAGGCATCCTGGCGCCGTTCGGTAATCTCACCCAGGCCCAGTGGCGCCACCTGTCAGATTACAGCATCAAGCCGCTGGACGGTGGGGGATTCACCTTGCGCTACGACCGCGGCATTCCCCGAGGCTTCACGGCTCCGGTCACTCATCGTCAGCGGATGTGGAAGGCGTGGGAACGCATCGAGTGTCCGATCCTGATCCTGCGCGGGGCCGAGTTCGATCTGCTGCTGCCGAAGACGGCGGAGGAGATGGTGCGAAGGAACCCGCGCGCAAAATTGGTGGAGGTGCCCGATTGCGGTCATGCGCCGCCGCTGCTTGCGGAATTGCAGACCCGCATCGTCGAGGACTGGCTGCAATCGCAGGAGAATGAAAGTCGCGGCGGCGGAAAGCGGTCATCCAAGCCGACGAGCCCGGGTAATGGCCGGCTGAGACTGCCCGCTGCGGCGCGAAACCAGTACGCCTCCTAAGCGCAGGCGTCGCCAAGACGATTGCTGAGCTTCACGCCATAGCCTCCCTCGTTGCCCCGGCGGTCGCGCAACGCCGTTCCGGCCTGTCCGGAAAACGCTTGCGGGCGCGCCCGGGCTCCGCTTCCGGTACAATGGCCCGAGAGGCTAGGCCCGAGGGGTTGGGATGGATCTGCGTCAACTGAGGTATTTCGTCTCCATTGCCGAGCTCGGCTCCATTTCCGCCGCATCGCACCGGCTCGGGGTCGCACAACCCTCGCTCAGCCAGACCATCAGGCAACTCGAGCACGAGCTCGGTGTCGAATTGCTGGTCCGGTCGCCGCGCGGCGTCAGTCCTACGGAAAGCGGTCAGGTCCTTCTCGATCGCGCGTCGAGCATCCTCAATGCGCTGGAATTGACGGCGAACGAGATCAAGGACCGCTTCGGCGAAGTTCGCGGATCCGTCAGCTTCGGCGTGCCGAGTTCGGCCAGCAATGTGCTCTCCGTCCCTCTGGCCGAGACTGTCCGGCATCAGTTTCCGAAGATCATGCTGCGAACCATGGAGGCCATGAGCGGTTTCGTTTCAGGAATGGCTCGCGCAGGGACAGCTTGACCTCGGCATCCTCTATGACGTCGAGCGAGACCGACACCTCAAGGCGCAAACCCTCCTGATCGAGGAGCTGTTTCTGATCGCGGGTGCCGACGGCTGGCACGGCAAGGTCGGACCGGGCGGCATCGCGGAGCCGACGGTCACGCTGCGCGAATGCGCGACTTTGCCCCTGATCCTCCCCCATCGCAGCCATGGGCTGCGCGAGACCATCGAGCGTTTCGCCGGATCGCGCGGCCTCTCCCTTCCGGTCGTGCTCGAGATGGACTCGCTCACCAACATCAAGACGCTGGTCACGCGAGGCTCAGGGTACACCATTCTTGCCCATGCCGCCGTTTTCGATGAAGTTCAGCGGGGAACCCTCGTAACCGTTCCGATCCGCGATCCCGTGATGCGTCGGACCGTATTCCTGGTCCGGAACCCTTCCAAGCCCGTTACCCAGGCGGCACGTGAAGTCGAACGGCTGATCGTGGAGATCGTAGCAGAACTCGTGCGCAAGAAGCTGTGGCTCGGGGAGCTCCCCGCCGACCCATAGCGCCGGAGATGGCCGACAGGTCAGGTTCCCGAAGTCCCCCTCGACAACATCGAATTCAGCACGGCGCGGACGAAGTTGCGCCTGCGCTGCTTAGACGATTGAGAACGCGCGAGCACATTCAAGGAACATATTTGCCGGATGGCAAAGAAGCGTTGCTACCCGCGGCAACATCTCGGTCAGCCTCCGGATTCTCCAAGAAGGCGAGCTCAACGCGCGATCGACGTTTGTGTGGGTCATCAGCTCAGCGACGATTGCCTGCGACAGGCCCTTCCGCCTGAGCGGTCGAAAAATGCAAGGGGAATTGTGAACGAGCTCACAAACGAGACAGCCAAGCCTGGGCCAATATTGCCGCGCGGCGCTGGCCTACGACTGACCCAGGCCAGCCTGGGAGGGACCATGGTGAACGCCCTTATCTGGGTTGTGGCCCTGGTGGCGTTTGTTTCGACGGCCGAGGCACAGCACCGTCATCCAGCGCAGGACGCGGCGGTCCACGAGAAATTCTATAGCACTTGGCGGATGCCGGATCATCCCTACCGGAGCTGCTGCAATAAGGGCGATTGCTATCCGACCGAGATCCGAATCGTCGACGGCGCCATCTTCGCCAAGCGTCGCGAGGATGGAAATTTCATTGCGGTTCCGGCCGCGAAGGTCGAGCGCAACCGCGACAATCCGGATGGCCGCAATCATCTGTGCGCCCCGCCGCCCACAGCCACGTCGTATCCGCCGGATACGGTGTTCTGCTTCAGCCTCGGGAGCGGCATGTGAGCGCCCGCCATCGTACCTGCGGAAGCCCGCCGGCGGCGATCAGCTCACCTCTTGCAAGGCCACGCCTTGCGTTGCGCGTTCCAAACCAAGCTCGTAGCGTCGTAGCGGCGACGTTCTGGCTCCTCTCGGAGATAACCGCAGACGATATCCTGCAGCTGACCCCTGGTTACCCCTTCCGGCATACAAAACGGTAGGGCACGGCGCGTTGATAACGCGTCCGCGACCCCCACGATATACCCCATCGCGGCGTCGGGCAGGTTCTCACACCAATGATGAAGCGTGCTTCCATCTTCCGCCAAAGCTGGGTAGGCCGCCAACACGCTGGCCACGACCGAAACCACTCGGCATATCCCCTTCATGCCTTCCCCACTTCCTTTGCGCGGCCGGTGCTGCTCGAGCGGCCGCGCGAGCGCGCCTGAAGTACCACGGATGCGTTCTACGCATACCGTAAAACCAAGCTTTGCGCGCGATCGGTACCACCAGTTGCGAAATGCTTCTACACTAAAGGCTCAGAGACAATCGGACCTCACGACAGCGCTTGGCGCGTGATTGCGATGCGAACGCGAAAAATCGCGCGACGCTGGATCAGGCAGCCTCCTAAGGTGCTGGCATGAATTTCTGGCAGTTGCTGGGAGCCCTGATGGCGATCGTGGCAATCGAGACCAATTGGGGAAGCGCGCTCGGCGCCGACATCCCACGTTATGACGTGCAAAAGTTCTGCCGCGCTGCCGTGGACCAAGGCCTCGTCGCAAGCCGCGCGTCGTGCCTGCGCAACGAGGCCAACGCGCTGGCGACACTGAGGCGCCGTTGGAGCCTCATTGCGCAGGAGAAACAAGCAGAGTGCATCCGCGACGCACAGACCGCGATCATCGGCGCGAGCTACGACAATCTGCTGTCGTGCGTCAACCGCAAATGAATGCCCGCGCGGACACCGGCTGCCGCCATCAAGAGAACGGTTCACGTCCCGGCACGCGATCGCCCGCGCGCGATTGCCGGCTACGAGAGTACTATCCGCGCCTCCAATCGTGTGCGCCACTGCTGGTCCTTTACGCCAACCGCCACGGAGACTTGGCCGCTTGAGTTACCTCTTCGCGCGCGTAGCGACCGGGCGGCTGGCCGACGTAGCGGCTAAAGGCGGTGCTGAAGGTGCTCGCCGAGCTGTAGCCCACGCGTTCGGCGACTGCGGCGAGCCCGAGTTCTTCGCGGCGGAGCAGGTCCTTCGCGACCGCCATGCGCCAGGCGAGGAGGTACTCCATCGGCGCAAGACCCACGGCGCGCGTGAAGCGACCGAAGAATGCGGAACGAGACAGTGCGGCCTCTTTCGCGAGTTGCGCGACGGTCCACGATCGCGCGAGGTTGCCGTGCATCTGCCGTATCGCCGCCGCGAGTCGCGCATCGCTCAACCCGCGCAGCAAGCCCGGGGGCGCCTCCCCACCCTGCGTTGACCGTAGCGCTTCGATGAGCAGCACTTCCAGGAGACGGGAGAGAATGAGGTCGCGGCCCGACCGCCGCTGGCCTGTTTCCTCGCTGACGAACCGTACCAACGTAGAAAGGCGCTCGACGCCCCGCACATGCACCAGTGTCGGCAACAGCGACACCAGCAAGCCCGCGTCGGCGGATTCGAAGGCGAAGTAGCCGCCGAGCAGCCGAACATCGGGACGTCCGCCGCGCCTCCCGTGGCGAACGTCGCCGACCGGCGAAGACGAGCCCTTCGCATCGATGCGCTCGGGCGTCACCGGTTCGAAGCCCGAAATGGTGAAGCCGGGAGTCGCCGGCAATAGCACAAAGTCGCTTGCCTCAAGCGTGATGGCATCCTGGCCGTCGACAGCTAAACGACAGCGCCCCTCGATCACGGTGCAGAAGCTTGGCTGGCCAAAATCGGTGTAACGCACCCCCCAGCGTCCCGCGCCACTGATGCCCTTGGTGAACACGGTACGTGGTCGAAGGAGGGCGATGACTTCCGATAGTGGGTCGATCATGCCTGGACTATTACAAAAGAAATATGGACTCGGGATTGTAGATCGTCCGTCTTCCGATCGCTATCTGTGCATTGTCGGAACCGCAAGGAAAAACCCATGAAGACGGTACTAATAACTGGCTGCTCATCGGGCTACGGCCTCGAGACGGCACGCCACTTCCACGCGCGGGGCTGGCACGTGGTCGCCACCATGCGAACACCGCGCCACGGCATCTTGCCTCGATCGGAGCGCCTCCGCGTGCTGCCGCTTGACGTTACCAAGCCCGAAAGCATGTCAGCGGCGCTTGAAGCGAGCGGGCCGATCGAGGGCGAG
>CAWBFP010000032.1:0-107052 GCA_963788095.1 uncultured Alphaproteobacteria bacterium | reverse complement strand
AAGACGACGTACTAGTCGCCGCGATGCGATAGAATTTCCTGACGGCGAAGTAGTATTGCTCACGAGCCTGTGCAAAGCCTGCAGCACGCGACCGTGCTGCAGCTGCCGGCGTGGCCGACCCCTGCTGCTTCTCGCGATCGCTGCGTACCTGGATCGGTGTTGCGCCGCCCGGATGCGCCTTAAAGCATGGGGCTACACGCCGAAGCGGTTTCACGGCGCAAAGACTGCAGGATTTCTTGCGTGCCCCGAGTGTGTTATTGAGGACAAGCTAATGGAACCTAGGATTCCGACGGATGTGCTGATGCTGCGGGGTTTCGCAAGATGTAACGCTGCGCGTCGCGCAACTATGCGGAACGACTCCACGATTGGGAATGCCGCGGGTTGGGTGCCTTCGGAACGCATCTTGTCTCGATTTTCGGAGTCGCCGCCGCTCTTGTTTCCCCGTTAGTTGCCGAGGAAATGAATTTAGCTAGGGCGCCCGCCACGATAGTGGCTCCTACGCCGCCCGTCGCGAAGATCATTCCGAGAACATTCGAGGAGCATCATCGGCTCCGCTTCGACGACTATGACTGGCTGCGCGACCGCGGCGATCTCGATACGCTCGCCTACCTCAAGGCTGAGAACGCCTATGCGGCGGCTCACCTGCGGCCTCTCCAACCTTTGATCGATGAAATCGGCAGGGAGCTCGACGAGCGCGACGATGGCGCTAGTCAAAGCACTGACTTTTCTGACGGCGGTTATCTGTACCGGAGGCGCATTGCCAAGGGTGCCAGGTTCCCGGCAATCGTGCGTCGCAAGCCGGTGGCTGGCGCGCCGGAGCAGGTTGTTCTCGATATTGAACGGCTCGCCGCCGGCCACAAACAATATGATCTCTCCGCCTATGTTGTGAGCCCGGATGGTAATCGGGTCGCCTTTGCCATCGACTTCACGGGCGGCCGATCGCACCGCGTCTTCGTGCGCGATATTGCCAGCGGCGAAGTCCAAGATACCGGCATCAATGATGCCGCATCGGACATGGTGTTCGGGCGGATTCGGCTGGCTGTTCTACATTCGCGTGGAGCCGGGCATGCGTTCGTCCGCGCTATGGCGTCACAGGCTTGGCACTCCATCACAACGCGATGAACTCGTCTATAAAGAACGCGACGCGACCTACGAGCTGAGCCTGAGCCGCACGAAGTCCGGACGCTTCATCCTCTTCAAGGCGGCACCGAGCAGACGTCCGAGATCCGGTACCTGCCCGCCGATCGCCCACTGGGCACGTTCGCGGTGATCGAACCCCGGCGTCAAGGCGTCATCTACGATGCGGATCACATTGGCTCAACGTTTTATTTCCGCACCAACTTGAACGCGCCCGACTATCGGTTGGTCGCGCTCCTGAATCAGCACCGGGCATGGCAAACTGGGTCGATGTGATCGGCGAAACGCGCGGTCGACTGATTGCCGAATTCGAGCTGTTCGATAGCTTTATCGCCCTCGTCGATGAGCACGACGCGGTCGAGTCCGCGCGCGTCGTGCGTCTGGCCGACATGCACGAACTCGCCGTCCCGCTCCCGGAGATCGGCGTCGCCGAGATCAGCTTTGCCCAAGGGGCCGCCAATCGGGACGCGTCCGCGAGCGTTCTCCAGCTCAATTTTCTGGACCTCTCCACCCCCCGGCCGAATACCATTTCGACGTGCGAACGGGCGAGCTGTCGCTGCGCAGGAAGTCGCGCGCCTGGAGATGGTTCGACCCTGGGCGCTATGCGGCGAAACGCATCAACGCCGTAGCCCCGGACGGGGAAACCATTCCGGTGACCCTCATGTACCGTACAGACCAACTGCGCACCGGTGGAAATCCCGTATTGATTTCCGGTTACGGCGCGTATGGATCGAGCAGCCAGCCTGAATTCCCGGAACCCTGGGTCAGCCTGATGGATCGCGGTTTCGTATATGCCCAGGCTCACGTCCGCGGCGGAGGTGAGAAAGGAAGACTTGGCACGATGGGGACGAATGCTACAAAAGCGAAATTCGTTCACCGATTTTATCGCCGCTACTGAAGCGCTGATCGCGCAGGGGATTGCCGATCCGCGGCGCGTGTTCGCCCAAGGCGCTAGCGCCGGGGGTCTTCTGGTTGCGGCCGTCACTAATCTGCGGCCCGAGCTCTACGCAGGGGTCGTCGCTGAAGTGCCATTCGTGGACGTCGTCACGACAATGGCCGACCCAACGACTCCCTTGACGACCCTGGAATACGATGAGTGGGGCAATCCGGCGCAAAGAGAGCATTATGACTACATGCTCTCCTACTCTCCTTACGACAGCATCGCAGCAATGCCCTATCCGGCCATGTTCGTCACCGCAGCCTTGCATGACAGCCAGGTCTTCTATCACGAACAGGCGAAATGGGTCGCGCGGATTCGGGCGAAGAAGACTAACAGCACCGAGCTGCTGTTCGTCACGGATATGGCTGCCGGACATCACGGACTTGCAGGGCGGTTCGGCTCGACTGCTGAGAACGCGCAAATTCTCGCGTGGCTGATCGGCCAGGCATCAAGGCGGAGATAGGCTCCGCGATTTTTGCGGGGGTCGAAATCTCCGATCGGGCGCCTTAGCAAGGAGTTTATTTCCAGACGGCGAGGCGGGCCAACTGTTTTCCTACGGCGAAGTATTCATTCTACGTGTCCGCGCGATGGGCATCCGTGACCGACCTATTGCGCCGCGATCGCCATGGCAGGACGCATATGCGGAGCGGCGGAGCGGCTCGATCCGGAGGGAGTGCGTTGACCATCTCGTTGTGCTTGGAGAGCGGCACCTTCGCCATGCCCTGCTCTCGTACGTGAAATATTACAACGAGACGCGCGCATCCTTATCCTTGAACAAGGACGCCCCGGTACCGCGGGCCGTTCAGACTGCCGCTCGCATTCTCTGCCTGCCGATCCTGGGCGGGTTGCACCACCATTATGTTCGGATTTGATTTGCGGCAGGCACAGGCGCGCGCAACTGCATCTCGCGCCGAAATTCCGATCACCCGGCGCGCCCGTCGTTCCCAATGCGGTCGGGATAGTAGACGCCGCACGCATCGACTGTCTTTGCCGGCCGCAATCCGGGGGGCCGGCGGCCAGCTCGAGCCGAAGGTCCACCATGTTCTTGTCGGGGCAGTATCGCTCGATCAGCGTCCCCTTTCTGTACTGCCCGCGGCGCTCGCATTTGGTGCATGCGAGCTGGACGATGTCGCAGGGGTGCTCGGAGAGGGTGACGTAGGGCGCGGCATCGGCGGCTACGCCTCGCGCTGGACGCTCAAGCGGGGCATTCGGTAGCAACCTCGGCTGTTGTAATGTGGCGGCTCAGCACCCAAAAGGGAAAACGCATCATGTGGGTTTTGATAGTCGTCATAAACCTTCAGGCTGGCGCGGCATTGACAATTCCCGGCTATTCCTCTGAGGAGAAGTGCAACGCCGCCGGGCAGGATATCGTTCAGGTGTTGGCAATGCCGAGCGGTTGCGAAACTGGATGGCTGTGCAAGCGCGTCGATTGAAGACCGGCGTTGCGGATCCGCTCACGCCTCCCGCCGCACGCTGCGCCGAAATCCCGAGCGCTTCGGCAACTCGATCTCGCCATGGCTCGCTCGAGCGGGCCTTCGGCCGTATTGCTGGCATAGGGCCGATGTGGACGTGTCCCGGGATCGTGGCGGATCTCGGCAGGCGGTTTTGCCCGTCGCGCCGTACGACGCGGACGAGGTCGCCGGGCTTGAACTCCTTGCCGGAGCGTGCTCCCCAGATTTCCCCGTGGATACGGATATTGCCCCGGCCGGCTTGCCAGTCTACGACGCGGCCGCGGCTTGCGATCATTTGCTCCGCGCCGGTGGCAGGCGGGCGCCGGCGCGCCTTCATCGCGGCGCCGATAACACGAAGAACCAAGCCTGCACGCCAGGCCGTACCCGACAGAGCGGACGTGGAGAGTTGGTGCCGCTCGTCGGAGTATGCAGCGTAATCGGACGGAACCGGCTCGTTGCTATTGGTCGGCCCCGATTACCGGGCCGCCACTGGATTCCACTTGGACGACCATTCGTACGAGATCGGCAAGATTTGTCGCCCCCATTTTCTCCATGACCCACGCGCGGTAGTTTTCGACAGTTCGGGGGCTGATGCGAAGGCGCAGCGCAATCTCCTTGTTGGAAAGTCCGTGGCGACCAGCGCCTGACTTGTCGCTGTCGCAGCGACAACTCAGCGATACGTCTCTGCGTCTCGTCAACCTGATCCTGGCGGATGTGCCGCTGTTCGCTGCTTTCGGTGGCCTTGCGAATGCTCTGCATGAGCTTGTGATCATCGAGGGGCTTCTCGATGAAGTCGAAGGCGCCCAGCTTAATGGCACTGACCGCCATCGCGATGTCTCCATGACCCGTAATCAGGATCAGCGGCGCCGAACTTCCCCGTTTCAACAGTTCGCCTTGAAGGTCGAGACCCGAGAGGCCCGGCATCCTGACATCGGACACAATGCAACTCAACGGCATCGTTTCCAGGCGCGAGAGGAAGCGTTCGGCGGATGTGAAACATTCCACCGGCATTCCGCGGTTCTGAAGGAGCATCCGGAGGGAGTCCAACACCGCCTCGTCGTCGTCGATAAGCGCGACGGTCATTCAAGGCGCCTCGGCGGCATCCACGGCTTGGAGAGTGAAACAGACGATTGCCCCCGTGGCGTCCCCAGCAATGGTAAGCTTGCCACGATGAGATTCTACGGATCGGCAGAGCGACAGGCCAAGTCCCATGCCGTCAGGCTTCGTGGTGGCGAACGGCGCGACCGCCTGGTCCGATAGAGCCGGATCGAAGCCTGGTCCGTTGTCGCTGACACAAACTTTGAGAAAACCGGGCGAATCGATTTCCGCCCTGATCGCTATCTTGCCGTCGTGTCGGCCCGCCTCAAGGATCGCCTCCATGGCGTTGCGCACCAAATTCAAGATGACTTGCTGGATTTGTAGCGACTCACCCGTGAACTGCGGCAGCTCTCGTGCAATTTGCGCGTTCAAAACGATGCCTTGATGCTCGCAATCGGTCTGGATCACCGACTGCGCTTGTTGGATAACATGATCGATCGAGACGACGGAGCATTCGCCGCGACCCAGTTGAATGAATTCTCTTAGGCGCCGCACCACATCGGCTGCACGATCGACTTGGTCGGCGGCTTTGGTGGTGGCCTCCACCACAGTCGAGTGTCGGCGGAGCGGGCTTCTGCTGCTTCCTTGGCAAGCCTGGTGTAGTTGGCGATGGCGGTCAGCGGCTGATTGATCTCATGGGCCAACGCGGCTGCGAACTCGCTCATGCTGCTGAGGCGCGTCATGCGGGCGAGTGCCTCTTGGTGCACCCGGAGCTGATGTTGCGTGCGCTGCTGCTCGCTCACCAGCACCCCGACTGCGAGGCCGGTAACGGCCAGCACGATCATCAGCGCCTGGAACGCCACAACATCGATTGCGCTCTGACCCGACAGATGGATCGCCGCCATCAGGCCGATCTGGGTGACGGCAAGCCCGACCGCGACACCCTCAAGCCCGAAGCGCACCGCCGTCCAGATCACCGGCAGGAAGAGCAGATAGAAAAGCTGGAACCGATAAGCTGCGACGCCCATCACTAGCCACAGGGCAGCAAGCAGCACCGCGAGCGGCGCCAGCAATTCCCACGACAGCACGCGCAACCGGCGGCGCGTGAACAGGACCAGCAGGAACGGGGTCACGACGGTGATCCCGATCATATCCCCGACCCAATAACGCAGGGCGGCCTGCGCAAACTGCCGAGGATCGAGCAACCCAATGGCGACCACTAAAGCGACGTAGGACAACGCCACGGCGGCCGACGCGATCGCCGCCACTGTCACCAACAACAGGAGATCGCGCTTGGTAGCCAATGAGACATCGAACCGTAACGAGGGATGAATTAGGGCGCCGGCACCTGCCCCGTACCCCAGACCGATAATCAGCGCAGCTACTACCTCCGCGCCGAGAGGCAGGGGAAGTTGGCGTACCACGGCATCGGCGAGTAATGGCGCCACGAACAGCCAGGGCAGGAACTCGTAGCCGAACAGCAGGATCAGCGCGAAGCTGAGGCCGGGCGGCGGGTTTCAAGGAGTGATGCCGAATGAGGCGATCGGGTGGATGTAGCTGATCCAATCCAGCAGCACGTAGCTCGCTAGATAGGCCAGCGCGATCTCCAAGTGAGATCGGGATAGGACGCGGCTAATCGGCATGCTCGGGTGAAGGCCGCCCTTCGACCATCTTTCCGCACCCTGCTTAAGCCGGTTCAGCACGCGGCGCACCTCCGTATTAATACCCTAGGGAACCACCCCCGGCGTACCGCCTGACGCGTCTGCCCGGAATTGTGACCCTTGCGCCTGGCGTAGCACGGTTCGCCGCATGCGGGCACTGTCGCCAAGCTTCATCGAAATTGTCGCGGCAGCAGTGTTTGCCATCGCGGTCATTCATACCTTCTCCACCCGCTATTTCGAGCGATTGGCGCGCCTGCAACCCGAGCACGCCGGGCTCTGGCATCTCCTCGGCGAAGTCGAGGTCGTGTTCGGCTTCTGGGCGATGGTGTTCATGGTGTTTGTCGCGGTCCAGCTCGGCACCAGGAGCGCTCGCCTACTTGGAGAGCCGCAGCTTCACCGAGCCGGCTTTCGTCTTTGTCATCATGGTCATCGCCGCGAGCCGCCCAATTCTCGACTTTTCGGGAGCGGTCCTGCAACGCGTTGTCCGCGTGCTCCCCTTGCCGTTCGGCGCCGGCTACTATTTCACGCTGCTGTCCGTTGGTCCGCTGCTCGGCTCGTTCATTACCGAGCCGGCGGCGATGACGCTGACGGCCTTGCTGTTGCGCGACCAGTTCTTCGGCGGCAACGCTCCCAAGAAGTTCATGTACGCGACGCTTGGCGTCCTGTTCGTCAACGTCTCGATCGGCGGCACCTTGACCCCCTTTGCCGCGCCGCCCGTTGTCATGGTGGCCGAGCAATGGGGCTGGAACATCGCCTTCATGATGAAGGTGTTCGGCTGGAAGGCGGCTGCCGCAGTGCTGGTCAATGCCGTCGGTGCTGCGTTCGCCTTTCGCTCGTACCTGAACGAGCTGCCGCCGCTTCGGGCCGCGCTGATCAAGGTCGATACCCCGCGATGGATCATCGCGGCCTACCTTGTTCCTGGCGGGCGTGGTGATGTTCAGCCATCACCCGTTCGTTTTTCTCGCCCTGTTTCTGTTCTTCCTCGGCTTCTCCGAAGCCTACAAGCGTTATCGCGGACGCCTCATTCTGCGTGAGGGCCTGCTGGTCGCATTCTTCCTCGCGGGCCTAGTCGTGCTGGGCGGCTGGCAGAAGTGGTGGCTGCAGCCCCTGCTCATCGACATGGCCCCCTCGGTCCTCTTCGCGGGCGCCACGCTGCTCACCGCGATCACCGACAACGCTGCGCTGACCTATCTCGGATCGCTCGTCGACGGCGTGTCGCACGATTTCAAGTATTCGCTGGTCGCGGGTGCCGTCACCGGCGGAGGGTTGACCGTCATCGCCAATGCGCCGAATCCCGCAGGCTTTGCGCTGCTCAAAGGCAGCTTCGAGGACGGGGCGATCAGTCCGCTCGGTCTGCTCGCCGCTGCGACCGCACCGACGCTCGTGGCTGCGGCCGCGTTTCAGCTTCTGCCCGGCTGAAGGAGGTCCGCCCATGGGTATCGCCGACCCCATGTCTCGCGATGCAGCCGCGCCGGCCGGAGAACGCGATGCGCGCGCGGGGCGCGTTGCCATGTTGCGGGTTCTTGCCGTTGTCGATGGCTCCGAGTGCACCGGCCGCGTCATGAAATGCCTGATCGGGCTGTACGTCGGGCGCGGCCCGATCGAAGTGGTGCTTCTCAACGTTCAGCCAAAACCGCAGGACTGGCGCCTGCGCGGCTATGGTTGGTTTCAGCGCGAGGCCATTCACGACCGGCTCATCAACGATCTAGGCAAGCGCGTCATTGCGAGCGCGGCCCGCCATCTCGACGGCGCCGGGGTCGCTCACAAGGACCGCATCGAGCTGGGGGAGCCGGGCGAAATCATCCTGCGCTGTGCGCATGAAGAAGGCTGCGACTTGATCGTGCTGGCCGAGCCCAGGCCGAGCGCTTTGCGCACCTGGCTGATGCGCGCTCTCCGGCTCTCGATCGGCTCGACCGCAAGTTTTGTCGTCCATCTCGCACGGGTGCCGGTCGTCGTTGCCCCCTAGGCCCTTTGCTCGGACAGCGCAGGGTCGCAGGCAACGGCCACATCGTGGAGGTTCTCATGCTCAATTTAGTGCTGGCTGTATTGTTCTTGGCGCAACGGCGCTCGTATTTTGGATGGCCTTGCCCGTGGGCGGGAAGGTTAGATTGTGGATCACGCCACGATTGGAGCCGCTCGTGGCGGTGGCGGTCGTGTTAGCCGCCGGTGTCGGCGCGATATTGGTTGTTCTCGGCGTAGCCTCGGTCCTTGCCTGATCGAGAAGAAGATGACCGCTTCAGCATTCGCATTTTTGAATCAAGCGCTGCCCTTTGGCAGAGCGACGGGCTAGACTTCCGATATGCGACCGTCCGCTTCCAACGGATCGGCGGTGCTTCAGGCCCTTGTTCTGAGTGTCGCGATCCTGGCCGCCGACGCCGCGCCGCAGGCTGCGCCCAGCGACCGCGTCCTCGTCGTCAATGTCGACGGCGCCATTAGCGTCGCCGCAGCGCGGCAGATTTCGCGCGCGGTCGAGCAAGTCAAGAAAGAGAAGGCGACCGCGATCGTCCTGCGGCTCGACACGCCCGGCGGACTTGTCAGCGCGACCCGCGACATCATCCGCGACATGATCGCGGCGCCGGTTCCGATCATCGTCTACGTCGCCCCGAGCGGGGCGCGCGCGGCCTCCGCCGGAACCTTCGTGGTCTATGCGGCGCACCTTGCAGCCATGGCCCCGGGCACCAATCTCGGGGCCGCGACGCCAATCCAGTTGGGTGGCGTGCCCGGCACGCCGCAGCCGAAGGACGAGAAGAAAAGCGAGCCGACGACCGGCGAACGCAAAGCGATCAACGACGCGGTCGCAATGTTGCGCAGCCTCGCCCAGTTGCGCGGACGCGATCCCGACTTCGCCGACAAGGCGGTGCGCGAAGCAGCGACCCTCACAGCCGATGAAGCGCGCAAGCAGGGCGTGATCGAGATCGTCGCCGCCGATGTCGCCGACCTCCTGGCGCAAGCCGACGGCCGCACGGTGACGGTCGGCGGCGAAGCACGCACGCTATCCACGCGCGGCGCGGCGGTCACAGTGGTCGAGCCCGACTGGCGCACCAGGCTGCTCGGCGTCATCGCCGATCCGAATATCGCGTTCATCCTGCTGCTGATTGGAATTTACGGCCTACTATTCGAGTTCTGGAGCCCGGGCGCGGTGCTTCCAGGGGTTCTCGGCGGCATCTCCTTGCTGCTCGCCCTGATCGCGCTGTCGGTCTTGCCAGTGCAATATGGCGCGCTCGCCCTCCTTCTGCTCGGTATCGCGATGATGCTGGGAGAGGCGTTCACGCCAGGGATCGGCGTGCTCGGGCTCGGCGGGTTGGTCGCGTTCCTGGTCGGATCGTTCTTCCTGTTCGAGCCGGAGGGCTCCACCATCGATTTCGGTGTCTCGATCCCGATCATCATCGGCGCGGCGCTCACCTGCGCCGGCCTGACCTTCGTCGTCATCGCGGCCGCGATGAAGGCGCGCCGGCGTCCGCCCGCGACCGGCGCGGAAGAGATGATCGAAAGCCGCGGCCGCGTCGTGGATTGGCAGGACGGCCGCGGAAAAATCCGCGTTCACGGAGAAATCTGGGGGGCGCGCTCCGGCAAGGACCTGAAGTCCGGCGATCTGGTCCGAGTCGTGCGGCGCGACGGGCTCACCCTGATCGTTGAACCCGAATAGTGAGGAGGCTCCCATGCCATTCGGTATTCCGGCCTGGTCGGGCGTGCTCATCCCCATCCTGGTCGTGCTCGTCCTGCTGTTCTATTCGTTCCGCATCCTGCGGGAATACGAACGCGGCGTCGTGTTCATGCTGGGCCGCCTCTGGCGCGTGAAGGGTCCCGGCCTCGTCATCGTGGTTCCTTTTATCCAGCAAATAGTGCGGGTCGACTTGCGCACGCGCGTGCTGGATGTGCCGCCGCAGGACGTGATCTCGCGCGACAACGTTTCGGTGCGCGTCAACGCCGTGATCTATTTCCGGGTCATCGACCCGGAGAAGGCGATCATCCAGGTCGAGTTCTTCAACGAGGCAACGAGCCAGCTGGCGCAGACGACGCTGCGCTCGGTGCTCGGCCAGCACGACCTCGACCAGATGCTGGCGGAGCGCAGCAAGCTCAATGCCGACATCCAGCACATTCTCGACGAGCAGACCGATGCCTGGGGCATCAAGGTGGCGAACGTCGAACTGAAGCACGTTGATCTCAACGAAACCATGGTGCGCGCGATCGCCAAGCAGGCGGAGGCCGAGCGAATCCGCCGCGCTAAGGTCATCGATGCCGAAGGTGAGTTGCAGGCCGCCGAGAAGCTCGCCCAAGCGGGTCAAATTCTAGCACAGCGGCCCGAGGCGATGCAGCTGCGCTATCTCACCGGCCTTCAGAACATCGCGGGCGAACGTTCTTCGACGATCGTCTTCCCGCTTCCAATGGACTTCCTGAGCAAATTGAAGGGCGTCTGACAAACTGGAATCTCCCACTACGATGCAGGAAGAATATTGAGATCACCGCAGGCGATTTCCGCTCCCGGTTGGGGACGCCATAGAGCAGCGCGCCTCGCGACCGCAGAACGGAGTACGGGCCATGACCATCATCGAAAGTGGCAGCGACCGGCTGGTGGTGCAGGCACGGGTCGCTGTTCAGCAAGACAACCTTGACGCTTGACAAGAAAGCCGGGCGGGCGAGCGTGGAGAACAGCATCCTGATGTGGCGGGGCAGGCCACACGAGATCGCGATTGCGGACATCGCCGGGGTCGATCTCGGCGTGCCTTCGGGAGAGGCCGACGCCGTGCAGACCATGCGCGGTGACCTTCTTCCTCAGCGGCTTCGGGACTGGACGAGCCGTGATCTATTTGTGACGCTCGGCCACCCGCTGCACCACCCTTGTGGATAGCACCATGAGCGTTGCGCGACGATACGACGTCTCGGCACCTCGGCCGCATCGGCATACATCCAGCGCCACCACCCGATTGCTGACGCTCACGATTGGCAGTGTAGGCGTCGTTTACGGCGACATAGGAACCAGCCCCCTTTACGCCTTCCGAGAGGCTTTGGCGGCGGCCGTAAGGCCCGGACCTGTTACCGAAGTTGTGGTCCTGGGTGTTCTGTCCTTGATTTTCTGGGCCCTCATCCTTGTCGTCACTGCCAAGTATGTTCTGCTCCTGCTGCGGGCCGACAACAACGGCGAGGGCGGCACGCTATCGTTGACCGCGCTTGCGTTCCGCGCACTCGGACGACGCACAGAGCCGGTGCTGTGGCTCGGGATTATCGGCGCGGCCATGTTCTACGGGTCTTCGTTCATCACGCCGGCGCTTTCGGTGCTCTCCGCGATCGAAGGCCTCAAAGTCGCGACACCGCGGTTTGAGCCTTACGTGTTGCCGCTCACGGTCGTCATACTGGTGGCGCTGTTTGCGGTTCAATCGCGTGGCACGGGCCGGATCGCGATTTTCTTCGGCCCCCTCATGGTGCTCTGGTTCGTGGTCCTGGCGATCGCCGGTGCGGTCGAGATCGTCGCCAATCCGAACGTTCTGGCTGCCGTGAATCCCGTCTATGCTCTCGACTTTCTCTTCCACCATCCCGTCATCGGCCTGGTAACGCTCGGCTTCGTCTTACTCGCGGTTACCGGTGGCGAGGCGCTTTACGCCGATCTCGGGCACTTCGGTCGGAAGCCGATTCAGATCGCGTGGTTCGGTCTGGTGCTGCCGGCGCTCACCCTCAACTATTTCGGACAAGGAGCACTCGTGCTTGCCGATCCGAGCACCATCGAGAACCCGTTCTATCGGCTTCTCCCCGATGCCTTGCTCGTGCCGATGGTCGTCCTGGCGACGGCCGCCACCTCAATCGCCAGTCAGGCTGTGATCACGGGTTCCTATTCGCTCACTCAGCAGGCGATCCAGCTGGGCCTGCTGCCGCGCCTGGAAATCCGCCACACGTCGGAGGCGCATCACGGCCAGATCTTCATACCCAGGGTGACCATGATCCTGCTCTCAGGCGTGCTGGTTCTGGTCGCCTTGTTCCAGAGTTCGAGTGCGCTCGCCTCGGCCTACGGTCTGGCCGTGGCTGCCGCGATGCTGATGGACGGGCTGCTCGCATGGATCGTGATCCGATACCTTTGGAACTGGCGCCTGTGGTCGACGGCGGCAGTTATGGTGCCGTTCGTCCTGATCGACACAACCTTTCTGACTGCAACGTTGCTGAACTTTCACAACGGCGCATGGGTGCCGGTTCTGATCGGAGCTGCGATCGTGCTGCTCATTGCCACGTGGCGACGGGGCACCTCGCTTCTGGCTCGGAAAATCCGGCGGAGTGAAGTTCCGCTGCAGTCGATGCTCGCCAAGCTCGACAAAAAGCCGCCGCATGTCGTTCACGGCACAGCTGTGTATCTTACGAGTCAGCCGCAGTTCGTTCCCACGGCTCTTCTACACAATCTGAAACACAACAAGATGCTGCACGAGAACAATCTCATCGTCACCGTGGTGACGAGGGACATACCGCGGGTGAGCGAGCACGATCGGGTGGTCATTGAACCACTGTCCCGCCGCTTCAGCCGGGCGACCTTGTGCTATGGCTTCATGGAAACGCCGAACGTTCCGCGGGCGCTCGGCATGGCGCGCAAGCTCGGCTTGCAATTTGACATCATGTCAACGTCATTCTTGCTGTCGCGCAGAGCGCTCAAGCCGGCGCGCACTTCCAGAATGCCACGTTGGCAAGATCGCCTGTTCCTCGCAATGACACGATCGGCGAACGATGCCACGGACTACTTTCAGATCCCCACCGATCGAGTTGTCGAGATCGGAACCCAGCTCACGATTTGACGTGTTTAAGGTGTCTTAGCAAAGAGTTGATTTCAGACGACGACGCGGGCCAACTGTTCTCCACAGGTTGGATGGGGAAGCGGATCATGGCTTATGTCGCATGAAGCCGTCATCTCAACGATCGTGGCCGCGATCGGATTGGCCTTTCTGTTCGGCGCGATAGCAAATCATGTGCGGCTACCAGCCATCGTGGGCTATCTGCTCGCGGGCGTCGTTCTGGGTCCTTTCACGCCGGGAATCGTGGCCGACCAGAACGTCGCCCGTCAGCTCGCGGAGGTCGGGGTCATTCTGCTGCTGTTCGGCGTGGGACTGCACTTTTCCTGGCAAGATCTGCTTTCGGTCAGAGGGGTCGCCGTACCGGGTGCGATCGCACAGACGGCAATCGTTATGCTGCTCGGCCTGGCGCTTGCGCGGCTGATGGGCTGGTCGCTTGGGACCGGCCTCGTGTTCGGCTTGGCACTCGCAGTCGCAAGCACGGTCATGGTGTTGCGCGATTTGCAAGGGAAGAGGCTGCTCGAAACTGAGAAAGGCCGTATCGCCGTCGGGTGGCTCGTTGTCCAGGACCTGATGGTGATCCTTGCGCTCGTGCTACTTCCGGTACTTGCCGACGCATCGGCCGGGCGCGCTGCGGGATCGATCGAGAACAAATGGACCTCGTGGTTGGCGAGCCCTTCCGTGTGGCCCGCCACAGCTTTCACCTTGGCCAAAGTGGGCACGTTCCTCGCGTTGATGCTTTTGGTCGGCCGCCGCGTGGTCCCATGGGTACTGCACTACTTGGCTCACACAGGGTCACGCGAGCTCTTCCGATTGGGCGTCCTGGCGCTCGCATTGGTCGCGGCATTCGGATCGGCTGAGCTGTTCGGTGCGTCCTTCGCACTGGGTGCATTCTTTGCCGGGATCGTGCTCGCTGAATCGCCGCTGAGCCAACAGGCGGCTCGCGAAACACTGCCGCTGCGCGATGCGTTTGCGGTCCTCTTCTTTGTCTCGGTCGGGATGCTCTTCGATCCGATGACGCTCGTTCGCGAGCCGTTGCCGCTTCTGGCGACCCTCGCGGTCATTGTGCTGGGTAATGCGCTCGCCGTGTTCGCAATCCTTTTCGCCTTCGGCCAGCCGCTCTCGATGGCGGCAAGCCTAGGCGCGAGCCTTTCGCAGATTGGGGAGTTCTCATTCATCCTAGCGGGACTCGGCGTCAGCCTGAACCTTCTCCCCGAAAACGGACGCGACCTGATCCTTGCCGGCGCCATGCTTTCGATCCTGATCAATCCTCTGGTCCAGCTTACGGTCAGACGGATCGGCGCCAGCCCCCAGGCGTCCGTCGAGCCGGTTCCCAGCCGCGAGCGAAGCCGACACGGGTCCGCCGCCCTAGCACGTTGATTGATTTAGCCCGGGCGGAGCAGTCAACCAGTAACGAGCAGGACCAGGGGGAGGCGGGGGAGCGACGGCGGGGATGGTCAAAAATGAGCAATGAACCCCTTGCGCGCGAGCGCGAACCGATTGAGCGCGTGCGGGCTCGCCTTGAGGCCCCGATTAGGGCGAACGCCGCTCCCCGCTGCGGGGCTCGACACGCTCCCGAATCAGGGCGAAGAGCCGTCCCGGGCCGCCTGCAGGGAGGTGGTCAGGTTGGCCACCTCCCAAAGCCGATCAGGCAAAACTCCTCCTCCCGCGAGGGAGAGGCTTAACCCATTGATCCGGCAGCGGAGCTCTTTGCTTTTTGCCATGACGGCCGCAATGCCGGGGAGCGGCCGAACCCCCGGGCGTGCCCGTGCGTTGACTCCGATCGAGAGCAAGGTGGAGGCCGCCATGCGACTTGTGCTCACCACATTCACCCTTGCGGCTTCGCTCGTGGCTGCGGCCGCGCAGGAGCCGCCGCGCTTCGACGCCATGCCAGGCTGTCGCGCCGGCGCCAACAGCGGCGTCACACCTCGGCCGGATCTCGACGCCTGCGTGCGCAGCGAGCACGAGGCGCGCGACGCCCTCGCCCGCCAATGGCCTGAGTTCGCCGCTGCCGACAAGTCACGGTGCGTCGAGAAGACCCACATGGGCGGCCCGCCGAGCTACATCGAAGTGCTCACCTGTCTTGAGTTGGCGCGCGATGCCCGCAAGCTGCCGAAGGACGACAACACGGGCCTTTCAACTGGCCTGCGGCGGTAGTCGCCAATATACAATCCGCATCCGGACAGTCGGACGTGATATCGCTGATGCATTGGACGCCGAGGTCCGGGCTATCTCCCCAACGCAAGGCGCCCGTAGGACCCTCACAAGGGGTCCTGCATTCGTTCATGGGGGTAGGGCGCTATCATACTGCGCCCAGGGGTTGATCGTTTTGGGGATCGGGGGCTGGAACGTTCAGGAACGAACCCGCGGATTGCGAGGCTCCGGTTCTAAAGGCTTGTACTCATTGACGCGCAGATCGGAGGTCCGCTTTCGCGGGGTAATCCCGACGTTGACCTGAGGTCATCGAAGGACACCGATTCTGAGACATTGCAGGGTTCACCCCTTGGCTTGGGGCACCGCGTTCACACCGAACCGCGACTTACGTAAGCTACGTAAGTTTGTCAGGCCGCGTCAACGTATGTTACGTAAGTCGTCATGGCAAAGGATGATCCGGCCTTATCTGAGCGGTTCGAAATGCGAGCCACCAAATCGTGGATCGCCGCCATTGATGGTTGGCGCCGAAAACAGGACGACCTGCCGTCTCGTGGCGAGGCCATTCGTCGCTTGGTCGAGCACGGTCTCGCAAGTGCGCCCAAGCCGCGGCGACCCGGTGCGCACACCGGGGCGGCAAAGGCGAGAGAACTGGCGGCAACGGAACTCGACCGGCTTGGCGACAAGTCAGCGACGGAAGAAGAACGCCAAACCAGGAAGCGCCGGATATTGAAGGGCCCAAGAGAATTTCGCGAACTGCGTGAGGACCTGCCGAAGCCCAAGCGCCGCGCCCGCTCCATTGCCGCGTCCAAGCTGAACGCGAGCAACGACGTGTGACTTGGCGGGGGCGCTGAAAGGACGGCTACATGCCCACGTACACTGTGCAATGCTTCGAAGGCGGCGTTTGGGACGACCGAGAGCCACGCGACATCGATGCTGACACTCCAAGGCTTGCTGCGGAAGCGGTCTGTGCCACCTCTCTTCGAGAGAGCGGAAAACCAGGCGAGTTGCGCGCCCAAGTGTGGCCCAAAGGCCAGCCTGCACAAAAGCATATGTTCTACGGCGATCCGAACGTCGTTTAAGTCGCTGCCTGCATCAGCCACCGGGGGCCCACACAAAATATTTGCGGTCGGATGGCACGACCGCAAAGACGCTAAGGGCGGGGCGTCCCTCCTTCGTGCTTCGCCTTCTCTCCCGGCTATCGCCCCACGCCGAGCACCAAGGCGACCACCAGCACTATAGCGGCGGCGATGGCGACGATGGCGCGGAGAGCCGGCGCGGTGGATTATCGCCGAGCGGTGAATATCCACGGCACATTCAGAGAACGGCCGTGAGACAATGTCTACAGTTGTCATGAACGCCTGCGGACATCCGATCTCTGCGGCTAAACAATACCGTCGGCCTGTTAGGGCTTGTGCTACTGTTCTCGGATGCCACGAAAGAAGCGGCCGGACTGGTCCGCTAAGCTTACCCGCTCGCTCACGCTCTCAAAGATAACCAAGCTTGTCACTCTGGGGGACGCACGCGCGGCGCTGCTCCGATACTTTGAATCCGTGACGGGCCCGCGGCATACCACGCCTCGCGCGGCACACCTTTGCGATTACTGGGACAGGTCTTGCACTTTCCAGAGAGCCATGACGGCCGTGACGTCCGCGGCAAGCATGTCGCGCAGGTAGCTTGTGTCGTAGCCGTACACGCGTTCGAAGGCGTCGATGCGCCGCTTTATCAACCAAGTCAGCATGGGCATACTCCCTGAGATGGGGGTGGACAAAAGGACAAGCCAGAGAGCGACCGCGGCTGGCGCATACATGGTAACGAGGTCGGTGAGGACATGGTTCGCGTGTACCCGGCCGGCGAAACCGTCGGCGACGTGAACGAGCGCTGCAGCGTCAGGAACAGAGCGCCGATCAGCGCTGCCGCCACTCGCGCTCGTTGAACGCGAATCCGGCAAGGGCAAAACCGGTTAAGATGTAGGCGCAGCCGATGTCGCGGACGAAATGCGGGTTGAGCGGGGCCGGTCTCCGGCACGCCGGGGGCGACGGCGTACCAGCCCGCCGGATCGAGAGCCCGTTGGCTGCGAGCGCCAGGCCGAGCCCGATTGAGACGGTGATGCGCATGGCCGCCTCCTGTCGTTGCTCACAAGACTCTCGCGGCTGCCGTCACATAGTCGGGATTTGCGATGGTATTGACCACCCCGAGCGCGTCCAACCTGTTTTCAGTATCTATCAGCTCGCCGCCCGCTCCGATTTCGGTTCGAGTGGACGGCAGTTGTTTTGTGCGCGCTTTTTCCTCCATTCGTCCGCCAAGGCTAATTCGGACGCCATGCTCGGGTTGTTGGGCCTCTCCATCGCTTCCGCTCTGATGCGCTCTGCGGCCAAGACATAATCGCCAGCCTTCATCGTTGCCCCCTATCTCCGCTCAACTGTCGAGGCCGCCCGTGTCTGCGCGGCATCGAATGTCTCGGTCGAGCGATCCCCATTGCTGCCAGCGCCGCCCCGGCCTCAGCGTTCCTGCTCGCGTACCAAGCCGGCCAGCAGCGCGAATGCAGCCATGCGTGGCCGCCCCGTTCGACTCCGTAGGGCAGCAGCGGATCGTGGGCGTGTTCTCGGTCACCACATCCGAGGCAGCGTCCGGACGGCGATGCCGCGGGATGGCGGTTCAGCCATTCCACGACGCAGCAGGCAAATGCCTGTGCTTCGGCGTCAGCACGGGTTAGACCGCCATCGAATTCAGCAATACCGGCGCGTTCATCGAATAACACATGCCAGTTTTCGGCTGACCAGCCGTCAGGGCCGACCCGCAGCAACGCTACGATCTCGGCCTTGTGCCGGGAGAGCGCATCGAGCACCACGGCGGGCGGTGCTGAGGCCGCCTTCAGCGCAAGGGCGTCGCCATCGAGTGCGAGTTCTACACCGGCGGCGCGGGCCGTCTTGAGAGCCGCGACCGCGCTCATAGCTGTGTACTCCAGCCCGGAGCCCCTGTTTTTTCCGGCCCAGATTGGGGCGGGGGATTTGCGTCCGCACCGTCCGCGGCGGTCCCAGCATTGTTTTTCAAGGAGTTGGCGCGGACGGTAGGAGCGTTGCCGTTGCCGCTACCGTTCGCATCGGGGGCTACCGTCCGCGGGGATGGTCGCTCAAAGCGCGGCGCTGAGGGGTCATTTTCGTGTTCTTCGCTGAGGGGGCTGTTTCGGTCCGGAACACCGGAACAGGGCCCGTGGTTATTGGCATTTTCGTCATTTTCGCGCCGGAACGCGTCATTCCCTATTCCGGATGAAAAAGTGTTAGTTGTGCCCGTCGCTGGAGGCTTGTTCCGGTGTTCCGGATCGGAAGGGGCGGCATTGGAAAAAGCATCCAAATAAGTCTCGAAGGCATCCTTGAGCCATGCAAAAAGATAGCCCTTCTTGGTGCCGATGCCGGGGACGCGGATACTGTCGGGGCGGACACCGTACCGATCGAGCAGCGCAGCGATCTGCCGTTGAGTGATCGGCTTGCCGGTCTTGCCGTAGGCCGCCCAGGAGCTGTCCTTGTCCTTGGCCAACTCCTCGGCAAGCTCCTCGGACGTGATCCGATCCACCCCAAGCGTTTCGAACACGATCTTGATCGCGCGGAGCAGTTGCGTGCCGGTGCTCTCGGCCACAGCCTCCCGATCGCCACTCAAGCGGATCGCGGCCGCCCGGGCCCTCATCGGGCAGTCGCCGCCCGCCAGCTCGGCGATGGCCAAGAGCGGTTCCCAATTGTCGGCGGCTCGATCGTTGAGCCCGTCCGGGAGCGCGGGCCGAGCGCCTTTGAGCTTCTCGACATTGTCGTCTGCCCACCGCTGCGACTTTGCACGCAAGGTGCCGAAGTCGTCGGTGTCCCGCCCACGGAGTTCTCTCGACGCGCTCCCCCCGCTTCTTCCTTTTCATCGGGATGATCACTGCGCGATCGCGCAGCGTGACCGCGAGCTTGCCGATGGACGCGAGCGCCTTTGGTGCCCAGGTCGAGAATCACTTGGGCTTGTTGTCATCCCCCACGCAGCGGATCACGTAGGCGGTGTCACGGGTATGCCCGCTATTGAGGATGCCGCGTGCTTCTTCGCTTTGATTAGTCTCGGCCTCATCGGTGAGCAAGGTCGGGTGCTCGGCTTCGATGTAGCGGAAAATGGCGGCTGGCGAGATGTTGCTTGCCAACACGGTGCGTGGTCCCGTCCAATAGAGCAGGGACATTGCGGTGCTCTTGCCGCATCGCATTTCCGGCGAGCAGAACATCAGTAATGGCGAGCAATGGAAGGCCTCGATCGCCCATGCGTGTAGGGTCCACAGCGCCATGGCCGGCGCGCCATGCTCGGGTAGAATCACGTGCCGGCTATAGATTTGGCTTAGATCGGTTAGGAGGTCGGCGGTTGCGACCGGTTGGGGCCAGCGCTCAACCTGCCAGTGCGCCGGCTCCTCGCTCCGACCCTCGCTGCGCGCTTCTGCGACGATCTTGTCGAGCGCCGCCACCGTGATGCCGATCCGTGTCGCCGCATCCTTGCGACGCTTGGCGTAGCCGAGCCGATCAAGGGCCACGAGTTCGGCGACAAGCTCGTCGTCACTCTTCTCCTCGTTCTCCTCGCTGTCCGCGCCCGGCTCCCACTCCGGCGCCTCGTTCACCACCTTGATTAACTTTACGCCAGCAGTGTCGGTCCGCAACCAGTCGAAGACGTCGCTTCCGTCATTACGTTCGGGGAAGAGATCGATAACCTTCACCGACGCTGCAACACCGTCGAGTGCGCGCGCAACCTTCTGGCCGTGCTTACGGCCGGGCTTGTCGGCGTCCACAAGGACGACAGCGCGGCGGGCCCTGAAATAGGGCGTGAATCTTGCCGGCCACTCAGCGCTCGCGCCCTCGGGCGCGGTGGTCGCTACCAGGCAGATCGCGGCGAGCGCATCCGCATCTTTCTCGCCCTCGCAGATGTGGATGATTGTGGTAAGCGGCGCGGCGAGCAGCTCGGGTAACTTGTAGGGCACCTTTGGGCCATTCGGTTTCCCTTTCACCCACTTCGCGCCATCCCAGTGATACTGCGGGAACTGCTTCTTGCCGTGCCCATCGATGCATTTCTTCACGAGCAGGTGCGGCTTCTCGCACTCATCGCGGTAGATGTATTCGGCAACTACCTGCCATGCACCACTGCCGCCGTTCTTCCGCTTTGCCTTCGCGTTCGTCGGCTCAGGTAAGCCACACTTTTTGCGAACATGTTCCCGGCACTCCCTGCAGCCGTCGCCCGCGAAGCTGTGCGTGATGAAGCCTTTGTCCTTGCTCGGCCTCACCGACAATGATCGATCACGTTCGGTGTGTCCGGGGCCAGGACACAGAATTTCGTCGCCGCGCACTTCGCCACCGAGCAGCTCGGCGGCGCGCGCGAGAGGTGGAAAATCGGAGGTCATGACGCGACCCCCGCGGTGGTGGCGTTGGCCGCATCGATCCAGCTTTTGTAGACCCCGGTCAGTTTTTTGAATTGCGCTTCCCAACCGCACCCACGGACATCGAAAGGACCGGAAACGTCCATGCCCGAGACGGCGTGATGTCGTCGTGAGCCGGGCATTTAAGCCATGCCATAGCCGAGTTGATGCCACCGGCCCGCAAGTCGGTGCGTGCGCTCGCGAGCATCAGTCATAAATTCGTCGCCGAGCAGCGGCTCGACTTCCGTTTGCGGCGGCATCGTCTCGGAGAGCAACCTCGGAGCGTCGCGCAGAAGCCCATCGGTTGTTCCGGAAGTCCTGCGCACCATGTGAGCCGCGCGGCTTCTTCGCTCAAGAGCCATTCAGTTCACCGCCTGTGCTCATTTCGACCGCGTTCTTTGCGGTGTGCTTACCTTCCGCTTACCAGCCTGGATGGTCGCGCTAATTCAGAGCGCTCGGCGGGCACAAGACGCCGTCCGACACGTAACTCGAAGTTACGTGGCGTCAAATGACGCGATCATATCGCTATCGACGTGATCAGTGTCCGCGCCCACTTAAGGCCGGCCTCACGCCTGTACAGGAAGGTTCTGCCGTACTTGGCCGCGGGTTCGGGACCCGTGCCGCGCATCGCCGCCTTATCGAGGGCGCTGTCGCCGATCGGGATGCCGAGCTCGTCACGAATTGCCTTCGCGAGCTGTTTTCGAGTGAGAAGTGGCTCCTGATCGTCCATCGGGGTTCTCTGCGAAGGTTCAGCGACCCGCCGCTTGCTTCGCGGAGATAACCCACAGCATCTGGTAAAAGGAGAGGGGGAGCATACCATCGATCGAGGAAAGCCCGACTCACCAGATATGAAGGGGCAGCTCCCGAAGTTCAGTCATCGCGGCTTCGGCGCGTTTGGCAGTGTCAGGGTGGTCTTCTTCCATCCTCTCGAGAAAATCCTTGTATGCATCCATTGCGGCCTGAGGCACGTGCCCGCGCAAAAGGTTGTCCCTGAAGTTCCGGATCACCGACCAATTGTCCTTTATATTGCGCTGTTTCGCGACCTGCTTCACAGCTTCGTTGAGGGTCCGCCCGGCTTTTATCAGGATAGTAATCGACGCCGCCGTAACTGCCCTGTCGTGACAGTGAGACTGTGCTAAGCCTGACAAACCTCCGCTACCTCTAACGAGGGAATTGGGGTAACCCATGTTCTCATCCAACAATGCTGCCTCCAATTCCCGTAATACGAACAACTCTCGTTCCGGGGTGCCAATCAAGTCGAGAAATTTGATCGTTGCGGACAGCGCCGCCATGACGCCGTCCCATTGTCCCTGCAACGGCCACTCGTCATCGGAGATCGGCGGACTATCAAATATCTGCCGGGCTTCGGCGAGCTTGGAGCCGAACCATCCCATGGTGGAGGTCATCATCGCAACCGCGTCGAGCAGAACGGCAAGCTGATCCTTGTATTCCGCCGGCATAGCGGCCAGCATCGGCTCGCATTTCGCGCGCACGTCCCTCCTCTTCTCAGACGCCAGGACCTTCAGAGATTTAAGTTCCTGATCGCTGATGTACACCGGGTACAGTCGACCATCCAGAATTTTGGCTTCGCCGGCCAAAAAGGCTTTCAGACCTTCCACATCTGTTTTGTCGGTCTGAGACTTCGCCGCAAGGTCGGACTTCATCGCCGCACCTCCGCATGGTGCATCCGCATGAGAAAGGCGACGCGGCAGCCCGTGCAGTGCCGGGTTTCGAGGATCAGCCTAGCCGCGCCGAGCTGGAGCCTAAAGCATTGAAACTGTTGGCGCGGATAGAAGCATGAAAAAAAAGCGTTGACAATGTCGTTGCGGCGAGTCACAAGACCAAAGGGGAAAGGGCTCTATGCCGACCGCAAATCAAGACGACGTTCGACGCGTTATCGGTCCCGAACGAGAAGCTAAACTGTGTCGCGCCTTTCAGAAGGCATGGGAGGATGTCGCCGCCGACATCAGCAAGTATTCCCGTTGGCCGCGCACGCGCGCCAACATGATGTTTGAACGGCTGGCGGTCAGACTGCAGGATGAATTTGCCGACGATCTCAACGTGTCGTTCTATTTTCACGATGAGACCGTCAAAATGGTCCTCGACGATAAGATTTTGGCACGGTGCAAGAAAGCCAATGAGCAAGGGCTGGAGAGAGTATTCACACCCCAGCGAACTTGGCATTCATTGAAGCTCAATATGAACTGCCCGGATTGGTAGGACTGCAAAAAATCGAAATTGTCTACGGGGTCAATTTCATAGGAACGGCGATCGACGGCATTGCCGTTCAGGCGCGCGACGGGCAGATGCGCCTCTGGGCGTATCCAATCCCAAGCGAAACGGCGGGCGGGGACGCCGGCACGATCGTTCAGCTCCCGCTGCCGCCGGCTCCTTCGGCGCCCTCCGTCCCGAGTACCGATGCTTCCGATCTCGTGCAGCCGCGCAAAAAGCCGGCCGTCGAGGAAGAGACTGACAACAGTGGGAAATGAACGCCTACGTCAACAACGGCTTGCTGCGCATCGCGCGGCTTCGAAACGGATTCCCGCAGGGGCAGGCCGCTGACCGACTTGGCGTACCGCAGGTCAGTCTATCGCGCTACGAGAATGCGGTAGCGATTCCGAACGACGACTTTATCGCCCGCGCCGCTCTAGTCTATGATCTCCCGGCCTCATTTTTTCGGCAGCCGGACTCTGTCTTTGGCGCACCCGTCAGCGTGCATCCAATGTGGCGCAGAAAGGCCGACGTTACAGTTCGCGAGCTTGATCGCATTGTTGGTGAACTAAACATTCGGATTATGCACATCCGCCGAATGTTGGACGCGGTTGAATACACGCCGCAATCAAATATTCCGAAGCTTGACCTTGAGGACTATCACGGCGACGTGGAGCGCGTCGCGTCTATTGTTCGGTCGCACTGGCTTCTTGCACCTGGGCCAATCGAGAACCTGACTGCCGCTGTGGAGCGGGCCGGTGCGGTCGTTGTGCATTCGGCCTTGAGCGGTTCATCGGTAAGTGGCGTCACGGTGTCTGTGCCGGGCATGTTGCCGCTCATAGTCCTGAATCAGGACCAGCCCGCCGATAGAATGCGCTTCACGCTTGCTCATGAGCTTGGGCACCTCGTTATGCACCGTTTCCCCGGGCCTGATATGGAAACCGAAGCAAACGAGTTCGCGAGCGCCCTTCTCATGCCGAAGGCGGAAGTGACGATAGCTCTGAGGGGAAAATTGGATCTTCGGCGCTTGGCCGCCCTGAAACCGGAATGGCGCGTTTCAATGCAAGCGTTGCTGTATCGCGCGCAGTCGCTCGGCTTGATCGAGAAGGCGCAAGCAGCGTGGCTATGGCGGAAATTTGCAATGGAGCGAATGAGACTGAGGGAGCCACCTCAATTGGATTTTCCAGTCGAAGGGCCAAGCGTTATCAGCCGAATGATAGCGCTTCATCTTGACACCTTCGGCTATTCAACGGCCGATTTTGCAAAGATGCTTCATGTTCATGAGAGGCAGCTACGTGAGTTTTATGATCTCAACACGAAGGGCGCCGTCCCAGGACTGCGTTTGAGAGTGGTGAGATAGCCCCGGTTTCTCAGTCGCCGCCCCAACGGGTCCGTGCTGCCTTGCGGGGGATCTCCTTGCGCTTCGTGGCGGACATGCCGGCGGCCCGCGCCCGCCCGCCTATACGACCGCTTTCGAAATCAGAGACTGGCGCGATACGCCACAATCAAACTGAGACACTATCGCGCCGCTGCATCGCCAGGACGTTCTCCACCGGGTTCACGATGCGCTCGACCTGCATCGCCAGTGCTTCGAAGACGCGAAGCTTCTCGTCTCGGTAGGCGTGCCTATCGTAGGTACCGCGCACCGGGTGCATCGACACATTCTGCAAACCGGCGGCTCCTACCGTCAATGGCAATGGACATGATTGTGAGAAACGAGACTGACGATGGGCATTAGCTTTAGCGCAGCGACCCACCGGCGGGTGATCGGGAACTCGCCGTATATCCTCACGCGTGTACGCGCGCGTAGAGGTATAGACATTCTGGACGGTCTAGACGTAGGCCGACGGTGCGCGGCGCGCGAATGGGTCTTAATTTCGGGGGTTTCGCAGGGAAATAAGACTTGCTTCAAATCGGACCGATCCGCGGCAGCCCGAACCCCGAACCACCTGCTCTTCGAGCAAGCTGAGGCGGCGTCAATTGCAATTATCTGTTGACCATCTACTCCTCCGCCCGCGGAGGAGGAACCGGCACTGCCGCCGCCGCCTTGGCCTGAAAACAATCGCAGGATTGAGATCGAGAAGTACGTACTGTAAAATCCGTCCGCGCTACTACGATCAGCCGTACTAGCTAGACCAGGTTGACCGGTGGACCAAGAGCGTTCCGCATCTCCTATGCGTATGCGACCCTCACCCCCTCACCGAGGGTCTGGAACAAGCCTGCCACCGCTGTAGCAACTTGAGCTGGACGTCGCCGTGGCGTGAAGCAGCCAGACTAATATTAGCCTTCCCTGGCCAAGAGCTGACGGTGCAGTTCTGCTTCAGATGAGGCGTTTGCACGTTCAAATAGATGCACTGCCTCTGCAAGCGGATTTCTGGCCTCTCTGGTTCGTCCCTCTTTGCGCAAAATGTTGTGCAGGTTCACGTTTGCGACCGCGCCGGCGTAGTAGTCGCGCAATTCGACAAATAACCTGGCAGCCCTGACGGCATTGAGGATAGCGTTATCGTATCTACCCCCATGCAGGTTAACCCGCAGTTATTATTGGCATGAGTTCTTTCATTAGCCAATCCTTGCAGCGTGTCGGCAGGCGCTCCGCTGCATCGATGCCGATCAAAGCATGACCCGTCTGCCCGTAGGCGGCCAGGTCATTGATGAAACAATCCGTAATTCGATTGACCTCATTCTGCGCAAAGGCCGCATCGGCGGTCGGCGCGATATTGACATTAAGGGATTCGATTTGCACACCGGCGATCGTACCGATCTCGTTATTCTCAAATTTTGCTTCCGACGCGACACTAACGGCGCCAGGGAGGGCGAGATCGATCAAGAGTTGCTGCCGTCGCGACTGTTCGACCATCTCGTAAAAGTGAAAAAATGTTTCTCGGTCCATTTGTTCGCAGATCGATAACATTAGATCGAGCGGTTCCAACTGACGGGCAGTTGAACCGCTTAACTCAACGACCAGGCAGCCCGGAGGCAAACTCTCAGCAATCAATTTTGTCAGTAGTGTCGACTTGCCAAGCCCGCTCTCGCCGTAAATCCAAAAGAGAACTTTGTTGCTCTCGTTCAGAAAAGCGCGAAACGCTGAGACCTCAAGTGTTCGATCCACGAAAGAGGCCAAGCGAGCTTGGCGCAACCGTGAAAGCCGCATTATTTCTCACTAGGTTCTAGAGTCCCCCACGATACGTCCTATTTTTGATTCTTTGATCGTGGCTTTGTTCGCCACTCCGATTTCCGACTTCTCGCTGCCGGTTTCGGACAGCGGCCCGGACCGACCGATCACTTCATCCACCGAGCTTTTCTCCAGCACGGCTTGTTCCAATACGTTTGTCTTTATTGCTCCGCCCTTGGTGCCCTGCTTACGTTCTGCGTCGAATCTGATGCCGATCTTCTGCAACGAAAAAACGACCCGGTCGTGCTTCCAGACGGCGAGGCCCAAGACTAGTACGACGGCTACACTTACTATGATCCACACTTCTGGCTGATTAGGCATGGGGATGTACCTTTAGATTGTGAACAGTGGGCGGACATCCAGGTTTTCTTTTCTCGAACGCAGATCGTAGTACATGAGAACAGCGCTGATCTGAGGAATGGGAACCAAAAAAATCCCCACCGCATTGGTAACGACCGCCTGCATCAGGGTGGCGCTTTCGTCATGGATCAACACAGTTAGCAGCGTAAATAAAGCGATATAGGTCACCTGTAAACCTCCGTATATTAAGCAACACTTCCAGAAATGTCCATTTGTGAGTTTAAAGCTGCGCCTTAGTGCTTGCGTGACAGTTGCGCCTTCAACGATTACAATGGACGCAGAAAACAGGAACTTGGTGGCCAAATAGACGCCTGGAATAATAAGTGCAATAAAGCCGAGAATGATCAAAAGGCTCTCCAGGAAAGCCACGGGCAGAAGATTGGAAAGGCGCTTAAAAGCAAAGTCAAATGAATGACCAACCGAAGGGTGATTGCCACGGCAAATATCATGTATCGTAGCAGTAGCGACGCCAGTCGCAACTGTCAGGAGCGAAAAGTTTACTAGGGTAAGCAGAAGGACTTGTTTGGCCGAGGATTTTCTGAACATATCCCAGAACACCCAGAATGGGAACATCAATATCGCAAAAATAGAAACGAAGACTAGGCAGTGACGCCTGTATATTAGCGCGGTATTCCTTATTACGTCTGCCCAGCCCTGCACCGCAACGTATGGCTCTGCAACCATAGCGAATGCCTATTTGACCTCTCAGCCTCGCATTTATGAACCTAAAACGGTCATTGTGCAAGTCATTCCAACTTGCAGATGCCGGTTGAGGCGCCGAGCATTATCAGAAGCGTCCGCCTTCGTATCTCTGACCGGTCAAGGCACGAGCCGTTCTCCTGGCCCAATCGCGGTAGCCCGCGCAACGTTAGTGAGCCGCACTTTTGACCGAGCTTCTTAGGCTGCGGAGCGGATCGCGCGGGCTCGGGGCTTTAGAAGGACGGAGGGTGGCCCGGTACAGACAGAGCCCCACGACAGGAGCGATCTCCGATTTGACATGTCAAGCTGCTGGGCTGGCGCGAATTCCTGAAGGCCCGCAAGGAAGCGGACGACGCGGAACGGGCGCCAGCGGAACATTCAGTGGTTCCGCTGCGCCCGGGCGAGGCCCGGGGCAGGAAAGCGGTCAGGCGGCAGCCCGAGGCCCAGGGAAACCCATGCCCACCACTCACTTACGCGCGAAAGGCGACCACACCCCCCGCGGCCGGGCGGGAGCTCCCACTGGCCCTGGCCTGGCAGTCGCTCATCCATAGGATTACACTCCTTCCAGGGCATTTTTGCTCTCCGCAAAAAGCCCGATTGTGTAACCCATGTCTCCGGAATGAACTGTCACCCATCTCTCAGGAAGGGCACAAAGGGCGTGGGGCCAAGCTGATGGCCTTTTGCCTGTCCAGAAATTGCCCCGCCGGCAATCTGCATACGGGCGGCAGATCAGCGGTCGATCCGTCCGATCCTTCCGGTGAGTTCTTTCCGACCGAGACGATCTTTCCGACCGAGACCATCCGCCCCGGCGGCGAGTTGGCGATTGTCGGCCCAGAGTACAACGACGTCGCGATCGAGCGCATCGCCATCGTCAACGAGGGTTTCGAGCTGCTGATTTGATGTTCGGTTGAGCCGCATTCTCATGGGCAAGCGAAGCAATTCATGCGGATCTGCTGCAGCTGATTGCTTCGTCGCTGTTGCGATCGTCGCAAGAAGTAGGAAATCATCTCCGCGGCCCCGGAAGCTGTCCTGCCGCGGATCATAAAGGTAATCGCGCCGCCCGCGATCTCAAATCGGATTGATAACGTCGACCTGGGATGGAGGCGCATCCTGCGGCGTCGGTCACGACAGTGTGCGCCAGTTCAACCGCAATAGCGCAGCTGGTAGAGCACATCGTCGGGCGGCACATTGCGACAGCCGCGGCTGAAATGTCACGCGTAGACCTTCACCAACTCGGCATGAGCCCACTTCATGGCGTCTTCGGCCGGCATGCCTTGCACCGCTTTGGCGTACATGTCGGTGATGATGTATTTTGACACGACCTCGGCGGCCTTGCGGCTCGAGGGGCCCGGCCAACCTGGGGCGCGCGCCGTCAGGATCACGTCGCGAAACGGCGCCATGATCGGATCTTCGTTCCACAGCGCATGCTTCGACCATTCTCGCGCCGCCGGGATCGAGAAGCCCTTCTGCGATATGAACCATCTCTCGAATACTTTCCGCGAGCTCGCCCAGCGCAAGAACTCTTTGGCAGCCTTCTGGTTCTTCGAATAAGCCATCAGCATGTGGGTCTGCGGCGGATGCATCGTGGCGACGCCGGCGCTACCTTTCGGATAGGGCGCGTGCAGGACGTCGTCTTTCATCGCCCCGCCCTTCTCGGTGCGGTATTGTTCCGGCTTGCGCAGAGCTTCGATATAGATTGAGGCGGCATTGCTGGTGGAGCAGATCGTGCCGGCCAGGAAGGCGCGATTGTTGTTGCTGTCGTCCCAGGCGAGCCCACCCTCGTCGTGCGCATCCTTCCAGAAGCCGGCCATGAACTTGATCGATTCCAGCGTCACTTTGCTGTTGAGCGCGACCGTCTTGCCGTCCGCTTCGACTTCCCTGCCGCCGAACGACCACAGGTACGGATAGCTGAACGCGGGCGCGTCGTTGTAGGTGTGCCCGAGCGTCTGCCCGATCGGGCGATTCTTCGCCTTGAGCAGCTTGCCGGCCGCCCGATAGGCCTCCCAGGTGTCGGGAAATTTCGCGACGCCAATCTCGTCGAACCAGGACTTGCGGTAGCACAACAGAATGCCCAGAGCGCACCAGGGCACCGCGAGCCAGCCGTTCGGGCCCTTCGCGACCGCGGCAAAGATGTCGTAGAACCCGCCCTGTTCCCTGGCGATCTCCTCGGCGACGTCGCTCACGTCCGCCAGGCTCTCGGCATAGAGGTGCGGCCAGTTGTGCATCGCATGGATGAGGTCGGCACCCGTGCCTGACTGGATCGCCGACGCGATGCGCGCCTGCAGTTCGTTGCCTTGGATGGTTTCCATTGTGATCTTCAGCCCAAGCGTCTTCTCGGCTTCGGGCACCAGTTCGCGGCGCAGCAGCGCGTCGGAGGCGGGAACGAAATCGCCCAACCTCAGCCAGTGCAGCGTCGTGGTCTGCGCAAAGGCCGGGGCTCGGCCGGCCGCCAGAATGCCGACAAGCCCGCCGGCGCCTGCCTGCATGAGCTTACGACGATCGATGTTCGCCATGGTCTCCTCCCCGAACCGGAACCAGCGTGAATGTTAGGCAGTTTCTGAACGGGGAGGAAGCCGGATGGGAGCGGTGCCTTGGCAGACATCCGCCTTTTTGGCCCACCGGAGAGTTGACTAACGTACCGCGGAACGTGAGTTATGCCTCGGACCGGCATCGGTGACGCCAGATGGTCGCAACCGGATTGGGTCAATGATCGCGGCATGCTGGTCGGCGAATACGTATTGCCGCTTGCGAGGCGCCGTCGTGGCCGCTTGGGTCGTCATGCTGCTGTTCGGCCCTGCAGCTCAATCTGGGCAGGGCGCGGAGCGGCCCGGGGCCCAGCCTACGGCGCGCGCGCACGAGCCGGACGAGGCATCCGCTCCCCCGTGGGAACCGCTGCGCTTCCCCGAGTCGCAGCTCGAGCCCATAGACTGGAACGCTCTCGACGGGTGGGCAGCGGATGATCACGCCGCCGCCTTTGCCACTTTCCTGGCGAGCTGCCGGCCGCTGATTTGGACGATCCCGCCGGTGGGCGAGTTGCGCCCCATGTACTTCGCCCTGAAGCAGGTCTGTCGCCGCGCCCTTTCCGCCGGTCGACTCGCAGACGAGCAGGCACGGCTATTCTTCGAACATAGCTTCCGCCCTATGCGCATAGCCAGGCTGGGCGACAGCGCGGGATTGCTGACTGGTTACTACGAACCGATCGTGGACGGGTCACGGTTTCCCACCGGCATCTTCAAAGTCCCGATCTACCGGCGCCCGCCGGATCTGGTGCCGCCGCCAAACAGCACCGGTCCCGGATTTCCCAACAGGGGACAGTCGTTGAGGCGGACGATCAAGGGCGAGCTCGTGCGCTACTACGATCGCGGCGAGATCCTCGACGGCGCCCTCGATGGCCGGCGTCTCGAGATCTGCTGGATCAAGGACCAGACGGACGCTCTCTTGATCCAGCTCCAGGGGTCGGCGCGCGTGCGCCTGGAAGACGGGATCATGCTGCGGATCAACTACGATGCCCATAACGGATACCCGTTCGTGCCGCTCAGCCGCATTCTCATCGAACGCAACATCATCGCGCCTGCGGAGATGTCGCCGGAGCGTATTCGTGAGTGGATGCGCGCCAATCCCGAGGGCGCCGAGGAAGTGCGACGCCAAAACCGATCCTTCATGTTTTTCCGGATCGTCGGGTTGTCCGAAGAGCGGGAGGCCGTCGGCGCCCAGGGCGTTCGGCTTACGCCGGAACGTTCGATCGCCGTCGACAGGTCGGTGCATGTGTATGGTACGCCGTTTTTCATCCAAGCCGGCTTGCCGCTCGCCAGCGAGAGGCGTCCCGCCAGCTTTGATCGACTGATGATCGCGCAGGACACCGGCTCCGCGATTGTCGGTCCCGCGCGCGCAGATATCTACTGGGGAGCCGGGGATCGGGCGGCCGACGTCGCTGCCCGCGTCCGCCATCCCGGTAGCTTCGCGATCCTGGTGCCGCGTGAGCTCGATCCTGTCGCTGCGGCGGCACGAATGCCCCTTCCGCCCGAAAAGCCGCCTGCTCCGCAGGCCAACGTAAGAATTAGGTCGGCGAAAATGCCGTTGCGGGTTCAGGGTCGCGGGTTCAGCCGAGCCGCTACGTTCGGAAGATCATCGGTCGCAAGATCGTGTCGTTTCACGAGCCCGCGCCGCCGGGCCGGCTGCTACCCGTGACCGTCGCCCCGGTTCTTGGAGTGTTACGGTGATCGGCGAGGATCGACGGGCCGGAGCGCCTGCCATCACCCGCCGATGGCCGCGTGAATGGCTTCGCAATGGCGCACCAGATTTGGATGCGCAGTGACGAAGGCCTTCAGCGGCGTCGCTATCGGAAAAAAATGGATGTTGGCGATGAAGCCGTAGATGCCGGCATCGATGCTGGTCGGCTTTGGCCCGTGCACATAGCCATTCGCCGGGACGAGATCGGCCAGCACCTTGAGGTCCGCCAGGCCGCGCGCGTAGGCCGCATCGGGAGCGTAGCGCCCGATGCCCTGGAAATGATAACGCTGCGCGTTGAACGCCCTGGCCTTGTCCAGCCCGGCTGCGTCGATGCGCGAATGCTGTGCCATGAAGGCGTCGCGAAACGCCGGGTAATAGGCCGCATCCTGCCAGCGCGAATACGACATCACCCAATAGAGATCGTCGAGCATGCGCGTCACGAGGGTGGTCGGTCATTCGCTCGCCCGGGGACAGCGCTGCATCGATCGTCAGTCCATACTTGCGGACCAGATGCGCGATGATGGTCTCGCTGTCGCCGATCGTCTCGCCGTCATCGACGATATACGGCAGCTGTCCGCGCGGCGCCGCGGAGGCGTCGAAGATTTGCTCATGGACGAACGGCACGCTTGCCAGCTTCAGGAAGGCAAACACCTTCAGCCCATAGCCGTTATTGTCGGCGACGCCGAACAATTCCGGATAGGAGTAGAGTATCAGCATCTCTATGCATCCTGGCTGTTGCGAGCAAAAACCTCACGCCAGCATGCAAGGGTCTTGCGGCTCAATCAATGTGCTCGCGAGACAGCACGACCGGCAGGGGGCGACAGGCTCGGTGATCAGCACTTCCCGGCTACAAGGAGGCACGTGCATTGAAGGCCCGGTTCGGCCACGACAGGAGTTCTTTTGACCAAACCATGACCGATAATTCTGAGCTGCTCGTCGAACAGCGCCTGCCAACGTTTGGAAGTCGACGGCAAGATCGTTTGTCGGCAGAATGCCGTGCAGTCCACTCTACCAAAACTGTTGTCCAGAGAGCCAAGGATGTTAGCGATAGCTCAATACTGTGATGGCCGCTCCGATGCTTGGCACGCAGCCTCCAGTAAAAAATGCTAGCTCGCCAAGTGGCCTGAGCGTATTCTTAAAACAACAGGAATAGCTCGCTTAGGAGGATCAATGGCGCATTGGGTTAAGTCGCAATCGACCCTCGTCATCACACTTGTTGTGTTCGGTTTCTGTTACGCGTTGACGATAGCGATATTCGGGGCAGCGGAGATCTTGTCCCGGCGTCCAATTGGGAAGGAGCTCAAGGCGGCATCTCCGGCGACGTTGCCCCCGCTGGCGATCATATTGGCCCTGCTTATCGCCTTCCTGGCCTCTCGCGTGTGGACAAACGTCAATCGCGCCGGAGAATATGTAGGTCAGGAAGCCAGCGCTCTCCGAGAGGCCGTGTTGCTCGCGGATGCTTTGCCACCGGATGTTCGGAAGAACGTGCGCGACAGCATCAAGCGCCACCTTTATTTCATCGAAACGTACGATTGGCCCGCGATGGGCAGGTCCGAGGCAACTTTGCGGGCGATCCCCGCCGGACTGACAGACGCGATGGCGGCGGTCCTCTCCTTTACACCCGCACAACACACTCAGCAGCTCGCCAGGAGCGCAGCATCGTTGCAATCGAGCATGCGTTTGAGGCCCGGCGCAACAGGATTTGGCTCAGCCAGATCCAGATCGCGCCGATCCAGTGGGCAGTCATCGTCGTCCTCACGGTGCTGATTCTGGCGACGATCGCATTGGTACATCTCGATAATCGGCCGGCAATGGCGGCGACCCTGTTCATGTTTTCAACAGCGGTCGCAGTGTGCCTCGTCCTTCTCATGGTCTACGACAGCCCGTTTGCCGTCGGCGGCGTTGCGATGGCACCCACAACGTTTCGAGAGATCGCGTTGGATTGACGCCTAGCTGAGCAAGCAGACATTCAAACTGGTAGGCACCGCTACCTTGTGCCTGGTGGGAGTTGCGCGGCAGCGTTAGAACTACCTCCATGGAATGGCGACTGGTAGGTTTCGCGAAAGCGCGTCAAGGCGACAGCCGTGAGGGCGGCCGAAAGCATGATCAGGAACGCCGGCGCAATCTCGTCACCAGTTCGTTCGACCAACCACGTCGCGACGAGCGGTGTCACGCCGCCGACTACTCCCAGGCAAGTGTTGTAGCCCAACGAGACCGCCGTGCACCGGACCTGCGGCGGCGCCGCTTCCACCAAAAAGGCGGGCAATGTGCCGCTGTAGAGCGCGATGATCAGCATGAGACCAAGCTGTCCAAATTGTGCAGAGAGCGCAGACGGCTGGTTCAATAGCCAGAACAGGGGAACCGCGGCAACAAGACCGAGCACGCATGGGAGGACGAGCAATGGCTTTCGCCCGAACCGATCGCTCAACAAGCCGGCTGCAATCAGGACAGGGAGGCTCATTGCCATGGTAAATGAATTGATCTCGAGTGCGCGGGACGGCGGAATGCCGTCGGCGGTTTGGAGCCAACTCACGAGATAGACGAAGCTGACATAAATCCCTACGGCACCGAAGACGGACACCCCGGCAAATCCGACAACAGTGCGCCAGTGGTCCGACAGAGTCTCGACGATCGGGGCGCGTTTCCGCCGCTCCACGGGCACGATCTCCGTTATGTGTCGGCGCAGAAAGTAGCCGGTAATGCCCACTACGAGCCCGAGCAGAAAGGGAATGCGCCAACCCCAGGACTCCAGGGCGGCAGTCGACATGCTGGCGGCAAGAGTTGCACCAACCGCAGAACCGAGCAGGGTGCCTGCCGCCGTCCCACACGAGATCACCGCACCCATTAGGCCGCGGCGGCCTTCGGGGGCGCGTTCGACCAGGAACACCATCGAGTTGGTATATTCGCCGCCAACGGAAAGTCCCTGCACCATCCGAAGTAGAGTAAGCGAGACCGGCGCCAGGACCCCCCACGTCTCGTATCCCGGCAATAGTCCAATTAGGAAAGTCGGAATCGCCATGGCAGCCACGGAGAACCTGAGTGCGGTGGTGCGCCCGAATCGGTCTCCGATATGGCCAACGACCACACCGCCTAGAGGGCGAATGAGATAGCCGAGAGCGAAAACGCCGAAGGCCGAGAGAAGTTGCGCGACCGCATCCTCATGCGGGAAGAACTGCCGGCCTATGATGGAGGCGAAATAGCCGAAGATCGCAAAGTCGTACCATTCGAGCACGTTGCCAACGATACCCGCTGCGACCACCCTGGGTGTTTTCGCGAAATTCATCTGAGACCGCTTCCGTCGCCTGCTCCGCTCTCGCGAGCTGAAGATCAGGGGTAATCCTGTCCGATTGCTTGATGATCATCCCGGCATGTTAATGAGTCGGCTGCGGGAGGAATAGCCGCCATGAGCGCAATCTGGCGCTTGGACGCTGTCGGTCGCCGCCAGAGTGGTAGGGCCGGGGCTTCAGCCGTTTTGGCCGCTCGATTGAAAAGCGCTCGAAATCGATCGAGATCAGTGTCGGGCATCTCCCACGGCAAGCTTTGCACGCTCGATTTCGAGCATTCCCACCTCGCGGCGCGTCGGCGCCTGACGCTGGCGGGCCGTTTCTTTCGCGCCGATGCACCCCCCAAGCTCCGCTCGATGTGTCGCAGCCATATCGGCGTTTGTTCGCCTTCGACTATGACGATGACCGGGTACCGGGGCGGCGCGCTAACTCGGATGCGGTGCGGGTAATGGACGCCGCACAGGTCCATGGCCTTGCCGGTCGCGATTTTTTGGGCAGCCGGCGGCAGCGTCAGCCGCAAGTCGACATGCGCGTTCCGATCGCCCGCCATCGGACCCTGGCGCGCGATCCGGCGCAGGTCGAGGCCGTTGCATGCGCTGGCAGCGCCCTTGCGGGCATGGTGACAGTAGCGCAAACTTCGGGACGGCGTTGTCCTGTTGTTGCGGAGGAGGCCGGCTATGTCGAAGTTCGCCTGGATCGTCACGCTCGCGACGCTTGCAGCCGCACCTTCGGCGGCACAGACCGCGATTCCTGATTTTCGCGGCATCTGGAAGGGCGAGAGCGAGTCGATCGTCCTGGACGGCGGCAATACGCACCATCTCCCGACCCAGTCGAATGAGCCGCAGCTCCGAACCCTTCCCTTCACGCTGACGATCGATAAACAGGATGGACGCCGCTTTTCCGGCACCTTTTCGTCGCCCCGCAGCAGCGAGCGAGTCATTGCCGTCATTTCGCGCAGCGGCGCAATCCTGCTTGCCGATGATGACGGCTACACACTGGGGACCATGCTCGCACCGAACCGGATGGAGTTGTGCCATCTCCATTCGGCCCCCGCCGCGCGGATCGCGTCCTGTACGGAGATGACCAAGCAGCAGTAGGGCGCAGCCCATCTTTTTGGAGGGACTCCGCAAGGCCGGACCAACGGACTAGCGGCTACTGGCTCCCGTCAACCGATTTCGTCGTCGCTTTATTGCTGCCCCCGTGGGGCGCGGAGCCAAGACGCGTGCACGCCACTGTCCGGCTGGTTGCGGCTCACGGCCACGCCTTTTTCAGATTGGCGACTGTCTTTCCGATCATCGTGCATGGCGGCATTGGCTTGCCAAGACCGCCCCACGGCTGCACCCGATCGTCCGCTGCCGTGGCGCCCTTCACGATCTCGCCCGGATAGCACATGCAGTCTTCGTTGGTGTGCTCGTCGTTGCTAAGTCCGGCCGCGTGGATGAATTCGTGCACGAGGATGAAGCTGCGCACGGCCTGCCCGACTTCACGGGACTTCTTGTTTCTCGGCTCGACGCGCGGCGTCGTTGGCACGAACACGTAAGCCTTCTCAAGAAAGCCTTTGCTGTCGGGAAAAGCCACGGTCAGCCCGTGCAGACCGTTGCCATCGAACGTCCGCGGCTTCGGTTGGTGGCCGTAGTTGGGGGTCGCCTTGCCGTTCGCGGTCTGCACGATGACCTGCGAGTTGATTTCCGTCGCCCCCTGGGTTCCCGTGGTCAGCGTCAACTTCACACCATTGCTCGACATGAGCTGGTTGAATTCCTTGATCGCCTCGGCGAGCGCCGTGGTCCACAGACTGCCCGTGAAGTTCGCGCCGGCAAAGACCTCGAGCGTGCCGGCCTGCTGAAATCTCTTGAACCAGGGTGTCACTGCCATGGTTTTTCTCCGTCCGGGTCTCGACCATCTTGCGGTGATCGGATGGCGCTGACCCGGCTTACCCGGGACCTCGCAATCCCGCCCCTCGCCGCCGAACAGCGCATGGCGCTACCCTGTCGCTTCCGTGGCGGGATTCTGATCGAGGTTGGTCTGCAACGCGGAGGAAGCGGTTCGAAAGCTCACGCCAACGTGATCATCGGCCTTTGGTGCGTTCGCTCGACTAATCCTCGCTCTTCTCTTCGGCAGGAGATGTTTTGTTGCGTAGCATCGCCTCGACCTGCATGTCGGGGAGCGCGCCAAGGAGGAGGCGCAATGGCGGTGTCGGCACGCTAGCTCAGCTAGCTGGGACGATTGACCTCAGCCCCGAGGAAGTCTCGGGGCTAAGGTCGCCGGCATGTGCCCGTCTTAGAGGATGGTTCCCGCGATCTCGCAGTCCGTGCGTTGTCGGCGCGGTCAATTGAGCTGAAGGCCGAAACTGAAATTGCGTTCGGTCGATTTCTCAGATGAGAGGCACAAGCGGGTCATTCTCGACGTGGATACTCAGGGTCTGCTGCGCGGTGGTGTCGCCGTCGCCGTCGACGATGTTAAACTTGAACTCAAGATCGGCGTCTTGCGTCCCGCTGTCGAGCCTGACGAAGCCGATATCCGTGATCTTCAACACGTCATTCGTGTTGCCGGAGCTGAAAGCTTGGGCTGACGACGTATCACTCCCGCCATTCGTTCCGACCGCCTTATTCAGATCGATCCCGGTGCCAGTCAGGCCGTTCGCCGACTGCATGATATGAACACCCTGGATCTGGTAGGTTTCGCCCGTACCGTTGTAGTCGTTGCCCTCGATTATGAGGAGGCCGTCATTGTTGTCGAGGCTGAACTCGGTATTGTAGGGGCTCGGCACGCCACCGGTCGACTTCTAGCGAAGAGATCCGCGTTTGACCGCCCTTGTGATCTCGACATGATCAACGTCCTCGCTGTGCCTTTGTCGTCCTTCAGGTCGAGGATCACGATGAGATCCTCGCTGTTTCCGATCCCATCGAACTTTACACGAGGCCATCGACCGCGGTCGTGGGATCTGTCTTCTCTGTGCTCAGGCACGTCACCCAGAATATCTTCCCCAAAGAATCGGAGGGTAAGCAGCTCATTCTTTTGGATGGTGTCGCCGGCCACGCCGTTGGTGGACTGGGTGGCGGAGACCCAGGTTTCAACTCCGCCGGCGAGATCGTGGGGGTCTCCGCACCATTAAACGCTATGTCTCCCGTATTCGGTGTGTCCCCCGTCGTTGAGAAGCTCAAAGGAGTCGTGTCCGCCGTGAACTGCACGAAGAAGTCTTCGAACGTGTCGGATCGTCCGCAGCAAGCTTCTCCACCACGATCAAAGGATGACCGGTATTGCCGGTCGGATTCTTGGCGAGGAGCTCACTTGTCTGGAGAACTTCGAAGCTGAAGCCCGCGATCGGGGCGTTTAGGGTGACCGTATAGGTATCGGCGTTCTTGTCGAAGCTCAGGGTTCCTGTCGCGGTTGCAAGTTGGTCACCGGCTAGAGTGGATTGGCGTCGTAGTCGAAGCTGAAGTTGAACGCCGCGCTGCTGGCGCTCTCGGTCTGGAGGGTGACGTCGGTGTTTGATGGCGGTTTGTGTGAGCTCGCCGACCGTGCCGGTCAGAGCAAGTTGCGTGCCCGCCTTAACAGCATCTAGAAATCAACGAAGTCGGATTTGAAGGCGGTGGCCCCGGGGTAGGTCCGAAGGTCGGAGCCGAGATCGTACCCGAAATCTGCCGTTCCGGCGGGTGCGGCCTGCGTGTTGTCCAAAACAAGCGCTTCTGGCGCCTGCGTGATATTCGGCCCGTCGTCCTCGAACTTGAAGGCAAGGCCGATGTTGCGCGTCGCGTTGTCCGTATCGCCGTCGCCATCGCTGATGGTCGCGGTCAGCGTCACCAGATTCGGCCGCGCTCAGCTGCGCCGGCGAGGCTCGCTCTCGGCCGGATCGGTCGGATCGTCGTGCACCACCGAACGGCTCTGCGTCGAGCGTCACCGCACCCGTATCGGCGTCAACCGAGATGCGGAAAACTTCCAATGCCGCCGGTTGCCGTACGGTGCCCGCGACAATCGTGCCGACCTTCGTTCAAGCTCAGCCACCGCATCGCCGCTCAGCGTGTCGGTCAGGCCGCTGGCGACATTCGGCGCCGTTACGCCCAGCGCATAGCTGATCGCGTCGGTATCCTGGACGTCGTTGTCGTCGGTATCCTTGAAGCCGTCCTTGCCGAAGTCGCGATGGTGAACAGACCCGCAAAGCTCGTCGGGCCAGCCTGTCGCGGTATTGGTCTCGTCGTTCGTCAGCGTCGGCACCGCCGTCGCGTTGCGGTGATCGTCGGTCCGTCGTCCTCGAACATGAACGCATCGCCGATGTTGCGCGTCGCGCTGGCGGTGTCGCCGTCGCCATCGGTGATGGTCGCGGTCAGCGTCACCAGGTCGGCCGCGCTCAGCCGCGCCGCCGAGGCCCGCTCTCCGCCGGATCGGTCGGATCGTTGTGCACCACCGAACGGCTCTGCGTCGAGCGTCACAGCGCCCGTATCGGCGTTCACGCGTGATGCGTGAAACACTCTGCCGCCGGTCGCCGTCACCGTGCCGCGACAATGCCGTGCCGACCTCGTTCACGCTCAGGACACCGCTCTCGTCGCGTCAGCGTGTCGGTCAGGCCGCTGGCGACATTCGGCCACGTTCACGCCCAGCGCATAGTGATCGCATCCGCATCCTGGAGGTCGTTGTCGTCGGTGTCCTTGAAGCCGTCCTTGCCGAAATCGGAGGTGAACAGACCGGCAAAGCGACGTCGGGCCATCGTCGCGGTATCTGGTCTCGTCGTCCGTCAGCGTCGGCACCGCCGTCGCGTTGCGGTCGATCGTCGGTCCGTCGTCCTCGAACTTGAACGCATCGCCGATGTTGCGCGTCGCGCTGTCGGTGTCGCCGTCGCCGTCGGTGATGGTCGCGGTCAGCGTCACCAGATCGCCGCGCTCAGCTGCGCCGGCGAGGTCCGCTCTCGGCCGGATCGGTCGGATCGTCGTGCACCACCGAACGGCTCTGCGTCGAATGTCACCGCACCGGTATTGGCGTTCACGCGAGATGCGGAAAACACTCCAATGCCACGGTTCGCCGTCGAGCTGTCGCCAACAATGCGTGCCGACCGTGTTCACGCCAGCTGCATCCGCCTCGTGCTCAGCGTGTCGGTCAGACCGCTGACGACATTCGCCCCCGTCTCACACGCCCAGCGCATAGGAGATCGCGTCGGCATCCGCGAGTGTTGTTGTCGTCGTTCCTTGAAGCTGTCCTTGCCGAAATCGGAGGTGAACAGACCCGCAAAGCTCGTCGGGCCAGCGTCCGGAATCTGAGTGTCGTCATTCGTCAGCATCGGCACCGTCGTGGCGTTGCACGGTAATCGTCGGTCCATCGTCCTCGAACTTGAACGCATCACCGATGTTGCGCGTCGCGTTGGCGGTGTCGCTGTCGCCGTCGGTGATGGTCGCGATCAGCGTCACCAGATCGGTCGCGCTCAGCCTCGCCGCCGAGGTCCCCTCTCCGCCGGATCGGCGGGGTCATTGTGCACCACCGAACGGCTCTGGTCGAACGTCACCGCACCCCTTTCGGCGTCCACCGAGATGCGGAAAACCGTTCCGCCGGTCGCCGACGATGCCGTCAATATCGTGCCGACCTTGTTCAAGCTCAGCCACCGCATCGCCGCTCAACGTGTCGGTCAGACCGCTGGCCACATTCGCCCCCGAATGCCCAGCGCATAGGTGATCGCGTCGGCATCCTGAATGTCGTTGTTATCGGCGTCCTTGAAGCCGTCCGTGCCGAAATTGCGAGGTGAACAGACCCGCAAAGCTCGTCGGGCCGGCACTGTCGTATAGTGGTCTCGTCGATCGTCAGCGTCGGCACCGCGTGGCTGCCGCGGATCATCGTCGGCCCATCATCGTCGAAGTTGATGAAGGAGCCGACCTCTTCGTTGTGGCGTTGGTTGTTTCACCGGCAAAATGCACCTCCTTGACATCGAAATAGTCTTTCTCCGTGTCGATGTTCTTGATGATGAAGCGGTCAAAGGTTCCGCCAACTCCGCCTGCGGTCGTGAAATCGACCGTCACGCCCTCGCCGACATTTTGAAGGATCAGTCCAGTGCCGCTGAGATCAACCGTGATGCCCAGGGCCGCGGCTGTTGTTGCGACGCCGTTCAGTTTGAAAGTCACTCCGGTGATATTGATCTCCGTATCGTTGTCATCACCGGGGAACGCAGCGCCTTCCGCGTTGTCGTCATTGTTATAGGCGTGGATCTCGATGTCAGCCTTGGTGTTGGTCGGCGTGGACTGCGAGACCGAGAAACCCGCGCTGGAGACGTTCTCGACGTGGGTGTCGTAGTTAGGCGCGATTGGCGCGTTGGTAAAGTTCTTACCTGCGCTCTGGGTGCCGCCGGTGATCAGGTCGATCTGAAGCTCACGGCCAAAGCGCACGTCCTGAGATGCGACACCCAAGCCTTGCGTGCTGACGTTGACTTCAGCTTGCACGCCATTGTCGTGAGCCGTGACAAGGATCTTCTGCGTGCTCGCCACGTCGGCGTCGAGGATATACCAATTGTTGTGTCCGGGAGGGGCGTCACCAAGCTGGCTGAAATTAACCACGGTGGTCCCCGTGACCGAGGCGAACACCTTATCAGTCAGATCGATGCGGTCGTCCGGGTCGGTCGCATCCGGCTGGAATAACGGCACATACTGGACCGTGTACAGGTCCGCATTGGTCTCGCTGGTGCTGATCAGCGCGAACGAGAAGGCGAGCGGCCCGGTCTCGGCGGGCTCAACGGGCGGGTCGGAGGTACCGATGACGCCGATCACGACGTTTGTATTGGTTGCGTCTTGGAACAGCCAGACATAGTTGCCATCGACCGTCCGAATGCCGCTGTTCACGCCGTCGGTGGTGGAAAACGGGGTTCCAGAGGAATCCTTGGCGAGAACGACCGAGGTGATGGTTTCCCCTGCGCTCGCCGTGGCCTGCACGAATTGGCCTGGAAGGCGACCTCCGGTGAGGTCAGCCCGCCCGCACCATCGAGGCTCAGGAGATATTGCAGCGTGGTGTTGGTGTTGTGCGGCGCAAGGGACGGATTGACATCATCGTCCTGTAAGGCCGGTGGTCTCGTCGATGATGATGTCTTGGGCCGTGATGTCGAGCGCCATGGAAAACCCCCTCGGTCAGGCGAAATGCAGCCATCCTTATCCCGAGGAAAGGGTCCAGCTCCCCAGATCCCCTAAAGTAGCCGTCCGAAGGGACTGAAAGTCCATATATCTAGGTGCATATACCTTTGGTAATAGATCACTGAAGCGATTTAGCACGACGGATTATACCTTGGGTGATTATATCCACGAAATGTCATCACCCTTGGATGATTATATACACGCACTAACCCTTGAGATGGTTATACCCATGCCATAACCCTTGGATGCATTGGGGCGCGATACATCAAAATCAAACATCTTTAACTGTCATACCGAGACGACCAATTGGCTGTGGCGATCGTTCGCCGGCGGTCGCGGTCATTGATCGCGCGCTGGATGCAACCAGCATTACTTTCCGCGTGCGGCTTTGTTGCCGAACCCGGCGAGATAAACCTAAGCCCGCGGCACAAGATCGATAAATCAACTCGAGCGGAGCGTTCTCCTAGCCCTTTGACCGCGCCGGCTCACCTCCGCGGTGCATCTGGCGTCACGCGAGCGCGCGCGTAGGCAGCAAGCGCGGTCCAATTCTGCATCCCGATCTTTCGATAAATGTTCTGGAGATGGATCTTCACCGTGCCCTCGGAGATGGCGAGCCGCTCCCCACCTGCCTGTTCGAAAGACACTCGGCGACCAGCCAGGCGATTGTGCGCTCCCGCGCCGTCAGTGCCGGGTCGCTCGCTTCGGGAACGCCTGAAGGCCCGGTCTCGCGTTCCAAGGCGGTCTCGATCAGATCGGGCGGAAACCACTTTCCCCCGTTAGCAACGGCGCGTACGCAATTAACCAAATCGTCGGCGGGCGCGTCCTTGAACAGGATCGCTTTGGCGCCGAGTCCGATCGCGGTCAGAACTTGGCCGTCGGTGATCGCGGCGGTGAGATACACGACCTTGGTTGCGCGGCCTTCCCTCCCAATCGTTGCCAGGATGTCGAGCCCGTCCGCGCCCCGCATGGCAATGTCCAGCACGGCGATATCGGGCGAAAGAGTGCGAATGGCCTCGAGCGCCGAAATTCCGTTGCCATACGCGCCAAGCACCTCCAGCGTCGGGCAGGACTTTAGTACGTCGACGATGCCCCGTAGCAGGAGAGGGTGGTCGTCGGCGACGACGACGGAGCAAGGTGACCCGGTCATTGGTGGCCCGCTCCACACGCCATGAGATCCCGCTCGGCCATCCGATTGCGCCAGGCCGACGGGGCTTGCGCGATGGTTGTGGACAAGGCGGATCATCGATTTTGCTTTGAGTAAAACCAGGCGGGGGTGCGACGAAACCGGCTTCGCCACGAAGCGCGCGCGCGCCGATCGTGCAGGGACTGCGCCTTCAACCGCTCCTCGAGTTGCATGACCCACACTACCGAGCCGCTCGTCCTCGGCGACCATTTGGTGCAACCGGGCCGCGCTTTGCCCTCCGGCATCGCGCAAATCTTTAGTTATGTCGAACAGCCAGACAAATTGCTGTCCCCCATAGAGTGCGACTATCGCGAACATTAGTGGGATAATGTGAGTTTAACATTTTATCTTTTTCATTTGGGTCGAAGACGGTTTCAGTTCCACTTTTTGCTAACTACCCACAAGATGAAGAAGTCGCGGGCATCAGTCTTGGATGACGCTTTCACGACTGCAAGAACGATGGAAGCGAAGACCCTGGTTGCCGCCTCAAGCCGCCCCTGAAGACTCGGCCACTTCGTATTGAGCGCAACGGACCCCGCCAAATCACTGCGAGCTAATTCGCGTACCGCGTTGGCTTCGTGCCAGCAACTTCTGTCATGCAGCGCGGTTACAAGCGCAGCAATGACGCCTTTATGTCACCCAGCAAAGGATCGATCATGGGAATGCTAGACGGCAAGGTAGCTCTGATAACCGGAGCGACGAGCGGCATCGGCGAGCGCACCGCGGAGCTGTTCGCTACGGAAGGCGCCCACGTGGTCTTTACAGGCCGGCGTAAGGCTGAGGGAGAGGCGATAGCGGCGCGGCTGGGCGCAAATTCGAGCTACGTAGCGGCCGACGCCACAAGCGAACCGGATTGGCAGGCCACCATGCGCCATGTGCTTGAGCGGCATGGTCGGCTCGACGTTGTGTTCAACAATGCCGGGGGTCCGGCTCCGACCGGCGGCATCGAGGGCATTCCGGTTGAGGGTTTCGATGCCGCCATGGCGTTGCTGGTGCGCTCAGTGATGCTCGGCATGAAGCATGCCGCACCCATCATGAAGGCACAGGGCGCGGGCTCGATCATCAACAATGGTTCGATTGCCGCGCACCTGGCCGGATATTCCAGCTCGATGATCTACAGTGCCGCCAAGGCAGCGGTCGTGCACCTGACACGCTGCGTTGCAATGGAGCTCGGCGAGCACGGCATCCGGGTCAACTCCGTGTCGCCGGGCGCGATCGCAACAGGCATTCTGGCAAAGGCCCTGGGCATGAAGGATGCGAGCAAGGCCGACGGCTTGGCGACGAAGATTCAGACGATCTATGCCAAAGCCCAGCCGATCCCGAGGTCGGGTATCTCCGATGACATCGCCCAGTGCGCCTGCTGGCTTGCGTCGGATCGGTCGACGTTCGTCAATGGCGAGGACATCGTGGTGGACGGCGGCGCGATCCGCGGTCGGTTTTTTACGCCGCACCAGGAAGGCCTGCGGCAGACCAGGACCATGCTGGGGGTGGAGAACTGACTGGAAGCAGCCTCAAGACCATGGCCGACCTCGTACTCGACCTCGATGCAGTGCGGCTCTGCGCAGGTGACGCCGGACTCTGATGACATCCTCGCGGATGGCGGACGCTGGGCGGCGCTGGCAACCAGCGCCTTGGTGGCCTGCCTGTCGTCGGCGTATCAGCTCCCGCTCCTGGCTCGCCAAAAAACTCCACCAATCGCTCGAGCGCCCACGCCGGCCGGAAGGAACGTTCAGCTTCGCTCCGGTGAATTGAAGATCACGTGAAGATCGGCGAGAGCGGGACCGCGCACAAGCGTTTCTGCCGCAATGTGGAACGCATTTATTCCTCGGCGCCGGAGACGGACCGAAGGTGCACAGCCTTGGTGTCGGTACGATTTGCCAGCGCGGCCAATTCGCGCCGCAGATGCAGTTATGGGGTCGCTCCGGCAGCCCTGGGTCAATGAGGTGGCCAATTCCAAAGGTCGACAAGCAGCCGGTGTTCTCAGCCACCGGTGGCTTCCGCTAGGCGCGATTGCTTCCGGGAATGCACGCCGCCGGAATGTGCGGCTCTCACTGGGTTCGTGGCGGGGACATACCACGCCGCATTTGGGCAATGCGTGGCCCATCGGGCAATAGTCCGGTCCCCGCCTGGTTCGCCGCCTCAACCCTTGAAGCCGCCGTTGTCGAGATAGCGCTGCTCCTCCTTGGTCATCGTGCGGCCGAGAATGGGGTTGCGGTGGGGGAAGCGGCCGAATCGGCGGATGATGTCGCGGTGCCGCTTTGCAAATGACAGGCTTGGCTCGCCGAGCGCTTCGACCAGCGCGACCGACCGCTCCTGGTCGGCATGAGCCTCGGAATGGGCGAACGGCAGGTAGAAGAACAGCCGCAGCGCGGGCTCAACGGCGTGATCGTGACCCGCTGCGATCGCAGCGTCCGCGACGCGGCGTGCCATTTCGTCCGTGGCATACATCCGGGGCGTACCTCGGAACGAATTGCGCGGATACTGGTCGAGGAGGATGACGATCGCCATCGCCCCTTCCGCCGTGCCGGCCCATTCGTCCAGCTCACCGCGGCTCGCGGCCTCATAGAGGTGAAGGAAGCGGTCGCGGAAGCGGCGGTCGAAACCGGCGTCCTTGGCGAACCAGAGGCTGGGCCCGGCTTCTCGCCAGAAGGCGACCACGGCGGAAGCCTCGGCGGGCGCAAGCTCGGTTGCGGTCCGCGACGCGCTGGTCGATTCGGATACGATCGCAGCGCGTTGTGCCGCGGCCGGGACGCCAGCGGCGATCGCTAGAGGAACGGCGAGCGCAGACGCCGCCAAAGTGATGCGCGACATGAGTGGCTCCATTGCTTCGATCGGCATGCGGCCGATCGCTGTCTTCGCGGTTTCATGCCTCTGGCCATCTCATGAATCCAGTGATACATCTTCATCAAGATGCTGAACTCAGCTCAGCTATCGCGCCTCGATCTCAACCTTCTGGTGCTGTTCGACATCGTGCTGGAGGAGGGCCACGTCGCGCGCGCGGCCGCGCGCCTCAACCTGACGCCGTCGGCCGTGAGCCATGGCCTCGGCCGGCTACGCCGCCTGCTCAACGACCCGTTGTTCCTACGGAGGCCCAAGGGTGTGGTACCGACGGCCCGCGCGCTGGAGCTTGCGGAGCCCATCCGGGACATGCTGGCCCGGGTCGGCAGGATCGTCGCCAGCGCCTCCCCGTTCGATCCGGCGACGGCGCGGCGCCGCTTCACCATCGGCGCACCCGATGGCGCGTCGGCGGTGGTACTGGCACCCCTGCTCGTGCTGTTGAACCGCACTGCGCCCGGAATCGACATCGGCCTGCGGCTGCTGATGCCGGAGCTGCGCGACCGACTGAGCGACCAGGCCTGGCACGGCGCGCTCGCAGGCCTCGAGGCTCGTGAGGTCGATGTCGCGGTTCTGCCGATCGGCACGGTTCCGCCGCGTTTTGTCGCGCGCAAGCTTTACGAGGAGGATTTCGTCGTCGCCATGCGCAAAGGGCACCCCTGCGCGCGCAAGCCGAGCCTCGCGCAGTTCTGCGCAATGCAGCATCTCCTGGTCTCGCTCAGCGGCGACGCGCATGGCTTTGTCGACGTATTGCTGGCCGAAAGGGGGCTGTCGCGCCGCGTCGTGCTGACCGTCCCGAGCTTCATGATGGCGCTGTCGCACCTGGCAGAATCCGACCTGATCGCCGCGCTTCCGCGCCAGCTCATGGCGCGCTACGGGGCGCGCTTCGGTCTCGTTGCTGCCGAGCTGCCGCTGCGGCGGCGCAGCGATACCCTCAGCGCGGTCGTCACCAAGGCGGCGATGATGGACGCCGGCATCGCTTGGTTGTTCCAAATCCTCGCCGAGCGCGTCGCGCCGGAACTCGCGCGTCCCGGTCGCGGAAGGCGAAGGGCGGCCGGCATCGTGAGCAGCCCGATCGGGTAGCCGGCCTCGGAAAGCAACCGCGGCATCCGGATTGCTTCGGTTTTCAGTGGCGCATCGCGACGAGCCTATTCTCTTCGCAGCTTTCTCGCCTCGCGCGCCGACTCCAAGCAGGTGAGCAGCTCGACGTAGCTTCCCGAGCCGGGGATGCTGGTCACCATCGCGGAGCAACGACTGCGGTCGGCGCCGGCGAATTCCTCCCAATCCTTCACCAGTTGCTCGCGCGCCTTGTGCTCGCCCTCCAGGCATTTCTCATGTTCGGACGCGCTGCGACAATGATCGATGTTCGGGAGGCCACGCGGCGCAGCCGCGGTTGAAGGGGGTACGGCGGCGGCGGGGGCAGCCGCCTGCACCGAGACCTTTGCGCAGGCCACGACCAGATGGTCGTCGTCGGCCCCGGTCCGACGACACGAAGCGGAGCTTTCGGTCGGAAACCGCGCGGCCGACCTGCGCGATCCACAATGGGCCGTGAGCACCACCTCGTCTTGGCCACATTCGAACCTGCAGGCCGCGCCGTCACAGTTCACCCGCACGACTCGGATCGGTGGATCGGACCCGCCCGCCGCCGGCCCCCCCGGCCCGGAAGGGCCCTGCGGCCCCTGTGCACCGATTGCGCCGGCCGGGCCGGCCGGGCCGGCCGGCCCAGGCGGGCCCGCCGGACCGGGATCGCCCTTGGCACCGGCAGCCCCTGGAGGACCCTGGCTGCCCTGCGGACCGGGAGGGCCTTCGTTGCAGGCTGCGACCCAGATTGCCAATGCGGTGATGGCGGCCAGTCGTTTGACACGCATGCGGAGCCTCCTCTGCGGCCATTCGCGCGAGTGGAATCCGGTAGTCAGCTTGGAGTTTTTTCGCGCGGTCTCGTGGGCCTTCCGTCCCATTTCGCGCACACCTTGCATGTAGCAAGGGTTGCGGCGGCACATCTTGATCCAGATCAGCGAACATTGCCGGAAACCATTTACGCTCCAGCTTGTCGGTTAGCCCGGCCTTCTCCATCCTCCCAAGGGCCGGGAGGTCTCGGTGCGGCCGCTCCCCCCTTTCACGGTCGCGCCGGGGCGCATCCCGGAATCCGCCGATCGCAGTCGCCGTCGTCACGCCGCCGCCGCTGGCCCGCATAAGCGTGCAAGCTCGAGGATCAGGGACGCGTTGCGGGTGCTGATCGGCGCGGCGGCCGAAAATTCATGTCAGGCAGCTGGGAGCGGAATACCCGCCGGGCCAGTTTCTTGTCCACGTGCGGCGCGATCAGCCGCGTCATCGCATGGGCGACTTGCCGGTATTCGCCCTCGCAGCCTTCCGCCCGATCCTTGGGCAGATACCCTTTGTCGACGAGATCCGCGAACAGCTTGTCGTCGGCGCCGTATGCGATGCACAGGAGATTGAAGAAGCGCTGCGCCGGCGTGCCGTGCTCGTCGGAGAATTTCTTGAGATCGACCTTGACGGTCTTTTCGCCGAGATCCCCTTTGTATTGATACGCGGATCCCAGGATCAACCGGCGTGCCTCGGTCTTGCCGAAGCGAAGCATGATGTAGGCGGAGAACTGGTCCGCTGCGTCCTCTTCGCGGCCGAACAGGGGCACCTGCAGAATGTCGAACACCGCGTGGGCGGCCTCGTGCAAGAATACATCCATGAGAGGGCCGATCAGAGCATCGATCGGCGCCATCCCGGCGACGGTCTGCTCAGGCACGTTTCTCCAGAGCTCATCCAGGTATTCGTAACAGACGGTCACCGCTCCCTCGTCGTACCAGGCGTTCGAGACTCCGTCGCAGCCCTCCACCTTGACATGAAGAATGCGCGGCAGCCGCAGCGGGCTGAGTATCTGCCGCACCTTTTCGAGGGCGCGCTGTCGCGTGATCGCCTCGTAGATCGGCTGGTGGGCGCGATCCTTGGGCGCCACGTACTCGACGCGGATGCGATCCGGCTTGCCGGCTGCGGCTGCCGGGTTCGCCGCCACCGCAAGGCCACAGAGGATGGCGCTGAGAATCGTGATCGGCGCGGTCGCGTATTCTCGTGGCCATGTCGGCGATCCTGGGTTGGCCGGTCTCGAGTGCCGATCTCGGGCGTTGGGCGCGCGCTTCAGCCACTCCGGCAACCAGCCAATCTGGACCGGCATTCGTCGCAAAGCATGTTCTTCCCGTCGTCGCATCTTGGCCTGCCGTTTCGCCCAACTCGCGTTTGCTCAGATTGCGTTCCTGCCCCATCGTAGCTCGCAATGGGGGGCTCCAAATGATTCAGATCAATCGACTGCGGGCTTACGGCTCCGCGGGCCAGCAACGAGGTGCCGCCCAGGCGCGCCGACGAGGCCGACGGCCAGGAGCTTCGCGCAGGGCAGTCACGCTGCTCAGGCTGCGGCTTGCGAGGCGGCGAAGAGAAACACCGAAGGTCAAACCGGATTCGAGCGCCCGGTCCTTTGTTGCCAAGGTACTCCAGATGGTAGATCGTTGCCTGGCAACCCGGACACCCGGGACGTATAGGCGCACGCCGCAGGTGGACGGCGACCCTAAGCCGCCGCCTGTGGCACGATCAGCCGCAACACCAACGTTAGGGAGGAGGCGTCGATGAGACTTCCGATTCTCGCCACCGCGATCGCGGTCGTCTTTGCCGGTTCGGCATTCGCGCAAAACCCATTCCTTCCAGGCCCCTCGGACGACAAGCCTTTCAACGAAAACTGGGCGCCCTCGAAATGGGGTGCAGACGACAAGGCGGGCTCCGCCAACCACACCAAGAATCAGGCGCACATCAAGCGCGCGCTCGGCGCGGTGAAGCAGTTCAAGGCGATCACCGTCGGCAAGTACTATCACCGCGAGATCCCTGCGTTCGGTCCGCGCATGTGGGCAATGGTTCTGCCCGGGACGCCGCAGGGCGGCCCGTTCGGCAAGAACGCGCTGGTCTACCACGACGAATACATCACCACCGAGATCGGGCAGATCGGCACACAGTTCGACGGGCCCGGCCACATCGGGGTGAACACCTCCAAGGGCATGTTCTTCTACAACGGCAACATGTTCCCGAAGTCCTACGAGCGTGAGCCCGCTGGCGGACGCGCGGTCGGCATGGGCCCCAATGGCGTGGAGCATGTCGGCGAACTGGGATTCGTCTGCCGCTTGGTGGTGCTGGATGCGGTGGCGTACCGGAAATCCCAGGGCAGGATCCCGGCCACGGCGGAGATGCTGCCGATCCCGATGCAGGCCGGCGATCCGGGGATTGTCACGGCCGACGACGTGCGGGCCATCGTCAGGGCGCAGAACCTCGACGAAATCGGACCGGGCGACTGCGTTGCCCTGCACACCGGGCAGGGCAATTCCTGGAGCAACGACCGCTACATGGCGATGAACGCCGAGCAGCGCAAGGCGGCCCGGGATCTGTTCGCAAAGGGCGAGCCCGGTTTCGGGCTGAGCGCCTGCGAGTACATGGCCTCGCGCGATATCTCGCTGATGATGGGCGACACGTCGGCCAATGACGCGCAGCCGGCCGGCGAACAGGGGACCGACTACGCGGTGCCCTGCCACACCGAGATGCAAACGCGCCGTGGCATCTGGAACCTGGAGAACGTGGACACCAAATCGCTGGTCGACAACAGGATCTTCGAGGGCGCGTTCATCTGGGCACCGCTGCGGATCGTCGGCGGCACCGGCTCGCCTGCAAACCCGGTGGTGCTGTACTAGCGCTATTGCAGAGCGGCGCGCGCGAAAGCGCGCCGCTCCCCCTGTATCGTATCGGGGCCGGTGACTGGACGAGTCGCCGGCCCCCTTGCGGCTGCGCGAGGGCAGTAACCGGCTTGAAGAAACCGCTGAGAGCGCGGGCAGGCGCTGCCAAGGAGAACTTGCTTTTCTGGGGAGCGCCCAAGAGCGCAACGTGGCGCCCGAGGCCGGCGACATGCTAGCGTTACGGCCATCGAATCCAAGGATCGCCAAAACAGGTCACAGCAAGTGCGCCAAGAGGCCTACAAGCAGAGCGGTGTCGATACCGCCGAAGCGGACGCGGGGTTGGGCCGTATCATCGATCGGGTTCGCGGCACCTGGCCCAAGCACGGAATGGGCCGGGTTCTGCTGCCGATCGGCTATTTTGCAAACGTCATCGAGATGGACGGGGTCGGTGTCGCGCTCTGCACCGACGGTGTCGGATCGAAGACCATGATCGCCGACAAGATGAGAAAATATGACACGATCGGTATCGATTGCGTCGCGATGAACGTGAACGACATGATCTGCGTGGGCGCCCAGCCGGTTTCTCTCGTCGACTATATCGCGGTCGACCGCATCGATGCCGCCATGCTCGATGCGATCGGTGCCGGCCTGTGCGAGGGCGCCAGAATGGCGCAGATCTCCATTTCGGGGGGCGAAACCTCGCAGCTCAAGGATATCGTGAGCGGGTTTGATCTGGTCGGCATGGCGGTCGGGCGCGTCGACCTCGACAAGATCATTTGCGGCAGGAATGTCGCGGCCGGCGACGTCGTCATCGGGGTCAGGAGCAACGGCCTCCACAGCAATGGGTTTTCGCTGGCGCGGAGAGCGCTGCTCCACAACGGAAATTTCGCGCTCGGCCACAAATTCGACGAGCTCGCCGGAACGCTCGGGGAGGAGTTGCTGCGCCCGACCGACATCTATGTTCCCGAGGCGATGGAAATCCTGCACAACGTTGCGGGCATCAAAGCTCTCATCAACATTACCAGCGATGGCCTGCTCAATTTGGCTCGCGTCGAGGCGCGCGTCGGTTTCGAAATCGATCGGCTGATCGAGCCCCACCCCATTTTTGGATTGATCAAGCGACACGGGAACGTGGAAGATCACGAGATGTTCGAAGTGTTCAACATGGGGGTTGGATTTTGCTACGTGGTCGATCCTGCCTCGGCCGACGCCACGCTTGCGATCCTGAAAAAGCACGGTCGTCATGCGCAACGGATCGGGCATGCTGTGGCAGACGCCGAAAAGGCGGTCCGCATCTTCGAGCGCAATCTCGTCGGCCGGCATAAGACGTTCCGGAGCGAGGGCCGCCACGTCAGGAAGGCTGGCTGAGACGGCTGCCGACCCCCTCGCGCGGGACTCGCTGCAGCGCTGGAATTTTGCTAATCGGGCCGCAGGAGCGGCGGGGGTGCGTCACCGCGCAAGGAGAATGCCAGGATGGATGAGATCGCGTTGCGGCCGCTCGCCGAAGGGGGGGCGGCTGTGCTCGACCGCCGCGCGACGCCGCACGGCCCGGTGCGCCGATTGCTGCGAGCGTTCATTCATTTCTTTTCCTACCACCTGATCCTCAGCCGGCAGGGCACCCGGGTCGCACGGGCGGCAGGCTTTCGCCTAAGCGTACGCCCGACGGTTTTTCACCCACGCTTCTTCATCTCCAGCGAGCGGTTCGCGGAGTTCATCGACGAGCTCGATCTCTCCGGCAAGACCGTCATCGACGTCGGCACCGGTTCGGGCATCCTGGCGCTGGCGGCAGCGCGTGCTGGCGCTGCCAATGTCATTGCGGCCGACATCAATCCCAACGCCGCGATCTCGGCCGCCGAGAATGCTCGCGCCAACGGGCTGAGCGATCGCGTAACCGCCATCGCGTCCAACCTGCTCGCGGCGTTTGCGCCCCGCCCGCTGTTCGACGTGATCCTGTCCAGCCCGCCCAAACATGCCGGCGAGCCGCGCGACCTGGCTGATCGCGGCTGGCATGCCGGGCCGGCCTATCGCGACGTGGCGGCGCTGTTCGACCAGGCGCGCGAGCGGCTGAAACCCGGGGGGCGGATCTATGTCATGGTCTCGTCGGATTCCGACCTCGATCTATTCGGCATGCGGATCGAACAGGCGGGATTTGCCGCGCGCCTCGCCAAAGAGTATTCGATCCTGATCGAATCGTTCCTCCTCTACGAGCTGGTGCCCCGATAGCGGCCCCGCCGGACTGTTCGGGCTTGCGCCCGCGCCGCCAATCGTCTCTATCTCGGATGCCGGTTTCCCAAGGCTCCCGAGCCGCGGCCAGCATGAAATGAGCCCCGCATGAATCCTCCGGGTCCGGACGCCATCGACCTGAGAATGATGGAGCGATGCATCGCACTGTCCCGGGAGGCGGTGAGCGAGGGCGAATATCCCTTCGCCTGCGTGATCGCGGAGAACGGCCAGGTGGTGGTCGAAACCACCAACCGGGTCGCGCGCGATTGCGACGTCACGCGGCATGCCGAGCTGATGGCAGTGTCGGAAGCGCAGCGCAAGCTTGGTCGCACCAAGCTTTCCGGCTGCACGCTCTACACCACCGTCGAGCCCTGCCCGATGTGCTCGTTCCCGATCCGGGAGGCCCGCATCAGCCGGGTCGTCTACGCCATCCGCTCGCCGCTGATGGGCGGCTCATCGCGCTGGGACGTGCTCGGCGATTCGGTGCTCTCGGCCCAGATGCCGGAGGCCTTCGGCGAGGCGCCGGAGGTGATCGCCGGTGTCCTGCGGCGGGAGGCGGAGAAAGTATGGTGGCGGATGAACCCATTGGTCTGGGGGGTCATTCGCCTGCGCGGTGTCTTCGGCGGCCGGGATTCCAGCGAGCGCACGCCGGCAGGCGCGCTCAAGCCGGCACACGGGCTGGAGTCGGGCCGCGAGCCTTGAAGGCGGCCGGGCGGCCTTCAGGCGACCTGCCGGGCCGTTGACGCGACCGGTGAACGGCCTCGTTTGCGCATTTTGCCACATGCACCTCGCGGTTGATGACCTGCAGGTTGGGCAGGCCCCAGAAGCTCAGGAGCGCCGGCCACGGCATCTCGCGCATCTCGCCCCAAATCCGGAACAGCGGGATGCGGTGGTCGACCTCGGCGGCCTTCCATAGCCGCCCGCCGGTCGCCGCACAGCGCCGGTTCTGTAGCCGCTTGAGCACCGTCACGTGGTCGCTCGGCGCGATCCAGAACCGCCACGCGGTCACGCACGCGCTGTGCCAGCTCGCGTTCCGGTTCGGCCCCCCATCCCACAAGTCGGTGTGCCAGCCGAAGCGGTAGACCGGCTGGCCGCACACACAGCAATGGCCCGGGCCGAGCGCGAAGGCTTTCTCCCGATACGGCGCCGGCGGCGTCCGGAAGCTCGCCGGCAATTCGCTGCTTCCTTCGGTTGCCAGCCGCCACTTCCATTGGGCGGGCGCGCCGCTGCGGAAGGCCAGCGCGCGCGCGAGCCTGTCGGCCCGAAGCGGATGTGCGCGCCAGTAACCGTCGACGGCGAGCCGCGGCAACGGTGGGATGAAGCGCCGCGCCAGCGCGTGCATCATGACGGTCGCGGGAAAGATCGCCGGCAACGCGTTCTCAAGGCGAGCACGCGCCTGCCGGTTCCGCAGCTCGCGCCATTCGGACATCTTCATAGGGGCCGCCGGGGTACCAGGGCGCCGACGTTGCCACGCAGAAGTAAACTTTCCCTCGCCGGATGAGGCGTCCTATACCGGGATCGCGTGCCAAGAGACGCTCTGGGCCGCAGGGCTCGCCCTCGAGGGTTTTGTGAACGGGCCGGCAGACAGCCGCCAACTGGAGCTGCGCGATGAGCCTCTCGAACTCAACCGGCCCGGTGCTCTGGAACGTTGACGAGCGAGGGGTCGCGACCGTGATCTTCAATCGGCCCGCGGTCAACAACGCCTACGATGACCAGTTGATTCAAGGCCTGCTCGACGCGTTGCATGCGCTTGCGGGCGCCGAGCAGTTGCGGGCGGTCGTCCTCAAGGGCCACGGCCGGCACTTTCAGGCCGGCGCCGACCTGAAATGGATCGACGCCGTCAGGCAGCAGTCGGCGCAAGAGAACGTGCGCGTGTCCCGTGCGACCGCCGAAGCGGTGCAACGCCTCAATCGAGTGCCCGTGCCGACGATCGCGTTGGTACAGGGCGCATGCTTCGGCGGCGGCACCGGCATCGTGGCGGCATGCGATATCGCCATCGCGGCCGACGATGCGATGTTCTCCATCGCGGAGGTGCGCTGGGGGCTGACGGCGGCGATCATCATCCCGCAGCTCAACGACGCCATCGGGGCACGCCAGGTGCGCCGCTACGCGCTGACCGGCGAGCGCTTCGACGCCCAGCAGGCGCTGCGGATCGGCCTCGTGCATGACGTGGTCCCGCGGCTCGAGCTCGAGGGAGCATGCGGGCGCATCGTCAATCTTGTGCTCGCAAATGCTCCGCAGGCGATCGCCGAGACCAAGGCGCTCGCACTCCGTGCGGCCTGGGAACGTGCCGAAAGTGCCTTCGGCGAACTGACCGAAAGCCACGCCGCCAAGCGCCAATCGGCTGAGGCGGCGGAAGGGCTGGCATCGTTTGCCGAGAAGCGGGCGGCGCGCTGGAAGTGAGCCAGTGATCGTGACGCCAAACCCGGACGGGATGACGGTTCGCGTCGGCGCCCGTATCGTCGGAGTAAGGATCGTATTCGGGCTTGCGATACTTGCCGTCCTGGCCATAGCGATCGCCAGCAGGCCAACCAAGCGCCTGAACGATTTCGACCAGTCCTTCTATCTGACGATCGCGTTCGACCTGCTGCGTCATCAGGTTTTCAGCAACGGCATTTTCGATGACACCGACAGCACGGTGCGGCCCCCGCCGCCCGGCATGTTCTTCGGCCCGGTCTACCCTGTGCTGGTCGCTGCCATAATGAAGGCCGATCCGCGGTTCGCACGCGCGGTCGAGTGCGCGGTCGAGACCAATCACGGCAAGCGCGGCGGCGAACCGTGCGACATCTACGCGCGACCGGTTCACCTGCTGCATGCCTTGTTGCTGGCGATTGGGGTGCTTGCCATCGGGCTCACGGCGGAGCTGATCTTCGGACGCCCCCTCATGTTCTATTTGGCGGGCGCGCTGGCGACCGTCGCGTTGCTGCCGGAGGCGGATCTGTTCTCCTACATCATGACCGAGAGCGCGACCTTCGCCCTTTACGGTCTCACGGCGGCCGCCATGGTGTGGGGCCTGAAGGCCAGACGCAGCATCGCCTGGCTGATTGCCGGTTTGTTTCTGGGACTGCTGGTGCTGACGCGGCCGTCCTTCGTGGTGCTGGGGCCGGTGATCGTGATCCTGGCCCTGCTCGCCGGCCTGGTCGCCGGCGCCGACCGCCGGTCGCTGGCGACCGCCGTCTTCGGGTTTTGCCTGGGGTTCGCGATTGTCGTTCTGCCGTGGACGGCGCGAAACGCGGGCTCGGTCGGCAAATGGGGATTGACCGAGGAGTATGGCGCGCTGTCGGTGATCGAACGGTTTGCCTTCAATCGAATGACGGCGCGCGAGTTCGTGCTGGCGTTTCACTACTGCGTTCCTGGGATCGGCGCCTGGTTGGTCGAGCGCCTGACAGGCCCCGACGCGGCGAGCCGCTTCGATTGGCGCGATCCGAAGGGCTTCTTCAGCGAGGGCCGGGCGCGCCGGCTGGCTCTGGTCGCCCAGCACGGGCGGCTCGACCCTGTCATCGGCACACTGGCGCGCGAGGAGTTGCGGACCCACTGGTGGCGTTACCTGCTGACGACCCTGCCGCTCGCCTGGTGCGGACTTTGGATCGGAGGCATATTCGGCCTCGTCCTTGTACCGCTGTTTGTCTGGGCCGGCGTGCGGGCGGCGCGCCGGAAGCAAGGACTGTTCCTGCTCTATGCCATCCCGCCGCTGGTCATGGTCGCCATGCATGCCGCCGTTGCGAACCACTACAGCCGTTACAATCTTATCCTGATCGGCCCGGCCTCGGTCGGCGCCGCCTGGATCATCTCGCGGCTCGCCACGCGCGCGCTCACGCGGAACACCACTCGGCCCGTTGGGAAGACGGCGTGCAATGCTGCACCGGACTGAACCGCAAACCCTGCCGTGTCCCGCATGCGCGCGGCCCACGGTGCAGCGGTTTCTCTACCGCAAGAACGGGTGCGACATCTTGCAATGCCAGGAGTGCGGGATCGGCCGGGCTGAGACCAGCGGGTTCGATCCGGCCTCCTACTATACGGACGAGTACTTCTCGGGCGCGCATGCGGACGGGTATGCCGACTACCGCGGGGCCGAACCGGTGCTGCGCCACGAGTTTGCGCGGGCGGTGGATGTCCTGCGCCGGTACCGTGACGGCGGCAAGCTGCTGGAGCTCGGCTGCGCCTATGGTTTTTTCCTGCTCGAGGCCCAACGCTACTTCGATGTCGCGGGAATCGAGCTCTCCGAGGACGCGGTGGCCCATGCCCGGGGTGCCGGCCTCAACGTTCTGCACGGCGTTGCCGAGCAACCGCTGCTCGATCAGTTGGGCCGGCTCGACGCCATCGTGCTGCTGGACGTGATCGAGCATCTGCCCGATCCCCACGGCACGCTCGCGCTGTGCGCGCGGCAGCTCGACCCGGGGGGGTGATCATGCTCACCACCGGCGATTTTGGCTCGGGCGTTGCCCGCCTGACGGGCGAGAGGTGGCGGCTGATGACGCCGCCGCAGCATCTGTGGTTCTTCACCCAGAAGAGCATCAGGCGGCTGGCGGCCTCGCTTGGCCTCGAGGTTGCGGCCTGCGATCACCCCTGGAAGGTCGTGCCGCTATCGCTGATCGTGTTTCAATGCCAACGGATGCTCGGGCTCTCGCCGGCCCGGCAACCGAAAGGCAGTAGTATTGGCATTCCGGTCAACCTGTTCGACGCCATGCGCGTCGTTTTGCGAAAGCCGACGAATGAGTGACCGCCTCTCGCTGACGCAGATTGCCTTGCTGTCCGCCTACGCCGCCGGGATGGCGGGCGGCCAGATTTTGTTCAAGGTTGCGGCCCTGCGCTTCGCCGGCGGCGCGCCGCTCGGCGACCGCGTTCTGGGGTTGCTGCAAAACTGGGTCTTCCTGCTCGCCTTGGCTCTCTATCTCGGCCTGGCCGTGCTCTGGGTGTGGATCCTGAGCTTCACCCCCTTGTCGCGCGCCTATCCGTTCGTGGCGCTGGCGTTCGCCGTCACGCCTGTGCTCGCCAGCGTCCTGTTCACCGAGCCGATGACGATCCGGCTGGCGATCGGCATCGCGGTGATTTTGTGCGGCCTGATCCTGGTGACCGGATGACGACCGTCCTCCTCCCCCGCATGAGGTGTGGGTGGTGCTCGCGGCTTACAACGAGGCGCGGGTGATCGCCGACGTGGTCGCGGACGTGCGGCGCGCCGGGTACCCGGCCGTCGTGGTGGACGACGGTTCGACTGACGGCACCGGCGCCGCGGCGCGCGAGGCCGGTGCCATGGTGCTCGAACATCCGATCAATCTCGGACAGGGGGCGGCGCTGCAAACGGCGTTCGAATATGCGGTTTCGGCCGGCGCGGAATTCATCGTCACGTTCGATGCCGACGGCCAGCACCGGGCGCGCGACATTCCACGGCTGATGGAGGCGCTGCTGCGCGGCGGCGCGGATTTCGCGCTCGGCAGTCGGTTCCTCGGCGATACGCTCAACATGCCGTCTGCGCGCAGGCGGTTGTTGCAGGCGGCGACGTGGTTCACCCGTGCGACCACGGGTTTGCGCATCACCGACGCGCACAATGGCCTGCGAGCGATGACCCGCCGCGGAGCACTTGCCATCCGGCTCAAGCAGAATCGCATGGCGCACGCTTCCGAAATCCTGCATCAGATTGCAGCCAGCGGGCTCAAATACGTGGAGGCACCGGTCACGATCGAATACAGCACCTATTCGCTCGCCAAGGGCCAGCAGCTCAGCAATTCCTTGAGCATTGTCCTCGATCTGTTCGCGCGCCGGCTGCACCGATGATCGCCCAGCTCATCCTGACCGGCCTGTTGCTGGCCACGCTGTTCTACGCTTGGATCGAGTATCCACGTTCCCCGGCGGTCGGACTGCTGACGGTGCTCGCCGCCTGGGCGGGCCTGTTCTTCGTCTGGTTTCCGGAACAGGCGACGCGCATTGCCGCCTGGGTGGGCATCGGCCGCGGTGTCGACCTCGTGATCTATGTCTGGATCGGAATCAGCCTGATCGTGCTGCTGAACCTGCATCTGAAGATTCGCTCCCAGATGGAGCTGATCACCGTGCTGGCTCGCAAGATCGCAATTGCCGGCGCCAGCGAGGGGCAAGGTCCGCCGTTCGCGGCGGCGCCCACGCTGACACCCGGTGACGATTCCGAAAAGCCGAAATCGGTTCCCTAGAGATCTCCGGCGGAGCCCGATCCGATTGGCTTTGATCGGGTCACGCTCCTGGTATCGACGTCCGCCGCGGCGTATTCCGGGTTGGAACCAGTCGGTCCTCCAATTCGTTTTCGCAGGCGGAGGATATTCATGCGAACCGAACGGATGACCGGGCCGATTTCGGCCGCACTGCTGCTTGCGCTCAGCGCCGCGGCGGCGTTGGCGCAACCGGCTTCGCAGGGGCAAACCCCACCGGGCACGGACGCGGGACCGCAGCGGCCGGACCCAACCGCGATTCCGGAGAGAATCGGACCGCCGATCGAGTCCAAGAAGCCAAGCGCGCCGGAGGAGCAAACCGGCCAGGGCACCGTCGGCACTCAGCCGCCGCACAACCGAGGCCTCGATCTGAAAGAGCCGGAGCCCGATTCGAAGGCCCTGAGCGAGCCTCCTGCATCGCGGCCGCAATCGCAGTAAGCTTTGCGCTGCGCGGCCGCAGGATCGGCTGGCGCCGTGATGGAGGGCGGCATGCAGGATCATATCTACAAGGTCATCGAGCTCGTCGGTTCATCGGAGAAGAGCATCGAGGACGCAATGCAGAGCGCCATCGCGCGCGCATCTTCCACCCTCAAGAATCTGCGCTGGTGCGAAATCGTGCAGACGCGCGGCCACATCGAGGGCGACAAGATCAAGCACTATCAGGTGGTGATGAAGGTCGGTTTCACGCTCGAGTAGGCGGTGACAGCCTTCAAGGGACACTGCCGGGTGTGACCTCCGGCAAATCTATGGTCTTTCCAAGAGTCTCTGCGGACCGCGTGGATGCGCGGGCTACCCTCGCAATCGCTGTGGCGATGCTCGCCCGCGCATGTCGGCAGCGTGACACCATTACGCCTTACGGCCGCATCCCGAACGTTCGCCGCCCGGGCGTGCGCAACGGTTCTGCCAGCGCCGCGAACTCGCACAGCAGCGGCCGGGTGTTGCGGGGATCGATGATCTCCTCGACCTCGAACGCCTGCGCGGTCCGAAGCGGAGAGCGCAGCGCATTGAGCCGGTCCTCGATCTCGACCAGCTTGGCGTTCGGGTCGGCGGCCGCGTCGAGTTCGGCCCGGTAGGCCGCCTCGATCCCGCCTTCGAGCGGCAGCGAGCCCCACCAGGCCGACGGCCAGGCGTAGCGCAGCGCCAGACGGCCCGCCGGCACATGCGCGGCGCCGGCGACACCGAACACGTTGCGCACGATGATCGTGCACCACGGTACGCTCGACTGATTGATCGCCGCCATCGCGCGCACGCCGTGACGGATGGTCGCCGCCCGTTCGGCGTCGAGCCCGATCGCGAAGCCCGGACAGTCGCACAGATAGACGACCGGCAGATGGAAGGTCTCGGCAAGGTCGACGAAACGCACCACCTTGGCACACACCTGCGCGGTCCACGAGGCGGCCTGGTGAAACGGATCGCTTGCCATGATGGCGATCGGCAGGCCGTCGATCCGCGCCAAGCCGGTTATGAGGCCACGGCCGAAGTGACGTCCGATCTCGAAGAACGAGCCTTGGTCCACCACCGCTTCCACGATCGGACGCATCTTGTAGGGCCGGGAGCGGTCGCGCGGAATTGCGGTAGCGAGCATGGGCTCGCGGCGGTCCGACCGATCGTTGACCGGCGCGCGGGGCGGCAGCTCGAACACCGATGCCGGCAGATAGGACAGGAACGCGCGCGCCGCCGCGAACGCGTCCTGTTCGCTCTCGAGCGCTTCGTCGACCGCGCCGGCCGCGCACTGGATTTCCCATCCGCCCAGCGCCTGCTTGCCGAGGTCGGCCTTCTCGCCCACGCGCGCCACGACCGGCGGCCCTGCCACGAACACCGCCGAGGTTGCTTTCACCATCACCGAATAGTGGCTGGCCGCCAGCAGCGCCGCGCCGAGCCCGGCCACCGAGCCGAGGCCGAGCGCGACCACCGGCACGGTCGCGAGATTGTCGGCCATCAGCTGGTACCAGTCCTGCGCCGGGCCGATGCCGCCCGGCAGATTGGCGCGCCCGGTGGTCTCGATGGTTCTGACCGACCCGCCCCCGCCGGACCCCTCGATCAGCCGCACGATCGGCAGATGCAGCTCGTTGGCCATCCGCTCGGCGTGCACCGCTTTGGCGCCGATGGTCGCGTCGGCAGAGCCGCCTCGCACGGTGAAATCGTCGGCCGTGACCACCACCGGCCGGCCGGCAATGCGGGCGCGACCCATGACGCGATTGGACGGCGTGAAACTGTCCAGATTGCCGGCGGCGTCATACTGCGCGCGCCCGGCGATCGTCCCGACCTCGTGGAAGGAGCCCGCGTCGATCAGCGCCGCGATGCGCTCGCGCACCGTGAGCCGGCTGCCGGCGCGCTGGCGCGCGACCTTGTCGGGCCCGCCGAGGGCGTGCGCCGCCTGCTCGCGCGCCCTTAGCTCGTCCAGTTCGGGCTGCCAACCGGAGGACGGATCGGTGGGGCGGGACGACATCTCGCGCGCTGCTCCAAAGATACGGCGGAGCGGACTTTATTGGAGACGGCGCCACGGGGCCACAGCCGCGAGGGTCCGCGAGATTGCGAAAACGGGCGCGCTGCTCGGCGGCGGGCGCGTCCTCCTGAGCGTCGGCATCGAAGGCGGTGCTGCGCTTTGCGCGCGCTTACATTCCCCCTATAGTCCGCGCCGTTTTTCCCGAGGGGGGCGGGGCTCGCGCGCCGACCTCTGCAATCTCGCAGACGAGGCGATGCGATGGACCGCATGCCACAACGTGCCGTGAACAAGGTGGTGCTGGCCTATTCGGGCGGGCTCGACACCTCGATCATCCTGAAATGGCTGCAGAAGACCTATCGCTGCGAGGTCGTCACCTTCACGGCCGATCTTGGCCAGGGCGAGGAGCTTGGGCCCGCGCGCGAGAAGGCACGGCTGCTCGGCATCCGCGACGAGAATATCTTCATCGAGGACCTGCGCGAAGAGTTCGTGCGCGACTACGTCTTTCCGATGTTCCGCGCCAACGCGCTGTACGAGGGCCAGTACCTGCTCGGCACCTCGATCGCGCGACCGCTGATCGCCAAGCGGCAGATCGAGATCGCCGAGCAAGACCGGCGCCGACGCGGTCGCTCACGGCGCCACCGGCAAGGGCAATGATCAGGTGCGCTTCGAGCTCACCTATTATGCGCTCAAGCCCGACGTCACCGTCATCGCGCCGTGGCGCGAGTGGGATCTCACGCTCGCGCAGCAAGCTGATCGAGTTCGCCGAGCTGCACCAGATCCCGATCGCCAAGGACAAGCGCGGCGAAGCGCCGTTCTCGATCGACGCCAATCTGCTGCACACCTCCTCCGAGGGCAAGGTGCTGGAAGATCCGGCCGCCGAGGTGCCGGATTACGTCTACTCGCGTACCGGCGATGCCTGCGGCCGCGCCCGACCAGCCGCAATACATCACGGTCGATTTCACACGCGGCGACGCGACCGCGGTCGATGGCAAGGCGACTGTCGCCGGCGGCGCTGCTGACGTATGCTGAATGCAGCTCGGCCACCAGCACGGCATCGGCCGGCTCGATCTGGTGGAGAACCGCTTCGTCGGCATGAAGTCGCGCGGCATGTACGAGACGCCGGGCGGCACGATCCTGCTCGCCGCGCACCGCGGCATCGAATCGATCACGCTCGACCGCGGTGCCGCGCACCTCAAGGACGAGCTGATGCCGCGTTATGCCGAGCTGATTTACAACGGCTTCTGGTTCTCGCCGGAACGCGAGATGCTGCAGGCCGCGATCGACAGATCGCAGGAGCTGGTCGCCGGACGCGTACGGCTCAAGCTCTACAAAGGCGGCGTGCACGTGGTCGGACGCGAGAGCCCGTACTCGCTCTACGACCAGGAGCTCGTCACTTTCGAGGAGGGCGCGGTCGCCTACGACCACCGCGACGCCGAGGGCTTCATCAAGCTCAACGCGCTGCGGCTGCGCACGCTCGGGCAGCGCCGACGCCGGCTGGAGCAGCCCCGCAAGCCCGAATAGCCGGGTCGCCACCCGCAATCTCAAGCAAATCTCAAGAACATATCGAGCCCACCTGCAAGCTTGCAGCCGGGGCTTGCGGGCATATGGGGCCATGCCTCCGCCGCCGCCATGCAGGGCGGAGGAGCGATGCGAAACAAGGGAGAAAGCCATGTGTCAGCCCAAGATCACGCGCCCGGCCGCGGTCGCCGTGCTTGCGCTCACCTTCCTCACCGCCGGCAGCGCCTCGGCAGGCGCCGACGTGCTGCAGCGCGGTGAAATGACTGGTTCGGCGTTCGCGCCTTATCGGCCCTGCACCGAGGCCGTCGCCCTGACGCTACAATCCGACTTTGCGGCGTTCATGCAGCCCGACTGTCCGGATGCCGTGAGGATCGAGGCGCTGCGCCAGCTCTGGCGGCTGTTGCCGCCGTCCGAACTGCCGGAGAGCACCGCGTTCTAGTATCGATTCCGGTTACGCGAGGGCCCGCCTCCTCCCGGGCCCAGGCTGGGCGGCGCGCGTTCGATAGTGCGCCGACCCGGCCGCATTTCTTTAGACTGGAGGTCGGCGAAGACGCCGGCCGGCCGCGACCGGTTCGCTTCAATTGCCGGTACGCTCGGTCTGCCTCGACGCCCTCATGACGGTCATCCTTGTCGCCGCCCGCAATGCGGACCGGCCGCCGTCGCCTCGCAAACGCTTCCCGGCTCCCCTACATTAGGCTTCGGCCGGAATTCAGGAGCGTCCGGGGAGGCAACTTCATGCTCTGGTCCATCGATATCGGCAGCATTGCCGGTACCAAAGTCCGCATCCACATCACCTTCATCCTGTTCCTGGTCTATATCTGGGGCGCGAACTACGTGACCGGCGGCTCCGATGCCGCCTGGACCGGCACCATCTTCATGCTGCTGCTGTTCCTGTGCGTGCTGCTGCATGAGTTCGGTCACGTGTTTACGGCACGCGCGTTCGGCATCAATACGCCGGACGTAACGTTGTTGCCGATCGGTGGGGTGGCACGGCTTGAGCGCATCCCGGAGGAGCCCGGACAGGAGTTCTTGATCGCCATCGCCGGACCGCTGGTGAACGTCGCGATCGCGCTGTTGTTGATGGTTTTCGCCGGCGCGGAGGTCAGCGGCCGCAGTCTCGCCGCGGTCGACCGCGGCGGCGTCTCGATGGTCGACCGGCTCGCATCGGTAAACCTGTTCCTTGCCGCGTTCAACATGATTCCGGCTTTTCCGATGGACGGCGGGCGGATCCTGCGCTCGCTGCTCGCGATCCGCCTGGGTTTCACGCGCGCCACCGAGATCGCCGCGACTATCGGGCAATGGTTTGCCTTCGTGCTCGGGTTCATCGGCCTGTTCGGCAACCCGATCCTGATCTTCATCGCGATCTTCGTCTATCTCGCCGCGGCCTCGGAGGCGCAGCTGGCCGCGGTGCGGGCGATGTCGCGCGGCGTGCCGGTTGGCGCCGCGATGATCAATCAGTTCGCCACGCTCCCCGTCGAGGCTCCGATCGGGGATGCGGTGGAGTTGCTGTTGCGGACGAGCCAAACCGAATTCCCGGTGGTCGATGCCGCCGGCAGGCTGGTCGGCCTGCTCGGCCGCAACGACATGATCAAGGCGTTGAAGGCGCAAGGGCCGGAGGCGCGCGTCGCCGACGTCATGATCACCGAGGTGCCGACGATTCCCGCTCGTGGGCGGCTCGACGACGCATTCCGGTTGCTGCAGGAAAAGTCGGCGCCCGCGGTCGGTGTGGTCGATGCCTCTGGGCGGCTGGTCGGCCTCGTGACTTCGGAAACGATCGGCGAGATGTTGATGGTGCGCGAGGCGCTGCCGGAGGACACGCGCTTCGGGCCGTGGCGTCGCATGGCCGGCGCCTGAAACACGCGGGGGGCAGAGCATGCGCCGGATCTGGCTCGGCGTCGCGGCGGGCGCTTTCGCGCTGGCGGCGTTGGTTGCCTTCGCGCTCTACCACTACTCCCGGCCCATCACGCTGAAGCTGGCCGTCGGTCCACCCAAGGGCGAGGACGCGCGGCTCATGGGCGCGATTGCCGCCCAGCTCGGACGTGATCGCGCCCCTGTGCGGCTGCGCATCATCGAGAAAGCCGATGCGGCGGAAGCGGCCGCCGCACTCGATCGCGGTGAGGTCGACCTCGCGGTGGTGCGCCGCGACGTGGCCATGTCGGCGACCGGGCAGGTGGTGGTCGTGCTGCGCACCAGCATGGTCGCGATCCTGCCGCTGTCGGGCTCGAAGGCGCGCAGGATCGGTGACCTTGCCGGCCTGCGCGTGGGCGTGGTCGGGCGCGAGGGGGAGAACGTCCGCGTACTGGAGGCCATCCTGCGGCACTATGGCGTCGACCTCGACGGCGTGCGCGTCATCCCCATCGAGGCAGATGACATCGACGCGGCGGTGCGCGAGCGCAAGGTCGATGTCCTGTTCGTCGCCGCCCCGGTGGAAAGCAAGGAAATGAACGACGCCGTCACCGCGATCTGGCACGACGGCGGCGTGCCGACGTTCGTGCCGATCAGCGAGGCCGAGGCGCTGGAACAGCGCCTGACCGTCTACGAGTCGGGTGAAACCGTGGCAGGTTCGTTCGGCGGCAACCCGCCGCAGCCTCCCAAGAGCGTCACCACCATCGGTTTCTCGCACTACATCGTCGCCAGCAACCGGCTGAGCGAGCAGACCGTCGGCGAGCTTGCCAAGCTGCTGCTGGGAATGCGTTTCAGCATTGCGACCGCATTCCCGGCCGCCAACCGCATCAAGGCGCCCGATACCGACAAGGATTCGCCGATCTCCGTGCATCCCGGCGCCGTGGCCTATTTCGACGGCGAGCAAAAGACGTTCCTCGAGCGCTACAGCGACTTCGTCTATCTCGGCGTCATGTTCGCCTCGATTCTGGCCTCGGTGGCGGCGGCGCTCGGGACCTACGGCCGGCTCACCGAACGCGCCGACGATCATCGCAGTCTGGTGCGCAGCGCGCTCGACCTGATGGCGCGGGCACGCGGCGCCGAGAGTATGGCGCAACTGGAAGAGTTGCAGCGCGAGAACGACGCTTTGCTCACCGGCACGCTGGAGCGGTTCGCGGCCGGCATGCTCGACGAAGCGTCGATGCGGGCGTTCGGGTTGGCAATCGACCAGGCGCGCCGGGCCATCGCTGAACGGCGCCAGACATTGTCGGCGGGCTGAGGCGCGCTAGGCCGCGGCGCGTTCGGCGGTGCGCTCGGGCTCGTGGGTCGAGTAGAACCCGGCGTTTTGCTCGCCACGCAGCGCCTCGCGGGTGAACTGGATCAGGTGGTGGGCGACGAAGCCCATGCCGAACGCCTGGTCGATCTGCCCGCGCCTGACGGCATAGCCGACCGCGCTCCAGAACTCGCGCCGGTAATCCGACTTGACACCCACGCGCCACGCCAGCCGGAAGCCCAAGACCGAGGCTTGGCGCAGGTTGTCCCAGTTGAGCCTGCCGCGCGCCGGCGTCGGCATCCGGTTGACGTAGGTGACGTCGACCTGGTGCCTGAAGCGCGCGAACAGATTCTTCGGCTCGTAGGCGTGCGCGATGCAGCGGCGCCAGGAGTTTACCACGTCGTCATAGGGCCGCAGGAACCGCACGTTGGATTCGAGGGCGGGGTCGTCGATGATGCGGTTGTCGAGCGCCAGGCGATCCCACAGCGGGGTCTTCGGCAACGCCTGCAGCAGGTTGATGGTCAGGATCGGAATCTGTGAAGCCTCGATGAAGTTCAATAGCGCGTCGGCCGAGTTGTCGGTGTCGGTGTCGAGCCCGAGGATGATGCCGGAGGTGATCTCCATGCCGTAGCTGTTGATGGTGCGGATCGCCTCCATCATCGGCAGCGCGGCGTTGTGTTCCTTGCGCATGCCCTTGAGCGCATCCATCTCCGGCGTCTCGATGCCTACGAAGATGGTGTTGAAGGAGGCCTCGCGCATGAGCGCCAGGGTGTCGGTCTGTTTGGCGATGTTGAGCGTCGCCTCGCAGGCGAACGAGAGCGGATAGCCGTTCTTCTTCTGCCAGGCCACGAGGTGCGGCAGCATGTCCTTGGCGGCCTTCTTGTTGCCGATGAAATTGTCGTCGACGAAATAGATCGTCTGCGGCCGCGATTTCTGCGCCATCATGGCGTCGAGCTCGGCGCAAATCTGCTCGGGCGTTTTCAGACGCGGCACCCGGCCGTAGAGCGCCGGGATATCGCAGAACTCGCAGCGGTAGGGGCAGCCGGAGGAGAACTGCAGCGAGCCGATCAGGTAGCGCCCGAGCGGGATCTTGCCGTAGGCCGGCACCGGAAAATCGCAGAGCGCGAGGCGCTCCTTGGTCTCGAACCGGGTCTGCGCGGAGGGCGGCGTCACGTCCTCATCGAGCAGCGAGATCAGCGCATCGGTCGCGTCGCCCATCTCGCCGATATGGAGATAGTCGACGTCCGGATACATTTCCGGCGCACCCGAGACCGACGGGCCGCCGAGCACCACCACCTTGCCGGCCGTCTTGGCGCGGCGGTTGATGTCGCGGATCTGCGGCGCCTGCACGTGCATCCCGGAGACCATGACGACGTCGGCCCATTCGAAGTCGGCGTCGGTCGCGCGCGTCATGTTCTCGTCGACGAAACGCACCTGCCAGCTTTCCGGCACGTAAGCCGCGATCAGCAGCAATCCCTGCGGCGGCATGAATGCGCTGACGTTGTACATCAGCGGGAAGGCGTGGGCGAAGGTGCCGAAGGCCGGCGTATAGTGCGGGAATACGCACAGCACATTGCGGCGGTTGCGAACGGCGACGGTACTGCGCACGGGGATCCTCTCGGGCGCCTACTTCAGGCACCCTTCTACGACAAATGCGGCGGCCGCAACAGGGTTGCGGAAGGCTCGAACGATCGATCCGCCCGGCCATGCCTCACATGCAAGATTTCGGTGTTGATGGTCGTCAACGGACGGACATCGGCCTCCTGGGCATCGTGAGCTGCATGTTTCGACCGCTCCGCGCCGTCCGGCACACAGGTGAGCGCTCGGCCAACTCCAACCTGCGCATTAAGGGCGGGGTACAGCCAGCCTTCGGCTTGCGATGAAGCTCGGCATCCCGCGCGCCGCCGGATTGCGGCGTATACGCTAAATCACTATATGCAGTGCCCAAATCGGTGCCCGGTCGAGCCGGGCACCTCGTGTTTTTCATCGGCATCCCCTATGCATCTTCGCAACGTCGCCATCATTGCCCATGTCGACCACGGCAAGACCACGCTGGTCGACCGGCTGCTGCAGCAGTCGGGCGCGTTCCGCGAGAACCAGCGCGTGGCCGAGCGCGCGATGGATTCCAATGTGCTCGAGCGCGAGCGCGGCATCACGATTTTGTCCAAGGTCACGTCGATCCTGTGGGGCGAGACCCGCATCAACATCGTGGACACGCCGGGGCATGCCGATTTCGGCGGCGAGGTCGAACGCATCCTCAACATGGTGGACGGCGCGATCGTGCTGGTCGATGCCGCCGAGGGACCGCTGCCGCAGACCAAGTTCGTGGTTTCCAAGGCGCTGAAGGTCGGCCTGCATCCGATTGTCGCCATCAACAAGGTTGATCGGCCGGACGCGCGGCCGCACCAGGTCGTCGACGAAGTGTTCGACCTGTTCGCGGCGCTCGACGCCTCGGAGGCGCAGCTCGATTTCCCGATCCTTTACGGCTCCGCCAAGCAGGGCTGGATGGCGGCGAGCGCGGATGGACCCAAGGAGTCGATGCGCCCGCTGTTCGAGCTGGTGCTCCGCCACGTCGCGCCGCCGCGCGTGGAGGAGGGCCCGTTCCGCATGCTCGGCACCATTCTTGAGGCAAATCCCTACCTCGGCCGCGTGGTGACCGGCCGCATCACGTCGGGATCGATCCGGCCCAATGCCCCCGCCAAGGTTTTGGATCGCCGCGGCAACGTGGTCGAGCAGGGCCGGGTCTCGAAGGTGCTGGCGTTCCGCGGGCTGGAGCGCACCGGCGTCGAGGAGGCCGAAGCCGGCGACATCGTCGCCATCGCCGGGCTGCCGGAGGCGACCGTGGCGCACACCATCTGCGCGCCCGAGGTCGAGGTTCCGCTGCCGGCGCAGCCGATCGATCCGCCGACGCTCGCGATGACGTTCGGCATCAACGATTCGCCGCTCGCCGGCACCGAGGGCGACAAGGTGCAGAGCCGCGTGATCCGCGAGCGGCTGCTGCGGGAAGCCGAAGGGAACGTCGCGCTGCGCATCACCGAGTCGGCCGACAAGGATTCGTTCGAGGTCGCCGGCCGCGGCGAGTTGCAGCTCGGCATCCTGATCGAGACCATGCGGCGGGAAGGCTTTGAGCTCTCGGTCTCGCGGCCCAAGGTCCTGCTCAGGCGCGATCCGCAGACCGGCGCGCTGCAAGAGCCGATCGAGGAGGTGGTCATCGACGTGGACGAGGGTTACTCCGGCGTCGTCGTGCAGAAGCTGTCGGAGCGCAAGGCCGATCTGGTCGAGATGCGCCCCTCCGGCGGCGGGCGCGTGCGGCTGGTGTTCTATGCGCCCACACGCGGCCTCATCGGCTATCAGGGCGAGCTGCTCACCGACAGCCGCGGCACCGCGGTGATGAACCGCCTGTTCCACGGCTACGCGCCGCATAAGGGCGAGATCGAGGGCCGCCGCGCCGGCGTGCTCATCGCCAACGACGCCGGCGAGGCGGTCGCCTACGCGCTGTGGAACCTGGAGGATCGCGGCCCGATGATGATCGAGCCGGGCTGCAAGGTCTACCGCGGCATGATCGTGGGCGAGCACACCCGCGACAACGATCTCGAAGTCAACGTTCTCAAGGGCAAGAAGCTCACCAACATCCGCACCCATTCCAAGGACGAGGCGGTGCGGCTGACGCCACCGATCCAGATGACGCTGGAGAAGGCGCTCGCCTATATCGCCGACGACGAGCTGGTCGAGGTCACGCCGAAGTCTATTCGTCTGCGCAAGCGCATTCTCGATCCCAACGATCGCAAGAAGGCGGAACGGGTGCGCGAAGCGGCGGAGGCGTGACTGCCGGCGTCGTCGTCGTTATCCGGCGCATGCGGATCTAGATTTGGACCCCAGGCGTTAAGCCGCCATAGGTTCGGGATCCCGGATCGGCTCGCTGACGCTTGCCGACCGGGATGACAGCTGCCGGCCGGAGAGCCGGCATGGCCCACCCTTCGAAGATCATGGTGATCCGTCACACGGAAAAGCCCCATGGCCGGTGCCAGGGAGTGATCGAGCTCGGGTTCACCCCGCCGGCATCCGAGACCGGACACCGGGATTTTGCCCGGGTCGCGCAAAAGCTGCTCGACGGCGATCAGGATTTGGTCATAAGCTGGCCGCGGTCGCGGGTAGGCGGTGCGATGGTTGCGCGCTCGCCTGCTTTCCGACTGCGCCGGCCGGGCGGCTTCCTGTCGTTGCTTTTTCGTCACGGTCGCGCGGAACGTTAACCGTGCGTTATCGATTAGACTTGAAGGGAGCGAAGGCTCGCGCTTCAATCCGACTCATGAGCACGATCCTCATCGAGGTCCGCAGGGCGAAGGCAAGCGACGCCAACGCTGTCGCTGCGACCCACGATGACGCTTGGCGCACCGCCTACCGTGGCATCATCCCGGGCGCCGAGCTGGAGAAACTCATCAGCCGGCGGGGGCCCTGCTGGTGGGAGAGCGCGATCCGCAAGGGCAGCCGGGTGTCGCTGCTGGTCTTCGGCGATCGCGTCGCGGGCTACGCGAACTACGGGCGCAACCGGGCGCGCAGCCTGCACTACGACGGCGAAATCTACGAGCTCTATCTGCGGCCGGAGTTTCAGGGGCTGGGCTTCGGCCGCAGGCTGTTCACCGCGGCGCGGCGCGATCTGGCGCAGGGCGGGTTGAAGAGCCTGGTGGTGTGGGCACTCTCCGACAACGAGCCGGCGGTCGAATTCTATCGCGCGCTCGGCGGCCGGGCGGTCGCGCGCTCGTCGGAGAAATTCGGCGCCCGCGTGCTCGATAAGGTGGCGTTCGGCTGGCAGGGCGGCTGAGCCGGCGGCATCAGCGCTATCTCTGGCCGTCATCGTCCGCGAAAGCGGACGACCCAGTAATCACAGGACAATGATGGTACGCATGGCCGTGCAACACCCCTTGCCCGGCGATTACTGGATCCCCCGCTTTCGCGGGGGATGACGCCGCGAGAGTCGACCATGGTCCGACGGCGGTTCGCGGCCAGCACCTTGATCACGACGCAAGGTCAGGCAGCGGCAGGCCGGCCTGGGCGCAGGCTGCCCGCACGGTGTTGACCAGCACGCAGGCGATCGTCATCGGCCCGACGCCGCCAGGCACCGGCGTGATCGCGCCGGCGACCTCGACGGCTTCCGCAAAGGCGACGTCGCCGACCAGGCGGGTCTTGCCGTTGTCGCCGGCAATGCGATTGATGCCGACGTCGAGCACGGTTGCGCCCGGCCTGATCCACGCGCCGCGCACCAGCTCGGCGCGCCCGACCGCCGCGATCAGCAGCTCGGCGCGCCGGCACACCGCCGCGAGGTCGCGCGTCTTCGAGTGCGCGACCGTCACGGTCGCGTTCTCGGCGAGTAGCAGCTGGGCCAGCGGCTTGCCGACGATGTTGGAGCGGCCAATCACGACGGCTTCGAGGCCCGCTAGCGAGCCATGCACGCCCCTGGCGAGGATGATGCAGGCCTGCGGCGTGCAGGGAACGAGGGTCGGCATGCCGCTGGCGAGCCGGCCGACGGTTTCCGGATGCAGCCCGTCCACGTCTTTGGCCGGATCGATCGCTTCGATCGCGGCGGCGGCGTCGAGATGCGACGGCAGCGGCAGCTGCAGCAGGATGCCGTGAACCTTCGGGTCGGCATTGAGGCGCGCGATCGTTGCCACCAGATCCGCCTGGCTGATGCCGGCGGGCAGGCGATGGTCGGAGGAGTGCACGCCCGCCTCGGCGGTGCGCCGCACCTTGCTGCGCACATAGATGCTGCTCGCCGGATCGTCGCCGACCAGCACCACGGCGAGCCCGGGGATCAGACCGTGATCGCGCGCCAGCCGCGCCACCTCGCCGGCAACTTTCTCCCGCAACGCGCCCGCGGTCGCGTTGCCGTCGATGATGCGGGCGCTCATGCGGTCGCCTCGTCGACCTGCATCGCGAGCGCAACCGCAAGCTTGGCGCCGTCGCCCGCGATCTTCAGCCGCTTGGTGCGTGCCGTCAGGCCGGCCACGAGCTCGACCCGGTGCGGCGCGACCGACAGCACTCGGCGATCAGCTTCTGCAGCGCCGCGTTGGCGGCGCCCTCATGGGCGGCCGCGCGTACCCGTGCCCGCAGCACGAGCGTCCCGTCGGCCAGCTGCTCGATGCCGTCGACGGCGTCCCGCCCACCCTTGGGCGTCAGCCGCACCAGCAGCGTGAGCCCGTCGGCCTCGATCCTCCACGGGCGGCCGGCGGCCATCGCGTCAGAGCACGTTGGGATAGATGTAGTAGACGATGATCCGCTCGATCAGGATGATGATCAGGATCAGCACCACCGGCGAGATGTCGAGCCCGCCGAGATCGGGCAGCCGGCTCCGGATCGGACGCAGTAGCGGCTCGGTGATGCGATAGAGGAAGTCGGCGATCGCCGCGACCACGGGGTTGCGCATGTTGACCACGTTGAAGGCGATCAGCCACGACAGCACGGCGGCGGCGATCAGCAGGTAAATATAGAGCTGAAGTACGATCAAAATGACGTCCAGAATGGCGCGCATGGGGGCCTTCGCGAGGTTGAGCCGACGCACATGTAACGGGCCTCCGTGTCTCGAACAAGCATGGCGGGTGATTCTGTCTGGCTGTCCCCGGCTTTGCGGGCGACGCCGGCGCCGCTTGCTTGACAGGGTGGACCCCCCGCCCTAAATGGCGCCGTCGCGACCATCGCGCGCAAATGCTTGGAACGCGCGATCGGATGGGGCCGTAGCTCAGTTGGGAGAGCGCCGCAATCGCACTGCGGAGGTCAGGGGTTCAAATCCCCTCGGCTCCACCAGCCACAACTGCAGGGCCAAGTTGCGTTTTCTGGCTCAGCTCCCGCCGCCGAGAAACATCGATGAAATCGGTCTGTCACAACGCTGTCACAGCGGGCAGACGATGGCGACCATTCGCAGGCGCGGCAAATCTTGGCAGGTGCAGGTCCGACGCAATGGCGCGCAGCCACTCACGCGGACATTCAGGCGCAAAGCAGATGCGGAGCTTTGGGCTCGGCAACGTGAGGCGGAGATTGATCGCGGAGAGCTTCCTGGCGATTTTCGTGCGCTTCGCTCGACGACGCTCGCGCACGTTCTTGAGCGCTACCGCGACCACATCACACCGCGCAAGCGGGGCGCCGATCGCGAGCGATACAAGCTCCGCGTTCTGCTCGCCCATTCCATCGCCCGCCTTGCGTTGGATCGGCTCACATCAACCGAGGTCGCGCGGTATCGCGACGAAAGGCTGAAGGCGGTGAAGGGGGACACCGTCAGGCGCGAGCTGGCCATCCTCCAGCACAGCTTGGAGGTGGCGCGCAAGGAATGGGGGATACCGCATCCCGTCCAACCCGGTGCGCGCCATCACGCTGCCGCCCGTGGGCCACGCCCGCGAACGTCGGGCCGCGTCCGGAGAATTGGAGCTGCTCCTGCGGAGCTGCAGCAAGGGCCGGTCGCATTGGTGCCAGCAATGATCCGGCTGGCGGTCGAAACCGGGATGCGTCGCGGCGAGCTGTTGGCCATCCGCTGGGCAGACGTAAACCTGCCGGCCCGCAGGCTCCAGCTCAGGGTGACCAAGAACGGTCGCTCACGAACAGTGCCGCTGTCACCCGCCGCCGTTCAGGTTCTTGCAGGCCTGCCACGGCGAGGTGATGCGGTCATTCCCGTCACGGCCAATGCCTTCAGGCTTGCTTGGGAGCGTCTGAAGCGCAGGGCTGGTGTCCGGGACCTTCGATTTCACGACCTCCGACACGAGGCCATCAGCCGGTTCTTCGAGAAGGGCCTGAGCCTCCCCGAGGTGGCGTTGATCAGCGGTCACCGTGATCCGCGCATGTTGCTCAGGTACACGCACCCGAGGGCGGAGGAAATCGCCCAAAAGCTGCGTTGATCGTGGCCGTGTCCGGACTGCTCCAAGACCCGACGCAAATTCGAGGCTATGGCGTGCTGCAGCAAATGACGCGATGGGCCACTTCCGGACTCATGCGCCGCAGCAATTGACGTGCGCGGTTGCAAATGTCTATTCGATCACCTCGTCGGCGCGGGCGGGTGGCACCGTGAGGCCGAGCGCCGTGGCCGTCTTGAGGTTGATCACAAGCTCGTACTTGGTCGGTTGCTGAACAGGAAGATCGCTCGGTTCGCGGCGTGAGGCCTCACAACTCATAGTGATCGTAAGTCCACAGAGGTTTCTTCAACCAGCTGTCAGCCTCTACAGGGTCCATCGCGCGAACACGCACTTTGCCCGTCGGTCCCGCCGGGCCGTAGACCTCGCTCTCCAATTCCAACTTCTGTCGCACCTGTTTTACCCATCCAGGACCCCACTCGTAGTAAACATCCAAGTATTCGACATTATAGGTCGAGACAAGCTGAATACCGTGGCTGTCTGACGATCGTTTGATCCTTACCTTGACCACCTCGAAAGTCTCATCCACGGGCTGGAGTTTCTCCACCATCTCGCCGGTCGCCCATCCCTGTCCCCGCCTGATGGCCGACTCAGCTGGTATCCCTTCTCTCCGGGTTCTCCGCCGGTGAATGTCTTGTGCTCATCCTTCAACAGGATTTTCACGTAGACGCGTCGGTCAATGAATTTGGCTGGTGAAGGCGGCGGGGCGGGTAGCTTGTCCTCGAACACCGTGAACAGGACGCTGCGCCATTTTTCATCTTCGACACCGTCTTTCACCCCAATCAACGCCGCAGCCTCCTCTCCCACATAGATCATTGTTTCGGTTGGCATCTTCGGATGCAGCAGGAAGAGTTGCTGCGAAACCGCATGAGCACGCGCTTTGGAGAGCCTCACGTTGTAAGCATTGTCTCCCGTTCGGCTCGCCAATCCAATGACCGAGGATGCCATTTCCCGACGTGCAATATATTGAGTTACGTTGTCCTTCATCCAGTCGATGTGCTCGGGCTTCAAGTCAGGTGAGTTGACATCGAAATTGTACAATAGGGCCTGTATCCGCGAGGGTGTCTTCGCGTAGAGGGAGATCTTGCCTGGTCCTGGCATAGCGGCGCTCCTGCTCATCGATCACGCGCAGCCCCCTCTTGCGAGTCTAGTATAGCGCAGCGCGGCGTTCCCTTTCACTCACCCCACGCTGACACCGAGTTGAGGCGCTCGGCGTCCACCAATTGGTGGATGCCCCTGGCCGACTACCTTAACCGCGCGGCTGAGATTGATTTGGACACTCCTGGGACACGGACGGCGCGGCGCCTTGAAATTGCTGCGCTATTTGCGCTCAGGCTTGGCCTCGATAGGGCACATTCAAGCCATTTTTCTTGGTCGCCCTGGGTCGCCCTGGATCAAAACCCCCAAGACCGTTGGGCTTTCCGTCTATGCGGCGGTCCTGATCGCCGCCGCCGGCTCGCTCTCCAACGTCGCGCGCAACTCGCGCTCGATCACCATCGCCATCTCGCGCTGCAGATCGTACTGCTCCCAGCGCAGCCCCCAGCGCGCATACGAGTGGGGCCAGTCGCCAGCCTGTGTCCGGACCTCTCCAAAACCAGACGTATGCGCAGCGAACACTGCGCCCCGGCAAGCCCTCTCGCGCAAGATTGGCGCGCTGCCGCGCTGGGGCTCCTCCCCCGGGGTGGTATTCACGATGACAGACAGCCCGACGCGGCTCACGCGAGCCGGTCAATTACTCGCTTCACGCCACTTGCACCCCAAGCACCGCCTCGACGGGTCCGAACTCCTCGATCATTCAGCGCGTCAGCAAGCATCCGCAGAGATCGGACGCCCGTTGACCGAAGCTCCTCGATGATCGGCAGCACGAGCCGGCCCAGCTCATCAGCGGCCTCCGCCCGGACCTGTGCGGACCGCGTACGCGCAGCCTCGGAGACATCTGACGTCCGGTGCCCGCCGAGCTTCACGCCGCGAGCCTTGGCTGCGGCCAGGGCAGCCTTGGTGCGTGCTGAGATCATTCGGCGCTCTTCCTCCGCAACCAGCGCCATGATCCCGACGGTCAGCCGGTTCGCATTCGGCAAGTCGACGGCGAGGAACTCGACACCGGCTTTCTCCAGACCCAGAAGGAAGTGCGCGTCTCGTGAGAGTTGGTCGAGCTTGGCAATGACCAGCGTGGCCCAGTGGAGCCGGCAATGGGCCAGGGCCTGCAGGAGTGCCGGCCGGTCGTTTCGTTTTCCGCTCTCGACCTCGGTGAACTCGGAGGCGATGGTCCAGCCCCTCGCCCGTACGCAATCGAGCACGGCGGCGCGTTGGGCCTCCAGGCCCAGCCCGGAGCGGCCCTGACGGTCGGTCGAGACGCGATAGTAGGCGACGGTGGTGGGCATCGGCTTGTTGCGTTTGAATCGACGTGGGTTGATTCAAGTTGAACAGCGGTCGTGTTTTCAACAGCCAGTTATGAATCGGATCTCGAAGGGGTTCATGCTTTTTTTGCGATCGGAGTGGGGGCGGGGCCGCCCTGGTGCTGTGGAGATCGCGCGCAAAATTTTGCGGAATCCGGTGCTAGGGCCTGTCCTCAATTACACAATTCCCAAGCGTCTCGTTGCGTGATTCATGGGGGGTCAGCTTGATTCGGAGCTGACCCATGCGACGATACGCCTTGCGAGACGACCAGTGGGACAAGATCAAACATGTCTTGCCCGGAAGAGAAGGCCATGTTGGGGTGACGGCAAAAGACAACCGGCTGTTCGTAGAAGCCGTTCTCTACCGATATCGAGCAGGTATTGCGTGGCGGGATCTGCCGGAGCGTTTTGGTGATCCGATAAAGGTTCATACGCGGTTTTCACGCTGGGCCAAGAGCGGCGTCTGGACGAAGATATTCGAGATTTTGGCAGCCGATGCGGACAACGAATACGCCATGATCGACAGCACGATTGTGCGTGCCCACCAACATAGTGCTGGCGCCCAAAAAAAGACGATGAAGATCAAGCGATCGGGCGCAGCAAAGGCGGGCTGAGCACAAAGATTCATCTCACGGTCGATGCACTGGGCAATCCGCTTGCTTTCTTCCTGACCGGCGGTCAGGTGCATGATCTTGCAGGCGCCGACGTGCTGCTGCCGCAAATGAAAGCCGATACCGTACTCGCAGATAAAGCCTTCGATGCCGATGCGCGCGTGATCGAGCCACTCCTGGCGGCGGGCAAGACCCCGGTAATCCCGCCCAAGAGCAGTCGTAAGACGCCGCGCGTTTTCGACCGGGAGATGTACAAGGCACGCCATCTCATCGAGAATTTCGTCTGCAAGCTCAAGCAATTCCGCGCTATAGCGACCCGCTATGACAAGACTGCCAGAAACTTTCTCGCCGGAATCCATTTGGCGGCCAGCGTTATCTTGCTCAATTGAGGACAGGCCCTAGTAAATGCGGAGCCGGGGCTGCCGAACCCGGGCGCGACCGGACATTGAGCCGACATCGCCGCACGACCGAAGTCTGACCCAAACCGTCCTCGCGGACGTATGCCGCTCTATCGAGCCAAAATTGAATACCGCTTGTTACTCGCGGAGACCGACGCTACCCTTTGAGGGTTGCGGGCCTCTCTTGCCTGGTCGGCACTGCCTTACTGCCGAGCCGGCACGTATGTCAGCGTTCTTGACGGAGTGAACTAGCTCACAGTGGCCCGATCGGCACCAGCGTATGCTGCCTCGCGGCACGCGGAAAGGGGAGACCTCCATGACCGGCAACACTGGCAATACCGGGAATACGGGCAACACCGGCAATACAGGGAATACGGGCAACACCGGCAACGCTGGCATCCAGGGCGAGCTGGGCGGTGGGTGGTTCATCGAGGATCGAGTGGATCTCCCGTTCGTGACCGAGGAGTATCCGATCGGAAACCCGATCCGACTTGCGCGAAGGGGTGCCGGGCTGCAGTTTGGTGCACGCACCTGGTCAGCAAAGTGGTGGGCCTACCTCGTACTGCATGACTTCGTGGCCACGAATTGGCGCCAAATAGCCGACCCGATCATGAACACACGCTGGAACCAAATCAGTGGCGGGTCGACAGACGGGGAACTCAATGAGCTCGTGAACGCTGCACGGGACGAGCGCGCGGCGGCCATGGGGGAAATCCTTTCGCAGGATGTCGAGTTCATCAGCGACTTCATGGGTTTGCTGACGGTCACACCCGGCTCACACCCCAATACTTACCGTGTAATGCATGCCGCTAGCTTGATTGCTTCGTACGCGAGCCTTTACTACAAGGGGTTCCGGCAGCGGCCTAGGCCATCGCAGCTCTGTCCCGCGCTACTGCCGCCGATTCCCGTACCGGGGCACGCATCGTGGCCCAGCGGTCACGCGACGCAGGCCAGGCTGATGAGGCTATGCGTCGAACACGTCCTGCAGGGCGTCGTGAGCGCCGGCGACTTGGCAGCAATCTCCTCCAATCTCCAGGTCCTCTCGAGAAGGATCGCGAGAAACCGCGAGATCGCGGGCCTCCACTACAAGAGTGACTCGCGCGACGGTCGCGCGCTCGCTGATGCGATCGCTCCCGTCCTTACGAACATGGCAGGAGCCACCTGGTTCGGCACGGCGGTAGCGGACGCAAAGGGGGAATGGCAATGACGAGGCAGCAAGGCGACGATCGCGAAGCGTCGAGAAGCAGAGCTCGCAGAGACAAGCCTTTCAGAGAGAGGTACGCCGGATCTCCTTCCGTGATCCCCCGCCCGAGGGTTTCGATCCCCTGATCGCTGATCCTAAGGAGCTCGCTCTCTACGGGATACCGCCAAAGCCGAACGTGAAGGAACTCCCCATGCTCGCGGAGTTCTGGATCGAGATGTTCTCTACCCCATTGGTGTTCCGCAGGTGTCGTACGCGTTGATGTCCGATCCGGTACGCATTAGCGACCAACTTCGGATGACCACCACGGGGCGCCGCGAATCTAGCCGTAATTGGTCGGGCGCCTATGTCACACCTCGAAACGGGCGGCAGTGCACCGAAGTTCACGGCAAGTGGAAGGTGCCGGCCGTGAGCGCCGGCTGGGACATCTGGCAGCTCGGAATTCCGGAGCTCCATCTGGATCGGGTTCGATGGACAGCGACGTTACTTCGATTCGTCTTTGCCGCAGATCGGCACCGCCCAGTTTATAAACCCTCCCAGCGATCCGCCGTACTCGGTCTGGTTCCAGTGGTGGCTCAGAGACAACCCCGTGACGTACGACCCCGTCATCATCACCTCCGTGCCAATTGCACCAGGTGAGCGCATAATGGCCAGCCTGCGCGTCCTGGACGAGACAACAGTGCATTTCCTCGTCAAGAACCGGACCACCGGCGATTCTTTATGGTTTACCATGACTGCCCCCAGCGATATGTCATCGTTGATCCAAGCCAAAGTCTCCGGGGCGACTGCTGAGTGGGTCGTTGAGCGTCCTACTGACGACAACGGCGAGCTTTACCAACTACCCGACTACGGTAGTGTTGAGAGCAGCTGCCTGGCGGCCTCGGCTCACATGCCACCAGGGGGCACACCGGGCCGGCTGTACAACAAACCCTCGATGGAGCCCGGTTCATCAACATGTACAAGGTCGAGAGCAATCCGTCGCGAACGGTTGTTATCTCCAAGAGCCAGCGCCTGGCCAACGACCGGATAGAAACGACCTATACTGGCTGATGTAGCGGTCCCTTGTTCGACCCGGATGGCCACACTGCTGCATCGAAGTCCTGACCATGCGAACCGATCGCGGGGGCACGCAGACTATGCCACGTTTCTTGCGACATCATTCCGGCAACCCGGCCGAGCGAAGACGCGCTAACCAGGTGTCGAGGGCTGCACCTTGGAAAGGGCAGCGTTTCGCATAGGTCCCGATCCGAAAATCAGGCTGAATGCGCAGGAGCTGCCGTGCCACTTCGGCGGCCTCCTCGTCTTGTCCAGTTGCTGCGAGCGTGGCAATTAATGTGCGCAGGTTGAAACGAATGAATTCGTTGCGCCCCACCGCGCTCCTAGCCCATTCCAGTGCCTGCTCGTGGCTGCCGTTGACATAGTGAGCTTGCGCCAGAAGGCCTTCGTGCCAGTACGTGCGCGCATCCAGCGGCGACAGCCGAACCCCCTGCTCGCCCCGCCGTACCGCGGTCGGCCCATCACCCATATAGCCTGCGGTGGCGCTCCCCATGGTCCAAGCCATCGCGGAACTCGGTCCGGCGTCGATCGCTCGGTCGAGGTAGGAGGCACCCCTATGATAATCGTGCAATAGAAAAGATTGGGCATGACCATAGATGGCTAATGCGAGCGCATCATTGCCGCCGCGCTCGATCGCCTCGCCGGCGTACGCGGCACCTGCGATGGCGTCCGCTTCGGATCGGACGATCCGATCTCGCCTACCCGGAAGATGTACCACAGGCCGGTATATGAGTAGGCTGGCGCAAAGCTTGGATCATGGGCAATCGCCTGCTGCAGCAGGCCGCGCGCTCGCGAAAACGACTCTGTAGTCCATGCGATACAACAAATCGAGCGCCTGCAGAACCAGATCATAGGCCGTCATGCTTTGCGGGTGTTTCCGAAGCGCTCGCGTGAGTTCACGTTCACGGACACGCGGCGCGATGGATTTCACGACACTGATGGCAATTCGATCCTGCAGGGCAAAGAGGTCGGCTAGATCGCCGTCATATTGGTCCGAGCGGACTACGGTGCCCGTTTCCGCGTCGCTGAGTTCGGTACCGATTCTCACACGACCACCAGATCGCCGCACACTGCCGTAAAGAATATAGCGTACGCCCAACTCACGGCCGATAGCACGCACGTCTATATTGGCCCCACCATAGCCAAGGGTTGAGCCACGCGAAACCACGAAGAGCTCCTTGAGCGCCGCAAGACCACGGATGATGTCATCTACAATGCCGTCGGCGAAGTAGGCTTCTTCAGGATCGGACAGACTTCATTCGGAATGGGAGCACGGCGATGGACGGACGCGGCTCCAATCCAACGGCGGCTTCCCCCACCAGTTTCGGTGGTGCCATCGGCATGCGTAGAGCGAAGACCCGAACGGGGCGACCGAGATTGCGTAGGTGCAAGTCCCCAAGATCAATCATTCCGACGCCGAAATCAGTCCCAATCTGCTCGGCAATGGCACCGGAGACGACAATGCCGCCAGGCGGGGCATAGGACTGCAGACGCGCTGCGACATTGACGCCATCTCCATAGATGTCGTTGCTCTCGACAATGATGTCCGCCGCGTTCACCGCGATGCGAAAAATTATCTGCTGGGGGCCGGGCTGATTGGCGGTTTGCGTTGTGACCACCTGCTGAAGAGTAAGTGCGCAACGCGTCGCGTCGCGAGCGCTGTTGAAAATAGCCAAAAAACCATCGCCAGTGTGCTTAACAACCACTCCTTGCTGCGCGGCAACACACGGGTTGACAGCTTCCAACCGCAGACGCATCAGCCGCCTGTACGTCTCCTCTTCATGCGTTTCCATCAAGCGGCTATAGCCGACGACGTCGGCCGCCAGAATGGCAACTAGGCGGCGCTGACTTTCCATCACAACCATGCCTTTGTTCGACAAGGGTTTCGTTCAAGCTGCCACCTTTTTGCACCCGTAAAGCCATCGGCGGCGTAGCGTCTGCCCAAATCTCCGGCCATCATAGAGCGTGCTCTTCGAAGGCGTCGCAGGCTGCTGTGCGTCGGCACCCGTCCAGCCTGGCAGGGCAGTAGGGTGTCAACCAACAAACTATCAAAGTTGCGGTCGTCTGGTCCAACAGCTTGGAGCTGCCTGTGGAGGAGGCTGGTCCGTTCATGCGACTTCGGCGTTCCCGGCGAGGTCGACGCCTGGATCTTACCGGGGGCCGTCAGCCAGGTGGAGCAGGCGATGCTTGACGCGGGCATAGCGGTCGGCGCTGTCCTGAGCTCAATCGAAGTCCGTTAATGTGGGCACAACTCGGACCTCGGCAGATGTCCGACTTGATTTCCGCAAAGTGCGCCGAACCCGAAATTGATCGAGTCGCTGTCACCAGTCGCGTTCGGAAGGATTATTGACGCGGTCAGCCGGCAAGTGACGCCACGTACTGCTCAGAACCCGCCCCACTTCCAGCGGCATCCGGATGGCGCCGCCCAGCTCGGACCGAGCATCCGCACCACAGCCTGGACCTGCTCGCGGACGGGTTGCCCGGGCGAAGCGTGCAGGCCGAGTAAGACAACCATAGTGGAAGCTCACCGCACACGGGCCGCACAGGCGCAGCCGTCTTGCGTCAAGGACCTAAACGGTTCAGGCTCGCGCCTGAAGCCCGCTACAGAGTGAACAGCAATGACTCGATGGTGCAGGATCGGGGTCATCGCGAGTTTCCTCATCGTCACTACGGTCGGCGTTGCCACGGCCCAGTCGAAGCGCGTGCTGATGCTTCATTCCTTTGGCCCGCATTTTAAGCCATGGAAGGAGTATTCAGAGTTGATCCGAGCGGAGCTGCAACGACAGTCGCCATGGCCGCTGGACATCGTCGATCAATCGCTTGTGGCAGACTCGGTTCCCCGATGAAGACCCGGAGGTTCCTTTCGTTCGAGTACCTCCGTACTCTTTACGCTAAACACCCGTTGGAACTGATTGTGAGCATCGGCGCGCCGGCGGCCGCCTTTGTCCAGCGAAATCGCGCGCACCTTTTCGCCGAGACCCCAATGGTGTTCACGGCAGTCGAACGGCGCCGCGTTCGACTATTCGGCCCTTACGGATAGGGGACGCGGTTGTCGCGGTCTCGATCAACTATTTTGCCGCCTTCGAGAACATCTTGCGGGTCTTGCCGGACACCAAAAGCGTGATGATCGTGGTTGGCACTTCCCCAATTGAACAGTTTTGGATGGTCGAGCACCGAAAAGAGGTGAAGCCGTTTGAAAGCAGGATCGCATTTACATGGACCAATCATCTCTCGTTCGAGGAGATCCTAAAACAGGCCGCCAGTCTTCCACGGCACTCGGCGATTTTCTGGGAGCTGATGTTCGTCGACGCGGCGGGTGTTGTCCACGACGGGGACAAGGCGCTGACAAGACTTCATGCCGTCGCCAACGCGCCCATTTTTTCTTATACGAATTCGTTCTTTGGTCGCGCGATTGTCGGTGGCCCAATACACTCCGTGCTTTAATTGGGCGGAAGACGGCCGAGGTTGCCGTCCGCATCCTTGGCGGCGAAAGGGCGGGCGACATCAAGACAGCGCCCGTCGAATTTGCACCGCCAAAATTCGACTGGAGGGAAATGCGGCGCTGGGGCATCAGCGAGAATATTCAATTGCCTCCAGGAAGCGTGATCCATTTTCGTGAGGCCACAATCTGGGAGCAGCACCGGCAGCAGATCCTAGCAATCTTCGCGGTGCTTCTGCTACAGAGCGCGATGATCGGTTGGCTTCTTTATGAACATCGCCGCCGCCGTCAATCGGAAGCCGCCGCTCGTCGCTCAGAAGTCGCGGCGCATGCCCTGAGTGGCCGGCTAATTGCCGCCCGAATGAGGAAGAGCGTTCCCGACTTGCGCGTGAGCTACACGACGACGTGACCCAGCGTTTGGCGTCGCTGGCGATCGAGGCCGGTCGCGAGGAGGCAAGGTTACCCGGTCGCGCGGGGGACCGCCCAATGCACTCAATTCGAGAGGGCCTGGCGCGATTGAGCGAGGACGTTCACGCGCTATCGTATTGACTTCACCCTTCCATTCTCACAGACCTCGGTTTGCGGTGAAGCGCTGAGGTCTGAGTGTGAGCATTTCTCGCAAACGTCCTCCGTTTAAAGTGGACTTGCGGGCTGATGAGATCCCTGAGCACGTGCCCGAGGACGTAGGAAACTCTGTTCTGTTCCGGATCGTGCAGGAGAGCTTGCGCAATGTCTGCACGTCATGCCTCCGCTACCCATGCAGCGAATACGAATGCGTCCGCTTGACGGCGGGTTGCTGCTTACGGTGAGAGACAATGGCGTAGGCTTCGATCAAGGGCAGGATCGCGCCAGAGCGAGCCTGGGCTGGCCAGCATGCGCCAACGCGTTGCTCTGCTCGGGGGCAAACTCACTATCGACAGCAAACCACTTCAGGGTACTACAATCTCAGCCTGGGTGCCGATGATGGAAGCCAGCGCTGAGCCACGCGCAGAGTCGGCTGATCCGCAGACAGTGACGCCAGGTACTGCTCAAACGCACCCCAGCGCCACCTGCACCCCTCCGGTGCAGCCCAATCCGGGCCCAGCATCTTGACGGCCGCCTGGACCTGCTCGCGGACGGGTTGCCCGTTGGCCGCGTACAGCGCCTCGGCCCAGGCCTGCTCCTGGTCGTAGGGCAGACCTTGGCGAGCAGCCAGCCAACTCTGGACGCGGTCGACTCGAGATCTGCGCCGAGCCTTTGAACCAGTTCGGCTCGGGCGCCGGCCCGATGCCACGATAGCGCCAGACCGTGAAGCAGGCCGGGTCCACGCCCAGCAGCTCGGCCACTTGCTTGGTCGTGCGCAGGGTCCAGGGGTCGCCGGTGATGTCGGTCGGGAATGGGAGGGAGCGCAGGCTGGCGCGTCGATTGACCGGGCCTTCTGATGACACGCCGATGAGGTAGTCACTGTGCCTGGGAAAGGCAACGGCTTCATCGTCGAGTCTGCCCGGAAGTGCCAGGTGGGCGCAGGCGATTTTTCTCCCCCCCAAGTGGGGGGGAGGGGGTAAACTCTTAGAATATTTTCGATGAAGAAAATATTTGGAGAGAGTTACCCCTCCCCCTCCCCGTAGTGGAGTGTAGTGGAGGGGCGTGCCAGCTGAGCCCGCCCCTCCACCAATCATGCGAACACCTGGTTGCTCGGCGCCCTCAATGGAGGGCTTCACCGGCTTCCCAATCCTGACCCCGAGGACCATCTCGCCCTCGTCAGTGTCCTCGATGCGCTAGCCCAGCTCGTCCGACCGCTCGGGGCACTTCTCATCCCTGACGGATGGATACTCCGGGCGTAGCACCAGCGCTGGTACTCCTCACTGGTACTCCTCATGTAGCTTCGAGAGCCCGACGTCGCGGTCGGCGACGCACTCACACGCCTCCAGCAAGAACCGCTCAATGCTGCCGACCCTGCGCCGCCATTCGGCGGTGCGCTCCCTGACGACCTCCGGGATGTGCAAGCCGTGCCGGCGTAGTCGATCGCGCCCTGGACCAGCCAGGCGAGTACGGCCTCGCCCTCTTCCCCACGAGCGTCTTGATCAAGTGCGGATCTCGCTCCTCCTTCGGCACCACCACGTCGAAGGGGATCAGGATTGCTCGAGCATTCAGCCGGCCGCCGCCCCCTTATTACCATCATTCAGGAAGCTTTCGATGTCATCTAGGTCGCTACTGTAGTCGTAGGGTGAACCACCGAACATGACTTGATTGTGATATGGATCCACCAAGCGGTAACGGCCAAAACTCGGGACACCGCTGGTGCGGCTCCTACACTTTTCTAGGTTATACCCTTGCCTCTTCGCCTTTCGCCTCACGTGGTCTTCTCGTGAACGATGTTCCAATGCCTGTTTCTCCTATCTTGTGTCTGCTCTCCAGCGGCCTTGTATAGACTGCAGCGTTCAGCAGCATCAAGACCATCCAGATACGTTCAGATCCACAACACAACCGCCTGCACCCGCAGCGTTCGCGCAACGGCGACGGTCCGGGCCTGATCGCTCCCATACCATCCGCCTGGGCGGGGCTGCTATCCCGCAGTGTGCGCACCCTGAGCCGCCAACTCCCCCCGGACCGTCGCCGAGTTGCGCGGTTGAAGACGCGCGCGCCCCTGGCGATACCAAGGGCTCGCAGCCGTCCTTCCAACACGTTTCGCCGCCTTGGGGAGAGGGGAGGGGTACTCAAACCCCTCCCCTTGCCATTCATGCAGCCAAGTGGACGACCGACTCGACGGTTTGCGTGGCTTCCCGGGCTTCAGTCCGATCACGACCTCGCCGTCGTCCCGATCCACGATCTCCACGCCAAGCTCGCTCAGCCGCTGCCGGAAGCTTTCAATACCCGAGGGGTTCATCTGCCGGCACCGGGACCAGTATGGTACCGGTCATGCAGATCGAGTCAACGCCTCCTCGTGCTTTGCGACTACGTGGCAGCTTGTCTCTTGAACCGCTCAATCGAGCCCACCTGCCGCCTGCCACGCTGCGGTGCGCTTCAGGCACACGTCCGGGACCTGCAGCCCCGACTGAGCAACGGCAAGTGCCCCTTCAACGAGCCACGCCAGGACCGCCTCGGCCTCGTCCCGAACCTCATCCTCGATCAGGTTCTCGTCCACCTCAGACTTGGGAATCCTGACGTCGAAAGCTAACCAGCACCAGACGGTCCCGACATTGCAGTGTCGGCTTCATCGGCGCGAGGTAGGGGGTTCGTTGCGTACCATCACCACGATGAACGTGACGGGGAAGGTCACCTCCTCCCGGGTAGATCGGGCGAGCAGTAAACTCCTCGTCACCGGTCAGGCTCTTGACCACGACGCTGTCGAGCTTGCGCTGGGAGGGCGTCTCCGCGCCGATGACGAGCCGGGCACCTTGGAGCCCGGCAAGGTCGGTCGCGCCACAGTTGATCTTCGAATCCTTGGGTGAGGAAACTGCTGGCCGAAGGGTTTCTTGACGGAGGGTTTGACCACCTCGCTAACGGTGTCGAGCAAAGTACTTCTTGCCGTTGCGCCCACGCCCCCTCGAAACACGGCGAATCTTGCGCTGACGTTTCCCGCGCAGCGCCGACCCGAGCAGACGCTGAACAAAGCCCTGCACCTCCGTGTCAGGTAAGACACGATTGAGGAAAGCCTCCAAATTTTAACCCTCTCGCGCCGGTGATGACCAGTTGTACCAGATGGCTTTTGTGATCAACCGCGCCGGGTCATGGTGCAGTACCTCACCAGATCGCAAGTCGACGACGCCGTTTCGTACCGGTAAGCAGTCCGGGTAGATTCCGTCGAGTTGATCGAACTCATGGCTATTGTCGGCATCAACTTGGCTGCAAGCTCCAGCATCGCTGAGAGACGTGCGCGATCACCGGCTGCTTGCCGCCGACTTGAGGACGGCTTCTTGGATCTCGGTATCTTTATTACCACTTTGCCTCAGCGGCAATGTCGGTCACCGGTTTAGGTGATAGATCCGCGCGTCGTGTTGGGCGCCCAGCAGATCATGGTCCCAAATATGCCAGCGCTCGGCGTCGACTTGGAACCGCACCGCATCCGTGATACTTGTCCGCGAACCTCCGGGCATTGCCGGTGTCGTTGAGCTCGTACCGCTCCTTGGCTCATCTATGGCCGAGCGGGCGATGGCTTCGACCTCCGAGCGCTCGAGAGGCGGGTCGCAACGCTCGTCATTGATGGCCATCAACTCCGCGATGATCCCGGCCTCGCCCGATACCCTTGCCCCGGAGCCCGCAGGCCTTGCGGAACAAGGTGTCGTTCCCGTTGCCCGCGCTGATCGTGCGGCACGATCAGCAGACGTGGTTTGAGGGGATCGCTCCTGGCCCAGGATCAGGTCCAGCCACGGCGCTGGAAGCTCGGCCAGCGGCGTCTCGATCGGGTCCAGACAGCCACTCGTAGGGAATACCGTTACGAATGGTCGGGGCGACGACGATCTGGCCATTGTCGCCCCGCACATCGATGCCGGTGCATGCCCGACGACAGACTTCCCGAAATGTTTGGTCTTGTTCGACACCGGGGTGGTGGGTCGAAGCCGACCGGATACCTGAAGACGTGGTGGTAACCACCTGAAGGGGGTCTGGCCGTCAGTGTCTTCGGCAGCGGTCCAAGCACCTCCTCAAGGTTGGCGACGCTGGCGAGGTCACTTCTTGTCCGCCTTGACGTCGAGGTCGATGACAATGATCCCAGGCTGCCAACCGGTCACGACGCTGATGCCGCCACCAGAGTGGCAGGGCATTGATCCACGCGGTGAGCTGCTGGGGCTTGGTCGTGGCCCGGTCCGGCGATCGAGTCGATGAACTGACCGGTTGCCTGCTTGTTGATCGGCTTCTTGTCGCTTCCGACCGGGACCGACGTGCCAGCCGTTGTTGCTGTACGCGAGCGCTGCTTCGAGCAGCGCCGGGAGTTCTGACAGAGCTTGTGCTTCGTCAGTTAGATTATACATGTTTCATGTAGTCCTCATCGGCACCGAGCCTTCGGCTTGGGTGCGGTTTTTAGACACACAACAGGGTTGGCAGTGGATGATGCACTGGATCGCTCCCAGTGCATCATTGCCCCCAGTCGCGGTAGCTCGGAGTTGAGATGCCGGCCTCGAAATGCGAGGCAATACAGGCGCTCCAGGCAAAACCTATCGGTGGGTTTTGCCTGTCAGCAAGAAACCCCCATTCTCCCTTGGCTCTTATCCACCTTAGAACGGTCGAGCTGTCCGGCGCCTTCACCGCGTCCCCGCACGAGCGGATCAAGTGGTTAGCTAGTTCGGTCACGTTTTTGAACCGCGTACCGCCGTCGTCTATCAATCTCTCGAGTTCGCCTCGATCGCCGGTCGAGAGCTGTGACGCGGTCGTCCGCCCTTTGACGTGCCGCCCACGCGGCGCAGCAACCCCTCCAGGCCTTTTCGCTCGACCTCAATGTCGACATAGGCCTGTTTGCACCGACAGACCGAGAACGGATTGATCGACACGGGATAGACAACAGTTCTCAGGGCTGAAGTCCCAATTGTACCAATATGCCGGGGTCAGGCATTTTGGATCACCGGGTTCATCCAGGTTCTCGTCCGTGTATCGACCTCGTGCTCGAAGCTCTTCCTGGCGAAGGGCAAGGATCAAGTCTTCGTGCCCTCCCAGGCGCGCGATCGCGTCACGGATCGGAACATAGGGCGGTTGGTACATCTGGACAGTCCACCTGCTTCTGTCACACTAGTGGACACCGCCGCACATTTTCAACGGCCGCGCTGTTGCCTACAAGTCGATCCGCGCTATCGTGATCACCTCACGATAGACTGAAATCATTGATGTTTTCGCAGGGGCCATGGATCTTGCCCTTGCTTGGTTGGGAGAGCGCCGCAATCGCACTGCGGAGGTCAGGGGTTCAAATCCCCTCGGCTCCACCAGCCTCATCATTGTCCCGACACGCTGCGGCACCATGCGGGACCTTCGCAAACACCAGCGTTCCAGACGGTACCGGGTCTGCAGCGCACCTGTGCGCTTCGCTTCGTGCTGCGCTGCGCCCCGCGACACGGGCGTCACACCTGCACCTCCGCGGCGCCCAGATAGGCGCGCTGCACCGCCGGCTCGTTCTTGAGTTCCGCGGCCGCGCCCTCGCCGACGATGCGCCCGCCCTCGATCAGGTAGGCGCGATCCGCAATGTCGAGGCTTTGCTTGACGTTCTGCTCCACCAGCAGGATCCCGGTGCCGCTTTGGCGCACGCGGACGAGCGCGCGGAAGAGCTCCGTGCACAGAAGCGGCGAAAGCCCGAGCGACGGCTCGTCGAGCAGCAGGATGTCGGGTGCCGACATCAGGCCGCGGCCGATCGCCAGCATCTGCTGCTCGCCGCCGCTGAGCGTGCGCGCGGTCTGCGCCAGCCGCTCGGACAGGCGCGGAAAGAGCGCGAGCACGCGCGCGCGGTTCGCCGCTTCGGATTCGCGGGCCCTGCGGGCGTAAGCGCCGAGCAGCAGGTTCTCGGCGACGGTGAGCTCGCCGAACAGGCTGCGCCCTTCCGGCACCAGCGCGACGCCCGCCTCGACGATCTCGTGCGGCGGCATGGCGGTGAGATCGCGGCCCGCAAGCGCGACGCGGGCACCCGGGAGCGCCGGCACCAGGCCGCCGATCGCCTTGAGCAACGTGGTCTTGCCGGCACCGTTGGCGCCCAGGATGACGACGATCTCGCCGGCGCCGACGTTGAGCGCGACATCGGCGAGCGCCACGTGCAGCCCGTACCTGACGCTCAGTCCGGCAACCTCAAGCATCGGCGTCTCCGAGGTAGGCCCGGACAACCTCGCGGTCGGCGAGCACGGCTCGCGGCGGTCCCTCGGCGATCTTGCGGCCGGCATTCATCACGACGCAGTGGTCGCTGAGCGAGCGGATGGCGTGCATCACATGCTCGACCAGGATGATGGTCAGGCCCTGCGCGCGCAACGAGCCGAACCAGCGCGATGCCGTCGCGCAGCTCCGATGGATTGAGGCCGGCCAGCCATTCGTCGAGCAGCAGCAGCTCCGGATCGAGCGCCAGCGCGCGGGCGAGCTCCAGCCGCTTCTGGTCGACATAGGTCAGCTGCCCCGGCATCAGCTCGGCCTTGCCGCCAAGTCCCACCCGCTCGAGCAGGGCGAGGGCGGAGCGGCGCGCCGGTTCTCCCCATAGCGGATGCGCCCGGAATGCGAGCGGCGCCATCACGTTCTCGGCGCAGGTCAACGAATCGAGCACGCGAACCAGCTGGAACGTGCGAGCGACGCCGAGCCGGGCGATGCGGTCGGCGGAGAGCGCCGCGATGGCGCGATCCCTGAAGCGGATCTCGCCGGCATCGGGCGCGAGCGCGCCGGAGATCAGATTGAGCGCCGTGGTCTTGCCGGAGCCGTTCGGACCGATCAGCCCGACAATGGTACCCCGAGCGATGGCGAACGAGAGGTCGTCGACCGCGACCAAGCCGCCGAAGGCCTTGCGGAGCGCCACGACGGCGAGCAGGGCAGCGTCGCTCATGCGGCCGCCTTGCGCGGCGCCGCGAACAGCCCTGCGACGCCGTTCGGCATGACGTACACGATGGCGATGAAGGCGAGGCCGAGCAGGATGCTGAAATGGTTCGGGAAGTTGGTGGTCAGGAGCTCGAACAGCAGCACCAGCGGCACCACCCCGAGCAGCGGTCCGGCAAGCCGGCCCGGCCCGCCGAACAGCGCCATGATCACGACCTGGAAGGAGATCAGCGGATTGAACGCGATCGCCGGATCGATATAGGTCCAGCGCGGCGCCATCACGGCGCCGGTGAGCGTCATGAACACGGCGCTCAACGCGAACACCGCAAGCTTCACGCGCGTGGTGTCGATGCCGCAGTGGCGGGCGGCGGCTTCGTCATCGCCGATCACTTTGAGCGCCAGGCCGTAGCGCGAGCGCCGCAGCAACCAGCCGGCGGCAAACACCAGGACGGCGAGCGCGAGCAGCTGCCAATAGATCGCGGCCTGCGTCACGTTGAGGAAGACGTAGCGCCCGACCGAGCGATGGATGTTCGCCTCGTACCAGGTGACGAGCTGACGGATCAGCTCGGACAGCCCGAACGTGAAGATGACGAAATAGGCACCCGACAGCCGCAAGGTCGAGGCGCCCACCACCAGCGCCACCGTGGTGCCGATCAGGGCGGCCGCCGCCAGCATCACCGGCCATGCGAGCGCGAGCGGCAGCGTCACGGCATCGGCGAGCACCGCAACCGTATAGGCGCCGATGCCGAAGAACGCGCTGGTCGCGAGCGAGATGTAGCGGGTCGGGCCGGAGAACAAGGCCCATGCGGTCGCCAGCACCGCATAGTCGAGCATGCTGATGCCGAGCGCGAGGTGGTAGCCGCTTGCAAACAGCGGGACGGCCGCGAGCGCCGCGATCCCAACTGCCGCCATCGCGATCGAAACCGAGATGCGTTTCACCGCGCCGGTCTCCCGAACAGGCCGCTCGGCCGCACCAGCAGCACGGTCAGGAACAGCGCGAAGTTGACCGCGAGCGTGAGCCCGGGGTCGACCAGGCGCGCAACCACGGTCTCGGCCAGCCCGAGCAGCAGGCCGGCGACCAGCGCGCCCAAGAGGTTCCCGATGCCGCCCATGATCACCACGATCAGCGCCTTCATGGTGAAGACCACCCCCATGGCGGCGTTGAAGGTGAGGAACATGCTCACGAGCACGCCGCCGGCCGCGACCAGCGCGCCCCCGAGCGCGAACGCGAACGCGGACGCCGCCCGCACGTCGATCGCGACCAGCCCGGCCGCGACCGGATCGGCCGCGACCGCGCGCAGCGCCGTTCCGGCGCGGGTGCGGGTGAGCGCCAGGTAGAGCGCAAGCCCGATCGCGGCCGCGAACAGCAGCGCGACCAGCCGGTTGAGCGCGACCGTCGAGCCCAGGATCGAGACCGGGATCGAAAGGTAGGAGTACGAGTAGTACTGCCCGCCGAACATCACCAGCGCGATGCCCTGCACCACGAACAGCAGCCCGAACGTGGCAAGGATCGAGTTGGCTTCGAGCGCGTCGCGGCTTTTGGCGCGACGCACGAGCGGAACCAGCAGGATGCGGTAGATCAGCCAGTTGGCCGCGAACGCCGCCGGCAGCGCCAGCACCAGTCCGACCAGCGGGTTGACCTGCCAGGCGGTGAACAGCCAATAGGCGCCGAAAGCCGCGCCCACCAGAAACTCGCCGTACGACAGGTTGAGGATGCGGGCGACGCCGTACTGGAGCGTAAGCCCCATCGCGATCAGCGCATACATGCCGCCGAGGATCGTGCCGGCGAGCAGCAGGTCGACGATCAGCACCTGGCTCTGCCTCGTGTCCCCGGCGCACCAGCTCGCAATCGATCCGCAGGTGCGTAGGGTGCGCAAAGGCACGCGCTTGCGTGCCGTGCGCACGCGCCGCTATGCGGCGCTTTGCGCACCCTACGGCGCTTTGTCTACTGCGCCTTCCATTCCGGCTTCGGCACCACCGGCGCGCGCGCGCCCGCCAGGCTGGCGGGCGCGAGCGCGTAGAACTCGCCGCCCTGCCACTGCCCGACGCTCCAGATTTCCTGCAGCAGACCGTCCTTGAGCTTCACCTTACCGATGATGGTGTCGAAGGTGCCGGCGTGGATCTCCTTGATGATGGCTTCGCGATCGATCTTGCCGATCTTCTCGATCGCCTGCTGCAGCACCTGCAGGCTCGCATAGGTGATCGGGCTCGCCCAGCGGTCCGGCTCGCGGCCGATCACCTCCTGGTGGCGCTTGAGGTAGGCCTTGAGCGCGGGCGAGTCCGCGTTCCAGCCGCCGATGCCCATGACGCCCTCGGTATTGGCGCCGAAGCGCTGCTTGTAGAGCGGGAACGCGGTGCCGACGCCGACGTAGAAGATCTTGGGGTTGAAGCCGAGCACGCGCGACTGATCGGTGATGGCCAAGGTGTCGGGCGGATAGCTGAAGGCGACAAAGGCGTCGGGATTGAGATTCTTCGCCTCGCTCAGAATCGGCTGCATGTCCTGCGTGCCGATCGGGTACGACTTGTCGTAAACCAGCGTGAAGCCCGCTTTCTTGAACGCCTCGCGGCCGGCGGTCGACAGCTCGATCCCGAACTGATCGGCGACGCTTACCATGGCGACGTTGGCGCCGATCTTGCCCTCGCTGCGCAGCTTCGCGAGCAGGTCGGCGAGCGCGTTCGAAATCTGCGCCGACGTGCCGAGCCAGAACGTCGCGTTCTGCCAGCGCTTGGCGAGTTCCGGCGCGCGGTCGGTCACCGAGGTGACGGCCAGGTGCGGATAACCGAGGCGATTGAGGATCGGCCCGACCGCCAGGTTGAGCGCGGTTCCCCACGGCGGCAGGATGAGGTCGACCTTGTCCTGGGTGGCGAGCCGTTCGATCGCCCGCACCGCTTCCTCCGACGACGAGCGGTCGTCGTATTCCACGACTTCGAGCGGCAGCTTCTTGCCGAGGCTCGAGAGCATGATGCCGCCGGCCTCGTTCACGTCCTTGACCCAGACCTGGTAGTTCGGGAGCGTCGTCACGTTGGCGCCGCCCGCATACGGCCCGGTCTTGGAGATCGACCAGCCGACGCGGATCGAGGTCGGTGCTTGCGACCACGCCGGCGCCATGAGATTCGCCGCCGCAACGAGGACGGTGGCAACGGTGAGCGACCCCAGACCTCTGCGCATGACAACCCCTCCCTCTGGCTCATGGCGGGCAATGGTTGGGCATCAAACTATCGTGCGGGTGGACCGTCAAGGCGATCTGTCGCCGCTCTTGCGCGGCCGGGCTCGCGAAACCAAGCCGCCTGTCAACGCGTTGAGTTCAAGGCGTGGCGGCGGTCGGGCGGGGCGAGGCCGTGCGCTTTGCGGACAACAGGCGAAAATGCGATGCAGATCCCGGCGGAAATCGCCTTCCACAACATCGACAGCATTCCGTGGGCGGAGGATGAGATCCGCGCACGCATCGCCAAGCTGGAGAAAATCTACGAGCGGCTGATCACCTGTCGGGTGCGGGTGGACCAGCGCGCCAGGAACGCGACCGGCACAATTCCGCCGGTGGTGCGCATCGAGATGAGCGTTCCGGGGCGCAACGATCTCGTCGTCAGTCACGAGCCCGACCACCTGCAACAGAAGTTCCAGAATCCCGACCTGCATAACGCCATCAACGAAGCCTTCCGCATCGCCGAGGACCAGTTGGCGGAATACAAGCGCCAGCTCGACGACCACGGCCGCGAGGCGTTCCACGAAGTGGAGTCGCAGGCGTTGGGCCAGGTCGCCGACATCGATCCGGACGGCGACTTCGGCTTCATCCTCACCAACACCGGCGGCATGCTGTATTTCCACCGCAACAGCGTATTGTCGGGCGAGTTCGAAAAGCTCGAACGCGGCGACGCGGTCTATTACGTCGAGGAAGTGGGCGACACCGGCCCGACCGCCAGCAAGGTGCGGGTGAAGGAGAAAGCCGCCGGATAGCGCACCCACGTCATTGCGAGGCGAAGGCGACGCAATCCAGGATGGGGGCCCCGCAACTGGATTGCGCTTCGTTGCTTTCGCCCCTCGCACAGACGAGGAGCCATTTGTGAGCGGCGGCGCGCTATGAGACCCTGCGGCTCCGCGCCCGCGTGGCGAAGGGGGCCGCCGCATGGAGTTTCTGGACCGAAAGCGACGTCAAGCGCCTGTCCAATCCCGGTGTCGTGTCGCGGCAGCTGGTATCGCCCTACAACTCGCAGTCCACGCGCGCCTAGGGTGCGCATGGGCAGGCGTTTGTTGTACATTTGAACCGATGCACTCGAAGCCACCTCGCCTATAAGGATGGCCATGTCCGATCGTATCTTACCGCTGCTGAGCGAGCTCGAGCGCAAGGTGCTGTGGCTCGCCTCGTGGACGATTCACCACGCCAATCACCTGCGCGAGAGCGTCGACGGGCTCAAGGTCGGCGGGCACCAGGCGTCGTCGGCCTCGCTCGTCACCATCATGACGGCGCTGTATTTCGACGTGCTGCGCCCGCAGGATCGCGTGGCGGTGAAGCCGCACGCGAGCCCGGTGTTCCACGCCATCCAGTACTTGCTCGGACGGCAGACCCGCGAGAAGCTCGAGGCGTTCCGGGGCTACAAGGGGGCGCAGAGCTATCCGTCGCGGACCAAGGACGCCGACGACGTCGATTTCTCCACCGGCTCGGTCGGCCTGGGTGTCGCGCAAACCCTGTTCTCGGCGCTGACGCAGGACTACGTGCGCGCGCACGGCTGGGACCGCGGACGCCCCGATGGCCGCATGATCGCGCTGGTCGGCGACGCCGAGCTCGACGAGGGCAACATCTTCGAGGCGATCCTCGAAGGCTGGAAGCAGGGCATCCGCAATTGCTGGTGGATCATCGATTACAACCGGCAGAGCCTGGACGCGGTGGTGCGCGAGGGACTGTGGGAGCGCTATGAGACGCTGTTCCGCAACTTCGGCTGGGACGTGGTGATCCTGAAATACGGCTCGCTGCTGCAGGCGGCTTTCAGTGAGCCAGGCGGCGATGCCCTGCGCAAGTGGATCGACGAGTGCCCGAACCAACTCTATTCCGCGCTGGTGTTCCAGGGCGGTGCGGCCTGGCGCAAGCGTCTCAACGACGACATCGGCGATCAGGGCGCGGTCACGCGGCTGATCGAGGCGCGCTCCGACGACGAGCTGGCGCGGCTGATGACCAACCTTGCCGGCCACGACCTGCCGTCGCTCATCGACGCCTTCGCGGCCATCGACCACGACCGGCCCACTTGCTTCATCGCATACACGATCAAGGGCTTCGGCCTGCCATTCGCCGGCCACAAGGACAACCACGCGGGCCTGATGACGCCGGCGCAGATGGAAGTGTTCCGCACAGCCATGCGGATCCGGCCGGGGCACGAGTGGGACGGGTTCGAGGGCCTTGCCGCGGACCGGGCCGAGCTCGAGCAGTTCCTGGCGGCCGTGCCGATGGCGGCCGACGCGGTGCGTCGCCACAAGGCCAAGACCTTCGAGGTGCCGGCCGAGCTTGCGGTTCCGCCCCAGAAGGTGACCTCGACGCAGGCCGGCTTCGGGGCGCTGCTGAACGAGATCGCCCGTGGCAAGGAGCCGTTCGGCGAGCGCATCGTCACCACCTCGCCCGACGTCACGGTCTCGACCAATCTCGGGCCGTGGGTCAACCGCCGCAGGCTGTTCGCGCGCGAGGAGATGGCCGATACTTTCCGGCAGGAGCGCATTCCCTCGACCTTCACCTGGGAGTTCTCGCCCAAGGGTCAGCACATCGAGCTCGGCATCGCGGAGAACAACCTGTTCATCCTGCTCTCGGCGCTCGGGCTGTCGCACAGCCTCAACGGCGAGCGGCTGCTGCCGATCGGCACGCTCTACGATCCGTTTATCGCGCGCGGCCTCGATGCGCTCAACTACGCCTGCTACCAGGATGCGCGCTTCATCCTGGTGGCGACGCCGTCCGGCATCACGCTGGCGCCCGAGGGCGGCGCGCACCAGTCGATCGGCACGCCGTTGATCGGGCTGGCGCAGGACGGGCTGGCGGCGTTCGAGCCCGCCTTCGTCGACGAGCTTGCGGTCGTGCTGGCGTGGGCGCTGGCCTACATCCAGAAGGACGGCGAGGGCGAGACGTCGGAGCGCAATTGGCTGCGCGACGAGACCGGCGGCTCGGTCTATCTGCGGCTGACCACGCGCCCGATCGAGCAGATCCAGCGCCCGATGACGCCGGAGCTGCGCCACGCCATCATCGACGGCGCCTATTGGCTGCGGCGGCCGGGGCCGAACTGCCAGGTGGTGGTGGCCTATACGGGCGCGGTCGCGCCCGAGGCGATCCAGGCGGTCGGACTGATGGCCGAGGATCGCCGCGACGTCGGCCTGTTGGCGGTGACCTCGGCCGATCGCCTCAATGCCGGCTGGACGGCGGCGAACCGCATGCGCGAGCGTGGCCTCGTACACGCGCGCTCACATATCGAGCGGCTGCTCGCCGATGTGCCGGGGCATTGCGGGCTGGTAACCGTCGCGGATGCGCATCCCGGCACGCTCGCGTGGCTCGGCGCTGTCGCGGGCCACCGCGTGCGCCCGCTCGGGGTGGAGCATTTCGGCCAGACCGGATCGCTCCCCGACCTCTATCGGCACTACGGCATCGACGCCAACGCGATCGTGGCGGCCGCGCAGGCGATCGCGCCCGGCCGTCCGATACGGCATCTCAAGGCGCTGCCGTAACGGCGGGCACTCACGCGGGGATTTTGGACCTACGGGTGCTGACCTTCAGCTCGACCTTGCGACCAAGCCGGTAGGCAACGCGGATAAGCCGGTCCAAGGTGAAACGCGAAAGATCGGCGTTGCGAATGCGTTGGATATCGGCGGGATCGACTTTCGCGAGAGTGGCCGCGGCTCTGACGGTCAACCCGACACGATCAAGCGTGGTGATGATTTCAGCTGCCAGCTGTGCCTTCAGCTGCCTCGTTTCCGCATCCGGATCGCCGAGGTCGGCGAACACATTGCCCGAACCTCGTACCACTTCCATGTCCTTGCTCATTTCAGCATCTCTCTCAGTCGTCTAATGCGGTTGCGGATGAGATTGATCTCATGCTTTGGCGTCTTTATTCCCTGTTTTGACTTTTTCTGGAAAGCATGGATGACCCAGATATCGGAATCGAGTTTGAGCGCCTAGATCGTTCGAAAAGCGTCAGAATGGTGGGACACCGCGATTTCGTAGACACCGGCGTCAAAACCCTTCATCGGCTTGGCAACGTCGGCCTTGGCTCCCGCAGTTGCCATTTCCAAGGCGGATTTCATTTGGTCCTGGACCGGTCGCGGAAATGAATGAAAGTCGTTAAGCGCCGCTCTCAGCCAAGAAATCCGCCTCATCGTGTGATGTTGGCAAATTTACCAACAGAACGCAATGCGGAGCATGCAGGCAAAGCCCCACTGGGAGAGGCGAGGAGGAGCCGCATCCGCCAAACTCGCCGGCTACGCTTCGAACTTCACGTCAAATCCCGAACACCCGCTGCGCGTTGGCGCCGCGCACCGCGTCGCGCTGCGCGGCCGGCAGCGCGTCGACGCGCGCCAGGCAGCCAACCATGTCGCCGATATTGTGTGGGTAGTCCGACCCGTACATCACCCGGTCGGCGCCGCCGACCTTGATGCAAAGCTCGAGCGCCTCCTGCTGGTAGGTCACCGCGTCGTAGTAGATGTGCCGCATGTAGTCGCTCGGCCTGACCGAGGTCTTGGTGCGGCAGGCGTTCATTTTGTCGAAGCACTGGTCGAGACGCCCGACCAGGTAGGGCAGCGTGGCGCCGGCATGCGCCGCGATGATCTTCGCGTTCGGGAACCGTTCGAAGAAGCCGTCGAACATCATGCGGGCGATCGCCAGGCTGGTGTCGAACATGAAGCCGACCGAGGCGATGAGATTGTAGGCGCGAAGGTCGAGCACCGGCGTGCCGGGCGGCGCCGTGGGATGCACCAATACCGGTAGGGCTAGCTCGTCGATCGCCTTCCAGATGCTGGCGAAGCGCTCCTCGGTGAGGGAAGCCTCGTTGATGTTGGCGAGCACCATCACGCCGACCGCGCCGTTGCCGTGGGCGCGTTTGAGCTCGTCGACCGCGGCCTCCGGGTGCTGCCACGGGATCGAGCACATCCAGCGGATGCGGGCAGGCCACGTGCGCTGCGCCTTCGCGTAGTCGTCATTGACGACCTTGGCGGCCTGCAAGCTCGTATCCGCGTCGCCCCAGTAAACGTTCGGGCAGGTGAGCGAGACGATCGCCACGTCGACCTTGGCCTTGTCCATCTCGCGGATGCGCAGCTCCCAGTCGAAATGCCCGGGCATCGGCGTCATGAACGGCGCGCCGTCGAGCATGATCCCTTCCGGCGCGTCCAGGCTCTTGCGGACCTCGTAGCGCGGCTTGCCGTGCCGGCGCAGAAGCTCGAGCCATTCCTTGTTGAGCATATGGGTGTGCACGTCGATGACTGGCATGGCGCGGCATCCTCCGGCGTTGTTGTCGATTGCCCCCGCGCGCGAGCCGCGGGCCTGATTTCGCTGGGTGGGGCTTTGCTATACTAAAGCTTCAGCGTCGGGGGAAACCGCGATGAACGACACCGCCGCCGTCCGCGAGGCCGCCATGCAGATCGACTGGGACGTGCCGATCGCAATGGACGACGGCATCGTGCTGCGGGCCGACGTGTTCCGGCTGCCGGCACCCGGCAAATACCCGGTGCTCATCAGCTACGGTCCGTACGGCAAGGGCTTGCATTTCGAGGACGGCTACAAGACCGCCTGGGACATCATGGCGCGCGACTATCCCGACACGGTCGCGGGGACGAGCAACCGCTACCAGAGCTGGGAGGTCGCCGATCCCGAGAAGTGGGTGCCGCACGGCTACGCGGTGGTGCGGGTCGACTCGCGCGGCGCCGGCCGCTCGCCCGGCGTCATCGATCATCACTCGATGCGCGAGCACCGCGATTTCGCGGCGTGTATCGCGTGGGCCGGTACGCAACCCTGGTCGAACGGCAAGGTCGGGCTTGCCGGCATCTCGTACTACGCCACCGGCCAGTGGAAGGTTGCGGCGCTCGCGCCACCGCACCTGGCCGCGATGTGCATCTGGGAAGGGTGGGGCGACCGCTACCGCGATTCCACCCATCACGGCGGCATCATCTCGACCTTCCAGAAGCACTGGCAGGACATGCAGGTGAAGACCGTGCAGCACGGCGTCGGCGAGCGCGGGCGCAAGAGCCGCGTCACCGGCGAGCTGGTGTGCGGGCCCGAGACCCTGCCGGAGGGAGAGTTGATCCGCAACCGCAAGCCGTTGTGGGACGAGATCGTGGAGCACGAACTCGACGACGACTACTACAAGGAGCGCTCCGCGCAGTGGGACCGGATCACGGTGCCGTTGCTGTCCGCCGGCAATTGGGGAGGCAACGGGTTGCACCTGCGCGGCAACGTCGAAGGGTTCGTGCGCGCCGCCTCGAAGCAGAAATGGCTGGAGATGCACGGCGGCTCGCACTGGGCGATCTTCTATACCGACTACGCCAACGAGCTGCAGCGGCGCTTCTTCGACCATTTCCTCAAAGGCGAGCCGAACGGCTGGGAGGCGCAACCGCGCGTGCAGCTCAACATCCGCCATCCGGGCGAGAAATTCGTCATCCGGCATGAGCACGAATGGCCGCTCGCGCGCACCCGCTGGACCAAGCTCTACCTCGATCCGGGCGGCAGCGCGCTCGCGCGTGAGCCGCGCGCGGCCGAGGGCACGGTTGCATTCGAAGGCCTGGGCGATGGTCTCACCTTCTGGTCGGAGCCGCTGGCGCAGGAGACCGAGATCACGGGGCCGCTCGCCGCCAAGCTGTTCGTGTCGTCATCGACCCGCGACGCCGACTTGTTCCTGATCTTCCGAGTGTTCGATCCGGAGGGAAAGGAGCTGACCTTCCAAGGCGCGCTCGACCCGCATACGCCGATCGCGCAGGGCTGGCTGCGCGCCTCGCACCGCAAGCTCGATCCCAGGCTGTCGACGCCCTACCGGCCCTACCATGCGCACGATGAGAAATGGCCGCTTCGACCGGGCGAAGTCGTCGAGCTCGACGTCGAGATCTGGCCGACCTGCATCGTCGCACCCAAGGGCTATCGCCTGGCGCTGACGGTGCGCGGCAAGGACTACGAGTGGGACGGACCTGCCGAGCGGCTATCGAACATGAAAAACCCAATGCGGGGATGCGGCCCGTTCGTGCACGACGAGCCGCTCGACCGGCCGCCGGACGTTTTCGGCGGCACCACCACGCTGCACTTCGGCGCCGAGCGGGAAGCTTACGTGCTGCTGCCGATCATTCCGGCGAGGGAATGATGGAAGGGCAACCCAGGATGAATCGAAGTGCCGACCATGGCCGCCGTTGATCATGCCGTGGCGCAGGCGCCGTGGTCGATGAGCGCGACCGAACTTGGGCGAGCCTACAAGGCGCGTGAGCTCTCGCCCCTCGAGGTGCTGGACGCAGTCCTCGCGCGCTGCGAGCGCGTCAATCCCCGGCTCAACGCGATCGTCACCTTCGATATTGACGGGGCGCGGCGAGCGGCGCGCGCGAGCGAGGCGCGCTGGCGCAAGGGCGCGGCGCTTGGTCCGCTCGACGGCGTGCCGCTGACCGTCAAGGACAACATCCGGGTCGGTGGGATGCGCGCCACGTGGGGAAGCCGGCTGTTCGCCGATCACGTGCCGGCGGAGGACGAGCTTCCGGTCGCACGGCTGCGCGGGCAGGGCGCGGTGATCGTCGGCAAGACCAACGTCCCCGAGTTCACGCTGCACGGCTATGCGCACAACGTCTTGTTCGGGACGACGCGCAATCCGTGGGACCCGCAGCTGACCCCAGGCGGATCGAGTGGGGGCGCCGCCGCCGCGGTCGGCGCCGGCCTTTGTCCACTCGCCATCGGCACCGACGGCGGCGGCTCGATTCGCCGTCCGTCCGGCCATGTCGGGCTCGTCGGTCTCAAGCCTTCGACCGGGCGCGTCGCCCGCGCCAACGGCTTCCCGGCGGTGCTTTACGATTTCGAGGTCATCGGTCCGATCGCCCGGACGACGCCCGATGCGGCGTTGCTGTTTGCGGCAATCGCCGGACCTGACCCGCGCGATCGCTCGTCGCTGGGGCATCCTCCTGCAGAGGGCGAGATCGAAACGGAAATACGGCGGCAGCGTGTCCTCTACGTTCCTCGGTTTGGCGGCTCCCCCGTCGATCCCGAGATTGCAGCGCATGTGGCCGAGGCGGCGCGCAACTTCGAAGCTTTGGGCCATACCGTCGCGGAGGGCGAAGCCCCGTTCGATCTCGCGGCACTTGACCGGATCTGGTCGGTGGTCGGGCCGGCGGGGCTTGCCGCGTTGCTTCGCAACCACCCCGCCTGGCAGAGCCTCGTCCAGGAGCCGCTGCGCCGGATCGCCGAACAGGGTGCAGCTCTGCAGGCGGCCGACTACGTCGACGCGCTCGAGAAAGTGACGCTGATCCAAGCGGAGCTCGCCGCCGCCTTCACGCGCCATGACCTCATCCTGACGCCCTGTTTTGCGGCGCTGCCTTGGCCCGCCGAGGCGACCCACCCGGGGACGATCGACGGCAAACCGGTGGGGCCGCGCGGCCATGCCGTGTTCACGGCCTTCGCCAATGTGGCCGGGTTGCCCGGCATCAGCATTCCGTGCTGGCCTGCCCGCGACGGTCTTCCGATCGCCATGCAGCTGGTCGGCCGCTACGGCGCCGAGGAGCTGCTGCTGAGCCTTGCCTTGCAGTATGAGCGCGCCCATCCCTGGGCCGACCGGTGGCCGACGCTCGACTGAGCAGGAATTCAGCCGTCGAGGTCACGCCGTTGCTCCGGCCAACCGCTCGAACTCGAAACCGGCCGCCGTCATCCCGTGATTGTGGGGTGAGAAGAACCGTTACGTAAGGCGGGCACGGCCTCCTGCTCCCTCCCCCCTTGCGGGGGAGGGTCGGGGAGGGGGGTATTCGCGAATTCAGAGTTGGCCGTTACCCCCTCCCTGTCCCTCCCCCGCAAGGGCGATTATATACTTGACTGAACGGATTTCCCATGGTAGTCTCTGAAGATAGCGGAGATACCGACCATGTCCGATCTGACCAATCCGGCGTTCACTGACGAGGAAAAAGCCCGCCAGTATTTGGAGGCCTCCCGGTGGCCGGATGGCCCGGTTTGCCCTTTTTGCGGCCAAATGGAAACGGTGAAGCGGCTCAATGGCAAGAGCATGGGTCCGGGCTGGTTTCATTGCTCGGATTGCCGCGACAAGTTCACGGTGCGCGTCGGGACGCTGTACGAGCGTAGCCATATCCCTTTGCACAAGTGGTTGCTGGCGACGCATCTGGTTTCCGCTTCGAAGAAAGGCATGTCGTCACTGCAACTGTCCCGCATGTTGGGCGTGACCTACAAGAGCGCATGGTTCATGGCCCATCGCATCCGCGAAGGCATGACGCCAGTAAAGCGCGGCCCGCTCGGCGGCGAAGGCAAGATCGTCGAAGCTGACGAAACCTATATCGGCGGCAAAGAGAAGAACAAGCACGTCGGCAAGCGCAACAAGAAGAACATTGGTGGCGCTGGCAAACAAGCCGTGTTCGCGCTGGTCGATCGCGACGGCCACTCGCATTCATTCCGCGTGGCCAAGATCAGCGGCGACGACCTGCGCCCGCTGATCGTCACTCATGTCGATCGCAAGTCATCCCTGATGACCGATGAGGCCGGCCAATACTTCCAGGTCGGCAAAGAGTTTGATCGCCATGAGACAGTCAACCACGGTGCCGACGAATACGTTCGCGGCGACGCCCATACGCACGCACCATTCAATCAGCGAAGCCCATCTTGCGCGCTATCTTACGGAATGGGACTTCAAGTGGAACACTCGCAAAGTCAACGACGGGGAACGTGCGGCGCTGGCCCTCAAAGGCATCGAAGGCAAGCGTCTCACGTACCGGATATCTGACAAAGCCGCGAACGCTTAAGCAGGCCGCGCTCCGCTTTCTGCGTTGGCGCAGAAAGCGGAGTGCGATAAATGCAGCTAGGCGAAAGCTTGTGGCCAGAGCTTCCGGCACTCGGCTTCGATTCGTACCAAGACGCCTTGGACTTCGCCAATCATTGCGCGGAGTATAGCAAGCGGGTCGCTTCCTTTGACCCACGGTTCTGTATCATCGAAAGTTATTCGGAAGGCAAAACTGTCTGCGTAGCTGAAGTCAGCGCCGCCGGAACCCAAGATTTCGATCTCGTGGTTTTCCGCGACCCATTGGTGCTTCAGAAAAATGATGATGCCGCCAAGCATGACTTGAAGTCCCTCCGGCGCGACTGGCATCAAAATGGCGTGCTTCCGCAGATTACAAAGTCGGTGAAAACTCCAGAGAGTGAGATTCCCTCCTGGGTATGGCTTAAATGTCGGGATGAGGGCCTTGATTTCATCAGGCGCATCCTTGGTTGCTCCCTTGATGCGGTCGGCCAAGAACTCAGGGCCTTTGGCGAAAACGAACGCCGTGAATTCATAGTCCCCGGCCCCTTACTGGCGACGGACGACGCGTAGATGCAATGATCGAGAGTTGCTCGCAGATTGTTGATGCAATCGAAGACGACGCTGGGCGCCTCTCAAAGAACGTCTTATCAAATTTGATCTTGTGCCTGTTGTTGCGTCCTTTGACATCGTGCTCGATAAGGTAGGTCCCCTGTTTCTTATCCGCGATTGCAGCGATCCTAAATTCAAAGTCACGAAAGTGGTATTTCGCTCGCTCTAGCGTTCTCTTCGCGCTGTAGAATGGATCAGGCATGGCAAAATCCGATCCGACCAAAGAGCCAGAGTTCCAGAAAGTGGTGCGGCATTTCCTCGCCACGCCGCATAAGCCTCACAAGCCGACCAAAAGGCGAAAGCTGAAGGTCAGGCGAGTGAGCGCAAAAGGCGCGAATCGGAAATCTGCTGGGGGCTAAGGTTAGTTTGGGTCAAAGTTCAGTCAAGTACATAGTCGCCCCCGCAAGGGGGGAGGGGACGCTGGAGCGACGCCTCCGCGAGAGCACAAGCGCAAACTTCAGCTCGGCAAATCCCGTAGGGGCCTTGAGCCGGGGGTGAGGCGGGATCCATATCGGCGTATCTGCGCCAGAGCTCGAACTTGCCTTGCCCCACCATATCGGGAACAGTTTCGAAGAACTCGCTTGCAAGGCATGGATGTCGATGCGTCGGTCGCATCCAAATGGGGCTGGCGCGGGGGCATGGGCGCAATCCGAGACGCAGAGTTCGCCGGCTGGCGTAAAGCGGCCCCGGCCTATGAGGCGTACTTCGCGGCCGCCACGCGGCCCTATACCGGGGCGCTGCTCGATGCCGCAGAGACGCGGCGCGGCATGCGCGTTCTCGATATCGCCTGCGGAACCGGGACTGCGGCGGCGGAAGCCGCCCGGCGCGGCGCCCACGCTACCGGTCTCGACTTCTCGCCCGAAATGCTCGCGCAGGCGAGGCGCCTCCATGGCGTCGTCGACTTTCACCAAGGCGACGCGGAGCACCTGCCGTTCAAGGACAACGCGTTCGACGTCGCGGTCTCGAACTTCGGCATCCACCACTGCGAGCGGCTGCAGCAGGCGATTGCCGAGGCGCACCGGATCCTGCGCCCGGTGGGCGCTTCGCCTTCACGCTCTGGGTCAAGCCGACGGACAATGCCGCCTGGCGGCTGGTGCACGAGGCGGCAGCCGCGCACGGGCGGCTCGACGTGGGGATGCCGGCCGGGAGCGACGCGCAGCATAGCTTGGAACAGTTCGTTGCGCTCGTCGCGCAAGGCGGATTTGGCGCCGACGACGTCACCGGAAAGACCGTGGACCGAATTTGGACGCTACCCGCCGACACCGACCTCGTCGCGGTATTCGAGCAGGCAACCGTGCGCATGGCGCTGTTGCTGCGTGGTCAAACTCAACGGGCGCTGCGCGCGATCCGGCAGCAGGTCATGGAAGCCGTCCAGGAGTTCGCCAACCCGAACGCAATCGAGGTGCCGACCAGGGCGTTCCTGATCTGCGCGCGCAAGCAGCCGGCCGCCTGACGCAATTTCTTATGGCGCGGTCTGTAGGTAATCGATGCTGTCATCCCGGAAGCCGCCGAAGGTGGCTGTCCGGGATCCAATAAGATCCGAGGGCTCGGCCGGGACGACGGGGCTTGGGCAGTGGCCTAACTAAGCCTTCATCTCTCGCGCGATCCTCACGATCGCGTCGCGATCGAAACGGTTGACGTCGTCGATGATCGCGGTCGAAAACACCGGCTTCACGTCCTTGATCTTGTCCTCGAGCCCGACGAACTCGACCTGCGCCTTCCACTGCGCTTCGCTCTGCGCGCCCATGCGCTTGTCGGGATCCCACGGGCCCGGAAACCACTTGTCCTTGCGGTTGTTGAGGATGTCCAGCGCCTCGGCCATCGCCTCGGCGTCGGTTTTGCCTTTCGGCTTCGACTCCGGATAGACCTGCCAATGCAGGTGGACGCCGAGCTCCACGTTGGCGTGCGCCAGGATGGTGTTTTTGGCCATGGCGCGGAAGAAACGGGTGAACAGGTCCTTCTTCTCCTCGAAGGTCGACCGGCGTACCGCATAGCCGTTGCCGAACAGCTGCTTGGTGCCGTCGGTGTTCGGCAGGTGCCGCACCTTGAAGCCGGCGTTCTCGATGCGCGAGATGCCGCCGTCCCAGAACGCCATGGCGGCGACCCGGCCGGCATCGATCGCTTGGCCGGCCGGCCCGCCCTCGCCGATCGGCACCCATTCGACGTCCTTGTCGGGATCCATGCCGAGCTCCTTCACCATCGCGCGCGCGCCGATGTAGCCGGTGTCGCCCTGGTTGCGGATGCCGATGATCTTGCCCTTGAGCTCCTTGATCTCCTGGATGGGGCTGTCAGGCTTGACGATGATCGACCAGTGCACCTGGCGCAGCCAGATGTAGGGGAACAGCATGTCGATGTCGGGATTCTTGGCATAGAGATTGAGGAACGCCGGCGGCGACACCGCGGTGGTATCGACGTGTCCGGCGACCAGCGCCTGAATGCTTTGCGCCGCACCACCGAGATTGACGATGTCCATCGCGCACCCTTCGTCCTTGTAAAAGGGCGTTTTGGGATTTTTGGCCGACGGTCAGAAACGTGATCTGCGCGTCGATCAGGCCGGACGCATTGCCCAACCGGACGACGCTGTTCTGAGCGCGCGCCACATGCGGCGCCGCCATGAGCCCGAGACCGGCCGCCGCGGTCAGATGGTTGAATCGCCGTCGCGTGATCATCGGTTTCCTCCCATTATCGGGCGGCGCCCACCGGGAAGAATTCCATCGCGGTCTTCTGCAGCCAGCGCGCGCCGTTTGGCTCACAGACTACGAGATTGCCCACTTGCACGCCACGCCTTCCCTCCGGGTCGACCACGTGCGGCTGGATCACCAGCAGCATGCCGGGCTCGACCGTGAACGGGGTGAGCTCGCGCTTGATCATCGCCACCGCAAGGTCCGTGCGCGGCGGCTCGATTGTAATGCCCCAGCCGTGCAGGAGTGCGTCGAGCGTCTTGAATCCGGCATCCTTGGTCCCGCGCGCCGCCGCGCGCACATCACGGGTGCAACTCTCCCCCAGCTTGAGCCCCGCCAGGATGCAGTGGATAAGAGCCTCGGCTGCAAGTTCATAGAGCCGCTGATATTCCGCGGTCGGCCTGGCGCCGACCGTGAAGGCGCGCTGGATCTGCCCACAGTAGCCCCAGTAGCCGGCGCTGATCTCGGTCATCAGCAGGTCCCCGCGCTCGACCACGCC
>CAWBFP010000031.1:0-22514 GCA_963788095.1 uncultured Alphaproteobacteria bacterium | reverse complement strand
ACTTCGCCCACGGCCTGCTCGAACGGATCGCGCCTGATGTTCTGGACCTGGGCCCAACCATACTGCTGGGGCCCCAGGAGCGCGGAGGCACCGGTCGAACCCTCCATCGTGAAATATATCTTCCAGTTCTTGTACCGCACCGCCGATGGCGTCGGCCCGGTGTAGTAGAAGAAGGTGTCGCGTGCGGATTTCTCCGACTTGCCGGTGAGATAGTCGAACTGATTGACGCCATCGAGTTTGGTCTTGACGATGCCCGGATACCTGCCGGCCATGATCTGCTCGTTCAGGGCATTCCCCTTCGGCCCGCCGCCGATTTCGACGAACGTGGGCAGCCAGTCAAGCGAGGCGAAGATGTCGTCCTTGATCGTGCCTGGCCTGATGACGCCCGGCCAGCGGATGACCAACGGCACTCGCATGCCGCCTTCCCAGGTGGTGAGCTTGTTGGCCTTGAAGGGTGTCATGCCGCCGTCCGGGAAGGTCTGGCTTTGGCCACCGTTGTCGGTCGTGAAAACGATCATTGTGTTGTTGAGCTGGCCCATGTCCTCCAGCTTTTTCAGCACATAGCCGACGTTGTCGTCCAACTGCTTCATGCCAACTTCCTGGATGCCCCAGTCTTTGCCGCCTTCCTCACCCAGCATCGCCAGGTACTTTGGCGACAGCACTGTCGTGACGTGCATGCGCGCCGGGTTGTACCAGACGAAGAAGGGCTTGTTGGTGCGGCGAGGGTCGTTGCGGTCGAGGAAGTCGATAACCTTGGCAGAAATTTCTTCGTCCACCGTCTTCGACCGTTCCAGCGTCAGCGGGCCCTCGTCCTTGCAAGTCTGATTTTTCGCACTGCCGTCGGATGACTTGCACGCCAGCACTGGGCGGGGTGGAGTAAGACAAGTCGTGGTCTTGGGGTCCACCGCGCCGGGGACTTCGGGAACGCCCGGAATTGGCGTGTTCTTGCACGGCGGCGCGAAGCCCTGCTTGGTCGGGCTGGCGTTGATGTCGGGGAAGCTCACCTGTTGCATGGCGTCCAGGTGATAAAGGTAGCCCCAGTACTCCTGAAACCCGTGTGCGGTCGGCAATGCGTCGGTATGGTCGCCCAGATGGTTCTTGCCGAACTCGCCGGTGTTGTAGCCGAGGTCGAGCAGGAACTTGGCGATCGCCGGGGTGCCGGGTCGCAGGTAGGACGGGCTGCCGGGAAGCTGCGGAGGGATCATGCCCGTGCGCAGTGGGTTCATTCCAGTGAAGAAGGCGTTGCGCCCGGCCGTGCAGCTCTGCTCGGCGTAGTAGTGCACAAACCTGGCGCCCTCATTTGCGATGCGATCAAGGTTGGGCGTTTCGCCCAGCCCCATACCTTGTTGGTAGCTGCCCAGCTGCATCCAGCCGATGTCGTCGCCCATGATGAAGAGGATGTTGGGCTTCTGCGGTGGCTGGGCGCTCGCTTGTTGCGGGACTGCGAACACGCTGGTGAGTAACGCGAGCAGGGCGAGCGATGCCTTTCGCTTGGTGTTCATGGAAAACTCCTGTTTCTTGCGGTCGGTGACACGTAGAACGGTCCGGGTCGAGCCGCGCGGAGGGCGTTCCTAGGGCGAGGTGGGCCGGATGCTACATTCCGTTTTGGCCAATGGTGAGCTTAGGTGCGCCGTTCGGACGCCCTCAATTGGACCAAAGTCCAACTACCGCCCATTTGACCATCGTAATAAAATTTCGGCGCTTAGTGTAGTCGCTCCCCCGAGCTACGGCCGGCGTTCTGTCATTGACGTGCCGCGCGTCGGCTCGGCGGCGAGGGGCAGGACTTAAACTCCCCTGCCCCTCGTCCTTCCGCTTGGGGTCACCCGCGCCGCAGTCGTATTGGTGTCTGCGAGTGCCGCGATTCGGCGAAGTCCAGGCACCGCCTCGACCAGGATTTCCTGCCGCTTGCCGTCGAGCTCGGTGGCGAGCAAGCTGACGCCGGTCGTGTTGCCGCCAGGCCGCGCCAGCGACTTCACCAGTCCCGACCCCAGCATATCGTCTGTAAACCCGATGATCGTAATCGTCGCGGTCGCCCGTTGCGCGGCGAGAATGGCGACATCCCCGCCGCAAAAAAGGACATCCACTTTGGATTTGATGAGCTCCCCCGCAAGCTCCGAAACCAACTCAATGCGTTGTCCATACCCGCGCCAGTCGATCGAGAGGTTCTGGCCTTCGATGAAGCCTGATCGCCTAAGCTCTTCGACCATCGCGACGTATTGCGGCGCTTCACGTGGATTGGGAGCCAACCCGCCGAGGCGATACGTCCGGCCCGGCTCCTGCGCCGATACAGCGAGCGGCCATGCGCCCACGGCGCCGGCGAGCAGCGTGATGAAGTCGCGCCGCTTCATTGCCTAATGCCTCCCGTGCTTTCGACAGAAAGGATAGCACACCTCGGTACAGCAGGGGGACTGTTGCGCTGCGGGGTTTCGGTCCGAGCTAATGTCGCAGTTGGGTCAGGCAAGTCTCAGGCTGAGCGAATCTCTTCCGGTTTACCCTCACGAGCTGACGGAGGAGCGGACATCCCCAGTTCGTCGCGATGGGCCAGGAGCAGAAGTGGCCGTCTTGCAGAAGCTGCGGCTGATTTCGTGCTAGGCTGGAGTTGGTCAATACTACTGGGAGCGAGGTATCACCATGATGAGCCGTTCACTCGCTGCAGCAGCTTTTTCTGCGCGCCGCCAGCAATGACGACCCCTACTGCCGGCATCCTTCGTCTCGGCGCCATCACGCTGTTCTCCTCGGCTCTGGGTGCTGGCCCAGCGACTGCGCAGCCGGCTCCCGCAGCAGGCGACTCCTTCGACGCGCGGCTCGCCGCCACCGAGCGCGCTCTGATCGAGCATGAGCCAGCCTTGCATCGGTTTCCGCCGCACCAGCGCAAGGCGCTGATCGAGTTCGTGATCGGCAACGTCCTGTTCGTATCGACGCACGAACTAGGCCACGGCGTGCTCGCCGAGTTCGAACTGCCCAACCTGGGGCACGATGAGGATGCCGCCGACAACTTCGCGATCCTCACCACCCTGCGCGTGGGAGATGCCTTTTCCGACCGCGTGCTGATCGAAGCGACCACCGGCTGGTTTCTCGCCGATCTGAAGGACAAGCACACCGGCGAAAAGCCGGACTACTACGATTCCCATGGCATCGACCTGCAGCGCGCCTATCAGATCGTCTGCATGATGGTCGGGTCGCACCCGGAGAAATTCACCAAACTGGCCGAAAAGGCGAAAATGCCTGAGGAACGCCAGCACAGCTGCAAGCAGGACTACTTTTTCGCCGAATGGGCGTGGGAGACGATGCTCAACCCGCACCAGCGCACTCCTGATAAGCCGAAGCAGACGATCACGCTGACCTACGGCGAGGCGACCGGCAAGCTTGCCCTCTACGCCAATATGTTCCGTGACATCAAGTTCCTGGAGATTTTGGCCGAGCACGTCGGTGAGCGTTATAGCTGGCCGAGGCCGTTCACGATGGAGATGGTCACCTGCGGGGAGGTCGGCGCCAATTGGCACTCGCGCAAGCTCAAAATCTGCTACGAGATCGCCCAGGAATTCGCCGAGACCTACCGCGACTACAGCGACAAGCTGACGGTGCTCGAACCGAGCGTCCACAAGAAAAAGAAGCGGCGCTAGTGCTCCACGATGCGCCTTACGGAGCAGCGGCGCGGCTGTCCCTGGTGATTTTACAATTCGCGCGAGCCGAAGATGACCGGGCGAGGTCCGGTTAGGGTCTTGTGTCACGAGCATCGCCGATCCAAACGGTGGTGCGCAACTGTACGAGAGATGAAGGAGGGCCCTTCGAGGTCGGCAATCAGGTGTTGATCTCAAGCCACCGCAAGCTGCTGTCGTCAAAAGCGATGGTGGTGAACGTTGCGGAAAAGTCGGGACATGATTCCGGCAGGCGAGGTTGAGAGAGGCGAGCGCAAGCGAACCGCCGATGAAGTGTCGAAAGCGGATTAGGCGATGTCAAAACCGGGGGGTGACCCTTCCTCCGGGATCAGCTCGGGAGAACCCTGAAGCCTGCCTGAGCGGCATCCGGCATATAGGCGGCGCGAAGCTCAACCAGGCTCTTGTATGGAACGTGAGAACCTAGACGGCGATGGCAAGGGAAAAGGCACAAGTGGCTCAAACCGCGAGGCCGAAAGTACCGATGCGCCAGATAGGGACGGACTGCTTCGTAGTAGCGATGAAGCGGGGCAATGCCCGTGGAGCGAAGGGAGCGGGTCATCGCCATTTGGCTCGGGTCAACCGGCAACGGGAGGAACCCGGTGTTCAATGGAAGGCGGCAGCCTTCAAGCGGTGGCACGAGCCGGATAAGTCGAGAGGCTTAAGTCCGGTTCTGTGAGGGGCTCGGGGTGAAATTCCCCGGGCCTACTCGGCAAATTGAGAAGAACTCAGACTGAGCATATCTCTTCCGGTTTACCCCCACGAGCTGACGTAGGAGCGGACACGACATTCGTCGCGATGGGCCAACAGCGGCTGTGAGCAATCGCAGCAAGGAAGCGTTATTCGATTACCTGGTCGGCGCGGCCGAGCAGCGGGAGTGGCACGGTGAGGCCGAGCGCCTTGGCGGTCTTGAGATTGATGATCAGCTCGACTTTCGTGAGCTGCTGAACCGGCAGGTCGGCGGGCTTCTCGCCCTTGAGAATTCGCCCGGCATAGGTGCCAGCCGTCCGGTATAACTCTGTAAGGCTGCCTCCATAGCTCATCAGGCCGCCCGCCGCAGTGAATTCGGGCACCTGGTAGGCCGCGGGCAGCGCGTGGCGAAGCGCCAGTGCGGCGAGTTGTTCGCTGTGGCTCGTCAGGTTTGCATCGCTTCCGATTACAAGCGCGCCGGCCCGCCGTTGGACGAGCTCTGCGAAAACCCGATCGAAGTCGCGCTCGTTGCTGGCATACAAGACATGCAACTGCAGTCCGAGTTTGCCGGCCACCGCCTGCAGGTCTCTCGACAGGGTTTGGGCATTGGGATTGTTCGGGTTGACGAGGAGCCCGACGACGTTGACCGCGGGGGCGAGCTCACGCAGCAACTCCAGTCGCTTTGGTCCGACCTCCACGTTCAAGCTGGTAACGCCGGTGACATTGCCGCCTGGCCGGCTAAGGCTTGCCACCAAGCCCAGCTGCACCGGATCGAGGCTGGTGGTGAAGACGATCGGGATCGTCGTCGTCGCTGCTCTTGCGGGCAACATCGCAGGGCTATTCGCCGCGATCACGTGGACCCGACGATGGACCAGATCGGCCGCCAGCGCCGGCAAACGATCGTATTGACCTTCCGCCCAGCGATACTCGATTGCGACGTTCTGTCCTTCGACGAAGCCGGTCTCTTTCAGGCCCTGGCGGAATGCGCGCGCAGCCATCGCAAACCCATCGGCGGATGCGCTGTTGAGAAAGCCGACCACCGGAATCGCAGCCTGCTGCGCGCGCGCCGCTAGTGGCCACGCGACCGCGCCGCCGAGCAGGATGATGAGGTCGCGACGCCTCATGGGGCTCACCCGAGGCCAGGGATCACAGCTAAGTATAGCAGCTCTAGGTGTGTCAGCGGCGTGCATCGCAACAAAAAGCGGCGCCTCATGTCCGGTGGGGGTCACAACCGGTAAGTCTCGACGTGAGCAAATCTCTTCCGGATTACCCCCATGAGCCGACGTAGGAGCGGACATCGCCATTTCGTCGCGATGGGCCACTTCCGGACTCATGCACCGCAACAAAGCGACGTGCGCGGTTGCACGGTCTATTCGATCACCTCGTCGGCGCGCACCAGGAACGATTCCGGGACTCGCAGGCCGAGCGCCTTGGCGGTCTTCAGGTTGATCACCAGCTCGAACTTGGTCGGCGCCTGGACCGGAAGCTCGGCCGGCTTCTCGCCGCGCAAAATGCGGTCGATATAGGCCGCCGAGCGGCGGAACGTATCGACATTGCCAGGCCCGTAGGACATCAGGCCGCCGCTTTCCGGGAATTGCCGGTAGGGGTACATCGCCGGTACACGGTGCTGCGCGGCAAGCCGCACGATCAGCTCGCGATGCGTCGAGGTGAAAAATTCGGGCACCACGATGAGGCCGCCGCCGGGACGTTGCCCGAGCGAGTCGAGGGCGGCTTCGATGTCGCCGGTGCTGCGGACATGCGCAGTGACGGGCTCGACGGAAAGCGCAGCAGCCGCGGATTCAAATGCGGGGACGTACGTTCGTCCTTGCAGGAACGTGATGTCCGGGTTCACCATGAGGGCGGCCCGTACGGTCGCGGGGGCGATCTCCTTCAAGGTCGCCAGCCACTTGCCGCCCAGAGACGGTTCGTAGGTTGTAAATCCGGTGATATTGCCGCCGGGGCGCGCGAAGCTCGCAACGAAACCGGCGCCCACCGGATCCGAGGCTCCGATGAACACGATTGGAATCGCACGCGTCTCCCGCGCCAGCGCGGTGAGCTGCGCGCTGGCATAGGCCAGCAACACGTCCGGCGACAGACCCACAAGCTCCGGCGCGTCGCCGGCTCCCCAGCGAACGTCGATGCGGACGTTGCGGCCCTCCGTCCAGCCAAGCTCCTGCAGCCGCTGTCGAAATGCCGCGAGCTGCGCCTGTCCCACGGCATTGCTCTCGGCGGTGTTCATCACCACGCCGACGCGCCGCATTCGCTCGGGCTGCTGCGCGCGCGCCGCGAGCGGCCACGTGCCCGCGCCGCCGAGTAGCGTGATGAACGTGCGCCGTTTCACTGCCCGTGCCTCCCGTGCTTTCCGACCGAAAGGATAACACACTCCAGTGCGGCAGGAGACTGCTGCGCTGCGGGATTCGACTCGCCTTATGACCGCTTCGGGGCCAGGAGCAGACCTCGAGATGAGACGGCTTTGTCGTCATTCCCAAAAGGCAAGGTTAGAGCATATGTATATGATCCGCTCGGCAATCGGGGCCGCATTTGACTTGACTTCGCGTGGGCGGGCGGCATCAGGTGCTCGCAAGCGACCAGGAGACGTCAAGGTTGAGCTTCGCGAATGGCAATGGAACTTTTTCAGGCTCGATGCGTCAGCTGCTGCGCGCGAAACCGCAGCCGATCACGCGCATGTTGACGCGCGTTTTTCTGCGCTGATCGGCAGGGGAACGGCAGGCTATGGCGAGTTCCTGCGGCTCTCGGCGGCGGCGATCTATCCGGTTGAACAGGCTCTGATCGCGGGCGACATCGAGCGGCTGCTGCCCGATTGGAAGCAGCGCGCCCGCAAAGCCGCCCTAAACGCGGACCTGGAGGATCTCGGCATTGAGAATCCCCGCTTTCGCAGCTGCCGCCGCTCTGCGGAGAAGCGCAACTATTCGGCGCCTTGTACGTTCTGGAAGGGTCCAGGCTTGGTGCCAGAGTGCTGGTTCGACGATTGCAGGCGGCCCCTGATCCCCCACCCCGGCGCGCAATGCGTTATCTCCATCATGGCGAGGGCCAGCCGTTTTGGCGAAGCTTCCTGGAGAGGCTGGAGTCGTCCGCCGTCGTTAAGCGTTCGCCGGCGGACGCCATTGCGGGGGCGCACTTGGCCTTTGCGTGCTTTGGCGGTGACGCAACGGCTCACGCGCCAGCCGCGACAGCCGGGATCGGGACATGACCGACCGCTCGCCCGTCCCGGTCGATCTGACCAACTGTGATCGGGAGCCGATCCACCTAATTGGCGCTGTGCAGCCGTTCGGCTTTCTGATTGCGGTCTCCGGCTCGGACTGGATAGTGACGCGCGTGTCCGCCAACGTCTCCCGGTGGCTCGGACGGGAGCCTGCGGACCTGCTTGGGCTGGCCATCCACCAAGTCTTGCCGGAGCACGCGGTCCACGCGATCCGCGGCCATCTCCAGAGCGCGATTATGGCCGATACCGTGGCGCGGGCGTTCGGGCTGACGTTGACCGCGGCCGGACCGCGTTCGACGTTGCGGTCTACATCAGCGGCGACAGCGTCGTGATCGAGTGCGAGCCCTCCATCGACGAGCCGGCGCTGAACGCCGGCGCTCTCGTCCGCGGCATGATTGCGCGCCTGCAGCAGACCAGCGACCAACGTACGTTTTATCCGCGTCGCGGCGCGCGAGATGCGCGCCTTGACCGGCTTCGACCGCGTGATGGTCTATCGCTTCGATCCCGACGGTTCCGGCGAGGTCATCGCGGAAGCCGCACGGGCCGGTCTGGAGCCGTATCTCGGCCTGCACTATCCGGCATCGGACATCCCGCAGCAGGCGCGGGTCCTCTACCAGCGTAACTGGCTGCGCATCATCCCCGACATCAAGGCGCTGCCTGTGCCGATCGAGCCGGCGCTCGACCGCATGGGCTGCCGCTCGACCTGTCGATGAGCATCCTACGCAGCGTGTCGCCGATCCACATCGAGTACCTGCGCAACATGGGCGTCGATGCCTCGATGTCGGTGTCGATCCTGGGCCAGAACAAGCTGTGGGGCCTGTTCGCCTGCCACCACTATACGGCGCATCATGTGGCCTTCGCGCGTCGCACCGCCGCCGAACTATTCGGCCAGATGTTTTCCTTGCTGAACGAGAATCGCGAGCGCGAGGAAGAAGCTGCCTACGAGGCGCGCGCGCAGAAACTGCATCAGCAGTTGGTGACGGTGATGGCCACCGAAGCGACCCGCTTCGAGAGCATCATCGCGCATCTCGACGATATCGCCGACCTTCTGACATGCGACGGCATCGGAGTCTGGGTTAACGCCGTGCGATCTTGAAAGGCCTTACGCCCAACGAGCAGCAGTTCGCCGCCCTCGTCGCGTATCTGCAACGCAAAGATATCAGCGAGATCTATGCGCGCCATGACATCGGCGCCGAATATCCGGACGGTCGCGCCTTTGCCGAGCGCGCGGCGGGCATGCTCGTGGTCCCTCTGTCGCGGCCCGCAGGCGACTATCTCGTCTTCTTCCGCAAGGAGGTCGCCCGCGCGGTGAACTGGGCCGGCGACCCGTCGAAGCCGGTCACCGTGGGCCCGCTGGGCGCACGGCTGACTCCGCGCAAAAGCTTCGAGCTGTGGAAGGAGACGGTCAGCGGCCAGGCGCAGCATTGGCTGCCGGTCGAATGCCGCATCGCCGAGGCCCTGCGCGTCAGTCTGCTGGAAGTGATCCTGCGGCTCTCCAGACTCACCGAAGCGGAGCGGCGCCGCGCACAAGAACGCCAGGAACTGCTGATCGCCGAGCTCAATCATCGCGTCAGGAACATTCTGAGCCTGATCCGCGGCGTAATCACCCAGAGCCGGGATCCGCCACCAGCCTCGAAAGCTTCACCAAGGTCGTCGGCGGACGCATTCATGCACTGGCACGCGCGCATGACCAGATCACGGCCGACAACTGGGGGCCAGCCTCTTCCATCTCTCGTGAGCCGAGGCTGGCGCTTACCTGGGCGGCAAGGCGAACCGTGTCGTCGTCAGCGGCCCGGACATTCTGCTCGAGCCGCAGGCTTTCACCACGGTCGCGTTGGTGATTCATGAGATGATCACCAATTCCGCCAAGTATGGGGCGCTAAGCGATGCCCGCGGTCGGGTGGAAATCAATACCAATGTCGATCGGGCCGGACGTCTCGTGGTGGACTGGAAGGAACTGGGCGGACCGCCTGTGAAGGCGCCGACACGGCGCGGCTTCGGCAGCACGATCATCGAGCGGTCCATCGCGTACGACCTAAAGGAGAGGCTGAGCTCGAATATGCGCTTGCCGGCGTGAAGGCGCGATTTACGATCCCTGCCGCCTATGTGCGAATGCCGCAGCGCAGGACGAAAACGTTGCTGGGTCTGCAACGACCTGCGGCGCGCGTCGGGTCGCTGCCTGAGGATGTCCTGTTGGTCGAGGATAACATGATCATCGCGCTTGATACCGAGGACATGATGCTCAAGCTCGGTGTCGCAACCGTGCGGATCGCCAGCGGCGTTGCGGAAGCGCTAAGGCATCGAAGAGCGTGCGCCGAGCTTCGCACTTCTCGACGTCAATCTCGGTGCTGAAACGAGCTTCGAGATTGCGGAAGCGCTAACCCAACGATGCATCAGGTTTGCATTTGCGACGGGCTACGGCGAGCAAGTCGCGTTTCCAACGTCATTCGCAGACGCGCCTAGGCTGCGAAAGCCTTACGCGATAGAAACCTTGCGCGCGACCCTCGAGCGTTTTCCAGCTAGGGGTTCAAATTCGACACTTCGCGAGCCATGTCGCCTTCGGGTCAACAGCGACGGATCGGTCCCACTTGTAACAGTTCCGTTCATCCCCCAATAGCTGACATGCAAGCGGACATGAGCTGGCTTCGCCTCCGGGCCAATAGCGGCCGTGCGCGTCGGCGGCGGATGCTAGCGGTGATGGATCGTGCCGTTTAGCCCCATGTCCCTCGCAACCGAAGGCGTGTAGTGTCCTTGACGGATGAGAGGGGTACCAATGACTGGCGAGCGCGTGCAGCGACGGCTTACGGCAATTCTGGCGGCCGACATCGCTAGCTATAGCCGGCTGATGGGCGCCGACGAAGAGGGCACGCTTGCCCAATTGAAGGCTCATCGCCATGCGCTGCTCGATCCCAAGATCGAGGAACACCAGGGACGGATCGTCAAGACTACCGGCGACGGCATGCTGGCTGAGTTCGCGAGCGTGGTCGATGCGCTGCGCTGTGCCATCGAGATCCAGCGCGGCATGCTGGGGCGCAATGCCGACGTGCCTCAGGAGAGCCGGATCGAGTTCCGCGTTGGCATCAATCTCGGCGACATCATCATCGACGGCCGCGACATCTACGGCGACGGCGTGAACGTGGCGGCCCGGCTGGAGGGACTGGCGGAACCAGGCGGGATCTGCGTTTCGGGCCGGGTGCAGGAAGACGCGCGAGGCAAGCTCGACTTTCATCTTCGAGGATGGTGGCGAACAGCAACTCGAAGAACATCGCCTGGCCAGTGCGGGTCTACCGGGTCCGGCTCAGCGGCGGAAGCAGCGCACCACGACCGCCGCTCGCGCTCCCCGACAAACCGTCCGTCGCCGTGCTGCCATTCACCAATATGAGCGGCGACCCCGAACAAGAGTTTGTCGCCGACGGGATCGCCGAGGATGTTATCACGGCGCTATCGCATTATCCCTCGCTGTTCGTCATCGCCCGGAACTCGTCCTTCACCTACAAGGGTCGACCGGTCGATGTGAAACAGGTCGGGCGCGAACTCGGCGTGCGCTATGTGCTCGAAGGCAGCGTGCGCAAGGCCGGCAACCGGATTCGCGTCACTGCGCAGCTGATAGAGGCGGGAACCAGCAACCATGTGTGGGCCCAGCGCTACGACCGCGATCTCGCCGATATTTTCGCTGTCCAGGACGAGCTTACCGAAGCGCTGACGACCGCTTTGCCCCTGCCATTGCAGACGCCGAGCTGCGACGCGCCATGCGCAAGCCACCGGAGAGCCTTGATGCTTGGGCGGCCTATCAGCGGGGCTTGTGGCATCTGAGCAAAGCTACCCCAGAGGACGATGCGGCCGCAGAGAGATTTTTTAAGCAGGCAATCGATCTCGACCCGACCTTCGCCGGCGGCTACAGCGCGCTCGCCTTGTATCAGCTGCAAGCGGCCGCGATCTACCAGAAGCTGGATCTGCCAAGCGCGCAACGGTCGGCCGAGGCCTTGGCCCGCCGGGCGGTCGCGCTCGATGGTGCCGATGCAGAAGCTCGTTCATGCCTTGGCTGGGCTTTGCAAGCGCGTGGCGAGGCTGACGGTGCGTTGGCGGAGACCGAGCGAGCTCTCTCGATGAGTCCAAATCTGGCCATCGCGCACGGCCACAGAGGCGCGACGCTGATCTTCGCAGGACGCCAAGGGAAGGGCTCACGGCTCTCGAAACATGTATCAGGCTCGATCCCCGCGATCCGTATCTGGCAGTACGTTTGTTGCATGTTGCGTGCGGTCTATATTTCTGCAGCGAATACGAGGCTTCGATCGAAGCATCGAAACGATTGATCCGGTCCTATCCCGATTTTCCGATGGTCTACCGCTGGTCGGCGGCGGCGCTGGGTCAGCTTGGGCGCGCAGCGGAAGCGAAGGAAGAATTGGAGAAGGCCGTCGCGACCGTGGACGAAATGGGCGAGGCGGCGGCAGTTGAAACGGTAGATCGAGACCCATTCGAGCTCGAAGTCGCGGTCGCCGAGCGCCCGCCTGAGCCGCGGCAGCACCCGTTCCGGCTTCTGCTCCTTCAGCGTAGGCTGTTAAAGTGACGCCAAGAGGCTGTGCCGCGTCGATCCCCGCTGCGCCCTTCGAGCGCCTCGCTCGCCGGAAGCCCACGCTGCGCGTGGTGCCGGGCAGGGCAAGCCCTATCGTTGGCATGGCGGCGGGGTTCTATGCTGTTAGAAGGAGACTATTGTCATGAGCTACGTTCAGCGCGTCTTGCAGCCCGGTGAGCAGGTCCGGCACATCTCGTCCATTCATTGGATAGTGTACTGGCCCGGCGTTGCGGTTGCACTCCTAGCGGTGGTCGCTTACTGGCTCAGCGAAACGCGGCTTCTGACGGGATTGTGGCGGTATACGGCATACGCCCTCGCGCTCGTTGCGGTCGTTCTCCTGATCCAGGAATGGTTCCACTGGTGGGTCACCGAGATCGCAGTCACCAATCGGCGGGTCATCTACAAGAAAGGTCTCATCCGGCGGCAGACCAACGAGATGAACATGGACAAGGTCGAGAGCGTCCAGATCGATCAATCAATCCTCGGGCGCATGCTCGACTATGGCAACGTGACGATCCTTGGCACCGGCGAAGGCTTCGAGACGCTCCGCACCATCGCCAGCCCAATCGAGCTTCGAAACAGCATCACCGCCACGACGCACAAAGCCTAGGGTTGCAGGCCGAGGCAGACAACGGATTCGCTCCGCCAAATCAACGAAACCTATTGCGACGGCACGGCCGGATGGCACGGAGGAGACCGATGCGGCCAAGGTGAAGGCGATCCCCGCCATGCGCCACAAGGGCACGGGCATCCGGCACATTGCGCGCGAGCTTGGCGTCGGGGTCGGTACGGTGCTACGGGTCACATCGTGCGCGTAAGGCGTTGCGCGCCTTGCCTCTCGAGGCTTCGCTCGGCCAAGTCGGCCAGCGCCAGGCGGACGATGAAGGCCTCGCGGCCGTGGCTCAAGAGGCTGAAGCCGGAGAGGCCCGGATGTTCGTCGGCCGCCGTGCCGAAGAACTGGCCCAGCCTGGTCGACGCGGGTCCTCGAAGCCGTCGAGACCGTGCGCATCGTCGGGCCGGTGGCGGGTGCGCGGCCGGTGAGAACCTGGGCAAACCAATTCAGCACCGTGCGTGGGAGTCCGCGACCGGCCAGTGCCCGAACTCGGTCGAACCCGCAGAGCTGCTGGTTCGTTGCGTGTCGGCGCGCATCCGGCGGCAGTCCGCAACCCGCGCGGCCTTTTCCAGGCGACGATCCGCCGAATGGCTAATGGTCATTGTTCCACCGGTTGGCTCTGAGCCGGAGACAGGTTCGCGAAAAACCTCCAGTGCATGAACGCGTCCGTCGCATTGCCGGTCCTTAGTCCGCGCTGCGCGAGGCCCGTCTTTCATCGACTGTCTCGGAAGAACTCGAGCGAGAGCCTGACATCCAGGTTCGTTCGAGCGATCGTGACGAATGAGAGCGGGCGAGAGATTTGTGCCTCTACGGCCGACCCCACCCATGGCGAATGGGAACGCCTTTTCGCAGAGTGTAATCCGCCGTCCCAAGCGAAGCACCAGGCGCGAATCCGGGTTTCGCGTCGCTTAGGAGCTCTCTTGATAGACAGAGATCGTTCCTTTCCGTACTGCCGTCTTTGCGCGTTATGTCAGGGCCATCAAGGCGGCACGGGGAAGGCCCCCCAGCATCCCGCGCTCTCGGGCCGACGACAATGATCCATGTCAATTTTGGCGGCGGCGGCCGTCAAAAATAAAATCCACAGCGCGATGACGATGGATCACGGCCACGCAAAGTGCAACGACAACCATCCGTGCGATGGATCATGTGCTTAATCGTCTCTCTGAACCCTGCTAGATTGCGGTGCTCCACGGGGAATGCATGGCAGCAAGCCACCGGTATTCGGCGCAGAGGAGGCCCTATTATGCGTTGGGTTCACTTGACCATCGTCGTCCTGTTCATCGCCGTAATGATTGTTTTCGCCATCCAGAATCGCGGGGTCGTCACGATGGCGTTTCTCGGGTTCGGCATCCGCGCGCCCCTCGCGCTGGTCGCGGCGGGCTTCTATGCGCTGGGCGCGATCACGGGCGGCAGCCTGTTCGCGCTGTTGCGCCGCTCATTTGAAGCGTCACGGCCGACGCGCACTTGAAGTGCCTTGCTTCCGAAGCTTGTCATACATCGCGGCATGATGCGTGAGCTGAGCCGACCATCGCTCATCTCAGTTCTGCCCGGAACCGCCCAGAGGCATTCGTCTAGCGCGCGATGGTGCTCGAAGAGGCGGACACGAAGGGGCGAGAGTTGTCGAGGGGTAACGGCCAGTGAGGTGTCACTTGCACCACGAAGATACTAACCTCGATTACGACGGCGGCCGCTCCGCTCAGGATGCAACCAATGATGCCGAGGTTCTTGCGATCGGCCATGGCGCTCTCCCTCGTCCTCACTGGTGCGATCTGAGAGATCCAAAGGCTTGGCTCGCCCAGGTTGCGCAGGGCGAGATCTGAACGGAACTGTTCGAGAACCTGCGCGAACTGCGGATGGCTCAATTGGTCGCTGTACTGACAAGGGCGAATGACAGACTGCGAAATCGCTCTGTTGCGGTAGCATGCCCACACGGCTCCGCTTGAGCCGCCCCCGGGCGTCGGGGCTTCAAGGGGAGGAAACACACATGCTCAGGATTGCCCTCGTTTGCGCAGCCGTAGCGGCCTGTTCGGTTACGGCGTTGGCGGGGCCCAAGGAGGAAGCGCAAGCGGTGGCTGACAAGTTCATTGCAGCCTTCATTGCCGGAGATTTGGACGCTACTACCGCACTCTGTTCGCCGGACGCGCTGTTCTGGGGAACCGAAAGCCCCGACCTGGGGACCTCCACCGAAGCCCTCCGGAAGTATTTTGCCGACAACTATGCAGCGCGCGGCACCGTACCGCTGAAATCCACGCGAGCATTAACTGACACCTCCACCCTGGTGCTCTCGGATGACACTGTCGTTATTGCGGGAAGGTGGCAGACAGAACGCCCAAATGCAGTTACGCCGCTCCGCTTCACAATGGTGGTGGTTCACAAGAAGGATGGTCAGTGGCGGATAGTGCACCTGCACTCATCAATTCGTCCGAAAGCCCCGTGAATGGCACCGTGAACTGCGCAATGCGCCAAAGCCGGTCTCGGGAGCTGACCGCCGCATCCTAGCGCGATGGTTCTTGGCACGTTTGAGACGCCCGGCCATGTCCACTTCCCGCCGCTTGTGGCCTAAGCTGATGCCCACGTCTGCCCCACCTCGGGCGTGAAACCGGTATCAAGCACCAGATTAGATCCACTAGCGCGTGCCCGCGGGCCCTGTCCTTGGACAATCGCCAGCCTTATCAGCATTGAGTAGTTCAGCCGGCGACCACCAGAACGATGATCCCGCCCCACGTCGTGAGCACGATGTTCGAGACTGGATATGCGGGCGTATAGCCCAGCACCGCGACGGGACTCCCCGAGCGTTCCTGGACCGCGGCCATCCCCGCCGTCAACGTCTGCGCCCCCGTCAAACCCCCGAGGAGAAGGATCGGGTTCATCCGCAGCACGAGATGACCGAAGAACAAGCCAACTGCCTGCGGCAGCAGCGTTACCACCATGCCGCCGAACAGGATCCCGATGCCTGCCTCCTTCAGAGCCGAGAGGAACATCGGCCCCGCTTGGATCCCCGTAAGCCCGACGAAAGCCGCCAGCCCCAGCGACGTCATAAGGCCGACGGCGCCGTCGGGAATCCGCCCGAACAGCGGATAGTGAGTACGGAGATGACCGACCAGAAGTCCCGCCAGCAGCGTGCCGACGCTCGTGCTCAGCGAGATTTTGACGCTGCCGACCGAAAAGGTTGCGAGAACACCAACGACGCCGCCGAGGAAAATCGCGAGTCCCAACACGACGAAATCGATGCTTGCGCTGGGGTTGACGACGGTGCCGATGTTCGCGGCCGCCCTCTGCACAACAGGCTCCGGCCCGACGATGCGCAGCAAATCGCCGCGCTGCAGGACGACGCCGGCCGCGACGGGGATCTCCTGACCGCCGCGGCTGATCGATCGTAGGTACAGGCCACGTGTCCAATTCTCCCTCGCCGCGTCCTCGAGATCCCTGCCTGCAAGCTTCGGGTTCATCAGGAGGACATCGGCGGTCGTGACCGGGATGTCGAGGAGCTTCTTGTCCTCAACCTCCTCGGCGCGAGGTCCGATCTCGACAATGATCTGGCGCGGCCCGGAGAGCGCGATCACGTCGCCGGCCTCGAGCGTCAGGCCCGGCTCTGCATCGAGGATGCGTTCTCCTCGGCGGAGCCGGTGAACGAACAGCCGGTGCTCCGGCACGCGCGCCTCGGCAGCAGCGACGGTCAATCCGGCCAGAGGGGACCCTTCTGCCAATCGGTAGGCCCGCAGCTCGAATTTGCGCCAAGCGGATGCCAGCCCTGGCCTGGCGCGGGTCATTCCCAACGCCTGCTCGAGCTTCAGCGCCTCCTTCCTCAGGTCGATATTGAGGAGCGCCGGGGCAATCACCGTGCAGAAGACGATCACGCCCGCATAGCCGAAGATATAGCAGACCGCGTGCGCCACGGCGATGTGAGCAACAAGCTGTGCGCGGTGCGCCTCGGGCAAGGCCAACCCGTTGATCGCATCCGCCGCCGTTCCCATGGCGGCGCTCTGGCTGAGGGCACCCGTCATGAGCCCGGCCGCAAAGCCCGGATCGAGCCGCAGGGCCTTGGCAACGAGGATCGAAGCTGCAAGGCCGGTGATACAGACAACGACGGCCAGCAGTATCGGCTTCATTCCATCGCGCTTGAGCGCCTGCATGAACTGCGGGCCGACCGAGTAGCCGACTCCGAACAGGAACAACAGGAACAGGAAGGATTTGGTCATATCCGAGACGGGCACATGCGCGAACTGCCCGACGAATAGGCCGGCGAAAAGCGCGCCTGTGACCGGGCCGAGGCTGAACGGCCCAATCTTGAAGCTTCCGATCCAGTAGCCTGCGGCGATCACCAGGAACAGGGCGAGTTCCGGGTAGCGGACCAGAAACTGCTCCAGCCAGGCTAACATCGCGACCTGCTCAGGCGTGGGGCCAAGCTCTGATCAGATCGGGAACATCGACTTATCCTCACGCGCCCTGATCAAGATCAAAGTGACCGCCCGGCGACAACCTTAGTCTCCGCACGTTTCGTCATCTCTCCCTCGTGTCGGCCCGTGTGGCGGGTAGGCGGCGGGACGATCACCACCTGCGATGCAAGGCCGGCACAACGCCAGCGTCAGTGGGCCCCGGGAGGTCGCGATGAGGTGCCTTGCCGGACTCTCCGCCTTAAGTATCGCCGTGCTCCTGACGCTGCAACCGACGGGCGTCGTGTGTGGGGGAGGCCCCGAGTTGCCGGACGATCCTCGCGTCGCGGCGGCGTTCGCCGCGCTCCTCGCCGATCCCCGCGTTGCAAAGGCGCTCGATGGCATCAAGGCGGATGACGCGCGAACGTTGCAGGACCAGATCCGCATTACGGAGATTCCTGCGCCCCCTTTCATGGAATCGGCGCGCGCCAACTACTTCGCCAAGCAACTGCGGGAATTCGGGCTGACGGATGTGGCGACCGACGGGGAGGGGAATGTGGTTGCGCTGCGTAAGGGATCCGTCGGCAGGCCGAAAGTCGTGTTGTTGGCGCACCTCGACACGGTCTTTCCCGAAGGCACTGACGTCACCGTTCGGGAGTGGGCCGACGCCTATTACGCGCCCGGCATCGGAGACGACTCCCGCGGGCTTGCCGTAGTGCTTTCGGTCCTGCGGGCCTCGAAGCCGCGGGTCTCAAGACGGTCGGCGACGTAATGTTCGTCGGAACTGTCGGGGAGGAGGAGCGGGGAAATCTGCGCGAGGTGAAAGCCCTGTTCCGCGAGCACTCGGATATCGACGGGTTCGTCTCCGTCGATGGCATCGAAATTAGCGTCATCGTCAATCGGGCGACGGCAAGCAAGCGCTACGAAGTGACCTTCAGGGGACCCGGAGGTCACAGCTCAGCCGAATTTGGATTGCCGAGTGCGATCCACGCGATGGCCCGGGCCATCGCCAAAATTGCTGACCTGCGGACGCCCGAATCAAGGACGACATTCACGGTCGGAACGACAGTTGGCGGTACGGCCGTCAACGCGATCGCGGCGGAAGCTGTCATGACAATCGACATGCGCTCGGAGTTGGCCGAGGACCTCCTGAAGCTCGAAAGGCGGGTCCTGGAGCTAGTGCAGGAAGCGGTCCGCGGCGAAGAAGGGCGCTGGGACGTTGACCGGCTCGACGTCGAGATCGAGCTTATCGGCAATCGGCCGGGGGGATTCATGCCGCGTTTTTCTCCGATAGTGCAAGCGACGCGCCGTGCCATCGAGGCCGTGGTCAAGTCGCCCAGGATCGCTTTTTCGGGGATGAGTTCGGACGCCAACATCGCGATGTCACTCGGCGTCCCCGCCGTAACAATTGGCGGCGGCGGCAAGGGCGGAAATTGGCATTCATTGAACGAGTGGTACGAGAACAAGGACGCCTATCTCGGGCCACGACACGCGCTACTCCTCCTGCTGGTGCTCGCCGGCCTAGAGGGTGTGAGCGACCCGATGCTCACGGCACGGCAGACACCTTGATCGGACACAGCTTGGCCGGGAGCGCAGGGAGCTGAGCGCGCTGCCGGCCGTTATGTATGCTCAGGCTGTTCGCCATCCCCACGGAATGCTGCAATGAAACCCGTGCGCGCTGCCCGGGTGCGCAATGGGTCAGACTCGCACGTGCAGGTCTCAACGCCCCAACTGCGGGCCGTTCGATGCGCCGCGGCCTTCGGGCCGCTCTTTAGACGTCGTCCTCGTCCCGATCGTCTGCCATAGCGGATGTCTTTTGCATAGCACACGGGGCAGCGCCAGCCAGCTCGGCAAGTTCTCACGCGCCCCGATCTTGCCCCGGATGATCGAGCTAGGCAGTGCTGCGGTCGTTTCGCTCATTTCTGATCCAGATCAGAGCGGGAACATCATCGCGCGTGGCCCATTCCCTTAGGAGAAAGAATTGAGAGGAGACGTCATCATGCAGTCATCGTCAAAACAGCCTGCCATTTTGCGCAGGATTGCGTCGCAACGGGCCATCCCCGGCCTCGCGTTCGTCGCGGGGCTCTGCATCTTCGGTCCTGCTCAGCACGCTGCTGCAACCGGGCTCGGCCACGGCGCGGCGGCCTTGCTTGAAATCTCGAACGACACGCTCGTCACCGAAGTGGCAACGCGCGGCGGGCGCGCCGGCGGAGCGCGTGTCGCGCGTGCGGGCGGGGTTCGTGCTGGCCGAGGCGTGGCGGTGCGTGGGGGGCACGTGGCGTGGCGTACCGCGGCGGGGTCTATCGCCGAGGTGTTGGAGTAGGTGCCGCGGCCGTTGGAGCGGCTGCCGCCGGTGCTGCAGCCACAGGAGCTTACTACTCCGGCTACGGCCCCGGCTCTGGGGGCTACGGCTCTAGCTATGGGGGCTACGGCCCCAGCTCTGGCTATGGGGGCTACGGTGCCAGCACGGTCGGGGTTCCCGGTACGGCATCGGCGCAGAGGCCCACGTTCGAGGAAGCGTGGAAGATATGCACGCCCTATGCACAGCAAATCGGCGATTGGAACGTCCAAGGGCGGACGGCGCGGGGCAAGTCGTGCATGCTTCGCTACGGATACACCATCTGAGCCGTTCGGACGGGCGATCGCCTTTGGGTGCGGAAAAGCGGAGGGGCCGGACCCGCCCGCCCGCTAGGAAGCCCAAGGACGCGCGTTCGGGCCGGGACCGGCGCAACTAGTGGGCGCGGGCCGCCGTCTCGTGACCGTCGAAGTCGATGAGGCGGACTTGCTCGTCGCGCTCACTGGACCGCTCTCGCCGCTAGGCGATCCGTGTCCCGGCACTGGCCGGAGTGCGTTGGAGCAGCGCCCGGCAACAGCACAATTGAGGCTGACGACATGAAAGGCGTTCCATACGCAAGCGCGACGAGCGGCAACCGGGCGCGCCAGCAGGTTATAAAAATCCTGCGCCGCTTTGGGTGCGAGAAGGCCGGGTTCATGGACGACTACGAAAAGCACGAGGTGGTGCTGCATTTCGAGCATCGCGGCCGCCCGGTTCAACTCCGCGCATCAGCCACAGGCTGGGCACAGATGTGGCTCCAGGAAAATCCGCTCTCGCGTCGAGCCCGCAAGTCGAAATATGAGCATGAGCAGGATGCGTTGAAGCAAGGCCACCTCGCGGTCAGCTCGATTTTGCGTGACTGGATCAAGGGGCAAGTTATGGCCGTGGAGTGCGGCATCTTGAGTTTTGAAGGCGTGTTTTTGCCATACATGATCGCGCATGATGGTCGCCCACTGCTCGAGCATGTGAGCGATCTACTGCCAAAACCGGATGAGAAGGTGGTGCACATGCAGATCCCGCATAGGCCTTCGCGGACAGGCCATCATTGAGGTCGCCGCAGCCCGACCGATAGCGGAAGCCCCTATCCTCGCTTGTCCGCCGAGATCAATCTCCGCGAAGGCGACATCGCCAATATGGGTTTCGCCGCGGCGGCGGACGTGCCGAGGCGAGGAGATGGTGCAACTGGACGGCAATACTATACGCAACGTATCTCGCGGCGTGGTCGGCGTCGCGCTGGTGCAATCGTTTTTTGCCGGTCTCGGTTTTCTCGCCGCAGGTGTTCCGGCTGCCGGCTTTCTCGCCTTCCTCGCACTGCTGCTGGGGATCATTCAGATCGGGCCGGCGATCCTGCTGATCCCCATCATCATCTGGAGTTGGCTGGCGATGGAGACAACGACGGCCGCCGTCGTGTTCACGGTCTACATGCTAGTGGTCGGATTGATGGACAATGTGCTGAAGCCAATCGTCATGGCGCGCGGGGGTGGCAACGCCTATGCCGGTCATTCTTATTGGGGTCATCGGCGGGACCATAGCTTACGGGATCAGCGGCTTGTTTTTGGGCCCGATCATCTTGTCGGTAGTCTGGGCATTGCTCGTGGCCTGGGTGCAGCATGACCGCGTGGTTGCGACAGGCGGCCCGCCGAGCACCGTGAGCAAGTCAACCCCGCGCTGATGCGATAGCTGGTGCCGCCTCGCGCGATCACGCCGTTATGGCGGGTGTCAATGCCCACAGGCTCGACGAGTATACAAGGCCAGTCGTCGAGAGACGGTCGGATTCGATGGACGATGATGGTCAAGTGAACCTAACGCATCTGGGCCTCCTCTGCGCGCTGGAATATCGGCGGGTTGCTCCCATTGCATTGCCTGGAGCACCGCAATCTATGAGGCTTCAAAAAAAGGGACCAGCAGGATTACTGTTGCGCTGGCGTGCCTGTGCGCCGCTCCTGACGACGCTCGGTGCGACCTGTTCGCCGCTCCTGGCGCCGCTCATGGCGGCCTGCCCGCCGCGCCGCACGCCGCTCCATCCCGACGGTCTGGGCCTCAGCATTCGACACCGTTAGCACCGTGGTTGGCACTGCGAAGCCCAACGCGGCCGCTAGTCCCAGAAGGGAAAACACCCTCCGACGGGAGACCATTTCCGACTTGATTTCTTCACCCATGTCCAACTCCCTTAGCCTTCCACTCATTGCAAACGACCCGCAAGCTCGGGAGATCGGAGCGTGCTTTATATTGATCTAGATCAGCGAATCGAAAATCTATTCCCGTTGCCGCAAAAGTCGTCCTCGGTTTGAGGCCGCCTCTTCGGGAGAGGTGCGCCCCGCGCGCCGCAACGCCCGGGTAGGAAAACGTAGGGTCTCAAATAATTTTCGGTCGTTGTTTCCATCCGCAGACACGGCTAACCGTATGTAAAAACTTGCTTTTCGGGCCTTGGGCCAATTTACCACCCATATCAGTGCTCGCTGCTCGTCAACGCACGCGACCTGGCGACGATGGGCGCGACGCTTGCCGCCGGCGGCGTCAACCCGGCCACCGGCGAGGCGTGGTCTCGGCCGGGACCTGCGGGCGTGTGCTCGCCGTGATGGCCACCGCAGGCCTGTACGAGCACTCCGGCCACTGGCTGTTCGACGTCGGCCTGCCGGGCAAGAGCGGCGTCAGCGGCGGCATCGTCACCGTAGCGCCCGGCAAGGGCGCGCTGGCCACGTTCTCGCCGCCGCTGGACGAGGCGGGCAACAGCGTGCGCGGGCTGCTCGCAACCCGCTTCCTGTCGAAGCGGCTCGGGCTGAACCTGTTCGCGTCCGCGCCGGTCGCGCGAGGCGGCGCCTAAGCTGATGGACGCGATCGCGGCCCTAGTTGGCGCGCTCGACAATCCAGAGATGTTTCGACCCCGCCGGCCGCATGCCGGTGAATGAGGCGATCGGCTACATCGTGTCGCAGTTCGTCGGCGCAATCGTCGGCGCAGGCCTGCTGGTACTGATCCTCAAGGGCAAGGCCAGCGGCTACGACCTTTCCGCGGCAGGACTCGGCCAGAACGGTTGGGGCGAAGGGTATAAC
>CAWBFP010000030.1:0-212781 GCA_963788095.1 uncultured Alphaproteobacteria bacterium | reverse complement strand
CAGCGTCATTGCGAGTTGCACACCGGCCTGGCGGCCGATCCACCTGGATGAAACTTGGGCAATCCCTCACCCTGATCAGGATGACGGTGTTGTGGGAGCAACGCTTGTTCTGACTCGTCATCCTGAGGCGCTCGCCCGACGAAGTCGGGCGAGCCTCGAAGGACGCACAACATAGCAGCTGCACGGCAGAGCAGCATCCTTCGAGGCCCTCGCTTCGCTCGGGCACCTCAGGATGACGGCGTGGGGGGCCCGAAACCCATCCGCCTCCGTCATTGCAGCTCGTTCCCCTCCGTTTCTTGCTAATCCTACTGCGTCACAATATTCTCCGGTTGCGGTTGGCATGGCGTGCCCCACAGCATGGACATCGTGGCAAGCTCTTGGCGATCGCATCGATCAAGCGTATTCGCATCGTTGCGATTGAGTTTGGGATGTGCCGCTCAGGCCGCAATGGCGGATCCTCTGGGTCTGTAACCGTTGGGTAGAGCAAGTTGCGCGAATCGCGCGGTGGAACGAGGTCCTGAGGGGGGAATTGTCTCCCTTTCGGAGACCAGGAAGCCATAGGCCGCAATGCACAGTGTGGCGTGGTGATGGAAGCCACGCCATCCACGCCCTTCAAAATGCCCGAGCCCGACCTCCTGCTTGAGCTCCTGATAATCGCGCTCGATGCGCCAGCGCAGTTTGGCGCGCTCGACGAGATCGCGGAAGCGGGTCTTTTTTGGCAAGGTGGAGAGCCAGTATTTGGTTGGCTCCTTCTCACCCTCGGGCCACTCGATCAGCAGCCATTCTTTGCTCGACTTCTCGCCATCCCGCGACGCAACGCAAATTCGCAACCGGGCAAAGCGTGACGATAGCCATTCGTTCGTGCCTTCGCGCCACGTGATCGTGCGCCACGCTTTCCTGCTCAGCCCAACGGCAACCTCCTTGACCGAGAGCGCATCTGGTTCGCGGCGGCGGCCCTTGCGCGGTGCGGGGCCAGGCCGCGGGCCTGGTGCCGAGACCAGCGTCGGCGACTGAATGCCGGCCACATAGGCCAATTTAAGCTCGGTGATGCCCGTGCGCAGCTTCGCATCGTGGCCGTAGCGAGTGTCCATAAGCACGGTCCCGCGCGGAAGCCCGGCCTCACACGCCCAGCCGATCTGCTCCAGCGCGATCTCCGGCTTGGTCTTAAAGCTAATCTGCTGCGGTATCTCCGCTTTGCGCCGCCGCTCACCATCCTGCGCCCAGTCCTTCGGCAAATACAGCCGATAGGCCACCGGCAGGCTCGCGTGCCTGTTGACAATAGACAGCGATACCGCCACCTGGCAGTTCGCCTGCTTGCCAAGCTGGCCGCAATATTGACGTGCTACCCCAACTGAATGCCGTCCCTGCTTGGGGAAGCTCGTGTCGTCGATGATCCAGGCCTCGATCGGCGCGGCACGCTCGATCCGAGGCATCACCAGCTCACGAACCTTCGCCAAGACCTTCTCGTCCGACCACGGCCCTTGGCCGACAAAATGCAGCAACGACTGATGCTGTGCCGCCGTCCGCTCAGGCGCCGTGAGCGCCGCCATCGGCTCCACGCTCTTGCGGCACCCGGCATCACCAAGCCCACGCAATAGTCGCGTAACGGCCCGGCCCGATCCCGGTGCCCGATCACGCTCACAAGACCCTCGATATAACTCGCAAAACGTCGTTCAATATCGGCCGCCCGGTGAACACCCATCCCAACCTCCCCTGCCGCGTGGGAAGCGCCTCCAATAATTGATTCTTCACACCAGCGGGTGCGGCGTCTGACTCAGTAGGACTAAGAGCGTTTTCAACTTTGCGGTTTGGTCGACGTCACCGTTCTGGATTGCTTGAGCGCCAGGAAGCTGGCGCGGTCCTGCCGGTGCAAGTCCGGCCCAGGTAAGGTGTAGCGCCCGCCTGGTAGTGAGTGTTGCGTGGCCGTCGGCGACGGCGGCTGCGAAGCGTACACAACGATCCTGTGGGGTGGGCTATTGAGCCGCGAAAGACAGAAAGTCGCAGAGGCCGAGCCGGTAAGCAACGTCGAAGGCAACATGTGCGGCGCCGCTATGCGAGGCGCTGACGCTCTGCCGTGGTCGAAGACCCCATCACGCAGGAAGGGATCGCGTTGGAACCTGGGAGGTCCCGCCTCTGGCCGGTGGCGATATGCCCGAAGGCCCGCATCGGGAAGGCGAGGAGCCGAAAGCCGATGATGCACGGAGACGGGACGTCGGACGCGGCCATAGTAGCTGGGAAGCCTGCGAACGAAGCGGTGCAAGCCGCGGAGGAGCAGGTGGAGCGAAGGGCCGCGACCAAGGGGAATGCGGAGCAGCAAAGCACGTGCCGGACGCTGTGCCGGACAGGCGTGACCCAAGCGCTGGACCGCATACGGCGAACTGCAAGGGAAAGGAAGAAGGAGAGGTTCACCGCGCTGCTCCACCACATCAGCCCCGAGCTGCTTGAGGCGGCGTTCTATGCGCTCAAAGAGCACGCTGCCGCGGGCCTGGACGGGTTGAGCTGGCAGGACTACGAGCAACACCTCGAGGGCAACCTCGCAGACCTGCATGCTCGGGTCCATCGGGGAGCGTATCGGCCGCTGCCGGCCCGGCGGGTCTATATCCCGAAGTCGGACGGCGGGCAGCGCCCGCTGGCGGTCGCCGCGCTGGAGGACAAGATCGTCCAGCGGGCGACGGCGGCGGTGCTCAACGCGATCTACGAGGAAGACTTCCTCGGGTTCTCGTACGGGTTCCGACCCAGGCGCAGCGCGCACGATGCGATGAATGCGCTGATGGTCGGGATCGCGCGCCGCAGGGTGAACTTCATCGTCGACGCCGACATCCGCTCGTTCTTCGATACGGTAAGCCAGCAATGGCTGATCCGCTTCGTCGAACATCGGATCGGCGACCAGCGCATCATCCGCCTGATCCGCAAATGGCTCAGAGCGGGGGTGCTGAAAGACGGGATCGTGCGCGTCAGCGACAGCGGGACGGCGCAAGGGGCGGTGATCTCGCCGCTGCTCGCCAACATCTACCTGCACTACGCGCTCGATCTGTGGGCCGCGCGCTTCCGACGGCGCGAGGCCACCGGCGACATGATCATCGTGCGCTATGCCGACGACTTCATCGTCGGGTTCGAGCACGACCACGACGCCCGGCGCTTCCTCGACGCTCTGCGCGAACGGCTCAAGGAGTTCGCGCTGTCGCTGCATCCCGAGAAGACCCGACTGATCGAGTTCGGCCGCTTCGCGGCGAGGAACCGCAAGGCGCGCGGGCTCGGCAAGCCGGAGACCTTCGACTTCCTCGGCTTCACCTTCATCTGCGGCCGATCGAAACGAGGCAAGTTCCTGATCAGGCGCAAGTCTCGCGGCGATCGTATGCGGGCGAAGCTGCAAGCCGTGAAGCAGGACCTGCGACGGCGCATGCACCAGCCGGTAGCCCAACAGGGCAAATGGCTGAAGCAGGTCGTCACCGGATACTTCAACTACCACGCGGTGCCGACCAACAGTCGGGCGCTCAGCGTCTTCCGCTTCTTCGTCACCGAGCTCTGGAGGCGGGCGCTCCGGCGCCGCAGCCAGACCGGCGGCATGACGTGGAAGACCTTCACGCGCCTCGCCAACGACTGGCTCCCAAGGCCGCGCATCCTTTATCCATCGCCACAAGCAAGCTTCGCCGTCATGCACCCGAGGTGGGAGCCGTATGCGGGAAAGCCGCACGTACGGATCTGTGCGGGGGGCGCTCAGCAATGAGCGTCCCTACCGCGACCGTCGCTGACGCGCCTCGCAATGACGGACCAGCGAGCCGTCATTGCGAGCGAAGCGAAGCAATTCAGTCTGCAGTGCCGTTGCTGGATTGCTTCGTCGCTTGCGCGCCTCGCAATGACGCTGGGGCGCTTGGGCTCCTCGCAATGACAAATACCTACGCCACGCAGGTCCTTGAGACCGGATGCAGTGCGCTATTGCTGCGATGAAGTGCGCGTCTAGCTCTTCGGGACGATGTACACGGAGGCAGCTTTCGGTGCCTTGCCGCCCTGTTGCTCCACCTCGAACGCGCAGATCGGCAACTGCGAGGAACCAACCTCTTTGAACATTTTCTCCACGTCGCCGTCGACCGCCATCATGAGTTCGCTGGCGACCGAATGGACAAGCAGCGAGTTGGGCTGGTCGCGCAGATCGGTCGTCGCATCGCGCGGTGATTTGAACATCGCAAAGACGATGTCGAAATCAGCCCCCGGCACGGCCACTTTCCGCATACCGGACTCCGGCTGCTGCACGTTGGCCGAAGCCGTTAGCAAAGGTGCGGACTTTTCACGCCTCGGGACCACGAAAACAGCGACAGGCGTCGGTGAATTGGCCGCCTTGCTCTTTGCATGAAAAGTGCAGGCGGATGAACGCATGTAGTCGAGGGCTGCTATCATTTTCTCCGGAGCATCAAAGCCGACCACGAGCTCGCCGCCGATCAAATGCATAAGCAAGGCGTCGGGCGTCTCGCCAAGGTCGTAGATCACGCCAGCCGGATGCTTGGGCATGGCGAAGACGATCTCGAAGTCGGCTCCAGGTAGGGCCACTTTCTGCAGCATTCCCTCCTGCTGGGCGCTCAGCGAGCCCGTCCCACACGCCGTGAGCACCGCGCAGATCGACAGATGCTTGAGCATGGCGTCCTCCGTTTGATATCGACCGCCGTCGCGATTGTGCCGGGAAGTCGACCGGAAGACTTTGCGAGCACCTTGGATTGCCGTTGGAATTTTGTTGATTATTCGTCCAAGGAAGTCGCCTAATTGGTGCTGACTGCACGCCAATGGCGGCCGGCGCTGTCGGAGTCGCCGTCAGGGCCGATGTTTTTCTGCCAGAGGCTTGAGGTGCACTTTTCGTTCGGGGACTATGCCATCGACGTCGATCGGCGCGAGTTGACGCGCGGGTCCGAGCCGATTTCGCTCGGACCGCAGGTCTTCGATCTGCTCGTTTATCTCGTTCAGAACCGCGAGCGGGTCGCCAGCAAGGATGACTTGCTCGAAGCGGTGTGGTCCGGACGAATCGTGTCCGAGTCGACCCTGAGAAGTCACATCAATGCGGTGCGCAAGGCGGTTGGCGATAGCGGCGAGCGGCAGAGCTTAATCCGCACGGTTGCCCGCAAGGGGTTTCGCTTCGTCGGCGAGGTCAGGGAAGGGGTGGCGCCGACTGACGGAGCGCCATCGACGGCCGCTATCAAAGTTGCTGGCGAGCCGAACGACATCGAAACCGCGAAGCTGTCCGCGGGCGTGGCCCTTCCCGACAAGCCTTCGATTGCGGTGCTGCCATTCCAGAATCTGAGCGGCGATCCGGAACAGGAATACTTCGCTGACGGAATGGTTGAAGACATCATCACTGCACTGTCACGTATCCCTTGGCTGTTCGTGATCGCACGGAATTCGAGCTTCACTTACAGAGGCCGCGCGGTGGACATAAAAGAGGTGGGTCGCGAACTCGGGGTGCGCTACGTGCTGGAAGGCAGCGTGCGCAAGGCAGCGAACCGCGTGCGCATCAGCGGGCAGCTCATCGACGCCGCAACGGGCGTGCATCTCTGGGCGGAGCGCTTCGAAGGAATGATCGATAGTGTATTCGAGCTGCAGGACCAGATGACTGAAAGTGTCGTCGGCGCGATCGCGCCGACGCTGGAGCGGGCAGAGATCGAGCGAGCCAAGCGCAAGCCGACGGAGAATCTCGACGCGTATGACTACTATTTGCGCGGAATGGCTAGCTTTTATCAGCGGAGTCGGGACGCTACCAGCAATGCACTACGTCTGTTCTTGCGAGCGATCGAGCTCGATCGGGATTTTGCCTCGGCCTACGGGATGGCCGCCTGGTGCTACGTCTGGCGAAGATACAATGGATGGGCGATCGACCCCGCCCAGGAAGGAATCGAAGGAGCAAGGTTGGCTCGGCAGGCCGTGGAACTTGGCAAGGATGACGCTGTCGCGCTGGCCAGGGGCGGATATGCACTGGGATTCCTGATTGGCGAATTCGATAGTGGCATGGCATTCATCGATCGCGCGCTCCGGCTCACCCCAAATTTGGCGACAACGTGGGTCCTCAGCGGCTTGCTCAGAAACTATGCGGGTGAGCCGGAGATCGCGATCCAACATCTGGCTCGCGCCATGCGCCTTAGCCCCCTCGATCCGTCTTTGTATCATATGCAGGCCGGGACGGGGCTCGCGCATTTTCTGGCGGGCCGCTTTGACGATGCGTGTCATTGGGCCGAAGGAGCATTGCGCGAGGAACCAAATCATGTGCCCGCATGCGCTGTGGCCGCCGCGGCGCACGCTCTTGCCGGTCGGTTGGAACAAGCTCGACAAGCAATGGCGCACTTGCGTCAAGTTCATTCCCGGCTGCGAGTGTCCTTATTTACCGCCCTGCTTTTTCGCCGGCCGGAGCACCTCGCCCTATGGCAAAACGGGCTGCGAAAAGCCGGGCTGCCGGAATAAGCTTGAGAATCACGCCGCGCCAGCGTTGCAGCCCTGGCTTTGGAGGTATCTCACGATGACCATCGACCGGCAGCAGTTGAAACTGCGTTCGGCCGTTGTCGCAACGCTTCTACTGTGGGCCGTCGCGGCGCAAGCGGAGGCCGTGCTCCGCGTCGTCATGTTCTCCGATCTCAAGTTCCTCGATCCGATCGTGAGCAGCGCCGACGTCGTTCGCAATCACGGCTACATGATCTACGACACGCTGTTCACCACCGATGCCAACGGCGAGATCAGGCCGCAGATGGTCGACAAGACCGACGTGTCGTCCGATCAGCTCACTTACACTTTCACGTTGCGGGACGGCCTTTACTGGCATGACGGCCAGCCGGTGACGGCGGAGGACTGCGTCGCATCGATCAAGCGTTGGGCGGCCAGGGACAATGTGGGCCAGAAGCTCATGACGTTTGTCGAGGCGGTCATCGCGAAAGACCAAAAGACCATCGAGATGAGGTTGAAGGAGCCGACCGGGCTCGTTCTGCGGGCGCTCGGCAAGCCATATGCCAATGTGCCGTTCATGATGCCCAAACGCATCGCCGACACCAGTCCCTACGCACAGATCTCCGATCTCACCGGTTCCGGACCATTCATCATGAATAGGAACGAGTGGCGACCCGGCGACAGGCTCATCTACGTCAAAAACCCAAGGTACACGCCGCGCGCCGAATCTGTTTCGGGGTTGTCCGGCGGCAAGGTCGTCAAGGTCGATCGGGTCGAGGCAGTCGCCATCACCGATCACCTGCAGGCCGTCAATGCGCTGCTCGCCGGCGAGGTCGACTTCATCGAAGCGCCCCCGCATGATCTGCTTCCCCTTCTCACCACCGCCCCGGATATTCGGCTGTGGGATTTGAACCCGTTGGGCAGACAGAACTTCTTTCGCCCAAACCATCTGCACAAGCCGTTCGACAATCCAAAGGTCCGGCAGGCCCTCTGGTATGCGTTTAATCAGCAGGACTTTCTCAAAGCCGTCGTAGGCAACCCGGCCTACTACAAAGTTTGCAAGGCGGTGTTTGTGTGTGGCACCGATTTCGCCTCGCAAAAGGGTATGCACGGACTGCTCGAGTTCGAATTTCGAGAAAGCGAAGGTCCTGCTCAAGGAGGCAGGCTATGACGGCACGCCCATCCTGCTCCTGCACTCAACCGACGTTGTGTGGCAGACCAACCTTGCGCCGGTGGCGAAGTGGCTGATGGAGCAGGCCGGCTTCAAGGTCGACATGCAGTCGATGGACTGGCAAACCATCATGGCGCGTCTCGCCAAAAAAGACCCGCCCAACGCCGGCGGCTGGCACGCCTTTCTTGCCTCACCGACCGCAATGGATCTCCTCGACCCGGTGTCCAACAGGTTTCTCAATTCGGCTTGCGAGAAGAGCCTTCCAGGCTGGCCGTGTGATCCGGTGATGGAGAAACTCCGAGACCAGTTCGCGCGTGAAACCGACGCGACTAAGCTCAAGGCAATCGCCGAGGCCGTGCAAGTGCGGGCAACCGAGTGGACCCCCTACATCCACCTTGGAGAATGGCGCAATGTGTCCGCCGCCCGCAAAAACATCTCCGGCCTGATCGCAGCTGGTCCCACGGTATTCTGGAATGTCGAGAAGCAATGACTGGCGCAGCGGCCCGTCATTGCGAGCGAAGCGAAGATTCCATGGGGAGTGGATAGCAGCCGAGTCCAGGTCCAGACTGAGGTTGCTTCAACCCACTCAACCTGGAGGACGACCGATGTTGCTCGCTGATCGTATCGCTGACACTGAACCGACCGCTATCCGAACGCATCTTGGCGCAATTTTTGTTTCGTTGGAACTGAGCCGTTCGACTTGGTTGATCACTTCGCTGTCGCCGGGCAACGGCGAAAAGATGTCGAAGCACGGCGTTGCGGCGGGAGATCTCGTGGCGCTGCTGGCGAAGTTTGCGGAGCTGCAGCGCAAGGCGTTTGCGCGCACCGGCAAGAACTATCCGATCATTACGATCCAGGAGGCGGGGCTGGACGGGTTCTCGCTGCACCGCGTGCTGCAGCAGGAGGGGATCGAGAGCCATGTGGTGGACGCCGCCTCGGTTGCGGTGCCGCGCCGGCGGCGGCGGGCGAAGACTGACAAGATCGACGGTGAGGCGCTGTTGCGGGTGCTGCTGGCCTACAAGCGGGGCGAACCGCGGGTGTGCTCGATGGTGGTCGCCCCTTGCGCCGAGGAAGAGGACCGCCGCCGGATCGGCCGTGAGCGCGAGGTCTTGCTCGACGAGCGGATCCGGCATGTCAACCGGATCAAGGGACTTTTGCTGGCGCAAGGGATCTCTGGCTATGCCCCGTTGCGGCGCGATCGACGGGCGCGGCTGGAGGCGCTGCGCACGGCGGACGGGCGTGAGCTGCCCCAGCAGCTGAGGGCGCAGATCGGCCGCGAGCTCGACCGGCTCGAGCTGCTGCTTGTGCAGATCAAGGCGGTCGAGGCGGAGCGGGACGCGATGCTGGCGAGGTTGAGCCAGAGCGTGGACGAGAACACGCGGGAGCATCCGCTGGCGATGCTGCTGGGGGTGAAGGGGATCGGGGAGGAATTTGCGGCTGCGCTTTGGTTCGAGTGCTTTTACCGGAGCTTTGCCAATCGCCGGCAGATCGCCGCCTATGCGGGCTTGGCGGCGACGCCGTGGCAGAGCGGGTCGGTCGCGCATGAGCAAGGCGTGTCCAAGGCCGGCAATGCGCGCCTGCGCAAGAAGCTGGTGCAGCTCGCCTGGCTCTGGCTGCGCCATCAACCGGGGTCGGCACTGGCGCGCTGGTTCCATGCGCAAGCCCATCGCAAGGTCGCCATCGTCGCACTGGCGCGCAAGCTGCTGGTCGCCTTGTGGAAGTATGTCACCGCCGGCGTCGTGATCGAAGGTGCGGCGCTCAAGGGCGCTGCCTAGGCGGCAAGCCAGGCGTCTCGTCAGGCGAGCCACCTCACCCACAGTTGAGCAGCAACAGCACCATGACCAATCCGCCGAGACCCGATCAGTCTCGGCCGATCCGGGCGGACGAACCGATGGATTGCATGGCTTCAAAAGCCGTAGCGAAGAATGGCTTCGTCCTCTCGAGCCGCCCGCCGCAAGCGGAATCCTGGTACGGCACGCTCGTGCGGCCGACCGAATGTGAGTTTGATCTGGCGTCAAACCTGATCGCGAAACCGGCTCGACCTCGATCGTAGAAAAACTGCAAATGGTCCTCCTTGCATCATGAACCGCTCTTCGTCCCGACCGCTGGAGCCTGATGGCGTGCTCGATCGCGTCAAGGCCAAGCCGCTGCGCGGCGGCCCTGCGGGCCGACCTTGACCCGATCTGCGCGCGCCATCTTCAAAACTCCACGCTCGGGACGAAGAGGTGCTCCTCGCTCGAACAAAGAGGTGACCCCAAAGTGTGAGACCTTGACTCGGCACATCCCCATGTGAGCAATCCAGGCTGCGATGCCGTTTCTGGATTGCTTCGGCGCTTGCGCTTCTCGCAGTGACGACGCGGGAGCGCTCCGCGCAATGACGGATCGGCTACGCCACGCAGGCCTCGAAGCCGGAGCGGATCGCCTCCTGCGGCAGGTTGCGGCCGATGAAGACGATGCGGCTCTCGCGCTTCTCCTCCGGCTGCCAGGCGCGCTGGTGGGTGCCGTCGAGGATCATGTGCACGCCCTGGAACACGAAGCGCTCGGGGTCGTCCTTGAACGAAAGGATGCCCTTCGAGCGCAGGATGCTCGGCCCTTCGCGCGCCACCAGGTCCTGCACCCAGGGAAAGAACTTGTCGGGGTCGAGCGGCCGCTCGGTCTTGAGCGCCAGCGATTGCATGTCCTCGTCGTGGTAGTGCTTGAGCCCGCCGCCGGCATGCGAATGGTGCTGGCCGCCGTGCTCGTGCTCATGGCCGTCGTGATCGTGATCATCATCATGATGATGATCGTGATCGTGCCCCCGCCCATCACCCTCCAGGAACGCCGGCTCGATGTCGAGGATGCGGTCGAGATCGAAGGCGTTGCGGCCGATGACTTCCGGCAGCGGCACCGCGCAGCGCTCGGTGCGGTGGATCTTGGCGTAGGGGTTGACGGCGCGGATGCGCATCTCGACCTCGCGCAGCTCGCTCGCCGAGACGAGATCGCTCTTGTTGATGATGATGACGTCGGCGAACGCGATCTGGTTCTTGGCTTCCGGCGCGTCCTTGAGCCGGTCCTTGAGCCATTTGGCGTCGGCGACCGTCACCACCGCGTCGAGCTTGGTCTTGGCGCCGACATTGTCGTCCATGAAGAACGTCTGCGCGACCGGCGCGGGATCCGCCAGGCCGGTGGTCTCGACGATGACGGCGTCGAAGCGGCCCTTGCGCCGCATCAAGCCTTCCAGGATGCGGATGAGGTCGCCACGCACCGTGCAGCAGACGCAGCCGTTGTTCATCTCGAACACTTCCTCGTCGGCGTTGACGACGAGGTCGTTGTCGATGCCGATCTCGCCGAACTCGTTGACGATGACGGCGAACTTCTTTCCGTGCGGCTCCGACAGGATACGGTTGAGCAAGGTGGTCTTGCCGGCGCCGAGATAGCCGGTGATGACGGTGACAGGAATTTTCTGCGATTGACTCTCGTTGGACATGCGCCGCCTCTCCTTGTGCGGGCAATATAGGTGGGCTCGGGGATATAAGACACCCGTCACGCTTCGAGGTGCCGGCGCGGGAATGCCAGCCAGATCAGGCCGCCGACGCGGCCGAAGAACACCGAGAGCGCGCAGATCGCGCCGGCGACCAGAATGATCGCCGGGCCGGACGGAATGCTGACCTGATACGACAGCAGCAGGCCCGCGTAGCCGGAGAGCATGGCGGTCGCGATCGCGATCAAAATGATGGCGCTGATGTCGCGCGCCCAGAACCGGCCGATCACCGCCGGCAGCATCATCAGCCCAACGGCGAGCAGAGTGCCGAGCGCGTGAAAGCCCGCGACCAGGTTGAGCACCACCACCGCCAGGAAGGCGATGTGGGCGGGGCCGCCGGCGCGGCTCACCGAGCGCAGAAAGCCGGGGTCGACGCATTCGAGCACCAGCGGCCGGTAGATCAGGGCGAGCACCACCAGCGTCACGGTGGTGATCGAGCCGATCAAGATCAGCGCGCCGTCATCGAGCGCCAACACGCTGCCGAACAGCACGTGCAACAAGTCGATATTGGTGCCTTTCACCGAGACGATGGTGACCCCGAGCGCCAGCGACACCAGATAGAACGCGGCAAGCGCGGCATCTTCCTTGAGCTCGGTCGAGCGCGCGACCAGGCCGGTCAACACCGCGACCACGATGCCGGCCACGATGCCGCCGGCGGTCATCGCAAAAACGTTGAGACCGGCCACCATGAAGCCGAGCCCGGCGCCCGGCAGGATGGCGTGCGCCATCGCGTCGCCCACCAGGCTCATCCGGCGCAGCATGAGAAAAACGCCGACCGGCCCTGCGCCGAGCGCAAGCGCCACGGTCCCGACCAGGGCGCGGCGCATGAAGGCGAACTCGACGAACGGGGAGACGAGGAGGTCGAACATAGTACGGCGACCCTTACCTCGCCCCGCGCCCGGCAGCACGACTGGATATGGCGAGTGCGACGCCCTTACCTCCCCCTGAAAGGGGGAGGTCGGCGCGCGCAGCGCGCGGGGAGGGGGTCGCAAGCGGCTTGCGATCCCTCCCCGGATCGCCTTCGGCGATCCGACCCTCCCTTTTCAAGGGAGGGTGGGAGCCAGCTGCGATGGCGCGGCGACGCGCTGGCAGGGGAAAGCTACGCCGCCTCATGGGCGCACGCGGCGGCGTGGTCGTCGAAAGCCTCGCACATGCGCCGCGCCTTCAAGAGATTCTCCGGCGTCAGCACGTCGCGCGTCGCACCCCACGCGACCGGCTCGCGCGCCAGCAGCAGCGTCTGCGGGAAGCCGGTGCGCACCAGATCGATGTCGTGCAGCGCCGCCAGCACGGTCCGCTTCTCGCTGTGCCAGCGCCGCACCAGGTCGAACAGGTCGGCGGCGGTCTTGGCGTCGATCGCGGTGAACGGCTCGTCGAGCAGGATGACGCTGGCGTCCTGCAACAACAGCCGCGCGAACAGCGTGCGCTGCATCTGGCCGCCCGACAGCGAGCCGATCGGCCGGCTTTCGAACCCGGTGAGCCCGACCGCGGTGATCGCGTCATGCACCCGGCGGCGCGCGTTCTGGCCGATGCCGCCGGTCAGGCCGGTCCGCCGCCACAAGCCCATCGCCACCATGTCGTAGACGTTGATCGGGAACGAGCGGTCGATCTCGGCCGCTTGCGGCAGGTAGGCGATCTCGGTCGCCTGCAGGCTGCCGCGCTCGATGCGGCCCGCTAGCGGCTTGAGCAGGCCGACCACGCCCTTGAATAATGTGGATTTGCCGGCCCCGTTCGGGCCGATGACGGCCACCAGGGCACCGCTCTCGACGGCGCCGTCGAGGTGATGGACGGCCGGATGGCGGTCGTATCCGAGCGTCACATTGCGGAACTCGAGCGCCGCGTTCATCGTCTTAACCCCATGCCATGGCCCACAGAATCGCCGTCCAGAGCAGGGCGATCACGACCCCCGCCGCGGCCAGGCGCTGGGCCGCCGACAGCCGCAGGATCGAGGGCGAGACCTCGGTGCTGTGCGGATGGTGGTGCGGGATGGTCATGAGAGGTACGCGGGCCCCGGTCGCTATGTTATATCATAACATATAGGGCGCTTTCTACGCTTGGAATCGATTGGTTGGGTCCCTGCCGGCGGTCTTTCCGCGGGATTCGAACCAATCCCGCGACCGGCGGTTCTCGTGTAGAGAGCGTCCGCATGAGCGACCGCCCGTCCGTAATTGCCTCCTTTGCCGAGCTTCGGGCCGCCGAAGGGGGCTGCACGCGCTGCCCGCTGTACCGCAAGGCCACCCAGGTGGTGCCGGGCGAAGGTCCGGCGCGCGCCCATGTGCTGATCGTCGGCGAGCAGCCGGGCGACAAGGAGGATTTGGCCGGTCGGCCGTTCGTGGGGCCGGCCGGACAGGTGCTCGACCGGGCGTTGGAAGAAGCCGACATCGCCCGCGACGACGTCTTCGTCACCAATGCGGTCAAGCACTTCAAGCATGAGCTGCGCGGCAAGCGCCGCTTGCACAAGAAACCGAATGCCTACGAGATCGATCGCTGCAAGTGGTGGCTCGACATCGAACGAACCTTGCTCAAGCCACACGTTGTGGTCGCCCTCGGGGCGACGGCGGCGCGCAGCCTGCTTGGCCGCGTGGCGACGATCTCGAAGCTGCGCGGCGAGGCGATCGAGCTCGCCGATGGTTCGTGCCTGGTGGTGACCATCCACCCCTCATACCTGCTGCGCATCCAGGAGCCGGCCGACAAGCGGCGCGAATACAGCCTGTTCGTCAACGATCTCAAGCTTGCCGCCGCGCTGCTGGCGCAAGAAAATTTTCATGCCAGAAGGGCGGCCAGCCGCTAGCGCCCGGCTGCGCCCAGGCCCACATTGGTCGGCTCAAGGACGTCAAGCCGTAGATCGACAGAAATCCTCCCCGCGTCGGAACAATTGCTTTCTGCGACCGGTTCTTTGATGTCGCAGGCCGTCGTCGGATCTGCCCGGAGCCAGCATGCCAACGGCCTCGCCTGCCATCGACCTGCAATCCGATCGCCGCGCGCGTTGGTGCGACGCCTATCGGACGGTGCGCGTCGAAACCGACCGGCGATCGGCGCCGCTCTCGCCCGAAGATCAGATCGTGCAATCGATGCCGGACGCGAGCCCGACCAAGTGGCACCGCGCGCACACGACCTGGTTCTTCGAGCAGTTTCTGCTGCTGCCCCATCTGCCCGGCTATCGGGTATTCGATGACCGTTTCGCCTTTCTGTTCAATTCCTACTACGTCTCGGCGGGCCCCCGGCACGAGCGGCCGCAGCGCGGCCTGATCACGCGGCCGGGCGCCGAGGAGGTGGCGGCTTATCGGGCGCATGTCGATGCTGCGGTCGTGCGCTTGGTTAATGCCGCGGATGACCGCGCGTTTGTCGAGATCGCGCCGATCGTCGAGATCGGCCTCAATCACGAGCAACAGCATCAGGAATTGTTGCTGACCGACATCCTGCATGCGTTCGCGCAGAACCCGACCCATCCGACTTATGATCCCGACTGGCGGATGCCACGCGCGCGCGGCGCGGCGCGCGAGTTCGCGACGCTCAACGCCGGCATTCACCGGATTGGACACGATGGCAGCGGATTTTGTTTCGACAATGAAACGCCGGCGCACCAGACGCTGGTGCAGCCGATACGCATCGCCAAGGGCTTGGTGACGAACGGCCAATGGCTGGAGTTCATGGCCGACGGCGGCTATACGACGCCCACGCTGTGGCTCTCGGACGGATGGACTGCAGCGCAGACCGAATGCTGGGACGCGCCCGGGTATTGGCAGAGGATCGACGATCGTTGGCATCAGATGACGCTTGCCGGACTGCGCCCGATCGATCCGGGCGCGCCGGTCTGTCACGTCAGCTACTATGAGGCCGACGCGTTCGCGCGCTGGGCCGGCAAGCATCTGCCGACCGAGGCCGAGTGGGAGATCGCCGCGCGTGCCGGTGTCCTGGACGACGCGTTCGAGATCGTCTGGCAATGGACGCGCAGCGCCTACGCGCCCTATCCGGGCTATCGTGCCATCGAGGGCGCGCTCGGCGAGTACAACGGCAAGTTCATGGTCAACCAGATGGTTTTGCGCGGCAGCTCGCTCGCGACGCCGCCAGGTCATGCGCGCGCGAGCTACCGCAACTTCTTTTATCCGCCGCACCGCTGGCAATTCACCGGCCTGCGGCTTGCCGACTACGGAGCGTGAAAATGGCGCGAGTTCATGCGCTCAAGACTTATGCGTCAGCACCCTCGTCCGCGGCGCTCGAGATCGCGACGACTCCCGAGGCGGCCTCTGCGTTTGCGCGCGACGTGATCGCCGGCCTCAAGGCTCCCCGTAAGCACATTCCGCCGAAATACTTCTATGACGATGCGGGAAGCGCGCTGTTTGAGCGCATCACCGAAACGCCGGAGTATTATCCGACCCGCACCGAGATGCAGATTCTCGAGGCGCATGCGGGCGACATCGGCGCGCTGGTGGCGCCGGGCGCGGCCCTGATCGAGTTCGGGACCGGCAAGAGCACGAAGGCGCGCATTCTCCTCAAGGCGATCTCGAACATCGCGGCCTACGTTCCGGTCGACATCGCGGAGGATTTCCTCCGCCGCGAGGCCGCCACGGTGCAGCGGGATTTTCCGCACCTGAAGGTCTTGCCCGTGATCGCGGATTTCACCACGCAATTCGTCTTGCCGGAGGAGATGCGGGCGCAGCCGCAGATCGGGTTCTTTCCGGGCTCCACCATCGGCAATTTCGAGCCGCACGAAGCCTGCGCATTTCTCCAGCGCGTGGGGAAGGTTCTCAGCCCCGCGGCGGTGCTGATCGTCGGCGTCGACACCGTCAAGCCAAGCAAGGTGCTCAACGCCGCCTACAACGACGCCGCCGGCGTGACCGCCGCTTTCAACCGCAACCTGCTGGTCCGCATCAATCGCGAGATCGGCGGCAATTTCCGGCCGGAGCTTTTCGAGCATCACGCCGTGTTCAATCGTGACCTCAAGCGCGTCGAGATGCATCTCGCCAGCCGCAAACGGCAGAAGGTGCGCGTCGCCGGCGAGACCATCGATTTCCGCGCCGGCGAGAGCATCCATACCGAGAACAGCTACAAGTACGGCGTCGAGGGCTTCCAGGCGCTGGCGCGCGGCGCCGGCTGGAAGCCGGTCGCGGCGTGGACCGACCCGGCCAAGTACTTCGCGGTGCACGCGCTGCAGCTCGAGGACGCCGGCCCGGCGCGCGGCGGCTGAAGCGGGCGTGCCCCTTCGGCGCAAAGCACCGCCGATCAGGCGTTGAACTTCATCCCAACTGTCATCCCGGACGGCGAGCGGAGCGAGCCGATCCGGGAACCATGTACCCCGGCGCATGGCACCTTGCTCCTTACGCTGGAGTAGCTGGTTCCCGGCTCGCGCGCGTTTCGCGCCCGGCCGGGATGACACCAAGGCTTAGCGATCCGCTGTTCAAGCAGTCCGTAGTTCGGCAGAATCGTTCTTGGCCTTCGAATCGTGAGGGCCGCGCCACTTCGGATAGCGGACGACAGATCGGACATGGCAATATCGACGCGAATGACCCAGATGCGAAGTGTCTGAAGCAATAGCGCGAGGCGCCGCATCGGCTAAATCGTCTTTCCCGGCTCCGCGCCGGTCAGCACAGGCCGCAATCGGCTGAGGCAATAATCGAAAAACGCGGCGATGCGGGGAATTTGGCGCAAGTCGCGATGAGTGAACAGGTATGTGGGATAGTCGAGCTCTGGAATGGGGCCGATCACCCGCACGAGGTCTTGATTCAGGTCGGCGAGAGGTGCAGGCAAGAGTGCCAGCCCGACGCCCGATTTCACTGCGAGCAGCACGCTCGGAACGTTGCTTGCTTGCCCCGAGATGCGCGCCTGTGGAGCCTTCGACGGCAGCCAGCGCGCCGCCGCAAGAGCGGCAATCTCGCCGATGAACTCGATGATGCAGTGGTTCTTGATGTCTTCAGGGCTTCTCGGCCTGCCGTTGCGCTCGACATATGACCGGCTCGCATAGACGGCCCACGGCACGTCGGCGATTTTCTTGCCGACCAGCGCTTCCTCCCGGGCCTCTCCGCCGCGAATGGCAACATCCGCCTCGCCGTTCGACAGGTCCAGAACCCGCTCGGTCATAAGCAACTCGATCTTGATGCCCGGATACCTCTTGTGGAATTTGTCTAGCAGCTCCGCCCTCATCAGGCGATGCGCAATCGCCGTGGAGCATGTCAGTCGGACGGTTCCTCTCATGCCCTTGTCGAAGGTCGCGGCGTGGCGCCGAAGGGCGCTCGCAGCCTGCTCGACGCGCTCCGCGTAGGGTTGCAATTCTTTGCCGTAATCGGTGAGCCTGTAGCCGCTCGGACGGCGCTCCACCAAAGGGCAGCCGAGACGCTTCTCCAGTTCGACCAGGCGACGGTGGACAGTCGATTGATTGACGCGCAAGGCCCTTGCTGCCGCCAGGCTACTGCCTTCCCGCGCGACCGCCAAGAAGTACCTGAGATCGCTCCAGTCGAACATTGTCAGGTTATGCATTCTTGCCCTCTCGCCGCGCAGCCTTGCTGCTCCATGCCGATCGCGGCCTATGGTATCGAGGCTTGCCCGTGACAACCACTGGCTTGTTCCAACGAGTTCGCTCGGCTCGATGTTCGTCCATTTCACCTGTCGGGGGGAATGACAATGAAGCTTCGCTATCTCCGAAATGCACTTGCAGCTCTCACTCTGCTATCGGCCCAAGCGTCTGCACAGGAGCAGCCGCTGACGACGAAATGCGAGTCGGCGCCTCTGATGGCTGCGTTCGTCGTGTTTGGCGAGACCGGCCGTATGCCGCTAAACCTCGTCAAGTTTCTTGGGGATGCGGCATTGAATAAGATCGAGCCCTACAAGGCTTTCGATAACGTCTACTATGTCGGCATATGTTGGGTCTCTGCTTGGCTGATCACCTCGCCGAATGGCCACGTGTTGATCGACACGCTTTACGGCCCCTACACCAGCCAGATGCTGGGCAATATTCGTGCGCTCGGATTTGATCCCAAGGACATCAAGCTGGTCGTCGTCACTCACGGTCACTTCGACCATGCAGGAGGCATTGGCCAACTCAAATCAGAGCTTGCGCCCGGAACACGCTTTGCCATGACAAAAGAGGGATGGCGCGAAGGGGCGGAAGATTCAGTTTCGCATCCGCGGTTCCCGTGGAAGATGATCGAGCCTGACATCGTGCTTACCGATGGTCAGACGGTCACCGGCGGCGACGTCGCCATTCAGGCGTTCGAGACACCTGGCCATTCGATGGGCACCGCCTCGTTCGCATTCGATGCCCGTGACGGCGCTCGCGCCTATCGCGCATTCACGGTCGGCGGCCTGGGGCTGAATCGCATCCGCGGGCCGGAACAAGTGGAGGCATTCATCGCCAGCCTAAAGCGAATCCGCACCCTCACACAGGATGGCGCGCGCCCCGTGGAGTTGCACCTTACGACACACGGCTTCGCGACGGGTCTCACCGAAGCGAAAGATCTGCTTAAGACGCGGAAGCCTACTGATCCGCATCCTCTTGTAGACTTGCCGGGTTTCCGCGAGCAGCTCGACGATTTGCAGGCGGCGCCGAGAAACGGCTCGTTGTCGAGCGCCAGAAAAAGGCGAACTGATGTCGATGCCGCCAATCAAGAGCCTTCAGGCATCAGGGGCGCATGAAGGAACAAGATCAATGCTCGATTGAGCATACGCGGCTCAAAGATGCTGAGGCGTAGCGCAAGATCGCAGTGCGTCGTAGATTTGCCGATCGGAGCGCGTGGCGGGCCGTGACATCATAGGGGCACAGCGAACACGTAGTGCCCATCTTCATCGGCCGTGGCGCGCGAAGATTCCGGCGAGAGACGGAGGGCGAGATGCTTGAAGAATTCAAGAAATTCGTGATGCGCGGCAACGTCGTCGACCTCGCGGTCGGCGTCGTCATCGGGGCGGCATTCGGCGCCATCGTGGCGTCGCTGGTCGCCGACATCTTCATGCCGATCGTCGGCGCCATTACCGGCGGCCTCGATTTCTCCAACTACTTCGTCCGGCTGTCGCGCTCGGTCAGCGCCGAGTTGCTCGCCGAGGCGAAGAAGCAAGGCGCGGTCCTCGCGTACGGCAACTTCATCACCGTCGCGATCAATTTCCTGATCATCGCGGCATGTCTCTTCCTCGTCGTACGACTGATCAACCGCCTGAAAGCCGAGGAAGCGGAAAAGCCGGTGCCGACCTTGACCAAAACGGAAGAGCTGCTGCAGGAGATCAGGGACCTGCTGGCGAAGAGGGCCTAGCGCGCGGTGACGAGGAGTGGAACTGGCTTTCGGAAGATCACGCGCAAAAGCAACGGGCTCAAGGCGGGATGGCAACCCGATGAAAAACATCCCGCTCCATCGTGAGCCGGAAGCAGACGCAAACCTCGGTGACTTAGATTTCCGGGTTGATGAGCTTGACTATGCTGCTCACGTCCAAGTCGCCGAAACCATTGGCGACATGCATCGCGAACGCTGCTGTTGCGACTGCTCCCAACGGCGTCGCGGTCCCCGCCATCTGCGCGGCAGCCTGTGAAAGCCGCAGATCCTTCAGCATCAAACTTGGCGGTGAAGCCGGGCTTGAAGCCATCGCCGGAGGCAGAGCCCGGCACCGGGCCGGGCATCGGGCACATCTTGCTCAGGATGAACGAACTGGCGGACGAGGTCGACAGAACGTCGTAAAGCGTCTGGCGACTGACACCCAATTTCTCGCCCATGACGAATGCCTCGGCGACGGCGAGCGCGGTGGTGCCCGCAACCATATTGTTGCAGATCTTCTTCGTCACCTGGCCGTAATCCGGGCCCGCCGCAATGCACGATGTTCTTACCCATTTCCTGCAGCAGGGGCAGCGCTTTGCAGAACACCGTCTCGTCACCGCCGCACATGAAGGTCAGCGTCCCGGCCTCGGCGCCGGCGACGCCGCCCGAGACCGGTGCACCCAGCATCGGATGGCCGGTGCGCGGCGGCAGCAGCGTGGACCGCACGAGCCGTATCGACATCGATGGTCGAGCAGTCGATCAGCACCGTGCCTCGGTCGGTGGCATCGATGATCCCGTCGGCCACGAATACGCCGCGGACATCCGTGGGGGCCGTGCAATATTGCGACGGCAACGAAGTCCACACCGCCTGCTGCATCCTTGACCGACGATGCTGCCGCGGCACCCGACTGGACGACGAAGTTCACCGCCTCCTGCGACAGATCGTAGACCTTTAGGCCGTGACCCGCCCTGATCAGATTGCGCGCCTATGGCTCTGCCGATGTTGCCGACGCCGATGAATTCCGACGCGCGCCATGATGTTTCTCGCCCCTCGTTTTAGATCGCGATGTCCGCAAGCAGCAGTCTCACCTTCCGAGACTAGTGCGGCGTGTTCAGGTTCACCGTTACATTCTTCCTTTGTGTAAAGCTGTCGAGCATGCCTTCGAGTGAAAACTCGCGGCCGATGCCGCTCTGTTCTTCTGACCGCCGTAGGAATGGCCGGGGGCGTCCCGGCGAAGACCTTGGTTTGACCTGCACCCAGCCGGCTTCGATGTTGTGTGCCGTTCGCAGCGCGCGACCGATGTCGCGGGTCCATACGTAGGCGGCGAGACCATAATGCGACTCGTCGGCCATTCTGATGACGTCGGCCTCGTCGGTCCAGCGAATGGCAACAAGAACAGGACCGAAGATCTCCTCGCGTGCCAGCCGCCAGTCGTTGGTCGCATCGGCGAAGACCGTGGGGAGGGCGAAATATCCCTGCGCCAAGGGGCCGGTCGTCGGCGGCAGACCGCCCAGCAAAAGCTTCTTATTCTCGCCCTGATCCTTGATTCCATCTTCGATGTAGCCGCAAACCTTGTTGAATTGCTTCTCGTTGATGATCGCCCCGACATCGGTTGCCTCGTCGAGCGGATCGCCAATTTTGAGTTTCGCCGTCTTGGCCGCCAGCGCTGCGAGGAAATCGTCGAAAATGTCGGCATGCAGAAAAAGGCGTGAGCCGGCGGTGACGATCGGCTCTGACGCGTGAACCGCATCGCCGCAATGATGCCGTCAACCACCCAATCCTCGTTGGCGTCGGGATAGACGATCGAGGACTCTTCCGCCGAGCTCCAACGAGACCGGTACGATGCGTTCAGACGCCGCCCTCATGATGAGCTTGCCCACCTCGGTCGAGCCGGTGAACGACAGCTTGCGCACGCCGTCGTGAGTGGAGAGCGCCGCGCCTGCTTCCTCGCCGAAACCGGTCACGACGTTGAGCACGCCTTTCGGCAGATGCTCGGCGCAGATGCTCGCGAGCCATAGAACTCCGAGCGGGGCGTCCTCTGCAACCTTCAGGACGAGCGTGTTGCCGGCGCAAAGTGCCGGGGCGATCTTGAGCGCGCCAAGAAGCACCGGCGCATCCAGGGAATGATGGCGCCGACCACGCCGATCGGCTCGCGTCGCGTGTAGCTCAGGACATGTTCGCCCAGCGGAATCGTTTCACCCTTGAGCTCGCTCGCAAGCCCACCGAAATAGCGCAAGATGTCGGCCGCGCCTTTCGCCTCGGGTCGAGCCTGCGTGCGGATCGCGTTGCCGGTTTCCTCAGCGATGATGCGCGCGAGCTCTTCGACCCGCGCCTCGACCACATCTGCGATCTTCTGCAGCAGGCGGCCGCGTTCGCGCGGGATGACACGACTCCAGCCCGCGCAGGCGTTGCCCGCGGCCTGCACCGCCCGGTCGATATCTTCCGCGCCGCCGCGTGGGACGGTGGCGATGATTTGGCGGTTGCCGGGAGATTCGACGATATCTCTCGGCCGCCGGCGCTGTCAGTCCATTCCCCGTCGATCAGCATCTGCGCGCGCCGGCCCATGCTGGCCGGCTTTGCCTTGCTCATTGCCACTGCCATCGCTGCAGCCTCCTTAAGGGCGAGTTCGCGCTCGCAGGATTGAACGCCTCTTACGCTTGCCCCACCAAGCATACAGGTCCGCTCCCCGAGGGTGAAGCTGTCGGAACCAAACCCTTGTACTCCTGGACGCGCCATCAGCAGGCGACTGCAGATGGATCAACGCAGCGGGAGAGCCGGGCAAATATCGATACCGGCTTTGTATCGCAAGAATGCAAAACTAAGTTTAGACGAGCATCGACGCTTCATCTACGTTGTCGTCGATGACGATTGCGCTGGCTTGCGTTGATCAAAGGAAATCAGGCTATGAACAAGCCTCCCTCTCAGGAAGTGTCGGTCTCGGCGGAATTGATCGAGCGCTACAGCAAGATCACGAGTGGCACGCTGACGACCGAGTTGTTTCGAAGAGGCCTTCGCCAATGCTTCCTGGTCGGGCTACGACCGATGAATCCGGACGCAGCGCGGTTCGCAGGGGAAGCCTTCACAATGCGGATGATCCCCGCGCGCGAGGACGTCGACACCTATGCGACGCTCACGCCCCATGCGAACCCGAACAATCTGCAATGGGAAGCCGTAGAGAACATCGGCAAAGATCAGGTGCTGGTGATCGACAGTCGCAATGACCCGCGCGCGGCCTCCGCTGGTGCGATGCTGCCCACCCGTATGATGATAAGGGCGCCGCCGGCATCGTCACGGATGGCTCTTTCCGCGACGGTCAAGAGCTCGCTCGGCTGCCGTTTCCGGCCTATGCGCGCGAAGTGGTCGCCTCGACCCGGTTGTCGTTTCACCACGTTGCCGATCTGCAGGTCCCGATCAGCTGCGCCGACGTGGCGGTCTATCCCGGCGACATCATCGTAGGCGATGGCGACGGGATAACCGTCGTGCCCCGGCAGATGGCAGCCGAAATGATCGAGGCGTGCGAAAAACGCGACGAATTGGAAAAATACCTCTCCTATCGGGTCGGGGCCGGTGAAGGGCTCTATGGCGTGTACCCCCCAACCGACCAGACGCGCGCTGACTTCGAGGCATGGAAAAAAGCGGGAGCCTGCAAGGAGGACGCGTCGAAGATCCGCGCGGAGAAAGCGCATGCCCGTTGAGATCACGCCCGAGTACATGGAGCGGGCGATCCGCCGCTATTTCGATGCGTGCAACGCGGCGGACTACGACATTCTGGTGTCGTGTTTCACGCCGGACGCCGTGCACTACTTCCCTCCGGGCCTCGCGGATATCCCGTGGCGTGGCGCCGAAACGATCGCCCGCAAATGGGTCTGGTGCGTTGACAATCTCGGCTCGCGCTGGTCGATCGAAAAGATCCTCTGTTGCTCGACCTCGCCCGAGGCTGTGATCGAGTGGACGCACTGGAAGCCGAAGGTCAAGACTGCGCTGCGCGGAGACGAGTGGTACATCTTTGACAGGCAGAGCGGCCGTATTCGCGAGATTCGCGCCTACTACGCCTCTTCGGCGGATTCCTCCGCTCCCATAGCCGAGCTCGTTGAGTTTGATTACGCCGGGCGCGGCTATCACATGCAGCCGGCTTAGCGGTTGCTGCACGACGGTCGGCGTTATGGACGGCAACGACCAAGAACCGGAAAAACAATGTACATCGCTGAGCAGATCATCAATCCGACCGAACAGCGTCTGCGCTTGTCCGCCCAGTACGGCGTTTCCCATATCGTAGTCGACACTCGGCCGAACGAGGAGCTCAAAGGGCCGGACGGCGCTTGGGACGCGAGAAAAGTCGCCGCGCAGCGCAAGTGGGTGGAAAGCCTGGGGCTCAAGCTCGACGTGCTTGCCGTGGACATCGACTCGATCCTGCTCGACAGCATCTACCGGCCTGATCGCGCCAAAGCGATCGCCGAGCGTGTCCGCAAGGACATTCGCGCCGCCGCCGACGGCGGAGTGACGACACTCAAATACAACGTCCAGATGGTCGGCATCACGCGCACCGGCTTCGTCGAAGGGCGGGGTGGGGTGCGCTGCAGTGCTTTCCGCGCGGCCGAGTATTCGCCCGAGAAAGACAAGAGTTTCTCCTATTGGGGCGTCGGTAACCCGGGGGGCGGCGCGCATGGCGCCGACATCGCAGTCAATGCGATGGGCACGAAGGAGGCGGTAGGCCAGGTTCTTGGCAGCGAGACCGGCGGCGTCAGCGAGAAGCAGGGCTGGGATGCGCTCGAATTTTTCGTCGAGCAACTGATCCCAACCGCCGAGAAAGCCGGGGTGCGGCTCGCCGGCCACCCGCACGATCCGGCTTATCCACCGGGCGGCCTGAATGGCGTCCACCACGTCGTCGGATCGCTGGAGGGCATGAAGCGCTTCATCGACCTCGCGCCGGAAAGCCCCGCGCATGGATTTAACTTCTGCCAGGGCACGATCGCCGAGATGTCGACTGAGCCGACCAAAATCGTGCTCGCCGCGATCCGCGAGTTCGGCCCGAGAAACAAGATTTTCATGGTGCACTTCCGGAACATCAAAGGCGCGTACCTCGATTTCCATGAATGCTTTCCCGACGACGGCAGCGTGGACATGCCCGCATGCATCAAGGCGTATCGCGAAGTGGGTTATGCAGGAATCCTTTGCCCCGATCACGTTCCGGTGTCGGAGCTCGATCCAGCTCGGGAGCGCTTCTTCGCGTTCGCGCTCGGCTATACCAAGGCCTTGCTGCAAGCGACCGAGCAAGCGGTATAAGGCCGGTCCGACGAAAACGACGCGCCGCAATCAAATCCGCAGCATGAGCTCGCGGTAGGCTCGCAGCGCCGGATTGCGGTTGCCGGGCTTCCAGATCGCGTGCAGTTCGGCGCGGACGTTCTCCCCTAAGTCAATCGGCCGGAATACAATGTTGTCGAAGCAGGCGTTTCGCGTTTCCTCCGGCACAATCGCCAGCCCCATTCCTGTGCTTACCAACGACAGGATCGCTTGCGAGTGGCTCATGCGCTGGACGTAGCGCGGCTCAATCCCGGCGTTGCGAAAGGCTGTCATGAGCAACTCGCCGAGATAGCGCGCGTCAGGCGCATAGATCACGAACGGTTCGCCGTCGAGGTGTTTGAGTTGGGGGCGCTGGCGGCCGGCCAACGGATGGTCGATCGGGATCGCGAGCGCCAGCTTCTCGCGCAGGACACAGACTGATTCCAGGCCTTTGCGTCTTGCCAGCGGGCGCACCAGACCGATGTCGATGTGGTTGAATTCCAACGCCTGAACTTGTTCGGGCGCCAGCATCTCCCGGAAAGTCACTTCGATGTCGGGAAGCTCGTTGCGGCCCTTGGCGGCGAGCCGCGGAAGAAAGCCGTAGGTCGTTGCCCCGATAAACCCGATGGTAATGGCGCCCTTGTGCGACTGCGCGGCTCGCCGGGCTGCTTGCCGTGCTGCCTCGCTTTGCTGAAGCAATTCGCGAGCTTCGGCCAGCAACGTCTGTCCTGCCGGTGTGAGCTGCACCGAGCGGCTGGTGCGCGTGAACAACTGAACGTCGAGGTCGCGCTCGAGCAGCTGGATCTGCCGGCTGAGCGGAGGCTGCGTCATGTTCAGACGTTTGGCGGCGCGGCCGAAGTGCAGTTCGGTTGCCACCGCGATGAAAGAACGCAGCTGGGTCAGCTCGAACATCGATACCTTCTTTGTATCACAGAAATGCAAAACTAAGCTTAGACGAGCATCGAAGCCTCGTCTATGTTCTCACCAAGAAATCAGGAAACGCGAGCCGGTCGGGCGTTGGCAAGCCTCCGCCAATGCGAACGGCTGCCGTGGAAATAGGGAGAAAGTGATGAGAACCGCGCGCAGAACATTTTGTAGGTTGATCGCCACCGCCACGGCTATCGGGGCGATAACTGCGGCCATCGGATCGCCGGCCCGGGCGCAAACCTGGCCGTCGAAGCCGATCATCCTGATCGTGCCATTCCCGCCCGGCGGAACAAGCGACACGCCGGCTCGTTTGGTCGGACAGGAGCTGAGCAAGCAGATCGGGCAGCCGGTCGTGGTAGAGAACCGCCCGGGAGCAAACGGAAATATAGGGGTGCAGGCGGCCGGGCGCGCACCAGCCGACGGTCATACGATCGTTCTCACCGGCGTCGGATCGAACGCGATCAATCATGGCCTCTACGCCAAGATGCCGTACAACTCGCGCAAGGATTTTGCCCACATCACGATGATCGCGTCCGGGCCGAACGTGCTGGTGGTGAACGCGGAGTTCCCCGCCAAGACGCTCAAGGAACTGGTCGAACTCGTGAAGGCCAATCCGGGCAAGTACAACTATGCCAGCAACGGCAACGGCTCGTCCGGCCACGTGGCGATGGAGCTTTTCAAACAGACCGCCGATCTCAAAATCGATCACATCCCTTACAAAGGCGGCGGACCGGCGATGACCGATGTGATCGGCGGGCAGGTGCCGATCTACTTCACCAACCAGGATGCGGCGATGCCTCACATCAAATCCGGCAAGCTGCGCGCGCTTGCCGTCACCAGTCTGGAGCGCAATCCGCTTTATCCCGACGTGCCGACCATTGCGGAGCTGGGGTATCCGGGCTTCCAAGCTATCTCCTGGACCGGTCTTTCCGCGCCCGCAAAGACGCCCAAGGATATCGTTGCTCGCCTGCACGCGGAAACGATCAAGGCGCTGCAGGTTCCAGCCGTAAAGGAGCGGCTTGAGTTCGAATGGCTTTGTCATTGGCGGCAACAGCAGCGAGGACTATGCGGCCTTCATCAGCGCCGAGATCGACAAGTGGACAGCGGTCGTGAAGACCGCCGGTGCGACTGTGGACTGACATAGTCCCTTTCGTTGCACCAGGGCAGCGGCAAGTGGCTTCAGCTGCCCTCGTCTCGCGCGATTTCCACTCCGGAGAGCCTTTGATGCAAAGTGCCCTTGAACCCGTGATCCGCCTCGGCTCCGACGATAACGTGGTGATCGCCCGTACGCGCATTGTTGCGGGCACCCAAATCGGGCCGGAGAAGCTGACGCTCACCATGGACGTACCTGCGGGTCACAAGGTGGCGACGCGTCTTATCAGGGCGGGCGAGCCTGTCCTGAAAGAAAACGCAGTGATCGGGTTTGCAGCTATCGACAAGGCCCCCGGCACACATGTCACCAGCACGGATATTCGCTTCGATAACCCGGCGATGCGCGACTACGCGTTTGCGAGCCGCAGCCAGCCGGTCGCGCAAGTGCCGGTCGACCAGCGGGCGACGTTTCAGGGCATGGTGCGGCCGAACGGCGAGGTAGCGACCCGGAATTTCATCGGTGTTTTCGTGGTCGGCAATTGTGGCGCGACCACCGCCCGAAAGGCCGCCGACTTCTTCGACGAGGCGCGCTTGGCCGACTATCCCAATGTCGACGGCGTTGTACCATTCGTCCACGAAATCGGCTGCGGCATGGAGATGACCGGCGAGCCGATGGACCTGCTTCGGCGGACGCTCTCGGGTTTCATCCGCAACCCCAACATCGCCGCCGCAGTGGTGATCGCGCTCGGATGCGAGCGCAACAACCTCAAATCCTTCCTGGAGCAGGAAAAGCTCGAGGTCGGGCCGAAGCTGCGCACCGTTACCATCCAGGAAGTCGGCGGCATCAACAACGCGGTCGAAGAGGCCAAGCGTTTCGTGTACCAGATGCTGCCCGAGGCCAACACCTCGATGCGCCAGACTGTCTCTGCCGAACACTTGAAGGTCGGGCTGCAGTCGGGCGGCGCCGATGCTTTCTCCGGACTTTCCGCCAATCCGGCGCTCGGCGTGGCGGTCGATCTCCTGGTCCGCAACGCGGGCACCGCAATCCTTTCGGAGACGCCTGAGCTCTCGGGCGTTGAGCACGAGCTCGCGGCCCGCGCCGTCAACGTCGTAGTGGGCGAGAAATTCGTCAACCGCCTTAACTGGTGGCGCCAATACAACGAGGGAAAGGACACCCAGCTGCATGGCCGGGTCGGCCGCGCAAACGAGGCCGCCGGGATCGCCAACATCCTGGAAAAGTCGCTCGGCTCAGCCAAGAAGGGCGGCACTAGCCCCCTCATGGGCGTATATCGTTACGCCGAGCGCATCACCGACCACGGTCTCGTGTTCATGGACACGCCTGCTTACGAACCGGTGTCAGTCACCGGCCAGATTGCGGGCGGCGCCAACCTCATTGCCTTCACCACCGGCCTCGGATCCTCGTTCGGATCTCTGCCGGCGCCCACAATGAAGCTAGCGTCGAACACTGCGCTCTATCGCAAGATGGAGGACGATATGGACATCGACTGCGGCGTCGTTATCGACGGAGAAACCAGCATCGAAGAGCTGGGCGCTGCGATCTTCGCGCGAATGCTGCGCCACGCCTCTGGAGAGAAGACCAAGAGCGAACAGGAAGGCATGGGCGAAAACGAGTTCGTGCCCTGGCCGATCGGCGTACTCGCCTAACCCTTTTTCGGAAGGAAGTGTCCGATGTCGAAGCCCAACGTGAGCCCGTTCATCCGCCTCGATCCGATGGACAACGTCGTGGTCGCTCGCATGGGGGTCCCCGCCGGCACCGAGGTACCGAGCGAGCACTTGACGGTGCTGCACGACGTGCCATCGGGGCACAAAATCGCAGCGCGCTTCATCCGTAAGGGCGAGGCGGTCCGCAAATACAATACGGTGATTGGATATGCCCCGGTCGACATCGAGCCTGGAACGCATATGCATAGCCACAACATCGTGTTCGACGAGGTCGAGAAGGACTACGCATTCTCCACGAGCTACAGGGCGACAGAGTTCGTGCCACCAGCCGAGCGCGCCACCTTTCAAGGGATCGTACGCGAGGATGGACGGGTCGCCACGCGCAATTATGTGGGCGTCTTCACGGTCGGCAACTCCGCCGCGACCGCGGCGCGAAAGATCGCGAATTCCTTCACCGCCGAGCACCTCGCCGAATATCCGATGATCGACGGCGTTGTCCCTTACGTCCATGAGATGGGGGACGGCATGGAGCGCTCCGGCGAAGCCATGGATCTCTTGCGTCGGGCCATTGGTGGCTATGTCCGGCACGCTAATACGGCCGCTGCGCTCATCATCGCTCAGGGCTACGAAGCGAACGACCTGCAGGAGTTCCTCGATCACCAGAAACTGCAGTCGGACCGAAGCTCAAGACGCTCGTGGTCGCCGACGCGGGTGGCCTGCGCAAAGCCGTCGAGGCCGGCAAGGCGCTCATCGCCGAAATGTTGCCGGCCGCCAACGCGGTGAAGCGCGAGACGATGTCCGCCGAACATATTTGCGTCGGCATGCAATGCGGCGGCTCCGACGGTTTTTCCGGCCTCTCCGCCAACCCAAGCCTTGGAGTGGCGATGGATACGCTCATTCGACACGGCGGAACGGCGATCCTCTCCGAAACGACCGAACTGTTCGGCGTCGAACACACGCTCACGGCACGCGCGGTGACGCCGGAGATCGGTCGTAAGCTGATCGACCGCATCGACTGGTGGCTGAAGTACAACGAAGGCCGCGACTGTCAGATCAACGGCAAGGTAAGCCCAGGCAACAACGCGGGCGGCCTCGCCAACGTGCTGGAAAAATCGCTCGGGGGGGCCAAAAAGGGTGGCAATAGCCCACTCATGGAGGTCTTCAACTATGCTGAGCCGGTCACCACCAAGGGCTTGGTGATCATGGACACCCCCGGCTACGACCCCGCCTCTGCCACCGGGCAGATCGCCGGCGGCGCGAATATCCTCTGCTTCACCACCGGACGCGGCTCGTGTTTCGGCTCGGTCCCGGCACCGACGATGAAGCTCGCCTCCAACACGCCGATGTACACCCGAATGGTCGCCGACATGGACATCAATTGTGGGCTGGTGATCGACGGTGAGATCGACATCGAGGAGATGGGGCGCCGCATTTTCGAGCAGTTGCTGCGCCACGCATCTGGCGAGAAAACCAAGAGCGAGGTCAACGGTGCAGGGCTCAATGAGTTCGTGCCGTGGCCTATCGGCGTCCTATCCTGAATGAACTTCGGGAAAGCGAGAATGTCTGATCCCGCCAAGCCGTCAGACGTGCCGGACCTGACGAAAGCCGCTGAGGCGTTTGTGCGTGAAGCGACGCGGGTGCTGGCAGAGCATCAGGGCGGCGCCGGCCAGAGCGCGCAAGAGATCGCAAATGAATGGGTGCGATTGGCGCAGGCCGGACTGCAGCGAAATCTCACCTTGCTCACAGAACTCGTCCAGGCGCGCTCGCCGCAAACCGTGACGGATGTCCAGAGCCGGATCCTGCGCGAGAACATGGATGCGCTCGTGCAGGATAGTGCGCGAACTCGCCGAGTTGATGACCAAGGCAAACCGCGAGGCTGCCGAACGCCTCACCTCACAGCGGCGCGCCATCATGTCTAGGCTTGCTCACCAAGGCGAGCCTCCTGACTATGGGTCGGACAATGCATAATCTTAGCTGCATCGCAGTCCTGGCGCCTTTGCGTTTCGACGCTAAGCGGAATGATGGCGCCAGCAATGGCAGCACGACCGCTAACTGATTGCGGCCGTCTCTCACTTCAGGACTTGTGTCTCGATGGACGCCCCCGAAGGCGAAGCTGCGCAATTGTTCCGGCCTCAGGAGTTGCGGCGTTTTGCGTCGGAGCTGTTTGCAGCGGTTGGCATGGAGCCCGAGAAGGCGAAGGTGGTAGCCGAGGTGTTGGTCGAGGCCGACCTGCTCGGCCATTCGACGCATGGCTTGGCGCTGGTCCAGCGCTACATGGACGAGATCGGTTCCGGCGCCATGGCGACCTCCGGAACGCCCCGCGTCATCGCCGACCACGGAGCCTGCGTGACCTGGGATGGCCAGAGGCTTCCGGGCCCATGGTTGGGGGCGCAGGCGATTGATCTCGCCGTGGAGCGCGTCGGCATTTGCGGAACGGTGATCGTCGCGATCGGGAACAGCCATCATGTCGGTTGTCTCGCCGCCTATCTGCCGCGTGCCACCGAGCGGGGCTATGTCGCGTTTCTCGCAAGCTCGGGACCGAGCGTCGCAACGGTGGCGCCATTCGGTGGTACGCGGGCAGCATTGTCGCCGGCGCCGATCGCGGCCGGCTTTCCGACAGCCGGCGATCCGATCCTGATCGACGCTAGCGCCTCCATCACGACCAACAATATGGCCGCAACATTGGCGCGCGAAGGCCGGCGCTATCCGCATCGCTGGCTGTTGGATACTGCGGGCGAGCCGACCGACGACCCGGCCGTCCTGCGGCAGGGCGGCAGCATCCTGCCCGCCGGGGGATTGGATCACGGGCAGAAAGGATACGGGTGGGGCTTGATTGCGGAAGCGCTCAGTCAAGGGCTGTCCGGCTTCGGTCGTGCCGATGCGCCGCGTGGGATGCTCAACACATTGACCGTACAGGTTATCGATCCGGCCGCTTTCGCCGGCGCTGATGCCTTCGTGCGGCAGACGAGCGCGATCGCAGAAACGTGCCGGTCGAGTTCGCCCCGACAAGGCCAGCCCGCCGTGCGCCTGCCCGGCGAGAGCGCCATGCGGCGGAAACGCGCTGCCGCCCGGGACGGGCTCGCGCTCAATGCAAGCATCGTCGCCAGTTTGCGGCATTGCGCCGAGCGACTGAAGCTCGCGCCGCCTACCGCTTGCGAGCCCTGGAAGCTAAAGTGAGGTGCGCGGGAGCAAACGCCAGTGTCCGCCTCGGGCCACAACAACGGACATCATAAGGCGCGCAGCGTGCGGCGCGTAAACGACCGTCGTGTCCCTCACTCATACGGGCTCCTTGAGCCGCTCCTTTGCAGACGCCGGCTCGGCCTGAACAAGCGGTGGGAAGTCTTCCGGCGTGAGCGTCTCCTTCTTGAGCAGAAGCCGCGCGCCCTCGTCCAGCACGGCGCGGCGCATGATCAAGATCTCGCGCGCGCGAGTGTAGCTGTCGTCGATCAGCTTCTTCACGGCCAGATCGATCTCTCGCGCCGTTGCCTCCGAATAGTCTTTCTCGCGGAAACCGATCGTCTGGTCGCCCAGGTAGGTTTGGCTCTTGCGCTCCAGCACGGCTTGGCCGAGTGCTTCCGTCATGCCGAAGCGCGTGACGATCTGGCGCGCAATGTCGGTCACCTTGACGAGATCATCGGCAGCGCCGGTCGAGACCTCGCCGAATACCTCTTGTTCGGCGGCGCGCCCGGCCAGCAGAACGACCATACGGTCCTTCAGCTCCCGGATGGTGATCAGGAAGCGATCGTCGGTCGGCCGCTGCATCGTGTAGCCGAGCGCACCGATTGAGCGCGGGATGATCGATACCTTGTGCACCGGGTCGGTGCCGGGAAGGTTGGCGGCAGCGAGCGCGTGGCCCATTTCGTGATAGGCCACGACCTCCCGCTCACGTGGCTGCAGCAACAGCCCCCTGCGTTCGGAACCGGCGACAATGCGCTCGACCGCCGCGGTGAAATCCGCCGTCGTCACTTCACTGCCACCGCGGCGGGTCGCGACAATCGCCGCCTCGTTCACCAGGTTGGCGAGGTCAGCCCCGGTGAAGCCCGGTGTGATAGCGGCGATCTGGTCGAGCCGCACGTCGGCTGCGAGCTTGATGCGCTTGACATGCACGCGCAGGATCGCTTCGCGCCCGTTGCGGTCCGGCCGATCGATCACGATCTGGCGGTCGAAACGACCGGCCCGCAGCAGCGCCGGATCCAGTACCTCGGGCCGATTGGTCGCGCCGAGCACGACGATGCCCTCACGTGGATCAAAGCCGTCGAGCTCGGTCAACAACTGGTTCAGCGTCTGCTCCTTTTCATCATGCCCGCCGAACGTCCCGCCGCCGCGCGCCTTGCCGAGCGCATCGAGTTCGTCGATGAAGATGATACAGGGTGCCGCCTTGCGCGCCTGTTCGAACAGGTCGCGCACGCGCGCCGCTCCGACGCCGACGAACATCTCGACGAACTCGGAACCGGAGATCGAGAAGAACGGCACGCCGGCCTGGCCGGCCACCGCCTTGGCCAGCAGTGTCTTGCCGGTGCCGGGCGGACCGACCAGGAGAACGCCTTTGGGAATGCGCGCGCCGAGCCGGCCGTACTTGTCTTTGTCCTTGAGGAACGAGACGATTTCCATGAGCTCCGCCTTCGCCTCGTCGGCGCCGGCCACATCATCGAACGTCACCCCGGTATCTCGCTCGACCAGGATGCGGGCTTTGGACTTGCCGACATTGATGAGCCCGCCCAGACCCTGCCGTTCGGCGAAGCGGCGGAAAACGAAATACCAGATGCCGACGAAGAGCAGGACCGGCATGACCCAGGATAGGAGAGTTGAGAGAAAGGTGTGCTGAACCGTTCCGGTGAATGTGGCGCCCGATTTCTCGATCTGCTCTGCCAGCGCGGGGTCCACCCGGTTGGTCACGAACAGCTGGCGTCCATTAATCGGCTCCTTGAGCTTCCCCGTGATCTGCTCCTGGTGAATTGTGAGCTCGACGATTTGCTTCTCGTCGAGGAGCTTCAGAAATCGGCTGTAGGGGATCACCTCGACGGTGCGCCACGTCGTCCATATGCTTTGGAACCCCATCAGCAAAAAGAACGCGGCGATGAAGTACCAGATGTTCCATTGCTGCTGCTTGTTCATGACTGGTGCTCCCCAAACGAGACGAAAAAGGCCGGGCATGATGCAGACGAGGTGCCTGCGAGAGCAGTGTTCCTAATCTAGCATCTAACAGTTGGCTGCCCCAGCAGGGACAGCGAGGCAAGTCGCGGACCTGCCAAGGCCTGGACAGGTGCCCGGTCGGCGGACAACAAGACATATTGAACGTTCCCAATCCGCGTCTCCTTCAACGCCTGCAGCCTCGACGATTCCGCAGACGCACCCTCCGCTCTCGTCAGGATGAGGGCTGCAGCAAACTGCGCCCTCTGACCTCATCCTGAGGAGCGTCGCGTGAGCGACGCGTCTCGAAGGATGGCCGCCCCCTGGCGCTGGACGGCAATGAGTTGGGCGCGCTATGGAAGCCCATTCGACCGACAAGGGGAACAACGCTTAAGAGGGAAGTCGACCCAGTTACCGAGAGGAGAGCGATGTGGCGTCCGATCCCTACACGGTTCTGGATGTGCAGCGAGACGCGTCACAGGAGGATATCCAGAAGGCCTACCGCAAGCTCGCCAAGAAACTGCACCCCGATCTAAATCCGGGGAACAAGCAGGCCGAGGAGCAGTTCAAGGAAGTCACCGCTGCTTACGATCTGCTCGGAGATTCCGAGAAGCGTGGGCGTTTCGATCGCGGCGAGATCGACGCCTCGGGCGCCGAGCGACCGCGTCAACGCTACTATCGCGATTTCGCCGAGGACGGCGGCGGCGAGACGCGCTACTACCACTCGAATGATCAGGGCTTTGCGGATCTTGCCGGCGGAGACGACATTCTCGCCGAGATTTCTGCGCCGCGGCCGCGGCGGACGCGACAAGCTGCGAATGCCCGGACAAGATGTCCGGTACCGGCTCGAGGTGGATTTCCTGGATGCGGTCAACGGCGCGACCAAGGAAATCCAGCTGCCGGACGATTTCGGCATTGAAGGTTACCATTCCGGCGGGTACGCGCGACGGCCAGATTTTGCGGCTACGCGGCAAGGGAGGTCCTGGCATTGGCGGAGGGCCTGCCGGCAATGCCTTGATCGAGATCGCGGTGCGGGCGCATCCGATCTTCAGCCGCAAGGACGACGATATCCATGTGGAACTGCCGATCTCGCTCGCGGAGGCGATCCTCGGCGGCAAGGTCCAAGTGCCGACGCCGACCGGGCCGGTGACGGCAACGGTACCGAAGTGGTCCAGCAGCGGAAGGGTCTTGCGGCTGAAGGGCAAGGGTGTTGCGCGTCGCGACGGCGCCCGCGGTGACGAGTACGCCACGCTGAAAGTGACGCTCCCGGAAACACCGGATCCTGAGCTCGAGCAGTTCGTTGCGCAATGGAGCGCCCGCAAGGCGTCGAAACCGCGCGAAACGGCGGAGGCATGAATGTTCGATACCGTCGAGTTCCTGCGCCAGGCGCGCCTGAACACGCAGTCGCTGGACGCGTGGATCGCGGCCGGTTGGCTCGTCCCCCACCAAGACCAGGGGGTATGCTGGTTTGCCGAGATCGATGTCGCGAGGGCCCAGTTGATCCAGGACCTCAAGTCCGACTTCGGCATCAATGACGAAGGCGTCGACGTGATTCTCGACCTGGTCGATCAGATCCACGGGCTGCGCCGGACGCTGCGCCATCTGACGTCATCCATCCACGCGCAGCCCGACAGGGTCCGGCAACGCATCGTCGCCGAGCTCCGCCTCGCAGCGTCGGCCGCAACGGCGAAGAAGCATCGCCCGCGGTCAAAACAGAGACGTAAGCGCCAACGACCTGACCAGCCCTAGGTACAGTCGGCAACATTTGAACTTTGGAGACGCGCATGCCGCAGGCTGCCCTGCAGACACAACCGGCCCCTCTGACCGACGCGCTGTCGGCTCCCGCGCGCGCTGCTCCCGAGAGCGGCATCGTCGAGGTGATGAACTACGGCCGCGGGCGCGCGCGAAATCGTGCCGCTGTGGGCGGGCGAGGGCGACCTGCCGACGCCGGCTTTCATCGCCGAGGCCGCCACCCGCTCGCTTGCCGCCGGCGAGACGTTCTACACCTGGCAGCGCGGCATCCCCAAACTGCGCGACGCGCTGGCGCGCTACCACGGCCGGCTCTATGGCCGCGAGTTTTCACCCGAGTAGTTCTTCGTCACCGGCTCCGGCATGCAGGCGATCCAGATCGCGCTTGCGATGACGGTCGCAGCCGGCGATGAGATCATCATCCCGACGCCGACCTGGCCGAACGCGGCCGCCGCGACCGGCATCCTGGCGGCTCGTCCGGTCGAGGTGCCGATGACGTTCGGCAACGCCGGCTGGACGCTCGATCACGAGCGGCTCGCGCGTGCGATTACTCCCCGCACCCGCGCGCTGTTCATGGTCTCGCCTTCCAACCCCACCGGCTGGACAGCAAGCCTCGACGATCTGCGCGCGACGCTGGCGCTCGCCCGCCGGCATGGCTTGTGGATCGTCGCCGACGAGACCTACGCGCGGTTCTGGTACGGCGAGGGTGCGCGGGCCCCATCCTATCTCGACGTGATGGAGCCGGAGGAGCGCATCCTGTTCGTCAACACCTTTTCCAAGAACTGGGCGATGACCGGCTGGCGCATCGGCTGGATCGCCGCCCATCCCTCGCTCGGCCAGGTGATCGAGAACCTGATCCAGTATTCGACCTCGGGCGTCGCCCAGTTCATGCAGCGGGCCGCGGTGGCGGCGCTCGAGCACGGCGAGAGTTTTGTTGCGCATCAGATTGCCCGCGCCCAACGCGGCCGCGACATCGCGGCCGCAGCGCTTGCGGGTAGCGGACGTTGCCGCTTCGCGCTGCCCGACGGCGCGTTCTATCTGTTCTTCGCGGTCGACGGCGAAACCGACATGCGCCGCCTTGCCTTTCGCTTGATCGACGAGGCCGATGTCGGGCTCGCGCCCGGCACCGCCTTCGGCGCCGGCGGCGAAGGTTTTTTGCGGCTGTGCTTCGCGCGCAATGCCGAGCAGCTCCAGGGCGCGATGGCGCGGGTGGCAGCGGTGCTGTCGGTCGTGCGCTGAGCCGAGTGGACCTCGGTCAAGACCTGGCAGCAGTGGCGCATCACATCGAGGCGAATGCCCTCGAGTGCCAGCAGGCGCCGTTTGGTCGATGTCGCTCCGTAGGCCGAAAATCCCCCAGATCTTGCGGCCGCCGGCCAGGATCCTGTGGCACGGAATGATGAGCGGGATCGGATTGCGCGACATGGCCCGTCCGACCGCGCGTGCAGCCCCGGCGAACCCGCGTTGCGGGCCAGCTCGCCATAGCTTGCCGTGTGCCCAGAGCCGACCGCCCGCGTTGCCGCATAGACCGTCGGTGGAAGCGGCTGACGCCCGGCAGATCAACCGCCACCGAGCAGAAGTCTACGATCTCGCCCGGCAGGTACCGCTGGATTGCCGCGATCGCTTGGTTGATCCGCGGGGCGGATTTCCCGGCCCGCCCCTGGCCGACCTGCTCCCAGCCGTTGCTCTGTTGCGTTGCGGTCGGCTTCGGGCAGCTGCAGCCGCGTCAAGCCCCGCTCGTTCCAGGCGACGCCGCACGTTCCAATGGCCGTCTCGAACAGGCAGTAGGGCTGCGGCTTAGGCGGTTTGCTCGATGCGCTCATGGCTTGCCGACGTTGCCTTCGAGCGTCCGCTTGACCGCGTTCGCGCCTTGCTCCGCCATCGCGTCGATGGCTCGCGCCAGGTCATTCGGCAGGACATCGATCACCCAGATGAACCGGGTGCTCGCCTCGCCGCTCCGCAAGCACCTGCACCGACGCATTGTAATGGGTGGGCCGGCCGCCGACGATGGCGTAAACGAGCCTCCTCGCCTTGTCGTCGAGGTCGACCAAAACCTCGCGCGCCACCATGCCGTTCGCGAACGTCACAATTCGCGCGTCGCCATCCATCTTCGCATCGACGACGAAGCCCGGCACCAGGCGCTGGTGCAGGGCGCCGAAATCGCGCACCGCGTCCCAGACGTCTTCCGCCCGTGACGCGATCAAAAATTCCTTTCGGATCGTTGCCATCTGAAATCTCCTGGCTGCGATTTGAGTTCCGGGTCGAAGCGCCGCTTGCGCGGCCCGCGTCAGCTCTTGCCGTTGCAGTAGGCCTCGAGCCGATAGCCGTCGGGATCGACCACGAAGCCCGCATAGTAGTCGGCACCATAGTCGGCGCGCACGCCGGGCTTGCCGTTGTCGCGTCCGCCAGCGCCCAGCGCCGCCTGCGTGGAACGCATCGACGCTTCTGCGCGTCGGCGCGCTGAAGCAGAAATGCAAGCCCGATTTCTCATCGGGCGCAACCGGGCGTTCTGCCGCGCTGATCCAGAACGCGACTGCTTCACGTCCATAGCCGAGGGAGTCCGCGCCCTCGCTCAGGCAGGCATAGCCGAGCGGCTTGAGCGAGGCGTCGTAGAAGCGTTTGGTGCGTGCGATATCGCGAACGCCGATTGAGACGTGATCGATCATTGAGCTCTCCTTGTTTCAGCATTGCGTTGGTTTTGGACTTGATCCCGCGCCCGCTGCAGGCGGCGAGCGAAGAACTCGACCTGCAGGTGCCAGCTCGCGCCGCCATCGAGCGAGCGTTCGCCCAGCCAGTGGAAGGAATCGGGCGTGATCTCGGTGAAGCTCCAGCGCACCGCGGCGCCGGAATCGGCCACGCCCTCCTGCACGATGTCGGCGCCGCGCGCCCGCCCGATCTGGCGCGTGTAGAGCTGCTTGACCGGGTCGTTCCAGAGGATGTGCCAGGCGTCGAGACCCGGGTCGTAGACCCGCAGCGTGGTACCGTAGAAGACGCCCGGCAGGATCCAGACATCCTGAATGGCGCGGCCCTCGAGCACCCAGCCGAAATGGATCTCGCCCTTTCCGCGGCTTTGCGTGCCGTCGTCGCCATGCATGACGGCGTCCATTTCCCAGCTCCCGATCAGCCAGCCGTAAAGGCCCATTTTGTCGGCGCGGTCAGCGGCCGGATGGTCGGTGTGAAGGGCGTCGAACAAGCGGGACGAAACGGCCATGGGAATGTATTCCAAGAGCAGGGGCATGGCGGTTACCTAGGGCGCCCGCCTCTCCGCCGCTTGGGAAAAATTGCTATATTAGGCCCCGTATGGAAGCGACCTCGCATCCCCTGGCGTCCGGCCCCGGCTGGAGCGTGCGCGACATCGTCTGTACGGCCGGACCGCATGATCCGCCGTACGAGGAACGCCACGATTCCGTCTGCATCGCCGTGGTGACGCACGGCACGTTCCAGTACCGCTCGCCGCTCGGCGCGGCCGTGCTCGCGCCCGGCGCGGTGCTGCTCGGCAACGAAGGCTATTGCTTCGAATGCGGCCATGAACACGGGGTCGGGGACCGGTGCCTCGCCTTTCATTTCGCGCCCGATCGCCTCGAAGAGATTGTGGCCGCGGTGCCGGGGGCGCGCCGGACTACGTTCGCGGTCCCGCATCTGCCGCCCGCGGCGCTGCTGATGCCGCTCATCGCCGCCGCCGAGGCTGCGCGCGACGAGGCGGATGGTGAGGACCTCGAACAGTTGGCATTCGGCCTGGCCGGCGCGGTCGCTGCCGCCCTCGCCGGTTCCAGCCTGCGGGCCCACGGGCCGAGCGGCCGCGACGAGCGCCGCGTCACCGCCGCGCTGCGGCGGATCGAGGCGGAGGCGGACGAGCCGCTTGCGCTCGCGGATCTCGCCGGCGAAGCGGCGACCAGCCCCTACCATTTCCTGCGCACCTTCCGCCAAGTGGTCGGGATGACGCCGCATCAGTTTGTGTTGCGCACACGCCTTCATCGCGCCGCCGTGCGGCTGCGGCGAACCGACGACGCGATTTCCACCATTGCCTTCGATGCCGGTTTTAACGATTTGTCGACCTTCAACCGCCGATTCCGGCGCCTCATGGGCCTTGCTCCTGGCGCATACCGCACCCGAGGGTCGCGCAATCCGGCAATGGCGGCGCTTTGACACCCTGCCCCGCGCTGGCCTATTCCTTTCGTAAGTAAAAATACTAAGGGAAATGGTCGGCAGCGAGTGGCTCCGATGACATACATCGACAGCGCCGGCGGGGAGATCTTCGTCGTCGACGATGATGCGGGCGTGCGCGATGCTCTTTCGATCGTCTTTACCCTCGAAGGTTACACGGTAACGGGCTTCTCCGACGGCGCCGCTTTCCTCGCTGCCGCCCACGCGCAAACGCCGACCTGCGTCCTGCTCGACGTCCAGATGCCCGGACGCTCCGGTCTGGACATCCTGCGCGAGCTCAATGCGCAGCAATATCCCGCGCCGATTTTCATCATCTCCGGCGTCGGCGACATCCCGATGGCGGTCGAGGCCATCCGCAACGGGGCTCTCGACTTCATCGAAAAGCCGTTCGATCGCCGCACCGTGGTGTCGCGTGTGCGCGACGCCGTCGCCGCCTGGAACCATCGCGCCAGTCAGGCGAACGATTTTGCCGCCTTGCAGTTTCCCGGGCACGAGCATCTCACCGCGCGCGAGTACGATGTGCTGCAGCAGGTCGCGACCGGGGCATCCAACAAGGAGGCCGGCCGCACGCTCGGCATCAGCCCTCGGACCGTCGAGGTCCATCGCGCGCGCATCATGGAGAAACTGGGCGCCAAGAACGCGGCGGACCTGGTCCGCATCGTGCTCGGGCACAAGCGCGCCAACTGAGCCTGGAATCGCGGGTGTCAGGTGCCAGGGGCCAGGAATCAGAAATCCCGGCGCCCGAGTGTCCCTCACGCCCGACTCCTAACCCCTGGGTGCGGAGGTTGTCGTGGAAGATTATTGGCGGTTCGAGGAATCCGAAAACGTTGCCGTTATCACCCTCAAGCAGATCATCAGCGATGGTGCGCCTATCCTGCATGTGACGCACGATAGTGAAGACGGTGCTTGGCAGTTCTTGGGTTGGGGCGACGCCAGGGAAGAGGATGCGAAGGTTGTGGCTCTGCGCACGATAGTTCGACTTGATCCGAGCGTTCAGGAGCTCGCCGATCTTCCCCCTGGATGGCACGCGTGGAGAGAAACCGCCGACAAGCCGTGGCAGCGCGGCAAGAAATGAAGACCTCGTCCGATCAGTCCACGGAACGTTGGATTCCCCCGAATAGGGTGCTGTTCGATCAAGCATCAGTTAAGTTATTCATCCCCGTCTCCAGACCCATTCTTCGCCCTATCGAGCAAGAGGCGAGCGACTTTGCCAAAGATCCGTCTCGAGCTCGATGCCGCGGTTCTCCGGCGCATCATCGAGACGCTGCTGATCGGCGGCCTGGGAGGCGCCGCGCTCGGCCTGCCGGGGTTTCCGGCCGGCTGGCTGTCGGGCGCGATCCTCGCGGTTTCGATCGCCGCCATCGCTGGCCGTCCGGTGCGCATCCCCGATCCGCTGGCGCGGATCACCTTCGTCATCACCGGGATCTCGTTGGGCGGGGCAGTGATGCCGGAAACGCTGGGCGGCATGGGCGCCTGGCCGGCGAGCCTTGCCTTGCTCGCCGTCGGAATGACCATGCTGACCGCGGCGGTCGCCCTTTATCTGCGCAAGGTGCATGGCTGGGACACGATTTCTGCGGTGCTTGCATCGTGCCCCGGCGGGCTTGCGACGGTGCTCGTGCTGGCGGCCGAGAACAACGCCGATGTGCGCTCGGTCGCGATCGTGCAGACGGTGCGGATCGTGCTCCTCGCGGTCGCCTTGCCGGCGTCGCTGGCGGCGCTCGGGCTCACGGGAAGCCCGGTGGTCTTGCGCGCGGGCGCCGGCGCGTTCGCCGATCTAGGACAGCTCGCGGCGCAAATCGGGATTTGCACGCTTGTCGCCGTCGCGGCGCAATGGCTGCGCTTCCCGGGCGGCTTGATGTTCGGCGCCATGATCTCGTCGGCGGTGCTGCACGGCGCCGGCTGGATCACCGTGACCCTGCCGTCGTGGCTCGCGATCACGTCGTTCGTGGTGCTGGGTTCACTCACCGGCACGCGCTTCGCCAACACCGATCCCCGGCTGCTCCGGCATCTCGCCGCAGCCGCGCTGGGAGCCTTCGCGGTCGGCACGGTGGTGGCGCTCGGCTGCGCGGTCGCCGCCGCCGCGCTGCTGTCGCTCAGCACCGGCGACATGATCATCGCTTACGCGCCCGGTGCACTGGAAGCGATGATGATCCTGGCGCTCGCGCTCAACTTCGACCCGGCATTCGTCGGCGCGCATCACCTGGCGCGCTTCATGCTGGTGCTGATCGCGATCCCGGTCGTCATTCCGTGGTTGCGTCGTCGAAATCAAACGCCACGCGAGCCGGACCAATAGGATTCTTGGCGGCTGCCAGGCGCCACGCGCGCGGCGCGCCATGAAGCGACGCGCGACCGCTATCGGTCGCGCGTCTTAGTTAGCCGCCCTACCTTGATGGGGTATGGCCTGCGCCGTGATGCGGAACGGTGGGCGGTGGCTCCTCCAGCAACGCGTAGCCGTGCTTCTCGCAGGAGACGTTCGGATTGGTGGTGGCGAACATGCCGGCCGGGTTGTCCTTGAACAGCCAGACGTGCAGATCGTAATGGTGAAGGCCCGCCGGCATCAGCGGTTCATGTCCTGCCATCGGCCCGTCGAACGGCCGTTCGAACAGCACCGGCCGTTTGTCGACGCCGGTTGCCAACGGCACGAACCATTCGGCCGCCACCAGTTCGAGCCGGTCGCCCTTGGGTTCGTAGATCAGGATCTGCGGCTTCTCCGGATCGACCTTGGGCGAGATCAGCGCCGGGTTGAGGAAGTGCACGCCCATGGCGCCTTCCTTGTAGTGCACGCAGCCGACCGTGGAGAAGTACCCATCCCGCACGGCCGCGAGCGGATCCTTATACTTCGCCAGGGCATCGCGCGCCTTCTGCAGCTCTGGTGACTGCGTCTGTGCCTGCTGGGCCGGCGCCTCGGTCGCGAGCGCGAGCAGCGCTACCGTACCGGCGAGCGCCAGCGCTCGCGCAAGGTCATGGGCTTTGGCCGCCGCAGCGGCCGAGTTGCGCAAATGGAACATGATTCCCCCCTCTGTTCGAATGACCCAAGATCGGGAATGAAAGCTTTCACTCCTCGCCGACCTTGGCGATGGTCGTTGCGCACGGAATGAATACCCGCTGAAGCGCGGACGTCGCAAGGGCCGCCCGATCGCGGTCACACGTGAACGAAGCGCTTCTCCCCCAGTGAGGCGGCCAGGTTATCGAACGCCGCGAACACCCGCGGCCAACCTCTGAGCCGCCGCATGGTCCGAAGCCAACGGCGGATGTTCGGGTACTCGGAGAAATCGCACCCGATGGCTTCGCCCACGGTGAGCAGCGAGGATCCGAGATAGTCGGCGATCGTGATCGCGTTTCCACATAGGCAAGCCTGATCGGGACCGATCACCTCGCGGTCCAGGATGCGCAGCCAATGGCGCGACTTGTCGGCGACCCACTCCAGCAGGGCAGCCTGCGCCTGACGGCCGCGGCGGCGCTGTTGGGGGAAGAGCTGTGGATAATCGAGATCGTAGCCGAAGCTCGGACAGACGTTGGCTTTGATCCAGTCCAGCCGCTCGTCGACCTCCGCCCGGCGGCGCGGGTCGCTTGGATACGCCGACGAGCCGGTGCGGTGGGCAAGGTGCTTGAGGATCGCCGAGCTCTCGGTCAGCCGGAGGCCGCCATCGACCAGAACCGGCACGAGACCGCTCGGGCTTATCGATAGAAACCGCTCGCGCAGGTCTTCACCCGAGGACAGATCGACCGTCCGCAGGTCGAGTTTGAGATCGCTCTCCGCCTCGAACAGCAGGATGGCGCGCGACGTCGTCGAGAGCGGATGCGCATAGAGTTGCATGGCTCGTCTCCGTGCGGTCGAAGTCAGGGGCGCACGCAACTGGCCAGCAGGACCCGCCACGGCCGAGCGCGGGAGAGTTCCGGCTGCTGCTGCGTTCTGCGGGTAAAGGCCGGGCGTGCCCTTATACCGAAGGGAGGCAGGCCCAATCCCAGGCCGCGCTCCCGGACGCCCCCGGGAATAAATCGACCTTAGCGCACGATTCTTTCCGCGGCGCTTGTCGAAACTTGCCTATATTCTCCCGCAGCCTTCCCGACTCGGTGGCACAGCCCGGCAGGGCCGGGCATCCGCCGGTCGGGTGTTTGTGCGCAATGCCGAACGGGCCCTTTCGGTCATTGCGAGCCGGAGGCGAAGCAATCCAGGAGGCTGCTGCCGCCCCGATGGCTTCGCGACGCCGTGCCTTGGACCGAGTGCGAATGGACGAAAAGAAGCGGATTGCCGCGGCCATCAGGGACCATCTCGCCCGCGAGCGGATCTCGCGCGAGCAGTTCGCCTTCAAGACCAAGCTCGGGAAGTCGACGGTCGACAAGCTGCTCACCGGTCTTTTCTCCGAAAAGACCCTGTCGATCGTCGAGAAGCACACGAAGCTCTCGCTGCGATCGATGCTCTCCGGCGAGCAGACCCACGGGGTCCCGCACGGGGCTCCGCCAGCCGCGCTCGCGCCCATCGACAAGCCGTCGATCGCGGTATTGCCGTTCACCAATTTCGGCGGCCATCCCGAGCAGGATTTCCTCGCCGACGGCATCACCGAGGACATCATCACGGCGCTGGCGCGGCTGCGCTGGCTGTTCGTGATCGCCCGCAATTCGAGCTTCGTCTACAAGGGCCGCGCGGTCGACGTGCGGCAGGTCGCGCGCGAGCTTGGCGTGCGCTACGTGCTCGAGGGCAGCGCCCGCACCGCGGGCGAGCGCATTCGCATCACCAGCCAGCTTATCGATGCCGAAACCGGCAAGCACATCTGGGCGGAAAAATACGACCGCGACCTGCACGACGTGTTCGCGGTCCAGGACGACATCACCGAACAGGTGGTGGCGGCGGTCGAGCCGCATCTCTACGCCGAGGAGGGGTATCGCGCCTCGACCAAGCAGCCCGACAGCATTGACGCGTGGGGTCTCGTCGCGCGCGCGCTGAGCCTGACCAGCAAGGTCGATCGCGCACAGAACGAAGAGGCACAGCGGCTGCTGCGGCGCGCAATCGAAATGGATCCGACGTACGCACGCGCGCATGCGCTGTTGAGCTGGGCGGTTTGGTGGGCCGCGTACTGTTTCTGGAATCCCGACCGGCCCACGGGCTACCGCCAGGCGCTGGTGCATGCCGACCGCGCCCTATCGCTGGATGCTAACGATCCGTGGGCGCGGACGACTGCCGGATTGTCGTCGAGCCAATTGGTGCAGCACGATCGCGCGCTCGACGAACTTCGCACCGCCCTCCACCTCAACCCGAGCTTTGCGCTCGGGCGCATGGTGTTCGGGTGGGCGCTCACCCGCGCCGGCCATTTCGATGCGGCCGTTGCCGAGTCCGGGCGCGCCGTGCGGATGAGCCCGGTTGACAGCTTTTCCGGCTTTTACACCTCGATCCATGGCCTGACCCTGTTGGGGGCTCGACGTTTCGAGGAGGCCTTGCCCTATCTGCGTGCCTCGGTTGCGGCGTTTACGAATTTCAGCGGCCACTATAACTCCTTGATCAGCTGTTGCGGTCATCTGGGCCTGATCGAGGAGGTGCAGGAGTTTATCGCTACCCGCAAGCGGATGGGGCCTCCCTTGCAGCTGAGCGTCCTCCGCCAGCACATCCCCGCTCAATTCGCAAACCGCGATATTCTGCTCGAGGGCATGCGCAAGGCGGGCGTTCCGGAATAGGAAAAACGCGGTGGTTGCGCGCAGCCGGATCAATTGCTCCCGGCGGCTACTCCGCCGCCAGCGCCCGGTCGCGGAGCGGTAGCCCGAAGCGCTGCCACACGTCCACCAGCGCCTCGGCCAGCGCGTCGATCAGCCCGTCGTCATGATAGGGCGACGGCGTGATGCGGAACCGTTCCGACCCGCGCGGCACCGTCGGATAGTTGATCGGCTGGATGTAGATGCCATGCTCGGCGAGCAGCACGTCGCTCGCCAGCTTGCACTTTTCGGGATCGCCGACGAACACCGGCACGATGTGGGTTTCGCTCGCCATCACCGGCAGGCGCGCGGCGGTCAAGACCGCCTTGGTGCGCGCCGCGCGGTCCTGGTGGCGCTCGCGCTCCCAGCTCGACGACTTGAGGTGACGGATGGCCGCGGTCGCGGCCGCGCAGATCGCCGGCGGCAACGCGGTCGTGAAGATGAAGCTCGGCGCATAGGAGCGCACCGCGTCCACGACCTCGGCGCTGGCGGCGATATAGCCGCCGAGGCAGCCGAAGGCTTTCGCCAGCGTCCCTTCGATCACGTCGACCCGCCCCATGGCGCCGTCGCGCTCAGAAATGCCGCCGCCGCGCGGACCATACATGCCGACCGCGTGCACTTCGTCGACGAACGTCATCGCGCCGTAGCGCTCAGCGAGATCGCAGATGCGCGCGACCGGAGCGGTGTCGCCGTCCATCGAGTAGAGGCCCTCGAACACGATCAGCTTCGGGCGCTCGGGCACGGCCTCGCGCAGCAGCGCTTCGAGATGATCGAGGTCGTTGTGCCGCCAGATCTTCTTCTCCGCGCCCGACTGGCGGACACCCTCGATCATGGAATTGTGGTTGAAGGCATCCGACAGGATCAGACAGTTCGGCATCAGCCTGGCGATGGTGGCGATGCCGGTCTGGTTGGAGATGTAGCCGGAGGTGAAAACCAGCGCCGCTTCCTTGCCGTGCAGGTCGGCGAGCTCGCGCTCGAGCTCGACCAGCGGATGATTGGTGCCGGAAATGTTGCGGGTGCCGCCAGCGCCGCTGCCCATGCGGGTCGCGGTCTCCACCATGGCGCCGATCACCTTCGGGTGCTGGCCCATCCCGAGGTAGTCGTTGGAGCACCAGATCACGATATCGCGCACCCCTTGCGGCGAGTGCCAGCGCGCATGCGGAAAGCGGCCAGCGATGCGCTCGAGGTCGGCGAACACCCGATAGCGCCGCTCGCTCTGCAGCCGTTCGATGGCGGCGCGAAAGTAGCCCGGATAGTCCATGGTCCCAGAATTTATTCCTGCCGCCGCAGGTTGGCGGAATTGATTTAGAAGCGTTCTACGCTGTTTGTCGAGACCAGATTGCGTGATCGCGGGGCAGGGGGCGCCGAGGGGGCGCCGGGCGGGTTTTGATGCCGGGCCGCCAAGCGGTGTAAGCAAGGGCCATTGTGGACCCAGGACGCGCCTCCTCTACCGTCGACGACGCCGAAGTCGCGCGGTTTTCCACCGTTGCCGACCGATGGTGGGACGAGCACGGCGACATGCGCATGCTGCACCGGCTCAACCCGGTGCGGATCGGCTACATCCGCGATCACGCGGCCGCGCGCTTCGGGCGGGATCCCAAGCGACTCGACTCCTTGGCGGCCCTCCGCATCCTCGACGTCGGTTGCGGCGGCGGCATTCTGTCGGAGCCGCTCGCGCGCCTGGGCGCCGACGTGGTCGGCGCCGATCCCGCGCACAGCAATATCGCGGTGGCGAGGGAGCACGCCCAGCAGGCGGGCGTGACCGTCGACTACCGCTGCACCACCGCCGAGGCGCTGGCGGATGCGGGCGAGCGCTTCGATATCGTGCTCGCGATGGAAGTGGTCGAGCACGTCGCCGACCTCGGCCTGTTCGCGCGGCGCGCCGCCGAGATGGTCAAGCCCGGCGGGCTCTTGGTCGCCGCCACCATCAACCGGACGCTCAAGAGCTTCGCGCTCGCGATCGTCGCGGCCGAGTACGTGCTCGGCTGGCTCCCGCGCGGCACCCATCGCTGGGAAAAGCTGGTCACCCCCGACGAGCTCGAGCGCGCGCTGGAGGGCGGTGGCTTGCGCGCGCTTGCCGGAACGGGCGTGCTATATAACCCGCTTGCGGGTGCTTGGCAGCTCTCCGACGACATGGACGTGAACTACATGATGGTCGCCGAGCGGCCGACCGCGGACGCCCGATGATTCGACCAGGAACGGATCGACGATGAAGCTCTACGTAACGTTCACCTCACCTTACGCGCGCCTGGCGCGCATCCTGGTGCTGGAGAAGGGGCTGGAGAACCGCGTCGAGATCGTGGAAGCGAAGACCCGCGTTGCAAACAGCCCCTACTATCAGATCAACCCTTCCGGCCGCGTCCCCTACCTCATCGACGACGACGGGGTCGGGATGGAAGACAGCCAGGTGATCTGCGCCTATCTCGACAGCCTCGACGGCGCGCCCCGCTTCCATCCGGCCGGTGTCGCGGACTGGGCCTACCGCCGCTTCGAAGCCATGACGCGGAACATGTGCGAAGGCACTTGCGTATGGGTACGCGAGATGCGCCGACCGGAGGACGAGCGATCGCCGACGGTCCTCGCCCATGAGGTCGCGCGCGGCCAGCGCATGGCCGATTTTTTCGAGGCCCGCGTGTCCGATCCAGTGCTGCAGGGATCGCCGCGGATGCCGCATCTGACCCTTGCGGTCACGCTCGACCTCGCGCACAAGCGCGGCCCCGGCAGCCTGACCGAGGATCGCCCGCAGCTTGCGGCCTGGATGCGCCGCATCTCCGACCTGCCATCGGTGCGTGCGACGATGTTGCCTTGATGCCCGGAACCTTCGGCAGCATCGGCGACGCCGTCCGCTTGCGTTCGCATCGGTCGGCTATTCGGGGCGCGACTTCGCGATGATCGATTCGAGTTGGTTGTGGGCGGTGTTCACTGTGCTGGCGGCCGCCGCCCAGACCGCGCGCAACGCCATGCAGCGGGAATTGACCGCGAGCCTCGGTACCGTCGGGGCAACCCATGTGCGGTTCCTGTTCGGCTTTCCGTTCGCGCTGGTGTTCCTCACCCTCATCGCGCTGGCGTCGGGCCTTGCGCTGCCGCGGCCGGGCACCTGGTTCTGGCCCTGGATCGCGGTCGGCACGCTGGCGCAGATCGCCGCCACCGCCCTGATGCTCGCCGCCATGGGCGAGCGCTCGTTCGTGGTGACCATCGCCTACATCAAGACCGAGCCTGTGCAGGTCGCGCTGTTCGGGCTCGTCTTCCTCGGCGACAAGCTCACGCTGCCGATGGCGGTGGCGATCGTGATCGCGACCGCCGGCGTCGTGGTGATGTCGCTCAAGCCGGGCGAGCGCAGCGGTGGCGGGCGGCCGATGGCGCTCGGCCTCACCGCAGGCGGCATGTTCGCACTTTCGGCGGTCGGCTACCGCGGCGCCATCCTCACCCTCGAGCACACGACCTTCGTGATGGCGGCGACCTTCACGCTCGCGGTCGGCCTGGTCATGCAGGCCGCGCTGCTGTCGCTCTATCTGGCGATCCGCGACCGCGCCGTGCTGGCGGCGATCGCCAAGGCCTGGCGGCCGTCGCTGCTCGCCGGTTTCATGGGCGCGACCGCCTCGCAGTTCTGGTTCCTTGCCTTTGCGCTCGCGACCGCCGCCAGCGTGCGCACGCTCGCCCTGGTCGAGGTGTTGTTCGCGCAGGCGATCGCGCGCTTCGTGTTCGGCCAGAAGACGACGCCGCGCGAGGCGCTCGGTATCGCGCTGGTGACGTTCGGCGTCGCGCTGCTGCTGTGGGCGCTTTGAAACGAGTCGCGCCAGCCTTAGCCTAGTCACGGCGGCAGTGTTTTCAGTTGAAACTTTTCAAAACTGTAGATAGAAGGGGAACATGCGCCTAAAATTGAGTTTGATCTCTTTTCTTGCTTGTATTTCCCCGGCGCTCTCGCAGACGTGCGACGGGCCGATCCGCTCAATCGGAAATCAAAACGCGCTTTTCCTTCCGGACGGGGGCATCGCGTTGCGCGCTCGTATGAACATCAATATTGATGGCTCGGCGCGAGCATACCACCGAGATAACTACGCGGGCGGCGCTCTGATTCATTTGTGCAATGCAGGTGAGGTATTTCTGCCCAACGGATCGCGCTACCAGGGGTCCGCGGACAACGCGACCTGCACGGGCCGCTTCATGGCGGATTACGCGCGGATCCGCAGCGCGGGATGGCGAGATCCTTCAGTCGGGGCGATCCGTTGGTTCGGCATTCTCGGCCGGGGCAACCTGATTGTCGGCTCCCGCACGGTGCGAGGCGTCACTCCCGTCGAACAACCTGACGGGTCCGGCTACTATGTCTCGCCGACGACGCTTTTCGACCCACAGTACGACGAAGCGGATCAACGCCGATATGTAGAGCCGCTCGCCGTTCCAGCGGCTGTTGTTCGCAATTCGCAAGCATTGCGTCAACGCAGCGTCGTAGCCGGGACCCTCGGCGTTGCTATCCATAGAACGCGCCGAGTCCCCGTTCCGTTCATAGTCGGCGACACTGGCCCGCGGATTGGGGAGGGCACGCCCGCCCTCGCACGCCTCGCCTCCGGTCTCCCCATCAAAGAGGACATTACCCGCGCCGAGCGCTACGTCGGTCAAGTCGATGCCCCCGATATTGTCTGGGTGTTCTTCGGCGGTCACGTCCTGCCGCCGCCCTATGACGCATTCTCCGTACGAGCGAGGGCCGATCAGGCATTTCAGGGCTGGGGGGGAAACGCCAGGCTCCAGAACTGCATCAGCAACCCGCGTCTCCCGATCAATTGATGTCGGCGCGTGAGAACACGTGAACGCTGTTGCTGCGAAGGGGGCAGAAATGGAAGCATCGGCCAAGTTCGGCGCCCGTAACTCGCGCGTCAGCATGCTCGGGCGCATGGCAAAACTCGTGGCCCTAGTGGTGGTCGGCATCACTTTGGTGCTCGGGTTCACGTTAATGGCCGCAGTAGGCGCGTTCTGGTGGTGGACGGCCGACATCGCGGGCTGGAGCGCGGACAAGCTTCTCACCAACGCGCGCGCGCCTGCCGACAGCGAAATGCCGCCGACGGCCTATGCCTTTTCCTATACATCAGCCGACGCCCAGATCGTCGGAGGACAAGGCCTCGAACTGAGTTGCAGCGTTCCTGAATCCCTGGAGCGGCGAGCCTTTGCACGACCGGCCGGCCATGCCTCGATCTCGCTGCAGATGCGACAGGCATGCGCATTCCACGACTATTGCTACCGGCACGGTGCTGCAACCTATGGGTATGGGCAGGCTGATTGCGATTATCTGCTGCTGGAGCACGCTTACAGAGTATGCCGCTTCGTGCATACGGAAGACACGATCGCGGACTGCATTCGGAGAGCGCGGCAGGTTCTGCTGGGTGTGCGGGTCGGTGGCGGGGAGAATTTCAAGCGGGCTGACCGTACTCCCCAAAGCCCGACCGACCCTTCGACGCGAAGATGTCATGCGGCGAGTGCCGACAAGCTAGTCGACGATAGATGCACCTCAACCTACTTCGAGTTCGATCCCTATCCGGTTCGGGCGGCCGCTTATACGGTTTACCGTATCGCGGATGCGCCGGAACGCTGGAGTACTGCAGGACTGATTCCGAAGGCTCTCTACGTTTTTGAGATCAGGCCCTCGGGAACGCAGTTGACGATCGTGGGATGGGACCGAGACGGCCAAGCGTTTTGTGGCGGTTACATGATCCCCGCGGAATTCACTTTCCTCAACACCGCTCCACAAATCGTTCGCTCAGGCTCACGGGGGGAGCAGGGCGAGGACTGGTTCGTATGGTGGCGGCGATTTGATCTCGACAAGACCGGCGGCCATCTCGCGGTACTGGCGCCACGTCACGCCGGTGCGGCCGATTGGCAACGTCTATTTGCGGGTTCCCGCGAATTTACGCAAGCAGAGCTTGCGCGAAAGCAGTGTGCTCATGCGCCGCTCGTCGCCGCCCCAATGGAGCCAACCACACCCGCATCGAACGTGCTCATGATTGGTGACGCACCAAACGATGGCAGACGCAAAGGCGACAACGACGATGCCAATTTTTCCGAGCTTCACCCGGCGCCCGGCTTGGAAGAGCCATCTCGCATCCGGCTAATGGCGCTGCGCACCCAGACTTGCGCTAAGCATGGCAACATCCTTTGCTATCATGAAATTATCATCGATCCCGCCGGCCCTCGGGAGCAGCGTTCGGAGGCATATCGTGTCCTTGACGCGTTGAATGCCCAAGGAAAAGGAAACGAGGAAGACTATTATCGAAACTTCGTAACCGCTCCCATCCCAATGGCAGGATCGAATGGCCCGATGCTCGCTTGGCTCAGGCGCGGCGAACGGGATGGGCGAGCATACGAGAGCTCAGCTCTTCTCCGCAGGATCCAAACGGTGGACAATACTGGCAGCAGCGCTGGCATCGTACGACTGCGCGAGTTTTCTGAGGCCGCAGAACCGGTGATCGTTCTCGGCCGGACTTCATTGCAGCCCAGACTGGTCTCGCTTTCAGCCGACCCGGCGGGAACGGTCTCGATCAGGCAGTGGAGGCTGCCGCCGCCGTTGAGAGGGGGCGAGCTACAATCTACGCTTGAGGGCGAGTGCCAAAATCAAGACGATGCGCCGGGGCCTTTGGGCCGCCTCGCTCAAGTGTCGGTTTGCCCGGTTTCAATCGCGCGTGAATGCACCGAGAACCTCGACGACAGTTGGTTGATTCGCACGCCGATCGTGCTGGCCACGACTTCGGAACAGTCGCAGATCGTGTTCACGCGAATGGTGACATTGGGAGAAAGCAGCGAGCCCGCGCCGGTGCAGGGCAAGGAGGCGCTTGCCCTAGAGGTAAGAGTAATGACGATCGAAGAGAGCGGCTCCTGTGTCCTGTCCGAAGTCAGACATCATCCACTAGGAGTTAGCCTGCAGATCAAGCCGGCGGACGAGGAGGCGGCGCGGGCGGCAATCGCCCGCCTGCGCGCGCGGCCGGTGCTGGTTGCCGATGTTCACGCCGACGGCAGCCGGACTATCATCGTTCCCGATGCAGGATCGCCCGCACGCTCGCTCCTCCTGCCGATGCGGATGTGACTCAGAGCTGTGGGTCACATTTTAGTGCCACTGGCGTTATGGCTAGCGCGGGATGATTTCGGACCGAACTCTCTTCGCCGATCCATGCTCCAACGTTGGCCGGGCCTGTCCCGGCCATCCACGTCATCGACTCAACACTAAGCGATGGCGTTGCTAATTCCGTTCGTCCGGCAGCACTGGCAGCGGATGGAACTCGATCCCTTCCTCGTGCAGCGCCTTGGCGTCGGCGGCGGACGCCTCGCCGTAGATCGAGCGGTGCTCGATCTCGCCGTAGTGCATCTTGCGGGCCTCTTCCGGAAACTTCTGCCCGACGTAGTCTGCGTTCTTGGTCAAGTGCGAGCGCAGCTCCTTGAGCTTGTTGCGGAACTCGCGCTCCTGCTCGGACATGATGGCGACCGGGGTCTTCTCCGCAGGCGCCGGCACCGCGGGCGCCTCCGCGCTCGCAGCCTCGCTCGCTGCCGGCTCGGCGCCGCTCGAGCTTTTGGCGGTGCGCTTGAGGCTCGGCGCCATCAACGCCTTTTCGACCTTGGCCGATCCGCATGATGGACACACGATGAGCCCGCGCTTGCTCTGCTTATCGTAGGCATCCGAGCTTTGGAACCAGCTCTCGAACTCGTGGCCCTTGTTGCAGGCGAGCGCGTAGCGGATCACGCCGCACCTCCGATCGCATGCAGATGCGCCGCCTCGGCCACCGGCGCGATCAATTCGAAGCGGCGGCCATGCTGCAACGAGGGCACGCGGCCGCGCGCCGCCGCGATCTCGCTCGGATCGACGTCGGCGATCACGACCGAGGGCTCGGATCCGCCTTCGGCCAGCACGCGGCCCCAAGGGTCGACCACCAGCGAATGCCCGAACGTCTCGCGGCCGCTGTCATGCTTGCCGCCCTGCGCGGCCGCGAATACGAAGCAGCCGGTTTCGATCGCACGCGCACGCAAGAGCACGTGCCAATGCGCCTCGCCGGTCTGGCGCGTGAACGCGGACGGGATGGTCAGAAAGCACGCGCCCGCCTCCGCCAGCGCGCGATAGAGCGCCGGGAACCGCAGGTCGTAGCAGATCGTCAGGCCGAGACGCCCCCACGGCAGGTCGGCGCAGACCGCAAGCTCGCCCGCCCGATAGGTGCGCGACTTGCGGTAGCTCTCGCCATTGGCGAGATCGACGTCGAACATGTGGATCTTGTCGTAGCGCGCCACGATCTCGCCGGTCGGATCGATCAGGAACGAGCGGTTCGCCGCCTTCTCGGGTCCGACCTTGATCGCCAGCGAGCCGACGTGCACGTGGCTCTTGAGCGCCCGCGCCAGCTCGCGGAAGCCGGCGAGGCTGGGGTCGCTCTCTTCGGTCGCGATCACGCCGAACAGCCGCTCCCGGCTCGATTCCAGGACGTTGGTCATCTCGGGCGTGAGCACGCAGTCGGCGCCGGCCTCCTTGGCCTGGCGGATCAAGGCGGCGGCGTCGTCGAAATTCGCGCGCGGGTCGCGGCCGGAACGCATCTGGATCAAGCCGACGCGGAACGCCCCTGACCTGCTGGCTGCGGTGGTCATGTGGTTGCTATGCCCTTCGGCCGCACGGGGCGCAAGCGCGTGGCTCAAGCGGAGGCCAACAGTTGATCGAGCTTGCCGGCGCGTTCCAGCGCATGCAAATCGTCGCTGCCGCCCACATGCGTTGCGCCGATGAAGATTTGCGGCACCGTCCAGCCGCCGTTGGCGCGCGCAACCATTTCCGACCGGCGGCCCGGCGCCATGCTCACGTCGATCTCGGTGAAGGCGACCTGCTTGCGGGCGAGCAGCGCCTTGGCGGCGCGGCAGTATCCGCACCAGGGCGTGGTGTAGATCTCGACGGGCGGCATCGGTCAGGCTTGCCGGCGGGCCATAAGTCTTTGTTCTATATGGGAACGCGCGCCGCCTGCACAACCCGCGCAAAGACCAGGACGTCGACCTGGGCGGCTCCGGCGCGCAGCAGGGCGCGGCAACAGGCGTCCACCGTCGCACCGGAGGTCAAGACATCGTCGACCACGACCAGGCGCCGTCCCACCACCTCGCCCCGCGCTGCCGAAGGCACCTGGAACGCGCCCTGGACGTTGCGCTCGCGCTCGGCGCGGGAGAGCCCGACCTGCTGGGAGTCGGCTTCACCCGCCGCAGCAACTCGGGTCGGACGGGAAGCCGGCTGCGCCGGCCGATCGCTTGAGCCAGCGCCGCCGACTGGTTGAATCGCCGCAGCCACAGCCGCCGCCAATGCAGCGGCACCGGGACGAGGGCATCGGCTTCGGCGAGCAGGGCGCGCCCGGCCGAGGCCATCCAGGCGCCGAGGATGGGCGCGAGATCCATCCGGTCGCCGTATTTGAGGCTGTGCGCCAGGGTGCGGGCGACCTCGTCATAGCGAACGGCGGCCCGCGCCTTGCGGTAGGCGGGTGGATCGGCGATCGCCTCCATCGAGAGGACGCCGGGACCCGGGTCGTAGGCGAACGGCGTTCCCAAACGCTCGCAGTAGGGTGGCGCGATGAACGAGAGCCGCGCCCAACAGGCGACGCACAGCCCGCCGTGCTCGCCCAGCGGCTCGCGGCACGCCGGGCAGAGCGGCGGCAGGCCGATGTCGAGCACGGCACTGAGCGCACCGCGCAGCGCGGCGGAAAGGCGCGCGCGTCGCGCGCCCGGGCCCGCGGCTACGGCGCTCTGATCCATGCGGTCAAGGCTAGCGCGGCGCCGCGCTTTGCAAAAGCACTGCCGTCATCCCGGAAGCCGCCGCAGGCGGCTATCCGGAATTTATGAACCTCGGACGCCGGGATATGTGGATCCCGGCTCTCGCGGAGCTTGTCCTCGGACGGCGCGAAGCGCCGATCCGAGGGCTCGGCCGGGACGACAAGCTCAGACACCACTCTCGCCCCTGCTTGACGAATGCCACGTGGCGCGAATGTGTCCGCGCGGCACGGTCATCTTCTGCGGCGTCGGCCACGGCGTGAACGGCACCGGCATGATGGTGCCCCGGATCGGCATGAGCGAGCAGATCGGCACCACGGCCGGCGCCGCGGCTAGGCCGCGCAGAAATAGGCATCGGTTCACGGTTCACTCCTCGGGGACGCACCGTCATGACGGTGGTGGCTCGTGCCAGGGCCTGACACTCGTGGCGCGACCGATCTTTGGCCATCAGACTCGATCTGAATGCGCCGGGCGGGTTTTCGATTTATTCCCGCGCTGGCGACGATTGGCGCCTGTGGCGCGATCGCGTCCATCGCGCGCTCCGCGCAAGATCGCGCGAGCAGGATCGGGTTGCGCAAGACTAGCCAGTCGACCGGCCGAGAGCGTAGAAGGGTTCGACCATCCGCCGTTCAGCGGCGTGGAGCCGAACAAGCAGGTGTCGCAATGCCCAAGGACGTCATTGAGTATTCGGAACCCGTCGGCGACCGGGTTGCATACACGACGTGCTACATGTGCGCCTGTCGCTGCGGCATCAAGGTGCATCTTCGCGATGGCACGCTTCGCTACATCGAAGGAAATCGCAACCATCCGGTGAATCGGGGCGTGCTCTGCGGCAAGGGCGCGGCCGGAATTATGCACGTGCTGTCGCCGGCCCGCTTGCGCAAGCCGTTGCAACGCGTGGGTCCCCGCGGCTCGGGAGAGTTCAAGGAGATCGAATGGGACGAGGCAATGGCGATCGCAACAGAACGCCTGCGCCGAATCCGCAAGACCGACCCGAATCGGCTTGCCCTCTTCACCGGGCGGGACCAATCCCAGGCTCTGACCGGATACTTCGCCCAGATGTTTGGGACCATGAACTTTGCCGCGCACGGCGGATTCTGTACGGTCAACATGGCGGCCGCAGGTCTCTACTCGGTAGGCGGATCATTCTGGGAATTCGGCGAGCCGGATTGGGAGCAGGCGAGGCTGTTCCTGATGATCGGCGTCGCCGAGGATCACGATTCCAACCCGATCAAGCTCGGCCTCGGCCGACTTAAGGAGCGCGGAGCGAAGGTTGTCGCCATCAACCCGGTCCGCACGGGATATGCGGCGATCGCCGACGAGTTCGTTGGCATCACGCCCGGCACGGACGGGCTGTTCGTGCTCGCGCTGATTCATTGTCTTCTGGAGAGCGGCAAGGTCGATTTGGACTTCCTCGTCCGCTACACCAACGCACACTATTTGGTGATCGATGCGCCGGGGGATCCCGATCACGGACTGTTCGCACGCGACGACGGCGACCGGCCGCTTGCCTGGGATCGTGCCCGCGGTGGGACGGCCGATGCGGAGACGGTCGGCATCGACCCTGCGCTGTTGGGCTCATATGTGCTCGCCGATGGCCGGCGCGCCCGCCCGGCGTTCGCGCTGCTCACGAAGCGATACCTGGCGCCGGATTGCGCGCCCGAGTCCGTCGCGGAACACTGCGGCATCCCAGCAGCGACAATCCGGCGCATCGCGGCCGAGATAGCGGAAGTCGCCTTCGAGCAGACTGTCGTGCTCGATCAGCCATGGACCGATACGGCCGGCCGGCGACACGCGACGATGATTGGCCGCCCGGTGGCGATGCACGCCATGCGCGGCATCTCTGCGCACTCGAACGGCTTCCAAACTTGCCGCGCAATCCATGTGCTGCAGATGCTGATCGGCGCGATCGATACGCCCGGCTCCTGGCGCTACAAGTCGCCCTATCCGAAGCCGAACGCATCGCCACCAGGCGGGAAAGCGCGGGATGCCAATGGCGCGCTCACCGCAGCACCGCTTGGCACTCCCCATGGACCGGAGGACCTGCTGGTCGACGGCGCGGGCGAGGCCCTGCGGCTTGATCGGGCATTTTCCTGGGACGCGCCCATCGCCCTCCATGGCCTGATGCACATGGCGATCGCCGAGGCGCACGCCCAGGATCGTCAGAAGATCGATACGCTGCTCATCTACATGGCCAACATCGCGTGGAACTCGGCGATGAACCCAAGTGAGGCGATCCGCATGCTGACGGATCGCAATGAGGACGGCAGCTACCGCATTCCCTTCGTCATCTATGCCGACGCCTTCTTCTCCGAGACGGTGCCCTATGCCGACCTCGTGCTGCCGGACACCACGTATCTCGAACGGTACGACTGTATCTCGCTGCTGGACCGGCCGATCGGCTCGGCGCATGGTCCAGCAGACGCCATCCGGATTCCCGTGCTCAAGCCCGATCGCGACGTGCGGCCGTTCCAGGATGTGCTGTTGGAGCTTGCAGGAAGGCTCGGGCTGCCGAACTTCGTCGATGGCGAGGGCAAGCCGCTCTACACGTCCTATGCCGACTATATGGTTCGCCACGAGCGCAGGCCGGGAATTGGGCCGCTCGCTGGGTTCCGCGGCGAGGACGGCACCGCAGTCGGCCGCGGCGCACCGAACCCGGACCAGCTTCGCCGCTACGTGGCGAATGGCAGCTTCTGGCTACACCGTCTGCCGGCGGAGCAACTCTACTACAAGCACTCGAACCGCGCCTACCTTCAGGGCGCCAAGGCGATGGGGCTGATCGATCGCGACGACAAGATCACGCTCCAACTCTACAGTGAGACATTGCAGAAATTTCGCCTGGCCGCGGAAGGTCACGGCGCCGTGCAACCGCCCGAGCGGCTCAGAGCCCGCATCGCTCGCTTCATGGATCCGCTGCCGATCTGGTACACGCCGATCGAGGAGACCCGCATCGACCGGGCGCGCTATCCTTTTCATGCGGTGACGCAGCGCCCGATGGCGATGTACCATTCCTGGGGATCGCACAATGCCTGGCTGCGGCAGATCCTTTCGGAGAACCGCCTCTACATTTCGCGCGAAAGAGCCGCCGCACTCGGCATCGAGGACGAGGATTGGGTGCGCGTCGAGAGCCGCAACGGCGCGCTCCAATGCCGGGCCCGGCTGATGGACGGCGTCAACCTCGACACGGTGTGGACGTGGAACGCGATCGGCAAACGGTCGGGGGCGTGGGCGCTCGATAAGGACGCGCCGGAATCCCGCACCGGCTTCCTGCTCAACCACCTCATCTCGGAATACCTTCCGCCAGAGGGCGATGGCAGTCGACAGTCCAACAGCGATCCCATCACCGGCCAGGCGGCCTGGTACGACCTCACCGTACGGATTGAGCGCTGCGAGCCCGGCACGGTGACGGAAACCGTGCCGCATCCGTCAGCAATCACCCCACCCTACAAGCCGTCGCATCCCACCATCCTGCGCTTCGGCGCGAAACGCAAAAGGGCAGCGTCATGACCAGCCTGCCGCAACCCGTGCCTGGTGCGAAGAAGCTTGGCCTCGTCATCGATCTCGACACTTGTGTCGGCTGCCATGCCTGCGCAGTGAGCTGCAAGGAATGGAACACGGGCGGTCATCACGCGCCGCTGCCCGATTACGATCCCTACGGGAAGGAGCCTGACGGCGTATGGTTCAACCGCATCCATTCCTATGAGACGGGATGCGGCAGCACGAGCAAGACGGTAAACTTTCCGCGCTCCTGCGTGCATTGCGAGCAGCCGCAGTGCGTCACGGTCTGTCCCACCGGAGCGTCCTACAAGCGCGCCGAGGACGGCATCGTGCTGGTCAACACCGACATCTGCATTGGATGCAAGCTGTGCTCCTGGGCATGCCCCTATGGTGCGCGGGAGTTCGATGAAGACCAGGGCGTGATGAAGAAGTGCACGCTGTGCATCGACCGCATCTACAATGAGAACCTGCCCGAAGCCGAGCGCGAGCCTGCCTGCGTGGCCGCCTGTCCGGCCCGGGCGCGGCATTTCGGTGATCTGGGCGATCCGAACAGCGATGTTTCCAAGCTGGTCGCGGCGCGAGGAGGCGTCGATCTCATGCCCGAGCTCGGTTATCAACCGACCAACAAATACCTGCCGCCGCGCAAGACTGCGATCCCCGCCAAGCCCCTGGAACGCCAGGCGTCCGATGGCGGAAATGCTCTGCTCCGGCTGATCGACAGAGCGCTCTCGCGATGACGCCGGCAAGCTCCGTTCTCCTGCTCACCACGCTGACGGGCTTCGGCTATGGCCTGCTCGCCTGGCTCGGCATCCTCGCAACGTTCGGCAACCTGCCGCCGTCACGGCTTTTCCTGCCCGTCGCAGTGGTGGTGGCGCTCGGCTTCGTCAGTGCCGGTCTCGTTGCCTCGATGCTTCACCTGGGCCGCCCCGAGCGCGCCTGGCGTGCTTTTAGCCAGTGGCGCTCCTCCTGGCTCTCACGCGAAGGCGTTGCGTCGCTGGTGACTTATCCGCCCGCGCTCGCCTTCGCTGCACTCTGGTGGCTGCTCGGGCCCGATGCGATCTCGACCCGCACTTTCGGCGCGATCGCAGCCGGCCTCGGTCTGCTCACCGTCGGCTGCACGGCGATGATCTATGCCAGCCTCAAGCCGATCCGCCAGTGGCATAACCCGCACACACTGCCGGACTACCTGATCTACGCCATCTTCTCGGGCGCTGTTCTACTCGCGGCGCTTTGGGCGGTGTGGTTCGGTGCCGCCGGCGGGTGGCTCGCGTTCGCGGCACTGATGGCGGCTTTGGTCGCGGCGGCCGCAAAGCTCGCCTATTGGCGCTTCATCGACACGCAGAAGCCGCTTGTCACGCTGGCCTCCGCGATTGGCCTACCCGATTTCGGCCCTGCGCGCCCGCTCGACCAGCCGCATTTCACTGAGAACTACATCCTGCGCGAAATGGGCTACCAGATCGCCCGCAAGCACGCGGCGAAGCTCCGCCGTATCGCGGCATGCTTGGCATTCTTCCTTCCTGCGCTCCTCGTCTTCCTGGCAGCCCTCGGATTCGTGCCGGCGGTGACCACAAGCGTTGCTGCACTCTCTGCGTTGGTCGGGCTTTTCGTCGAGCGCTGGCTGTTCTTTGCAGAGGCGACCCATGTATCGACGATCTATTATGGATACGGACGCTGAACTAGCACTTCTGGCAGAATACGCGCAGGCGCGTGGGGCCGTGATCATGGCGTAGCCTTGCGCCGACTGGGCGCCACCGCAGCGCCAGCGAGACTATGGTCGCGCAAGCTCCTGCAGGTCCGCGCATTGTGACTGTCGCCGGCAACCTGCCTTGCGCAAACTCGGAGGACGGCATGACACACCACGTCGCGCTGGCACTGCCCGCCAGCCCATGCGTTGCGACCTGGCTTGGAAACGAAGCCGTCGCCCAGCAAGAAGAAAGGTCGGCGCTGAACAGCGCCTAAGGCTTTCATCCAGGTGGATCGGCCGCCAGGCCGGTGTGCAACTCGCGTGATATCGTGCCGCGCATGGCGGAGGCTCCTCTGATATTCGACCGTGCGCTGGTGCGTGCGCGCCGGCGGCGCGCCGCCGCGCTCGGGCCGGCAGGATTTCTGCTCGACCGCGTCGCCGCCGACCTCACCGAGCGGCTCTCGACGGTCACGCGGCGCTTCGACCTCGCGGCCGATCTGGGCACCCCGACCGACGCGCTGCGCGTGCGGTTGGCGCGCGCCGGCCGGCTCGAAAAGGTCATTGCGGTTGATGCGCTGGTCGAGCGCTGGCCGGCGCGTGCGGCGCCCTCGGTCGCGGCCGACGAGGAGGCCTTGCCGTTCCGCGACGGCGCGCTCGACCTTGTGGTGTCGGCGCTTGCGTTGCAGTTCGTCAACGATCTGCCGGGAACGCTGGCGCAAATCCGGTGCGCGCTGCGGCCCGATGGGCTGTTTCTCGCGGCTCTGCTGGGAGGCGAGACGCTGACCGAGCTGCGGCAATCGTTCACCGCCGCGGAGGCCGAGCTCGTCGCCGGCGCGTCCCCGCATGTTGCCCCCTTTGGCGACGTGCGCGCGTTGGGGCTGCTGCTGCAGCGCGCCGGTTTCGCGCTGCCGGTGAGCGACGTCGACCGCATCACCGTGCGCTACGACTCGCCGTTCGCGCTGATGCACGACCTCCGCCGGATGGGGGCGGCCAACGCCCTCATCGAGCGCAGCCGCATGCCTTTGCGGCGCGCCGTTCTTATGCGGATGGCGGAGACCTACTCGCGACGCTTCAGCGATCCGGACGGACGCGTGCGCGCAACGTTCGAGGTGGTCTGGCTATCGGGTTGGGCGCCGCACTTAAGCCAGCAACAGCCGTTGCGGCCCGGCTCGGCGAAGGCGCGGCTTGCCGACGCGCTCGGCGTGATGGAAGTTCCCGCGGGAGAAAAGGCCGGTCGATGAGACGGAGATCAGTTCGCGGCTGACTTGGCGAGTTCGGTCGAGATCTTGTTTGCGGCTACAGCAGGGCAGCGAGGTGCGACACCAGCGGCTGGTCGGCCGGCGGCATCGGGTAGTCCCGCAGGCGGTTGGGTTTGACCCAGGCAAGGCGCTGGCCCTCGCGCGCGGCCACCGTGCCTTCCCATCGCCGACAGACATAGAGCGGCATCACAAGATGGAAATCCGCATAGGCGTGGCTGGCGAAGGTCAGCGGCGCGAGGCATTCGTCGCGCACCGTAATCCCCAGCTCCTCATGCAGTTCCCGAATCAGCGTGTCCTCCGGCCGCTCGCCTTCCTCGACCTTGCCGCCGGGGAACTCCCACAGGCCGGCCATCGGCCGGCCTGCCGGGCGCTCGGCAAGCAGCACGCGTCCGTCGGCATCGATCAGCGCGCAGGCGGCAACCAGAGTAAGTTTGACGCCCACCGCTCCATCCAGGCCAAGCCAGTTGAGGGGACTTCACTCAATCAATGAAACGCCGCAGCTAGGCACGAAGTTAACAACGTCTTAAGAGCGATAGCCCGCGTTGATGGCGACGTAGTCCTTGGTGAGGTCGCAGGTGAGCACGCGGTCGCGGTTGCGGCCGAGGCCGAGGTCGACCCTGACCGCGATCTCGGCCCGGCGCATATAGGCCGATACCCTCGCTTCGTCGTAGCCGGGGTCGCGCGCGCCGCGGTGCGCGACCCGGATGTCGCCGAACCAGATCGACAGCCGATCGCGGTCGGCCGGCTCGCCGGCCTTGCCGACCGCCATCACCACCCGGCCCCAGTTGGCGTCTTCCCCGGCGATGGCGGTCTTGACCAGCGGCGAATTGGCGATCGAGAGCGCGATGCGCCGGGCCGAGCCCTTCGAACGCGCGCCCTCGACCACGATCTCGACCAGCTTGCTCGCGCCTTCGCCGTCGCGGGCGATCTGCTCGGCGAGCGCAGCGAGGACCTTGGTGAGCGCGGCCCGGAATGCGCCGAGGCGGCGGTCGCCGGCGCGCGCAATCTTGGGCGCGCCGCGGGAAGCGGCCGCGCCGGTCGCAAAGCCGAGCAGCGTGTCGGACGTGGAGGTGTCGCCGTCCACCGTGACCGCGTTGAACGTGTCGACCGTGCCCTGCCGCAACAGCGCCTGCAGGACGGCTGGGACGAGCGGCGCGTCGGTGAAAACGAAGGCCAGCATCGTCGCCATGTCGGGGGCGATCATCCCGGAACCCTTGGCGATGCCGTTGATGGTGACGGTCGCCGGCCCGAGCGTCGCGGTCGCGGTCGCGAGCTTCGGAAAGGTATCGGTCGTCATGATCGCCTTGGCGGCCTCATGCCAGGCGTGCGGCGCCGCCTGCGCGGCGAGGGCATCCATCACGTTGCCGAACTTGCCGGCCTCGAGCGGCTCGCCGATCACGCCGGTCGAGGCCAGGAAGACTTCGCTCGCGCGGCAGCCGACCGCCTCGGCGGCGAGCGCGGCCGTCAGCTTGACGGCGGCGCGCCCGCTCTTGCCGGTGAATGCGTTGGCGTTGCCGGAGTTGACCACCAAGGCGCGCGCGCCGCCGCCGGGAAGGCGCGCGCGGCACCATTCCACCGGAGCTGACGGGCATTGCGAGCGCGTCAGGACGCCGCCCACTGCCGTGCCTCGGTCGAACAGCGCCAGCACCACGTCGGTGCGACCTTTGTAGCGAATCCCGGCCTCGGCGGTAGCGAGCCGCACGCCGGCGATCTCCGGCAGATGCGGCATGGTCTTGGGAGCGAGCGGGGAGATTGCGAGCGCCATGGCGGGCTCCGGACAAAAGCATGCCCGGCGCGGGGCCGGGCATGGCGCATTGTCCTGATAGATCGCGACGAAAGCAAGAGGCGCCCGCAGCGATCGTAGGGGCGCCCTCTTGTGGGCGCCCGTCGTCCCGTGCGCACGGCGCGAGGAGGGCGACCACAAGGGTCGCCGCTGCGCAGCCGAGTCACTACTTCTTCGGTTCGGCGGCCTTGGGGTCGAGCCGTTCGATCTTCGCTTCCTGGCGCAGCTTGCCGACGAACTCGGCCTGGCTCTTGCGCACCAGATAGTTCTCGACCTGGGTCTTGACCTGGTCGAACGGCGGGACCGGCCGGTCGCGCTTGTCCTCGACCTTGATCACGTGCCAGCCGAACTCGGTCTTGACCGGATCGGAAGTCTTGCCCGGCTCGAGCGCAAAAGCAGCTTCGGAAAACGCCGGCACCATCTGGTCCTTGGTGAAATAGCCGAGATCGCCGGCCCGATCGGCGGCACCCGGCTCCTTCGAGCGCTTCGCAAGCTCGGCGAAATCGGCGCCCTTCTTGAGCTCGGCCGCGATGGTCTTGGCCTCGTCCTCGCTGTCGACCAGGATGTGCCGGGCGTGCACCTCCTTTTCGCCGCCCATCTGCCTGGCGGCTTCCTCGTAGGTCTTGCGCATTGCGTCGTCGGTGGTCGCGGCCTTGGCCTCCGACTGGAGCAGCGCTTCCATCAGCAGCCGGTTGCGGGCGTGCGCCAGGCGGCGCTGGAATTCAGGCGTGTCGGCGAGTTTCTTGGCTTCGGCGGCCTTCGCCACCAGGATCAGGTCGGAGAGGTAGCCGATCACTTGCTCGCGCTTTGCCTCCGGCGGCAGCTGCTGGATGTTGGAGCCGAGGTCCTCCTCGGCGAGGGCAACGTCGCTCGCCCGGATCTCGACGCCGTTCACGCGCGCAACGACCGCATCGGCCTCTTGGGCGACCACGGTCCAGATCCCGAAAGCGAGGCCGCCGCCCACGGCAAGCGCCACCACCCCGGCGAGAGCAACGCGCTCGCGTCCGGCAATGAATGAGTTCCAACGGGAGAGCAGGGTCATGGTGTAATCCTTGGGTACGTGGGTGTTTGGTTGTTTGCCTGCCCCCGGCCGGCGCGGCCGGACACTCGCCCAACCGATCCTGATTGGCAATGGCTTGGGTGGCCGATTTCGTCGACAAATGGGCGCTTCACCTGCAATTGACAAGAATTGCACCCCCACTTATCTCTCGAAACGACTTCGCTCGTCGCCGCGCGGAGCTTTCGTCGTTTGGCCCAACGGACCTGAAAGCGCCGCATTCCAAGCCCCGATCCGCGCGACCACGCGAGGTTTGCCGCATCGGATGTCGGTGGCCCGGCGCGCCGCCAGAAAAGGAATTCCCGGCATGATCGCCGCAATCGCCCGCAAGCTGTTCGGCAGCGCCAACGATCGGCGTATCAAGAGCTACCTGCCGCGGGTGGCGGCGATCAATGCGCTGGAAAAGGAACTCGAGGGACTGTCCGACGAGGACCTGCGCGCGCGCACTGAAGGATTCCGCCAACAGCTCGCCGCCGGCAAGACGCTCGACGACATCCTGGTGCCGGCGTTCGCCACCGTGCGGGAGGCGTCCAAGCGCACGCTCGGCCAGCGCCATTTCGACGTGCAGCTGATCGGCGGCATGGTGCTGCACGAAGGGCGCATCTCCGAGATGAAGACCGGCGAAGGCAAGACCCTGGTCGCGACCCTGCCGGTCTATCTCAACGCGCTTGCCGGCAAGGGCGTGCACGTGGTCACCGTCAACGACTATCTCGCCCGCCGCGACGCCGAGTGGATGGGGCAGATCTACGGCTTCCTCGGCATGTCGGTCGGCGTGATCGTGCACGGTCTCGACGACGAGGAGCGCAAGGCGGCCTATGCCTGCGACATCACCTACGGCACCAACAACGAATACGGCTTCGACTACCTGCGCGACAACATGAAGTACCGGCTGGAGGACATGGTCCAGCGCGGGCACATCTACGGCATCGTCGACGAGGTCGACTCGATCCTGATCGACGAGGCGCGCACGCCGCTGATCATTTCCGGCCCGCTCGACGACCGCTCCGACTTCTACAACACCATCGACACCTTCATCCCCAAGCTCGACAAGGCCGACTACGAGGTCGACGAGAAGCAGCGCACCGTGGCGCTCACCGAGGCCGGCATGGAGAAGATGGAGCAGCGGCTGCAGGAGGCGAAGCTGCTGAAGTCGGAATCGCTCTACGATATCGAGAACGTCACCGTCGTCCACCACGTCAACCAGGCGCTGCGCGCCCACAAGCTGTTCCAGCGCGACAAGGACTATATCGTGCGCAACGGCGAGGTGGTGATCATCGACGAGTTCACCGGCCGCATGATGCCGGGGCGACGCTATTCGGAAGGGCTGCACCAGGCGCTCGAGGCCAAGGAGCACCAGCCGATCCAGCCGGAGAACCAGACGCTCGCCTCGATCACCTTCCAGAACTACTTCCGCATGTACAAGAAGCTCGCCGGCATGACCGGCACGGCGCTGACCGAGGCCGACGAGTTCCTCGACATCTACGGCCTCGAGGTCATCGAGGTGCCGACCAACATGCCGATGATCCGCGACGACCAGGACGACGAGGTCTATCGCACCAACGCCGAGAAGTACCGCGCCATCATCGCCCTGCTCGAGGACTGCAAGTCGCGCGGGCAGCCGGTCCTGGTCGGCACCACCTCGATCGAGAAGTCCGAGCAGCTCGCCGAGATGCTGCGCCGGCAGGGCTGGGAGCAGCACGATTTCACCGACCCGAACGCGTTCGCGGCGCTCTACAGCGGCGACGAAGGCGCCAAGAAGGCCAAGGTGTTCGCGGTGCTCAACGCCCGCTACCACGAGCAGGAAGCCTACATCGTGGCGCAGGCCGGCGTGCCGGGCGCGATCACCATCGCCACCAACATGGCCGGCCGCGGCACCGACATCCAGCTCGGCGGCAACGCCGAGATGCGCATCCGTCAGGAGGTCAGCGACATCGAGGATCCGCGCGCGCGCGAGCGCGATGCGCGTGCCGAGCGGATCCGCGAGCAGGTCGCCCGCCTGAAGGAGAAGGCGCTGGCCGCCGGCGGGCTGTTCGTGCTCGGCACCGAGCGCCACGAGTTGCGGCGCATCGACAACCAGCTGCGCGGGCGCTCCGGCCGGCAGGGCGATCCCGGCCGCTCGAAATTCTTCCTCTCGCTCGAGGACGACCTGATGCGCATCTTCGGGTCGGACAAGCTCGACGGCATGCTGCAGAAGCTGGGCTTGAAGGAGGACGAGGCGATCGTCCATCCCTGGATCAACAAGGCGCTGGCCAAGGCCCAGCAGAAGGTCGAGGCGCGCAACTTCGACCTGCGCAAGAACATTCTCAAATACGACGACGTGATGAACGACCAGCGCAAGGTCGTGTTCGACCAGCGCATCGAGCTGATGAAGGACGAGAACGTCGCCGAAACCGTGAGCGACATGCGCCATGCGGTGATCGACGAGATGGTGGCGCGGCACGTGCCGGAGAACGCCTATCCGGAGCAGTGGGACACGCCCGGCCTCAAGGACGAGGTCAAGCGGGTGCTCGGGCTCGACCTGCCGGTCGAGGACTGGGCCAAGGAAGAAGGCATCGCCGACGAGGAATTGATCACCCGCATCGAGCGGCGCGGCGACGAGCACATGGCCGCCAAGGTGGCGCAATGGGGATCGGACGTGATCCGCTACGTGGAAAAGTCGATCCTGTTGCAGACGCTCGACCACCTCTGGCGCGAGCACCTGGTGATGCTCGAGCATCTGCGCCAGGTGATCGGCCTGCGCGGATACGGCCAGCGCGATCCGCTCAACGAGTACAAGTCGGAGTCGTTCCACCTGTTCGAGACCATGATCCAGCGGTTGCGCGAAGGGGTGACCGCGCAGCTGATGCGCGTCGAGATCGTTTCCGCGCCGCCGCCGGAGGAGCAGGAGAACCTGCCCTACATGGAGGCGCACAAGATCGACCCCCTAACCGGCGAGGACGAGATGGCGCTCGCCGAGCCGGCGCTGGCGGCCTCCGCGAAGGTCGGCTATGGCGAGGAACGCGCGGCTGCGCGCAATCCCAACGATCCGACCAGTTGGGGCAAGGTCGGCCGCAACGAGAGCTGCCCGTGCGGCTCGGGCAAGAAGTACAAGCATTGCCACGGCCGCCACGCGTGAGACCCGGCGCGCATCGAGGATTTGCATTGGAAGCTTGATCAAACGCTCGCTCGCTCGGCGGGCCGGCCCATTCGCGTCCATCAGACACGGAGCGGGGACGACGTGGGACAGCAACTGACCGGCCGATCTGCGCCGTCAGCGCAATGGAGCCCGACCCGGCAACTGAGCCACTAGGTCGCCGGCCGCAACTGCGGGATTTCGTGCCATCATCCCTTTGTCTTGCCTTGGTCTTTTAATCGGCGCTTGCGAAGTGCAAGCTCTTGCTGTGCGTTCACCAGCGCCACCGACGTCGCCGGCCGCCGCGAATAGATGCGGCGGGTCCGCAAAATGCGATCGGCGACGGAAGGAACAGCACGATTTTGAAAAAGGACTCGCATATGTCGCCGCAGCGACATATGATGAATGCATCATCGGCCATAATAAACCCGAATACAGGCGCCGATGGCAGAGAGACCGGTTGCGCTCCCGCCTGTGTCGATAGATGCAACAGGAGAGCGGCATGCGGCCTCAGCCCATTCCCGTGAGTGCATTCAAGCCGTTCGATCGCGGTGGTCATCGCTATTATGGGCGCGCGTTCCAAGCCGCGCGGCAATCGTCGGTCGCGTCAGGTAATGAGCTTGCGTCGTCGGGCTATGCTGACCGACCTCGCGAAGGGCTTGTGGTGCGCATCATCGAAATCGCCAAACGAGGCGAATGCGACCAGGCGTGCCTCCAAAACGATGCCGTCGAGTACGTGCTGAACGAGGATCACCGCAAGCCGGCGTAGGTGGCCACTGACCGCCGAAGCCATGGGAGTGACGTATGGCGACCATTCTTGCATTTCCGCAACTCCGGGCTTCCACCCCTGAGATGACGCATGCCATGTCGGCGGCATTCGAGGGAGCCTGGAAAAGCCTCGTGGACATCGAATTTGTCGCGAGTGCGTCATCGAATGCCGACGCCATCCGCGAGGCGCTCGCCAGGCGCATCATCGCAAGCGCCCAGCAGGGCATGAGTGACGCGAACCTTTTGCGCGAGGATGCCCTGCGCCACTGCTTCCCCGAGACGAGCCCCCGCAGGCGTAGGCAAGAGGCCGGTATGGGCGCGACATCCATCAACCGCGCCGCGACGCCGGGCGATCACGTGCAGCCGACTCAAAGCCAACGCGGCTCGAGCTCTGGGACGGGAGCCCTGTGGGGCGGCCTGAGATTTATTTAGCTGCATTGGCATCCCCCGTCGAAACTTTCGCGCAGGCCCTGGGCGATGCTCTCGAGCCGTATCCCTCTCGCGGCTCTCCGCGTCGGCCGGCTCGTCGTCCAGAACGACAAGTCGTTCACACGGCGCGGCAGCTGAATGACCTGGGTTCAGGTCTTTCTCCCCCAGCAGTTTGATCTGGTAACGAAGCTCTCGTTCAAGGCATCCCGCGACAAGCTTGGTCAATCGGGCTCAAGGTCCTTCGTCGTCGTCAAACGGTAAGCAAGTGCCGATTCTGGCTTGCTTGTGAAAGATGGACTCGGATAGGTCGCCGCCACGACATATGATGAATGTATCATCGGCCATAAGGACCCGAGTACAGTCGCCGATGGCTGAATGGCGAAGCGAGCGCGCGTAGGGTGGAGCGCTTGTCGGTTTCACCGAAACTCGGCTCTGTCCCGCAGCAGAGTTGGGTACCCGACAGGAACCTATCAACCCAGCGGCCCAGGCTCGGATCTTCCGTCGGTGTGGACCCCCGGGATTCCTCCATCGCCTGCGGCGATGTGTTCGGCTCGCAGCGCAGAACAGCAAATTGAGCCAGGCCGAGATCAATGAGTTTCGTCGGCAGCCCGGAACGTCGCGCCGCAAGCCTTCATCCAACGGCGAAACGAGTTCGACGGTGTGCTCCGGGGCGTGACGTTGCCGCATGCATGTGAGTTGTGGCCACCCACGCCCTTATTGACCTCCGGCGGCAGTGCCGGGCTTTGCGACCTCCGCATCCTGGCCAGTGTTCCGCTCGATCGCAATGGCGATGGGATCGCTTGCGGGAAATGTTTGCCTCAGAGCTTCATCCAACAGCTCTTCGATATGCGCGGTGGAGGGCGTGGAGATGCGGGAGACGGATTTCGAGTGCATGGCATGTGCCTCACTTTGCATGGCGACCTTGAACGAAGTTTCAATTGATCAGGTTGTTTACGCCTTGCGGCCGATTTTTGCTGGAGCGGCGACAAAGGGATCGTGATCGATATTTTGCAATTTGGCGTGTCGGTCGTGCGCTATCCCCGGATGCGGAAGCCAGCGACCATGGATCGGATCATGGTCGGCTCATTCGCAAACTACATAATCGGGTGGATCGGTCTCGGTCGCGCGTCGTACTGGCCGCGACAAGAAGGCTTGGCCCGCGATCTCTGCCGCTATGTCGGCTGTTTGGATAGGCCGAAACACTGGAAAGTCTTTGCGCTGAAAGTCGCGAGCACTCGGACTTGCCAGCCGGCACACCTTAAAAGTCGCTGCTTAGCAGGTCGTATGATCCCTTGCGGCCGCGCGCGTAAACCTTGGTCGCAGCCGCTAGGATAAACGGGCGATTGCGGTCGAACGCCTGGAGGGCGCCAGCCTCGTCGGGCGCCATATCGGGTTGAATGCGCTTAAGTGCCTCTTCGGTCATGAAGAACGACGTTTCCATCGCGCTGTCATATCCCCAGAACCGCACGGCCCGCCGCGTGCTGTCGTAGCTGCGCATGCGATTGGGAAAGTTCAGGGCCATTGGCTTTGCCATTGCGATTTAACGCGCCGCGAACTGCGTCATGCGCCGTGCTCGGATGCTGGGTGGAGTTCGTAGCCGGCTCCCAGTTCCGAAGGCTGCACCAGGATCATGCGGTTGGTGCCGCTCTTCGTCGCAATCGATGCAAGGTGTATCCAGGTCGCCGTGGGTTCCCGGCGGCAACACGGCGTCGATGGCGCGCAAGAGAAACCGTTCCTCGATCGTCACGAGCTTCCGGCACGTGCGCGTGGTCATGACCGACCTTTCCATTGAACCACGCAAAGTCGTGCGTGGTCCGCGGTCGCAAGTAACGCCCGCGACACGCGGGCGCTGCAACGATCGACATGACTTGGTTGCGCGGATTGTCGCTGCCTCTCCATCCGGAGCTACTAGGGATGGAGGCCAGTCAGCAAAAGCATCGCGACAAAGACGAATGCCGCCGCCGCCAAGCAGAAGTACGCCGCTTTCGTTAAGACGGCAGAAAGAGCATGACCTGTGGCCATGATGAGCCTCCCGCAAAGCATCAAGTGTGAATTTTCTGATTTGTACCCTGGCATATGGGTCCGCACGATCGCATTTACGATGGCTCGGGCGAAAGATTTTAAAGCGAGAGCAGCCGGCCGCATGGGAGTTCCACTTGCGCCATGGCACCAGGCGATGCGTTCTTCCGCCTTGTTCGCTGGCAGTTCGGCGGTCCGTCCGCCGATCCTAGGTTTGGGCATCGTCGCTCGCGGTCTGTTTGTCCGCAACCTCCTTGGCGAGTTGCTGCGATCTCAGTCGAGCCGTCTTATCCCGCGCGGCCTGAGCTGCCTCTTCTTCATGAGCTTTGGCGAGCTCTGCAAGGGTTGGGGCTCTAGAGGGTGGCACGTCCGCCAGTGTTCCGATCAAGCGCAACAGTACTTGTTGTTCCGGCCCATTTCCCTTCCGCAGAAACTCGCCCAACTCGATGTGCGACATCTGCCCGCCAGAAGGAGCGTTGGGCTGGTGAATGATGAATGCATGGCCTGTTGTCGGCCCGCGGCCGAGGGACCACGAGTCCCCGTTTGGGCTACGGTAGAGCTCTCGCCTGTCCGGCATAAGTCCTCCTATCTCGGTCAAGCATCCAGGAGCGGCGACGTGGTGGCGGACATTTGGTCGGTGATGACAGCATGCTTAGCGCTTCTGCTTTGGGAGATCCTCGCGCATGCCACGAAATTCCTTCGGGCCTTTCAGGAGTTTGTGCTTCCTGCTCTGGCGCTCTTCTTCTGTGGCCGACGCATCGCCGAGCCGGTCGAGTTCCTTTCCAGCCAGTGCACGCGCCTTCGAGGCACCTTTGTGAGGCCCGACTTGCAAAGGCTGACTGGACCTAAATCTAAGCGCCTGCTCCAAAATCGCGCGGATGGCTTCCGGCCGCGATCGAGACTTGCGCCGCTTGGCGATCCAGTCGTCGAGATGCTCAAGCTGTTCGGCCTGAAGCCGAACATTGATGGAAAATCCGGGGCCTGTTGTCTTAGGGCGGCCCCGCTTGCTTTTTTTGGCGCCACGAACTGGCCGCTTCATTGTTCTCCGGTACCACAAGGGCGAGCCGGGCAGCAACGCTGCGGGCAGGGACGGCAGCAGGGTTCGATGAAGCCGGCACGACGGGGACCGGGGCGCGCGTACGCAACGACATTTTTGCGCTGTTCAAATGTTCGTTCCTCAAGATCGCGCTCGGGGCCATCAGGCCAGCGCCGATCAGTCTCTACTTGGGCGTGATCGCTTTCGCGGGCGCCGATCCCGCGCTGTCGTCGAGCTCGCATACTTTGAAAGCCTTGATTGCGGCCTCAGCGTCGGCGCGGCTCATATAGGCCGCATCTTGGGGGCCGACGACCTGTATGTTGGCCGGAGCGGTGGCAGACGGAAGCTCCGAGACAACGCGGCACCGCTTCGTTGCGGTGTCCTGTTCTACATAAAATGTCTCGGCGGCAAGCGCGGGACTGACTAGGGCAACAAGCGCGCCCGCTGCTACGATGGCTCGCACGCTCCTCTCCTCCCAAATTTGGGCTTTGAGCAGGAGCAACCCCGGCCGCGGATGGAAGTTCCGAGCCATGACCCGTAGAACTGCTTGGTCAATTGAACTGGCAAGAACTATTGCTGTCGTTCGCGCTGAGACACGTCCACCATGGGCCGGCCTGAAGGCAGACCGGTGGCCGGCCGGGAATCCAGGCGGCGCATTGGGCGGCTCGCCTACGGGCCTGGAAAGTTACCGAAAATTGCCCTCGTTGTTCCACCTGGCAAGCGCCCGTTCCTCGCTCGAGCGTGCTCGAGCGGGTTGGTCCGTCGTTGGGCATGTCGGGACTTAACTTTCATTTCGGTGGCGTGGACGTGAGTAGCCAGGGCCTGAAACGCAAAGGCATCCATTCGCAGTATCGTGCGGGAGCCATCCTCGAGGCTCACGACGATCTTGAACATGGCAGGCTCAACTTCGTTGATGCCCTCGATCTTCGTTATTACGAGCTTCTGATCCATCGTAGCCGGCGCGGGCGATGGCGTTTGCTCCAGGCCGGCTCCGCATGCGCCCAACTGATCTCAACGCTCCAATTCGGCCGCCGTTCCGAAAAAGATCGATCGAATTGCTTGCGGCGCACCGCGTGTGCGTTGAGACGCCCATCTTCAAGCATCGCGTTCGATTGAGCGACCTGTCAACAATAGTCCCGGTCGGCGGTGAACATGAGGCGCGTGTGGGTCTAGCTCCATGCGGGTGGCGCTGCTCTCAACCTCGGCACCTTCGAGGAGAGCCTCTTCACTCAGGCCTGGCCAAAGGCCACGCAGTCGAGGATTGCCGTATAGTGGCAGCCCGCCGCAACCAGCACGAAGGCGTGCCAGATGGCATTCTGAAAACGAAGCTTCTCCCACATGTGGAAACCAACGCCCGCCGAATACAGGAGGCCGCCGGCGACCAGAAGGACCACGGACGAGCGCGGCAGGGCCGCGAGCATCGGCTCGAGCGCCAGCAAGCCGCTCCAGCCGAGCAGCAGATAGAGCACGATTGAAACGCGATCATAGCGTCCAGGCGCCAAGATTTTAAGCAGGACTCCGACGGCTGCCGCAGTCCAGACGCCGATGAATAGACCCAAGGTCGTCACATCGCCCTTCATCTGGGCGATGAAGGGCGTGTAGGTGGCGGCGATGAACAAGAAAATGGCTGATTGGTCCAAGCGGTGCAGCAGCCACTTGCGCGGCGAGAGCGGCCAAAGGTTGTAGGCGGCGGACAGCCCCAGCATCGCCAGCAGTCCGGCCGTGTAAACGACAATCGATGCCGCTTCGACACCATCTGCAATATTGCAGGCGATGACTGCGAGCGCGATTGCCCCCAGCAGGGCGAGGCACAGCCCCGCCACGTGGATGATCGCATCGGTGAGAAGCTCGGTCCGGTCGTAGTTCCATGCCACGCCGACTGGCCGGTCGTCCATCAGCGCCATGAGATCGTCATTCATCCAGTGCCCGAAGAAGTTTCGGCCCGAGCCCTTCGGCAATCGCTGGCTCGACCTTATGTTCCTCACGTAGCGCTTATTGACCTTCGATTTTCTGCGACAGCATAGGGCAGGGCAGAGGTCCCCCAGCGTTCCATGATGTTCCGGTCAGGGGGACTAAGCTGTCTCGGGGGGATTAAGCTGGCTAACGCCGCTGGCAAGGCCTATATTGGTGCATCGCCGGCCAACAATCAGAATCACAGGCGCCGGCGGCTGAGAGACCGGTCGTGCTCCCGCCTGCAACAGGAGCAGGCCGATGTCATCGGAAAGCCACCGATCGAAGGCCGACGCTTGCGGGCGACGCGCGCGGGAAAGCCAGTCTCTCAAGGATATCCGCCATTTCCGGCGGCTGAAGCAATCCTATCTCACCCTCGCCGCGAATGAAGCGTGGTTGGCCGGCGAAGTGCGGCCGCATGACGAAGTGCTCGCACCGGGCACCGAGGGCGGAGGCTCGCATGCATGAGGCATGCGCGGAGCGACCAATGACCGATAAACCGATCAACCTCGACCGCCACCGCGGCATGGCAGCCCAGAAGGCCACCGAACTGCGCCGTATTCTTGCCGAGGTCGAGGCGGATGCAAGAGCGCTGCGCCGGCGCCAGCAAGCCTTGGAGGAACAGCTGGTCGCCGCCCCTGCAGCTTCCTGGCCGGAGGCGGCTGGCAAGGCGCGCTATTTGCTCGGCCTGTTGGCCACCACCGCCGAGGCGCAGGATCCGCGTCGTCAGACCTTGATTGCCAACGTGCTGGACGATTTTGCTCGCCTGACAGCCGCCGGCATCTCCGCGCTGCCCGATGAGCTGTAGACTTGCGTGCATAAAGGCTCCGCGGAAAGGCGGCTGAGCAAGATCCACCGAGCTGAGCGAGTGATGATGAGCAAACGCGGGGCCGGCGAGCAGACGATCACAGCGCGGGAGACCCGGGCCGAACGCACCAACGCGGCCGCCATGGCGCAGATTGCGTCGGATGCTCAGCGCGTGCGCGCAAAAACCGAGCGGCTCCGTGCGCTGCGACTCGCCAAGGAGGCAGGCGACGTGAGGAAGCGCTCGCTGGATGAGTGACGGCAAAGAGACACCGCCCACCGAGCGCGAAATCTGTCTCTCGAGTCGCTGGCGGCCCCGAGCCACAAGGCCAGGTCGGAGAGCAGGGGCCGTCGTGCCGCAAGGGTGCATGGTTGTGAGGCTACGTAGAATTCAACTCGCTTGCACCGACGATCCCGCATATGATCGGGCATCATCGGCGATAACAACCAGAATACAGGCGCCGGTGACTGAGAGACCGATCGCGCTCCCGTCTGACCTCCGAACGGAGTTGCGCGCACTAAGAAGCTTCATCACCCTTCCACAAACGCTTGCCTCGATGCCGCGGGGCGAGTTCGGTTCGCAGCGCACCGGGAAAGTGCGGCCATCGGCATCGGTTGGCCGCGCTCGCTCCGTCTACGCCGACCCGCTTCCAACGCAATAGGACAGTCATGAGCTCAAAATTGATGGTGGCGCTCCCCTATGTCCTCGTGGCCATCGTGTTGGCTTACGTCGTCAATCACATCTTCTATTGAGCAGCGCATGAACATCTTCATGTTCAGGTCCGAGGCGTATCGCGAGCTGCGCGCATTCGCCGGCGACCGCGAAGGCAGCAGATTGCCGCCGCGCCACGGCCCGTGGCGGGTAACCGGGGTGGTGCGCGCCGAAAACGATCCGCCGCACAACCTCGCCCGCGGCACGATCGAAGCGGCGATCGCTAATGAAGGCTTTCAACTCTGGCGGATGAAGCCGAAGAAGGCCGCACCGAATCGCGACTGAGAGCATGCAATGGCGGGCGGCGACAATGCGTCCGCGCTAGTCCTGCTCTCTACCTTGTCATTCCTGGACGAGGCCCTTACGGCGTACTTTTGCCGGCTGCCGGGGAGAGGTGACGCAGCCGCGCCGCTTGCGCTAGTCCGGATGGGAATGGCTCCAGCGCCTAGGTTCGAACAGGGTCCTTTCCTGACGCGGCACCGGCACACGGGCCGTCGACGAGAGCCGCCGGCCGCCGGCATTCGTCAAACGTTATCGCCCGGCGGCGCGGCGAGAGCCGGGAGGTTTGGGTTTCGGCCTGGGAATCAGACCCTCACGCTGTGCTTGCTTGCGCGCGAGCTTGCGAATGCGGCGCACCGCTTCCGCTTTCTCGCGCACCCGCCTTTCCGACGGCTTCTCATATGACTTGCGTCGCTTCATCTCGCGGAAAATGCCTTCGCGCTGCATCTTCTTCTTGAGAACCCTCATGGCTTGATCGACGTTGTTGTCGCGGACCAGGACTTGCAAGATGTGCTCCTTCTCGAGGTGTGATAGCTCCGCCGCGATCCTTCCGACGATGAATGGCGCGCAACGAGGCGGGGCTCAGCGGGTCTCCGCTCGGACTGATGATGATGGCGCGGATGATGGCGCCCAAAGGTATCGATACGATCGTTCCGGTTATCATCCGTGCCGAGCGGCATGGGAAGAATTCCTTGCCGATCGTCACCGGCGGGCCCTGCTTTCCATCTGCCCCTGCGACCCAAAAAGCCCGGCGCCCGAGGGCGCCGGGCCGATCAGATCCCAGAGGACGATCAAACCTCCTGTAGGTTCGCGGCGGCGGTCTTGCCGCGTTCGCTGACCACGTCGTAGCTGATCTTCTGGCCCTCGACGAGCCCGCGCATGCCGGCGCGCTCGACCGCGGTGATGTGGACGAACACGTCGGGTCCTCCGTTGGTCGGCTGGATGAAGCCGAAGCCCCTTTGCGAATTGAAAAACTTCACGGTACCGGTAGCAGCCACGTCTGGCCTCCTCTTGAGCGACGCCGAACGGCGTCTGCTGGCCCGCGCGACATCGCGCGAGCTTCACGTCCGATTTCGGCGATGTCTTGGGAAGCGCCCCTCAGGGCGGATGACCAGGCAGGCAAATCTCGAACCTGGATTACATAGGCCGCTCGGGGGTCTTTTGCAAACGGCGGCGGGCGCATGTGCGGCGGCGGGGTTTCTTGATCGTATGCCGAGCGGGCGCTCCCTCTGCTGGTGCGGCGCGCGCCAGACCGGGTGGTTGAGCTTTGTGTCCGATCCGTGCTAGCCGACTGACCTGCGACAGAACGCGCCATCAAGCGCTGTCTGAGGAGCAGTTGCTGTCTACGTCGCGCCGCCTTCCGGACCCGAAGGGCGATTTGCGACGCCAATAAAGAGAAGCAATGCGGATCACCTACCGGGTCTGGCTCGTCGGGGGCATTCCGATCGCCATTGCGGCGGCGATTGCCGTCACCTCCTGGTTCCTGCTCAAGGAGGCGGAGCGCGCGCGCGAGGGCGCCGTGCTGGCGGGCAGCGTCTACCGCAACCTGCTGGTGGCGATGGCGACGCGCGACGACTACCTGCAGGCGCTTCCCGGCGACCGTGCCGAGCACGCCGTGCGCTTTGCCGAGATGGCGGAGCAGGCCCGCGCCGATCTGGCCGCGCTCGAGCGGGTGGCCGGCGATCCGACCCATCGCTGGGCGGCGGTGGCCGCGCGCGACGCGGTCGGCCGCTATTCCCAACGCATGCGCCAGTTCATGGTGGTGACGACGCAGAACGACCATCTCGCCGCCGAGATGCGCGCCCGCGTCGCCTCGCTGACCACGCTCACCGCGCAGGCGCGCGAGCGGCAGCGGGCGTCGAACGCCGACGTCGTCGCCTCGTTGACGCTCAAGGACCGCAAGCTGCGCGCCATCCGCGACATCGTCGAGCGGGCGCATGAGCTGCGCGCGCAGGTCGCCGCGCTCTCGTTGCACGAGCTGCAGCGCAACTACGGAACCAACTGGGACGCGATCGCGGCCGCCGACGCCGAGCTCACGCGCGGCCTCACCCAGCTGCGCCGCACCGCCGGCGAGCTCGCCGAGATGCTCAAGGCCAACGACCGCGCCCAGGTCGCGGGCGAATTGCTGTCCAGCGTCGGCGGCTATGTGTTGCTCGTCTCCGGACCCGGCGATCCCACCCGGCCCGAGCCGGTCGAGGGTCCGCAACGGGTGCGCGCCGGGCAGCAGCTGTCGGATTGGGCCGACCGGTTGCTCAAGGTCAATTCGAGCGAGGAGCGCGCCTTGCACGAGGAGGTGGCGCAGCTCGTGACCTATTCGGTGCAGGCCAACGAGACCGAGCAGGCGACCCAGAGCATCGTCATCGAGACCTTGAAGCTCGGCCAGCGCACCGCGGAGGCTTTGGTCAAGCTCGATCCAGCGGCCGCGACCGGGATCCTCGACGAGAGCGGGAAGCTGTCGGCGACGGTCGACGCCCTGCCGCTCTCGCCGCTGATCCAGGCCGAGATGATCGAAGCCATCGACGCCTGGCGGGCGCGGCTCACCACCGCGATCGAGGGGCTGCGCAACCAGAACGAAATGCTCGCCGACATGGACACGACCGCCAGCGCCATGCTCGACGCCGCACGCTCGCTCAACGAGACGTTCGCGCGCGAGGCCAAGCGCATCGACGATTTCGTCAGGAAGATTCTGATCGTCGGTGCCTCCATCGGCCTGCTGCTCGGCTTCTATGCGGCGTTCTTCGTGGCGCGCTCGATCACGCGGCCCCTCAACAGCCTGCAGCAGGGCATGCGCGAGCTCGCGCAGGATCCGCTCGCCGGCCCGATCATCCATTCCCACCGCCGCGACGAGCTCGGCGACATGGCGCGGGCGGCGAACTTCTTCGTCACCGAGATCGGGCGGCGCGAGCACGCGCTGCTCCGCGCCAAGGATCAGGCCGACAGCGCGCTCGCCGAGCTGCGCCAGACCCAGGCCGACCTGATCCAGTCGGAAAAGCTCGCCTCGCTGGGGCAGCTGGTCGCCGGCGTTGCGCACGAGATCAATACGCCGGTCGGCATCGCCCTCACGACCGCGACCGCGCTCGGCGACGAGGTGCGCAAGTTCGGCCAGCTGGCGGTCAGCGGGCAGGTGCCGAAGTCGAAGTTCGTGCAGTTCGTGGATCGGATGAAGGAAGGCTCGCAGCTGTTGTTCGCCAATCTCACCCGCGCCGCCGACCTGGTGCACAGCTTCAAGCAGGTCGCCGCCGACCAGGTCAGCTCCGAGCGGCGCACCTTCGAGATGGCGACCTGGGCGCACGAGCTGCTGACCAGCCTGCGCCCCGTGCTGCGCCGGGCGGGCCACAGCGTGACGTTCGAATGCCAGCCCGGCCTCAAGGTCGACACCTATCCGGGCGCGCTCGCGCAGGTGCTCACCAACCTGTGCATGAACTCGGTCATCCACGCGTTCGAGCCCGGACAGGTCGGCAACCTCGAGCTGCGCATCGCCGAGACCCGCGCCGGCGACGTTCGCATCGTGTTCGCCGACGACGGCAAGGGCATCCCGCACGACTATCTCGGCAAGATCTTCGACCCGTTCTTCACCACCGCGCGCAGCCGCGGCTCCACCGGGCTCGGCCTGCATATTGCCTTCAACCTCGTCACCAGCAAATTGCAGGGCCGCATCGAGGTCGCGAGCGAACGCGGCAAGGGCACCCGCTTCACCATCAACATTCCGGCCAGGGTGAGCGAGCCTGCGCCGGAGCAACTCGCCGTCACGGCGTAGGGGCACGATGCGGGTACGAGAAGGTTCCAGCGCAGCGCGGGCACGGCCTCGTGCTCCCTCCCCCCTTGCGGGGGAGGGTTGGGGAGGGGGGTATTCGCGATCTCAAGAGCGGCCGCACCCCCCTCCCTGTCCCTCCCCCGCAAGGGGGGAGGGAACGCTCGAACCGCATCTCCGCATCAGGCGAAGATGGGTCGCGGCTCGATGCCGGACCTCTCGACGCGGCAGCGGCGAGCAGGACGAGCTGATGCCGGGCGCGATCCGCGCCCATCTCACTGGAATTGAATCTAACCGGAGTACAAGAACAATGAGAACTCGTCACCCGCGGCCGCAATGGCAGCCGCCATCGCGCTCGCGAGCCCTGCCGCCGTGGCCAAGACGCTGGTGTTCTGCTCGGAAGGCAATCCGGAAGCGCTCAACCCGCAGATCGTCACCACCACCACCGGCATGAATGCCGGCCGGCCGATCTTCAACAGCCTGGTGGAGTTCGCGCCCGGCACCACCACCACCGTTCCGGCGCTCGCCGAGTCGTGGTCGGTGTCGGACGACGGGACCGTGTACACGTTCAGGCTTCGTGCCGGCGTGAAGTTTCATTCGAATCGCGGCTTCACGCCGACCCGCGACATGAACGCCGACGATGTCGCGTTCTCGCTGATGCGGCAGTGGAAGGAGGACCATCCCTACCATCGCATCTCCGGCGCGAGCTTCGACTACTTCAAGGACATGGGGATGCCGGAGCTGCTCAAATCGATCGTCAAGGTCGACGACCGCACCATCCGCATCGAGCTCACCCGGCCGGAGGCGCCGTTCCTCGCCAACATGGCGATGCCGTTCAACGTCATCCTCTCGGCCGAATATGCCGAGCAGCTGATGCGCGCCGGCACCCCGGAGCGGCTCGACCAGGAGCCGATCGGCACCGGGCCGTTCGCCTTCGCCGGCTACCAGAAAGACATCGCGGTGCGCTATCGGGCGTTTCCGGACTATTGGGCCGGCCGCATGCCGATCGATACGCTGGTGTTCTCGATCACGCCCAATCCGCTGGTGCGCCTGACCAAGCTCAAGGCCGGCGAATGCCAGGTGATGGCCTTTCCCAACCCCGGCGACATCCCCCAGATCGAGGGCAACCCGGCGCTCAAGCTGTTGCGCCAGGAAGGGCTCAACGTCGGCTACCTGGCGATGAACGCGACGCGCCCGCCGTTCGACGACGTGCGCGTGCGGCGCGCCATCAACATGGCGATCGACAAGGCCTCGATCCTGGAGGCGGTCTACCAGGGCGCCGGCGTCGCGGCCAAGAACCCGGTGCCGCCGACGCTGTGGTCCTACAACGACGCCATCGCCGACTACCCGTACGACCCGGCGGCGGCGCAGAAGCTGTTGGCCGAGGCCGGCCACGGCCAGGGCATCGAGACCGCGCTCTGGTACATGCCGGTGAGCCGCGCCTACAACCCGAACGCCAAGCGCGTCGCCGAGATGATCCAGACCGATCTCGCCAAGATCGGCGTGCGCGTGCGCCTCGTCACCGACGAGTGGAGCGCCTACCGCAAGCGGCTCCAGGCCGGCGAGCACGCGCTCGCGCTCTACGGCTGGACCGGCGACAACGGCGACCCCGACAACTTCCTGCACGTGCTGCTCGGCTGCCCGGCCGCGCGCTCCGGCGGCAACAACATCGCCAAGTGGTGCAATGCCGAGTACGACGACCTGGTGACGCGCGCGAAGCTGACCGCCAAGCAGGCCGAGCGCGAGGCGCTCTATCGGGCCGCGCAGGAGATCTTCAAGCGCGAGGCGCCGTGGGTGCCGCTCGCGCATTCGGTCGTGTTCATGGCGACCCGCAAGGAAGTCACCGGCTTCAAGATCGACCCGCTCGGGCGGCATCCGTTCGAGGGTGTGGATCTGGTGGAGTAGGGGGGCGGTAGATCATCTCACGGTCTGCACGTTGTAGGCTCGATCCTGATCGCCTTGCGCGTCTGCACCAATGTTGGTACACAGGTTCCAGATGAAGTGAAGCGGCTGCCCGCATTCTTCTATGCGTTGCCTTCCGACCGGGAGCCGGTTCGCGAGTGGTTGAAGGGCGCTTGAGCAGGCCGCCCGAAGATCGTCGGCCAGGATATCAAGGACGTGGAGTTTTCCTGGCCGATCGGGATGCCGCTCTGCCGCGCGCTCGGGCAAGGCCTGTGGGAGGTTCGCAGCGTCCTGCCGCAAGGTCGCATCGCGCGACCTCGGCCTCGACGACTGGGACGCGCGTCACGACAGCGATGCGTTCAAGTTCACGCGCCCGTTCGCGGGGACGGCGATCCGCAACGCGCTCGCGTTCTGGAACCGCGAGCACCTCGGCATCGAGCTCGCGCCAGGCGTCGACGAAGTGTCGCTCGCGCTGGTCGCGGATGCCTGGTCGCGGACCTATCGGTCGGGCGCGGTGACGTTCGCCGCCACGGCTGGTGCGCAGCCGAGCCGCAACGGCATCGGCATCTTGCCGGATCAGGTCGCCACCAGCTGGCCCGCGGATCGGCGGCTGCCGGCGATCGGGGATCGGCTGCCGGCGAAGGCTCTCGACCAGACCCTTGCGGCCATCGCGGCGCGCTACGGGGAGCGCACCACCGACTTCGTCGCCATGCAGCTCGAATACCCGAGAGACAGGGCACTGCAGTGACGACGCCGCGGCGCCCGGCATCCTTCATTGCGACGAGCGACAGCGATGAAGCAATCCACCAGAAACTGCACTGATGCCTGGATCGCTTCGCTTCGCTCGCAATGACGGCCCGTCATTGCGAGGAGCGTCAGCGACGAAGCAATCCAGAAACTGCACCGCCGCCTGGATTGCTCACATGGGGATGTGCCGAGTTCAAGGTCTCACACTTTGGGGTCACCTCTTTGTTCGAGCGAGGAGCACCTCTTCGTCCCGAGCGTGGAGTTTTGAAGATGGCGCGCGCAGATCGGGTCAAGGTCGGCCCGCAGGGCCGCCGCGCAGCGGCTTGGCCTTGACGCGATCGAGCACGCCATCAGGCTCCAGCGGTCGGGACGAAGAGCGGTTCATGATGCAAGGAGGACCATTTGCAGTTTTTCTACGATCGAGGTCGAGCCGGTTTCGCGATCAGGTTTGACGCCAGATCAAACTCACATTCGGTCGGCCGCACGAGCGTGCCGTACCAGGATTCCGCTTGCGGCGGGCGGCTCGAGAGGACGAAGCCATTCTTCGCTACGGCTTTTGAAGCCATGCAATCCATCGGTTCGTCCGCCCGGATCGGCCGAGACTGATCGGGTCTCGGCGGATTGGTCATGGTGCTGTTGCTGCTCAACTGTGGGTGAGGTGGCTCGCCTGACGAGACGCCTGGCTTGCCGCCTAGGCAGCGCCCTTGAGCGCCGCACCTTCGATCACGACGCCGGCGGTGACATACTTCCACAAGGCGACCAGCAGCTTGCGCGCCAGTGCGACGATGGCGACCTTGCGATGGGCTTGCGCATGGAACCAGCGCGCCAGTGCCGACCCCGGTTGATGGCGCAGCCAGAGCCAGGCGAGCTGCACCAGCTTCTTGCGCAGTCGCGCATTGCCGGCCTTGGACACGCCTTGCTCATGCGCGACCGACCCGCTCTGCCACGGCGTCGCCGCCAAGCCCGCATAGGCGGCGATCTGCCGGCGATTGGCAAAGCTCCGGTAAAAGCACTCGAACCAAAGCGCAGCCGCAAATTCCTCCCCGATCCCCTTCACCCCCAGCAGCATCGCCAGCGGATGCTCCCGCGTGTTCTCGTCCACGCTCTGGCTCAACCTCGCCAGCATCGCGTCCCGCTCCGCCTCGACCGCCTTGATCTGCACAAGCAGCAGCTCGAGCCGGTCGAGCTCGCGGCCGATCTGCGCCCTCAGCTGCTGGGGCAGCTCACGCCCGTCCGCCGTGCGCAGCGCCTCCAGCCGCGCCCGTCGATCGCGCCGCAACGGGGCATAGCCAGAGATCCCTTGCGCCAGCAAAAGTCCCTTGATCCGGTTGACATGCCGGATCCGCTCGTCGAGCAAGACCTCGCGCTCACGGCCGATCCGGCGGCGGTCCTCTTCCTCGGCGCAAGGGGCGACCACCATCGAGCACACCCGCGGTTCGCCCCGCTTGTAGGCCAGCAGCACCCGCAACAGCGCCTCACCGTCGATCTTGTCAGTCTTCGCCCGCCGCCGCCGGCGCGGCACCGCAACCGAGGCGGCGTCCACCACATGGCTCTCGATCCCCTCCTGCTGCAGCACGCGGTGCAGCGAGAACCCGTCCAGCCCCGCCTCCTGGATCGTAATGATCGGATAGTTCTTGCCGGTGCGCGCAAACGCCTTGCGCTGCAGCTCCGCAAACTTCGCCAGCAGCGCCACGAGATCTCCCGCCGCAACGCCGTGCTTCGACATCTTTTCGCCGTTGCCCGGCGACAGCGAAGTGATCAACCAAGTCGAACGGCTCAGTTCCAACGAAACAAAAATTGCGCCAAGATGCGTTCGGATAGCGGTCGGTTCAGTGTCAGCGATACGATCAGCGAGCAACATCGGTCGTCCTCCAGGTTGAGTGGGTTGAAGCAACCTCAGTCTGGACCTGGACTCGGCTGCTATCCACTCCCCATGGAATCTTCGCTTCGCTCGCAATGACGGGGCCGTCATTGCGAGTTGCACACCGGCCTGACGGCCGATCCACCTGGATGAAAGGCGCGTGCGAGGCTCTGCTTCAAGATCTATCTCTAAGCCATTGATGAAGCCCGCCTGAGCATCAAACCCTTTCTTCCTAGACTAGGAGCGTCAGCGACAAGCAATCCAGCAACGGCACCGTCGCCTGGATTGCTTCGCTTCGCTCGCAATGACGGAGCCGTCATTGCGAGGAGCGTCAGCGACGAAGCAATCCAGAAACTGCACCGCCGCCTGGATTGCTTCGCTTCGCTCGCAATGACGGCGCTCTGTCGCTCCAAAAGTCTGTTGCCACTTCATATCATCTAGTGATAACTTAGACAGAGATGATGGAAAAGCGCGAGCCGGTCTTGATGCCCTGCTGGCGCTCGACGGCGAGATGTTTTCATCGATCCGCGACGCCGTTCTCAAGGAAAAAGGAGTGAAAACATGAGAACGCTGAAAGTCGGGATTGCCAGCTACAGGGAATACAAGGACCGGACGCTGGCGATCGCGCGCGGCGCTTAGTCGCAAAACGAACTCGATGAGCTGGGACGCGCAGTTGCGCCTGCGCAACATTTCGCAAAACGAACTCGACGGGCTGGGGCGGGGCAGTTGCGCCGGTGCAACATTTCGCAAAACGAACGTGGCTTGGTTCGAGCTGTGTATCGTCCAAGCCACGTTCCGCAGAACGAACCCGGGTAGGCGTGTGTGTCTCCGGCGCCACATTTCGCAAATTGACTGCCCGCCGGACGCCGCTCAGCGACGAGCCAACAGCGCCGCCAACCTGCTCTTGAGCTCCGCCTTCGCGGGCTCGGCGGCGCGCAGGATCGCGCTTGCCTGCAGGAAGTCGGGCAGCCGGAACGTGCCGACGTTGGGGCGGATGACGACATCGGGCGCGCCCGCCTTGAGCTTCTCGGCGACGATCGTCTGTCCCATCAGCTGGATGGTGGAGAACAGCGCGTCCCACGGCTCCGGGATCCCGCGCGGCGCCGTCGGCCCGATCGAGGTATCGATCGCGACCACGAGGTCGGCGCGGCCGCGCAGATGATCGAACGGCAGCGGATTGACCGCCGCGCCGTCGAGCAGCACGCGCCCGTCGAGCTCGACGGGGCGGATCAATCCGGGCACCGCCATCGAGGCGGCGATCGCCGGCCGCAGCGGCCCGGCGTCGAACAGCACCTCGTTGCGCGCATAGAAGTCGGTGGTCGGGATCAACAGCGGCGTCTTGAGCTCATCGAACCGCTGCGGAATCCGTTCGGGAAGAAACAGCTCGCAGAACCGTTCCGCCTCCAAGAGCATCGGATTGCGCAGCCGCGTCGGCAACAGGTCGGCGAGGCCGCCGGCGCGCGCCGCCATCAGGCGGCGGAACACCTCGGCGCGATCGTAAACCAGCTCGATCGCATAGCGCCGCATCGCCTTCCCGGTCATGCCGGCCGCGTAGGCGGCGCCGACCGCCGCGCCGATCGACGCGCCGGCGATGACGGCCGGCCGAACGCCGATCTCGTCGAAGGCCTCGAGCATCGCGATATGCGCGAGCCCGCGCGCGCCGCCGCCGCCGAGCGCCAGCGCGACCGTGCGCGTTTGCGATTGCGCCAAAGCCCGCGGCGAGCGTTCGCGCGCCACCCTCGCCATCAGCCGGCGCCGGCCTCGCGCGCAAGCTTCCAGCCGACCGTGGCGAGCGGGCGCACCAGGAGCGCGCGCGCCGGCGCGTGCTCGCTGGTCGCGGTGCCGTCGCGCACGCGGCCGACGATGCCCTGCAGGATCGCCGCGATGCGGAAGAAGTTGTAGGCGAGATAGACCGGCAGATGCGGGCGCGGATCAAGCCCGGTGCGCGCCACGTAGGCGTCGACATAGCTCGCCAGCGGCGGAATGCCGAGTGCCTCAAGGTCGCGCCCGACCAGCGAGGCGGTGCCGGCGCCCTCGTCGGTCGCCGGCATGTGCCACTGCATCAGGTGATAGGTGAAGTCGGCGAGCGGATCGCCGAGCGTCGAGAGCTCCCAGTCGAGCACCGCCAGGACCTTCGGCTCGTCCGCGGCCAGGATCATGTTGTCGAGCCGGTAGTCGCCATGCACCAGCCGCGTCGGCGATTCCGGCGGCAGGTGCGCAGGCAGCCAGCGCATCAGCCCTTCCATCTCCTCGATCGGCTCGGTTTCGGACGCGCGATACTGCTTCGACCAGCGGTCGATCTGCCGTTGGATGTAGTTTCCGCCGCGGCCGAAATCGCTCAATCCGAGCTCTGCCGGGTCGAAGCTGTGCAGCCGCGCCAGCGTGGCATTCATCGCGTCGAAAACAGCGGCGCGCTCGGCCGGGTTCGACGCCGGCATGTGCGGTTCCCAGAACACCCGGCCTTCGACGAAGCCCATGACGTAGAAAGGCGTGCCGACCACGCTTTCGTCCTCGCACAACAGGTGCGGCTCGGCGACCGGAAAGCCCTTGGCGTGCAGCGCCCGGATGACCCGAAACTCGCGGTCGACCGCATGCGCGGACGGCAACAGCTTGCCGGGCGGCTTGCGGCGCAGGACGTAGCGGCGCAACGGCGTGTCGAGCAGGTAGGTCGGGTTCGACTGGCCGCCCTTGAACTGGCGCACGGTGAGCGGGCCGGCAAAGCCCGGCAGGCGATCGGCGAGGTACGATTCCAAGCGAGCCGTGTCGAACCTGAGCGCGTCGGCAACATCCTTGGTGCCGCTGAACGTTGCTTGGCGGTCCATCGGGGGTCCTTCGTCCGGAGCCGCCGTCAGCGTAGCGCGTCGCGGCGCGAAGGCAATGCGGCGCCGCGCCGTCATTGCGCGCAGCGCGATGGGCTTCCCGTAAGCGACGAAGACCGTATGTCCCTTTTCTTGCGGAGGCGACTTGCCCTCGATGCGAGTGCGAGGGTTGCCCGGATGGGCCGGGCAGAGCTCTCAAGCAAGGAGGGCGAGTCATGAGGCATGATAGCGAAGCTTTTGTAGCATTTGATACATCCAAGTGGCGGAATGCGGTGGCGGTTGCGGAGGCCGGACGGGCGGGTGAGGTTCGCTTTGTTGGGGAGGTTGAGAACAGTGCAGCGGCAACCGCCAAGCTGGTACGTAAGCTTGCCGGCAAGTACGCCCGCCTGACGTTCTGTTACGAGGCCGGGCCGACAGGCTATGGGCTGTACCGGCAGATCAAGGGCCTTGGGCAAGACTGCCTGGTGGTTGCGCCGTCGCTCATTCCCAAGCGGCCGGGCGATCGGGTGAAGACCAACCGGCGCGATGCGATGAGCCTGGTGAAGCTGCTGCGCGCCGGGGAACTCACCGCGGTGTGGGTTCCTGACGAACGCCATGAGGCGATGCGGGAATTGACTCGGGCGCGCGAGGCGGCGGTTGTAGATCTGCGCTCGAAGCGCCAGCAGGTCTCTGCGTTTCTGTTGCGGCACGAGCTGCGCCATGGAGGCAAGCGGACTTGGACCAAAGCGCACATGAGCTGGCTTGCAGGGCTCAAGCTTGCGCATCTGGAGCAACGCATCGCTTTCGAGGAGATGCTGTTGGCGGTGCGGCAAGCCGGGGAGCGGATCGAGCGGCTCGAGCAGGCGATCCGTGCGGCGGTTGAGGACTGGTCATTGCGCGAGGTCGTCCCCGCGCTGATGGCGATGCGCGGCATCGATCTGATATCGGCAACGGCGTTTCTGGCCGAGGTCGGCGACCTGTCGCGGTTTCGAACGCCACGCCAGCTGATGGCCTATCTCGGCCTGGTGCCATCGGAGGACTCCACCGGCGACACCATCAAGCGCGGCCCGATCAGCCAAGGCCGGCTTAACCGCCGTGCAGCCGCTCGGGTTCTGGTCGAGTGCGGCCTGGAGCTACCAGCATCCCCCGCTGGTCGGCAAAGACAAGCAGGTCAAGCGTTGCAGCGGCGCCACCAGAGGTCGGCCGTCGATCGCGCTGCAACGGCGCAGAGCCGGAGATCCCTGTGCGCGCAGCTATCGCTCGCTTGATCCGGAGGGGCAAGCTCAAGATCCGCTCGCCGTGCAAACCGCGGTGCCACGCGAGCTGGCGGCGCCTTCATCCTCGGCGATCAACCGGCGAGCTCACCATCGAGCACACCCGCGCTTCGCCCAGCTATGTAGGCCAGCAGCACCCGCAACAGCGCCTCACCGTCGATCTTGTCAGTCTTCAGCCCGCCGCCGCCAGGCGCGGCACCGCAACCGAGGCGGCGTCCACCACGATGGCTCGTCGATCCCCGCCTGCTGCAAGCACGCGGTGCAGCGAGAACCCGTCCGAGCCCCGCCTCCTGGATCGTAATGATCGCATAGTTCGATGCCCGTGCGCGCAAACGCCTTGCGCTGCAGCTCCGCACGAACATTCGCCAGCAGCGCATGCGAGATCTCCCGCCGCAACGCCGTGCTTCGACATCTTTTCGCCGTTGCCCGGCGTCAGCGAAGTGATCAACCAAGTCGAACGGCTCAGTTCCAACGACAACAACAAATTGCGCTCCACATGCGTTCGGATAGCGGTCGGTTCAGTGTCAGCGATACGATCAGCGAGCAGCATCGGTCGTCCTCCAGGTTGAGCGGGTTGACAACGCGACTCAGTCTGCAATCCAGATGAGCCGCATCCGCCGCCCGGATTGCTTCGCTTCGCTCGCAATGACGGCTACGGTGCGCGCGCGGTGCGCGCCGTCTGATTGAACAGAACGCGGCGCTCGGCCTCGCTCGGCGGACCTTTGCGGCGCAGGTCCTTGCCGAGATCGACCGCCCGCTGCACCGCCGGCCGGGTCTTGATCGCATTGCGCCAGCGCGCCACGTTGGGGAACTCGTCCAGGCTCTGCCCGAGCGGCTTGGCGATCAGCACCCACGGCCACGACGCCATGTCGGCCACCGTATAGTCGCCGAGGATGAATTCGCGCCGCTCGAGCCGCCGCTCCAAAACCCCCAGGCAGCGGTTGTACTCGTCGGCGTAGCGCGTGCGCGAGTAGTCGTGCTCGCCCTGGGCGTAGTTGACGAAGTGGCTGAGCTGGCCGGCCATCGGGCCGAGATTGCCGACCTGCCAGAACAGCCACTCCAACGCTTCCTTGCGGCCGGGATTGCTCATCGGCATGAACCGCCCGGTGCGCTCGGCCAAGTGAATGAGGATGCTGCCCGATTCGAATATCGGCAGCGGCCCGCCCGGCGCATCGTGGTCGACGATCGCCGGCATGCGGTTGTTGGGACTGATGGCGGTGAACTCCGGCGTGAACTGGTCGCCGCGGCCGATGTTCACCGGCACCATGCGGTAGGGCAGGGCGCATTCCTCCAGCATGATGGCGACTTTCCAGCCGTTCGGCGTCGGCCAGTAGTAGAAGTCGATCATGCGCCGTGCCCTTCCGCGGCGACCGGCAGCTTGCCGGAGAGCGCGTCGATCTCTGCCGCCGAGTAGCCGAGCTCGGCCAGCACCTCGTGCGTGTGCTCGCCCAGCGCCGGCGCACCGCGGCGGACGCCGGCAGGCGTGCCAGAGAACCGCGCCGCCGGACGCGCCTGGCGCAGCCGGCCGGCGACCGGGTGATCGGTTTCGATCACGATGCCGCTCGCCTTTATCTGCGGATGGCGCAGAAGCTCGCTGCGCGTGAGCACGGGCGCGCACGGAACGCCTTCGGCCTCCAGCCGCTGCAGCCACTCGGCCGCAGGGCGGGTCTTGAGCACCTCCTGCGTCATCGCGAGGCGCGCGTCGATGTTCTGCTGGCGCAGCGCGGGGCTCTTGAAGCGCGCATCCTGCTGCCACGCCGGCCGCTCAAGCGCGCGCGTCAACGCCGCCCATTCGCGGTCGCTCTGCACCGCCACCGTGATGTAGTGGTCGGCGGTCGCGTAGATCAGGTCGATGAAGCTCGCCGCCTCCTGCTGCGGAAACGGGTCGTCGGCGAAGGTCTGGCTCCCCATGTCCGAGCCCCACAGGAAGGCGATCACGCAATCGAGCATCGACAGCCGGACATGCTGGCCTTGCCCGGTACGCGCACGCGCAAGCAGCGCCGCCGTGATCGCCTGCGCCGCCACGATGCCGGTGAGCTTGTCGGGCAGGATCGTGCGCACCAGTCGCGGCGGCGCCTCGTCCGATCCCGCCTGCACGGTCGCGAGCCCGGACATCGCCTGCACCAGCGGATCGTAGGTGGGCTTGGCCGCGTAGGGCCCCTGTTCGCCGAAGCCGCTGATCGAGACATAGATGATGGCCGGCGCCGCCGCCCGGACCGCCGCCTCGCCGACGCCCATGCGCTCGGCGACGCCGGGGCGGAAATTCTGGATGAACACGTCGGCGTCGGCGGCAAGCCGCAGCAGCGCTTGAAGCGCGCCCGGCGCCTTGAGGTCGAGCGCGACCGAGCGCTTGTTGCGGTTGTTGTTGAGGAACGAGGCCGAGAACCCGGCGCGCCGGTTGGCGGCCGCGCGGGTATGGTCGCCGCCGCCTGCCGGATTTTCGACCTTGATGACGTCGGCGCCCTGATCGGCCAGCAGCATGGTGGCCGACGGTCCGGAAACCATCGAGGTGAGATCGAGGATGCGGTAGCCGTGCAGTGGACCTGGCATGGGTGTCCTCGCGCGCTAGGAAACGCGGGTCCGCGAGGCTCTCGTCTAGCCCACGGGCGGTGGCGCGAGCAAATGCGAGCCCCCCGCCGTCCGCGGCGATGCGAGCGTTGCGGAGGGTCCTTCGCAAGGAAGGCGCTCGTTTGCTCCCGGGCTGGCTAGCCGAACGCGGGGATTTGCCGTTAATCTTGGCCGACATTCAGGGCGGTTTTCATGAACCGATATCGTGCCGCCGCCGCGACCGCCGCCAGCGTTGAGTGGAGGCGCCGATCATGCTGAGCTCGAACATGTCCCGATCGAACCTTGCACTCGCGTGTGCCGTGATGGTGAGCGCGATGCTGTCGCCGGCGCTGGCGCAGGCGCAGACGCAGACTGAAACCCGCGCTTCGCCGCTCGCCCCGAAAGTGGAGGCCGCCTATGCGGCCCTTTTGGCCAATCCGGCGGTGACGAAAGCCCTCGAGGAGATCAAGGCCGACGATGCCAGCACGCTCGAGGAGCAGAAGCGGATCACGGAGATTCCGGCGCCGCCGTTCAAGGAGCGCGTGCGCGCGCAGTACTACCTCAAGCGCATGCAGGACGCCGGCTTGAGCGATGCCAGCATCGACGCCGAAGGTAATGTCGTCGGTCTACGCAAGGGCACCGGCGGCAAGCCGAAGCTCGTCGTCTCCGCCCACCTTGACACGGTGTTTCCGGAAGGCACTGACGTGAAGGTCAAGGAGAAGGACGGCATCCTCTACGCGCCCGGCATCGGCGACGATGCGCGGGGACTCGCCGCGCTGCTCTCGCTGCTGCAGGCGATGACGACGAACAACCTCGAAACCGTCGGGGACATCATGTTCGTCGGTACCGTGGGGGAGGAGGAGCTCGGCGACCTGCGTGGCGTCAAGGCGCTGTTCCGCGAGCACAAGGACATCGACGGCTTCATCTCGATCGACGGGTTGAACGTGACGCGCATCGTCAACCGGGCGACCGGCAGCCATCGCTACGAGATCGCCTTCAAGGGCCCGGGTGGGCATAGCTTCGAGGAGTTCGGACTGCCGAGCGCGATCCACGCCATGGGCCGCGCCATCGCCAAGATCTCCGAGCTCGAGACGCCGAGCGAGCCGAAGACCACGTTCACGGTCGGCACCGTGCGCGGCGGCACCTCGGTCAACGCCATCGCGGGCGAGGCCCGCATGACGGTCGACATGCGCTCGAACGAGACCGGGGAACTGCTTCGGCTGGAAAAGAAAGTGCTGAGTTTCGTCAACGAGGCGGTGGCGGACGAGAACCGGCGCTGGAAGTCCGACAAGATCTCGGTCGACATCAAGCTGATCGGCGACCGGCCGGCCGGGGCCATTCCCGAGGAGGCGACCCTCGTGCAGGCCTCGCGCGGCGCGGTTGCGGCGGTCAGCCGCCAGCCGCGGGTGACGTTTGTCGGGTCCAGCACCGATTCCAACATCGCGATGTCGCTCGGCATCCCGGCCGTCACCATCGGGGGCGGCGGCGAAGGCGCCGGCTGGCATTCGCTCGGCGAGTGGTACAAGCCGACCAATGCGTATCTCGGCCCGCAGAGCGCGCTGTTGACCGCGCTGGTGCTGGTCGGCGTGCAGGGGGTGAGCGAGCCGCTGCTCGCGGTGCGGCCGCCGCGGCCGTAGCGGCCGCGCTGGCGCGCGAGCCGCGGTAGACGGGCTCGATCGACAGCCTGTTGGATCGGACGAAAGCTGACGGCTCAAAGTGCGGATAGCGTGCGCATAGGCGGCGTCAGGACGATCCAACGACCACGGGGATCGACAAGAAGCCGCGAAAGCGCGCGCGGCCACCACGGACGGGCTCGCCGGCCAGCCGGTAGTCCGGAAAGCGCGCCAAGAACCGGCCGATGGCGATGCGACCTTCCAGGCGTGCGACGTTTAGCCCGGCGCACACGTGCGCGCCGGAGCCAAAAGCAAGGTGCCGGTTGGGAGTGCGGGCGACGTCGAGCTGGTCCGGGTCGGCAAACTCGATTGGATCGCGGTTCGCAGCACCAATCCCGATGGTGATAAAGCTGCCGGCGGCAATCGGCACTCCGGATATTTCGACAGACGCGGTGGTCAGCCGATTGCCGAGCTGATTGGAACTCTCGAAGCGCAAGAATTCCTCAACCGCGGTTCCGATCAACTCCGGTCTGGCGATCAGCCGCTCCTTCTCCTCCGGCCACTCGAGCAGTGCATAGAGGCCATTGCCGATCAGGTTGGTCGTGGTTTCATGCCCGGCATTGAGAATGAAGATGACGTTGTGCAGCAGCTCTTTCTCCGACAGCCGCTCACCATTCTCCTCGCCCTGGATGAGACGCGTCAGTACGTCACGCTCTGGATCGCCCGGATGCGCGCGCCGATTGGCAACCAAGCCTTTCAAATAGTCGAGAAACGCGGCGACCGCGCTCTCGCCGCGCTCGCGCGCCGCTTCCGTCAGGACCGGCTCCAGAGCTCCCAGGATCGCGAGTGACCACTCGCGCAAAGGCGCGCGCTCTTCGCGCGGCACCACCAGCAGATCCCCGATCACTTCGACGGGTACAGCCGCCGCCAGATCGCCGATCAGATCAGCACGACTTCGTGCTTCGATCCGATCGAGCAGCGCGTCCACCAGCGCGGTCACCGGGCGTTCCATGTTGGCAATGGCGCGCGGGGTGAAGGCGCCGGCGATGATGCGACGGACGCGCGTGTGCAGCGGTGGATCGTTGAACACCAAGCTCGTCGTGTGATGCTCGTAGAGCAAGCCGTCGTGATACTTGGGTGCAAACTCTCGTTGCTTGTCGGAGGAGAAGCCCGCCGTGTCCTTGTAAACCCGCACGCAGTCGGCATAGCGCGACAGGAAATAGCCCCCGTCCGGAAAGCGATGCACCGGGGCGTACTCGCGGAGCGCGTGATAGTAGGGATACGGATTGGCATAGTAGTCTGCCGGCAAGCTTTGCAAGTCAAAGGAGCTCGCGGCAGCTCGGGCGCGTGCGGGGTCGGTGAAGCGGGCCGCGTATCGACCCGCTCTTCCCGGCGCTTCTACCCGGCACTCGTTCATGCGCACGGTTGTTCGCTTGGCTGGCGAGCGAGAGGCGAGCCGCGCTTGGCTCCGACAGTCGATTTCGGGCGCCCTTTGGCCTTCGGCAATTTTACCTTCCGCGGCGATTTCGGCCCATATCGAGGGCGTCCAGGGCGGCGGGGGTCACCTGCCAAGGCCATTCTCCACTGGCGCTCCCGTCCTCATGAGACTGGCATTTTCGATTGGCTTGGGGAAGCGGCGCTCGAGCCACGCGCGGCTCGCGCAGCCGGCGTTCCGTGCTAAAGGCGCCGGCACGATCACCATGGCGCCCTCCCCGTCCGATCCTGGCTCGCAGCCCGGCCGCATCTTCTACGGTTGGTACGTCGCCTATGCGCTGTGCCTGGTTGCGACCACGACGGCGGGGCTTGCGTTCTACAACATCTCGGTGCTGCTCGACGCCTTCGTGACCGAGCGCGGGTTTCCGGTGGCGGTCGCCAGCATCGCCAGCGGCCTGTTCTTTGTCGGCTCCGGCTCCGGCGGCGTGCTCGCCGGCCATTTGATCGACCGCTTCGACGCGCGGCTCGTGGTCATCGTCAGCGCCTCGGTCAGCGCGCTCGCGCTCGGATGCGTCGGGCTGTTGCGCGAGCCGTGGCAGCTCCACGCCTTCTACCTGCTGTTCGGATTCACCTTCGGCGGCTGCGGACTGGTGCCGATCTCCACTGTCGTGGCGCGCTGGTTCAACGTGCGCCGCCCGCAGGCGCTGGCGATCGCCTCCACCGGGCTCTCCCTCGGCGGCGTGGTGCTCACGCCGCTTTCCGCGCTCGCTATCAAGCAGCTCGGCTTGGCGGGCGCCGCACCTTGGCTCGGGCTGGCGTTCTTTCTCGGGGCGGTGCCGGCGACCGCGTTCATCGTGCGCGCGCGCCCGCAGGTGATGGGGCTCGAACCCGACGGCGTCGAGCGCCGCAGCGACAGTGTGGCCGCCACCTTGCCGGGCGTCCCGTTCAGCCAGGCATGGCGCACGCGCTACTATGTCGCCGTCACCGGCGCTTACGTCTTCGCGCTGGGCGCCCAGGTCGGCGGCATCGCCCACATCTACCGGCTCGCCAGTACCCGCGCCGACGATCAGGTTGCCGCGCTCGCGGTTGCGCTGTTCGCCGCGGTCAGTCTCGCCGGCCGGCTGGCGAGCGGCTGGTTGATGATGAGCGTCCCGCTGCGCGCCTTCGCGCTGGCGCTGATGGCGGTTCAGGCGATCGGGCTGGCGTTGCTCGCCCATGCGGCATCTGGACCAGGCATCCTGGCCGCGACGGCTTTTTTCGGGCTCACGTCCGGCACCATCCTGATGATGCAGCAATTGCTGCTCGCCGACGCCTTCGGCACGCGCGAATACGGCCGCATCTATTCGGTCAGCATGCTGTTGACGGTGATCGGCGTCGCGGCCGGACCGGCGCTCGTCGGCCTGATCAGCGAGGCCGCCGGTTACACGTCGGCCTTCCTGACGATCGCCGGCGCTTCGCTCATCGGCTGCGCCATCATGGCGCTCGGCGGCGCGCCGCGGCGCTGAGGCGCGCGCTATCCTTCCACCACCTCCTCGGTGTGGACGGTGAACCGCGTCAACGTGCAGGGCCCGAACGTCGTCGTCAGCGCCACGTCGGTTGCGTCGCGGCCGCGCGCCATCAGGATGCGGCCGATGCGGGGCGTGTTGTGGCGCGCATCGAACGTGTACCAGCTGCCGCCGAGATAGACCTCGAACCAGGCGGAAAAATCCATTGGTGTGTCGTCGGGCGGCACCCCGATGTCGCCGAGATAGCCGGTGCAGTAGCGCGCCGGAATATTCATGCAGCGGCAGAGCGTGATGGCGAGATGCGCGAAGTCGCGGCAGACGCCCAGCTGCTCGTGGAAGCCGTCCCACGCCGTGCGGGTCGGACGCGCGTATTCATAGCCGAACCTGAGCCGCTCGTTGACATGGTCGCAGATCGCCTGCACCCGCGCCCAGCCGGGCGGCGTGCCGGCGAACAGCTTCCAGGCCGTCGCGGAGAGCAGGTCGGTGTCGCAATAGCGGCTGCCGAGCAGGTAGATCATGACCTCGTCGGGCAGCTCTTCGACTGTAACTTGCGCGGCCTCGGGCACCATGACGTCGGGCTCTCCTGAATCGCGCACGATGAAATCGGCCGAAATCTTCAGGTGTCCGGCCGGCGCGACGATGCGCGTGCAGGTGCTGCCGAAGCTATCGATGTATTCGGTGGCGCGGATCGGCGGATCGAAGACGATCTGGTGCGGCGTGACGAGATCCGGGATGCGCGAGGGATGGATGCTGAGCTCGAGCAGCATCGGCGTCGCCTGCGGACACTCGTAGCTGATCTCGTATCCGGCGCGGATTTTCATGTCGCTCTACTCGCCAGTTGCTGCACGCAAGCGTATTGCAAAATTGGTGCCGCTGCCCGCGCGCCTCGCCGCCACCGGCTACGACGGAACCGAAACCATTTGGACTTCGGCCGGATCAAGCGGATGCATTGCCGGCGTTGCGCCGTCGAGCGCGCCCGACTGGACGCTGACCTCGACGGTCATGCCCAGCTCGTCCGCCGGCTCGCCATGGAACGTGCCGTACAGCGGAATGGCTTGGCTCGGATCGCGTGCTACCGCCACGCGGATCAAATCGCGGTTGCCGACGATCCCGTTGGTCGGGTCGAACTCGACCCAACCGGAGCCCGGCAGGTAGAGTTGGCACCACGCATGCGTTGAGCCGCCGCCGACATGGGCCGGCCCGTCGCGGCTTGGAACGTAGAGATAGCCCGACACGAAACGGGCCGCGAGACCGAGCGCGCGCGCCGCCTCCATCATCAACAGCGCGAGGTCGCGGCAACTGCCGCGCCCGAGCTTGAGCGTAAGAGCCGGCTCGCGCGTGCCGGTCTCGGCCCGGCGCTCGTACGCGAAGCTCTCCTTGATGGCGTATGTCAGCGTCATCAACAGCGCGCCGGTTTCGGTCGGCCGGCCCTTGCGCACGAACCGCCGCGCCCAGCTTTTCACCTCGCGCGACGGGTACTGGCGCTCGATCAGGGGCGAGAGGTCGGGCAGCTCATCGAGCGAATAGGAGAATGGGTAGGTGCGGGCGTAGTCCTCGAGCTGAAAGTCCGGCGCGTTCGCCGGTGAATGCTCCACCCGGATATTGCTCTCGAAACACAACTCCGCCGCGGGCGCGTCGAATGCCGCGATCGCAACGCAGTTGCCGAATACGTCGTGCATCCAGCGGATGCCGGTGGGCGCCGGAGCGATCGCCAGCGTCGCATCGATCAGTTTTTGGTCGAAACTGTCGCGCGGGCGGAACATCATCTGATGTTCGCCGAAGGCGACCGGTCGCTTGTACCGGTAGGTGGTGACGTGGCGGACGGCAAGCAGGGTCATCGGGGCTGCGCAAGCGCTGGGCGTGACGGCGAGCTACCGCCGCTCATGTTTGGGTTCGGGGCATCGTGCCGGCATCGGCATATTGATCATCAGGCAAGATGCGCAAGCGTTTTATTGGCGCCCCGCCAGGACCGCGCGCCGCGCCGCAATGGCCTCGGCGGCGAAATCGACGAATGCGCGAATGCGTGCCACGCGCCGCAAGTCGGGGTGGGTCAAGAGCCACAGCGGCGTTTCGAGCTCCGCAAGGGTGCCAGGCGTGCGCGCGAGCCCGGGCGCCGCGTCGCCGACGAAGCAAGGAAGCGGGGCCACGCCGAGCCCGGTCCGTACCGCCGCGAGGATCGCGCTCAGCGCGTTCGCACGTTGCACGATGCGCTCCGGCGCGACGTGCTCCGTGATCCAGCGGGCGGCCGCAAGGTGGGCAAGGCTTTCCTCCACTCCCACCCAATCCGCGTCGGCGGAAACTTCGTTGCCCGCGTCACCGAACCAGCGCGGCAGTCCATAGACCGCGTACGCAATCGTTCCGACCCTGCGGCCGACCAGCGCGTCGCCGGGATCGGCCGCCGGACGCACGGCGACGTCGGCGTCCCGCCGCGTCAGGGTGAAGAACGCGCTCGATACCACGACCTCGAGCACGATCTCGGGATGCGCGACGCGGAAGGCGGCAAAGATCGGGGCGAGAAACTCGACCAGGGTGTCGCTGGTGGTGACACGCACCGTCCCGCTTGGCCGCAGATCTTCGCCGGCCAGGCGCCGCTCGAGTCCACCGAGCTCGTCGAGCACCCGCTCCGCGGTGGCGATCGCGATCTCGCCTGCCGGCGTCGGCGCATAGCCGGTGCGGGCGCGCTCGAACAGGCGCACCCCAAGCCGCCGCTCCAGGCCGCCGAGCCGGCGGAAGGCAGTCGAGTGATCGACGGCGAGCTGCCGCGCGGCCTGCGCCAATGACCCCGCCACTCCGAGCGCGGCAACAAGGTGGAGGTCTCCGAGGGTCAGTTGACTTTGCAATAAACGCAAACTCTCCTTGCGGAATAACCGTATTTTCTTGCAATAAGCACAAGATCATATTCCGCGGCGTCACGCAAGGAGATGCCGCCATGACCGACCTCAGACAAGCCCCCTACGCTGCCTTCCTGCTGCGCGTGGCGCTGGGCATCATGTTTCTCGCCCACAGCGTCGTGCTCAAGCTGTTCCAGTTCACCCTGCCGGGCACCGCCGCCTTCTTCGGTCAGCTCGGCTTGCCGGCGTGGAGCGCGTACGCGGTGTTCTTCGCCGAAGCGATCGGCGGCGCCATGCTGGTGCTCGGCATTCAGGCCCGCTGGGTCGCGCTCGCGCTTGCCCCGATCCTTTTGGGAGCGATATGGGTGCATGCCGGGAACGGTTGGATGTTCGGCTCGCCCAATGGTGGGTGGGAGTATCCGCTCTACCTGCTCGTGCTGTCCGTCGTGCAAGCGATGCTCGGCGACGGTGCCTACGCGCTCTCGCCCTCGCGCCCGCTCACGCTTGCGTCCGCGCAGCTTGCGCCGGCGCACCGATGATCTTCGCCCTGCCCAGTTCCCCTCGAGCCTCCCGCGAGCCTCCCATGCCCACCTTCGAGCTCGTCAGCCATCACCTCTGCCCGTATGTGCAGCGTGCCGCGATCGCCCTCACCGAGAAGGGCGTTCCGTTCACCCGGACCACCATCGACCTCGCCGACAAGCCGGACTGGTTCAAGGCGATCTCGCCGCTCGGCAAGGTTCCGCTATTGCGCATCCGCGAAGACGACGGCACGGAAGTCGTGCTGTTCGAGTCGGCGGTGATCTGCGAATACCTGGAGGATACCCAGCCGAACCCGTTGCACCCCGCCGACCCGCTCGAGCGCGCCCGCCACCGCGGCTGGGTCGAGTTCGGGTCGTCGATTCTCGGCGACATCTGGGGCTTCGAGACCGCGAAGGATGCCGGCGCCGCCGCCGGCAAGGCGGCCGACCTTGCAGCCAAATTCGCCCGGCTCGAAGCGGCGCTGGGCGAAGGGCCGCATTTCGCAGGCGAGCGCTTCTCGCTGGTCGATGCCGTGTTCGGCCCGATCTTCCGCTATTTCGACGTGTTCGACCTGATCGCCGACTACGGCATCTTCGCCGCGACCCCAAAAGTCCGCGCCTGGCGAGCGGCGCTCGCCGCGCGGCCAAGCGTCGCCAACGCGGTCGCGCCGGACTACGCGCAGCGGCTGCGGGCGTTCCTCGCGCACCACGACGCCCATCTGCACAAGTTGGCCGCGTAGGCATTGCCGGCGGAAGACCTGCCCCGGACCTGATCCTGGGCAGATCTTGGTGTCGCCTTCGCAGATTGTACTTACGGAGCCGCCGCGCTTGCCAAGTCACGCGCGACGGCATTCCGGGCTAATTTAAGTTAAGCTAGGCGCGCTCGCTTATAGCCGCAGCAGCCGCTTGGCATTACCGCTCGCGATCTTGACCTTGTCTTCGTCGCAGAGCGGCACGGACTCGAGCCAGCGGAGCCCGGGCGGATTGGCCTCGAATGGATAGTCGACCGAGAACAGGATGCGGTCGACCCCCATCTCCATCACGGTGCACAGCAGCGCCGAATCGGAGAAGAAGCCGCTGGTCGTGACATGGAAGTGGCTGCGGAACGTGTCGCGGAAATGCACCGGCTTCTGCCCGGGGCGGGCCAGCGCATTGTCGATGCGCCAGAGCAGGAACGGCAAGCCCTCGCCGAGATGGCCGAGGATGAGCTTGAGGCGCGGGTGCGCCTCGAACACGCCGGATAGCACCATGCGAACCGCCTGGGTCGCAGCCTCGAGCGTATAGCCCCAGGCCGCGCGCAGCAGCATCGGGAAATCCTTGGCGTATTCCTTGTAGTAGGCCTCGATCACCGCCGGATGCGGGATTGCGGGGTGCAAATAGATCGGCACGTCGAGCGCTTCGGCGCGAGCAAAGATCGGCCAGAACCGTTGGTCGTCGACGAACTGCCCGTTGGCAAGCCCGTGGATCATGCCGCCTTTGAAGCCGAGCTCGTTGACGGTGCGGGCAAGCTCATCGGCCGCGGCGGCCGGATCGGCGGTCGGCAAGGTGGCAAAGGCCGCGAAGCGCGTCGGATGCCGTCTGATCGCGGCCGCCAGCCGGTCGTTGACGCGCCGTCCGAGCGGCACCGCGAGGTCGGCGGCGAGTTTCTGCAATGACGGCGCGGCGTGCGAGATGACCTGGATATCGATGCCGGCCTCGTCCATCTCCTTCAGGCGCAGCTCGCCGAGATCGAGCAGCCGCTTGCGCAGTTCGGGCGGAGCGCCGGCGTCGAGGCCGGCAAAATGCGCCGCAAGCTCCTCGTCGCCAGTAGTGCTCTTCCAGCGAGATGACCGGACAGCTCGGCTTCGTCAGCATGCATTGGTCCCGGCACGAGCCAAGTCGTGGGCGTCCTGGCAACGAGGGGCGGAAATGGGCGCCGCTTTACTCAGCGCCGGTATTGCGGCCTGCGCTGGCCCGAGCCGATCACCGGCGGCGTCGCCGATTTGTGACGGAAGCTGATGCGTCCGCGCTGCAGGTCGTACGGCGACATCTCGACCACTACCTTGTCGCCGACGCCGGTGCGGATGCGGAACTTGCGCATCTTGCCGGCCGTGTAGGCCAGCACCTCGTGGTCGTTGTCGAGCTTCACCCGGAAATTGCCGTCCGGAAGCACTTCCGTGACGGTGCCGTCGAATTCCAGCAAATCCTCTTTCGCCATTTGCAATCCTCTCCCGCCGAGGTTCGGTCAGTTGGCCCGATGCTCCCTGCCGCCCGGCGCCTGCCGGCGCCGAGATTTATCCCCACGTCGCAAAAACGCAACCGAGCCGATGCGGCCGTCGTTGGCCGGCGCGTGGGCCTGGTGCGTGGCGTGCCCGTCCCGCTGCGGCGGACGGCGGCCAGCGCTGGCCGCCTTTGGCGAGTCCTGGCGCCGACGGTCCGCGCGCCGCCCATCTTGGTGGCCGGATGCCCGCCCGGTCGCAGGAATCGTCATCCGGATCAGTCGCTCGATGTCCCGCAAGAACGGCGCCTCGTCGGCCCCGCAGAACGATATGGCAACGCCGTCCGCGCCCGCGCGCGCAGTCCGTCCGATGCGGTGCACGTAGCTTTCCGGAATGTTCGGCAGGTCGTAGTTGATCACGTGGCTGACGCCGTCGACGTCGATGCCGCGGGCCGCGATGTCGGTCGCGATCAGTGTCTTGATGCGGCCGGAACGGAATGCCCCCATCACGCGCTCGCGCTGGCTCTGCGATTTGTTGCCGTGGATCGCCTCTACGGCGATGCCGGCCTTGGCGAGGCCGCGTGCCACTTTGTCGGCGCCATGCTTGGTGCGGGTGAACACCAGCGCGCGCTCGATCGGTTCGTCGCGAAGCACCGCGAGCAACAGCGCCGGCTTCGCGGCGCGCTCGGTGTGGATGATGCGCTGGGCGACCCGATCGACCGTCGAGGCGGCCGGCGTCACCGCCACCCGCGCCGGATTGCGCAGCATTTCGTCGGCGAGCTCGGCGATCTCGCGCGGCATGGTGGCCGAGAACAGCAGGGTCTGGCGCGCGGCCGGCAGCTTGGCGATGATCTTCCGGATGTCGTGGATGAAACCCATGTCGAGCATGCGGTCGGCCTCGTCGAGCACCAGAGTCTCGACCTGGCTGAGGCGCAGCGCGTTGCCGCCGACGAGGTCGAGCAACCGACCTGGGGTGGCGACGAGCACGTCGACGCCTCCCATCAGCGCCCGAACCTGCCTGCCCATCGGCACGCCGCCGATCGCGAGCGCGGAGCTGATCCGCAGATGGCGCCCGTAGGTGCGGAAGCTGTCGAGGATCTGGGCCGACAGCTCGCGCGTCGGCGACAACACCAGCACGCGGCAGCATCTGCGTTCGGCTGCCGCCGGTCGCGCCGCGAGCCGATGGAGGATCGGCAGCGCGAACGCCGCCGTTTTGCCGGTGCCGGTCTGGGCGATGCCGATCAGATCGCGTCCAGCGAGGATCAGAGGCACGGCATCGGTCTGGATCGGAGTGGGCGCCGTATAGTTCTCTCGCGCCAGCGCGCGTGTGATCGGCTCTGCGAGGCCGAAATCGTTAAACGATGTCAAAGCGAATCTTTCGGTTCTCCGCGCGCCCCGCGCTGCATCAGGCAAACGCCGGTCGTCGCGGATGGGGTTTTGAGACACCCCGCGTGGTCTGGGCTGTCGAATAGGAATTGCGGATTGGTCAATGGCGGGCCGAAATCCGACTTTTGTGGGAATTCGTTCACGCGGCCCGCAAACGGCCCGAAGGTCGGGCCTCTGATCCGCTGGCGGTCATATGGCACGCCGCTGTGTTCCTTTCAAGGCGGCCCGCCGCTCTTCCTGAACGCGTAAGCGGGCGTCGCGCGCATCCGCCAGAACGGATAGGTTCGAACCGCCAACCGGATGCAGCTTGCTCGATCCCATGCCCGTCTTCACGCCCCATCAGGATGCCGCGCTCAAAGCCGTCGCCGCGTGGCTGCAGGCCAGGCCGGGCGCGCGCGGCACGCCGCAAGTCTTCCGCCTGTTCGGCTACGCCGGCACCGGCAAGACCACGTTGGCGAGACACATCGCCGAGGGCGTTGACGGCCGGGTGCTGTTCGGCGCCTTCACCGGCAAGGCGGCGCTCGTCATGCGCGGCAAGGGCTGCATCAACGCCTCGACCATCCACAGCATGATCTATCGGGCGCGCGAAAGCGGCGAGGAGACGCCGACGTTCGAACTCTGGCATGACGCGCCGGCGTCGCGCGCCAAGCTGATCGTCATCGACGAGTGCTCGATGGTCGACGCGGAGCTCGGGCGCGATCTCTTGTCGTTCGGGGCTCCGGTGCTCGTGCTCGGCGATCCGGCGCAGCTGCCGCCGATCCAGGGCGGCGGCTTCTTCACCGCCGCCGCGCCCGACGCGATGCTAACCGAGGTGCACCGCCAGGCGCAGGACGACCCGATCGTGCGGCTCTCGATGCAGGTACGCGCCGGCGAGCGTCTGGCGCCCGGAACCGACGGCCTGACGGCGGTGGTGCGGCGCGACGCTTTCGACCCGAGCCGGGCGCTCGAGACCGACCAGATCCTGGTCGGCCGCAACGCCACCCGCCACGCCTACAATGCGCGCCTGCGCGTGCGGCGCGGCTTTGTTGAGCCGCTGCCGGTGGCAGGCGACAAGCTGGTGTGCCTGCGCAACAACCGCCGCAAGGGCCTGTTCAACGGCGGCCTATGGACCGTGCATGAGCGTCGGGCGCGCAAGGCGGGGATCCTGCGCATGCGCCTGCAGTCGGAGGACGACGCGAACGCAAACATCGTCAAGGTCTTGGTGCGCACCGAATGTTTTACCGGCGCGCTCGAAGCGGTCGAATGGGCCCAGCGCAAGCGTTACGACGAGTTCGATTTCGGTTACGTGCTCACGGTCCACAAGGCGCAGGGCTCGCAATGGGACGACGTCGTGCTGTTCGACGAGAGCTTTGCCTTTCCGGACAGCCGCGACCGCTGGCTCTATACCGGCATCACCCGCGCCGCCAAGCGGCTCACGGTGGTGGTGTGAGGTCGCGCGCAAGGCGATTGGCCATTTCCACTCGGTTTGGCGCACGCAGCCGTCTCTATCTGCCAACAAGTGCGCGGCCTGCCGAAATCGGTCGAGGCAGCCTCAGTAGACGCGGGGGGGCGCGACCGCCCACCACTCGCGCGCCCGCCGCTGCGCCTCGATGACCTCCGGGAAGGTCAATTTGGACGCCACCGCGTTGCGGATGCGGGCGTAATATTCGCGGTTGGCGCGGCCGGCGCGGGCCGCCGCCAGGTTCAGCCACTTGTGCGCCTCCACGTGGTCGAGCGGGACGCCGAAGCCGCGATCGTACATGAGGCCGAGCAGGTGCTGGGCATTGGGATCGCCGCATTCGGCGCCGCGGCTGTACCAATAGGCCGCGAACGCGTAGTCCTGAGGCACGCCCTGGCCGATCTCGTAGGCGAAGCCCAAGCGGGCACCGGGACATGGCCGCACCACACGCACGGTCCGGGCTGCGCGCACGACCTTCGCGGCACGGCTCTGTTCGGAGGCCTTGGGACGCTCGCCCTTTCCGTCTGCAGCTGCAGGTGCTGCCCCTGCCAATGTCAGGCCGAGCGCCCCGATGGCCACGTACACCGAGCTACGCATCTGTAATACTCCCTCGCGGCTATCCTTCCGGTCGGTCCTGTCGATCAAGCATGGACGGTCCCTGGCCTCCCGCGCAAGTCGCGTACCGCGCCAAGTCTGGGACGTACCTACGGCCGGATGTAGCTCCAGCCCTGCTCCTGCAACTCGGTCAAATGGCCGATCCCAGTCGCGACTTCGATCGCCTCGCCGACCAGCGCGATCGGCTTGCTCTCGCGCTTCGACATGCCGTCCAGGGTGTTGCGGCAGCCGACGAACGACACGTTTGCGTACTTCCTCCGGTATTCGCTGAGCCGGTCCTTCACTGGCGACATGTCATCGCGAAACATGGCCAGGCCCGGCCCGTAGGCCACCACCCGCACCTCGACCTTCTCGCCCTTGCCCTCGAAATACTCGATCGCGTTCCTCACATTGTTGAGGACCATGTTCATCTTGTCGGCCTGATCTTCCGAAACGTGAATCGCAAGGCGGTGAGTCCTTGTCTCGGCGGTCGCCGCCGCCGGGGCGCACAGGACGAGCGCGAGCACACAAGCTTTCGCGAATGCGTTCATGAGAGTTCCTCCGACCAGGCCGGACCGCACTATACACCCGCCCGACGCCTGTGGGATGATCCGACAGGCAGGCCTCGACACAAAGGAAGGCGGTGAATGGCGCTCACCAAGGTTGGCATCTGCGACTTCGGCTGGAAGGCGCGCGATTTCTCCCTGCAAGCAACCGACGGCAGGACCTACACGCTCGCCGACGTGCGCGGCCGCAACGGCACGCTGGTCGCCTTCATCTGCAACCACTGCCCGTATGTGAAGGCGGTGATCGGCCGGCTGGTCGAGGAGGCGCAGGCATTGGCCGCGCTCGGCATCGGCACCATCGCGATCATGCCGAACGACACCAGGAGCTACCCGCAGGACTCCTTCGAGAACATGCAGGCGTTCGCTCGTACGCATGGATTCGCATTCCCCTACGTGATCGATGAAACCCAGGAGGCGGCGCGCGCCTACGACGCGCAATGCACGCCCGACTTCTTCGGCTTCAACGCGCGCGACGAGTTGCAGTATCGCGGCCGCCTCGATGCATCGCGCACCACGCTGGTGGCGGGCGCACGCCGCGACCTTTACGAGGCCATGCGCCAGGTGGCCGAGACCGGCAGCGGACCGGCCGAGCAGCTGCCCAGCATGGGATGCTCGATCAAGTGGCGCAGGTGAGGCGTTGTCCGCGCTTGCAGCACTGCGTCCGGGACGCAGGTGGGCGCCGCACGAGCAGGCGCCGGGCCGACTACGCGTCAACCGTCGAACAGTCCGCGGCCGTGAATTCGCCCGTGCTCGTCGATGATCTGGCGCCCCTTGGCGTGCGTGAACGCGATGGCGTCGTCAAGCGAGGCGTAGCGGTCGGCGCGGATGAAGCGATGCTCCTTGGTGACGCCGTCGATCTCTTTGATGATCACGCCGGCGGTCTGATACTGCCCGGCCTCCTTGTACGGCTCGGCGCGGATCGTGAAGCCCTGATATTCGACCGATGAAGACGCCGCCGGCTTCCCGGGGCCGCCGCCTTCGCCGCCGCCACCGAACAGCGACAGGAATTTTCCGAGGATCGAGGCCATGGCGTGATGTCCCGTGCGGATGCAAGAATAGCCGCGCCGGCGGGTGCAGCCAATCCCCGGCCTGGATGCCGCTACACATCGGCTGCCCCTCCCCACGCAAGGAGACGAGATGCAAACGCTGACCATCGGCGACGTCACCATTACCAGCATCATCGAACGCGACGGGCCGCGGCGGCGGCCGGAGGACATGTTCCCGAACTACGATGCCGACATTGGGAAGCGCCACCTGGCGGAGCTCCACCCCGTGGTGTTCGATGCCGCGTCCGGTCAGATGGTGATCACCTATCAGACCTTCATCGTGCGGGCGCCTTGCGCTTCCTCTCGGTTGTTGCACGCGCGACTTCCGACCGGACCTGCACGTCCACCGTCATCCCGACACAATCGGCTTTCGCGCCGCGCCAGGTCCCCGACAGCGGGACGGCTTGCGCTGGGTCGCGCGCGACCGCGACGCGGATCAGGTCGCGGTTTCCGACGATGCCGTTGGTCGGATCGAACTCGACCCATCCGGCGCCCGGCAGATAGACTTGGCACCAGGCGTGAGTTCGATCCACCGCCGACGTTTTGCGCGCCGTCGTGATCGGCGACGTACAGGTAGCCCGACACGAAGCGCGCGGCGAGGTCGAGCGAGCGCACCGCTTCGATCATCAGCAAGGCGAGGTCGCGGCAGCTGCCACGCCCGAGCTTGAGAGTCAGCGCCGGATCGCGGGTGCCCGGTTCGTAGCGCCGCTCATAGGCAAAGCCCTCCTTGATCGCGGCGGTGAGCGTCATCAACAGCTTGGCGGTGTCGGTCGCGCGCCCGTTGTGCAGGAACTTGCGTACCCAGCGGTACACCGCCTGGTCGGGGTCGGAGTATTGCCGCTCGATCGCCGGCACCAGCTCCGGCATCTCCTCGGCGCGGTAGGAGAACGGATAGGTGCGGGCGTAGTCCTCGATGCGGAAGTCCGGGACGTTGTCGGGCGAATGGTCGAGCCGGATGTGGCTCTCGAACCGCAGTTCCTCCGCCTTGCGTCCGTCAAATTCCACGATCGCCACGCAGTTGCCGGAGACGTCGTGCAACCAGCGCAGATCGCTCGGCGCCGGCGTCACTGCCAGCGCGGCGTCGAGCAGCTTCTGATCGTAGCTGTCGCGCGGCCTGAACATGACGCGATGCTCGCCGAACGACACCGGCCGCTTGTAGCGGTAGGTCGTAACGTGGTTGACGGATAGGACGGTCATTGCTGGACGGGGTGCGGGTCGCGGCTGGCGGCGCCAATCTGGCACAGCCGGCAACCGCTCTGCAAAGCCGCATTCGCTTGGGCGTGCGCGCCGGCGCTATTTCTGCACCTCGAACTGCAGCCATTTTTCCGGCCCGCACCTGCCGTGTGCGGTCGGCGTCGACATGGGGCAGGATCAGCGTCCGGAACGCATAGCCGAATTCGTTGACTTCGGCGACGCGATCGCACCGCGCGCCCCTCGGGCGGAAGTCAGGTCCCTTGGCCCGCAGTTGGCGACGGCGCGCGTCCTCAGCGCCCCGGTGCGCGGCGGTGCGATATGCTAGCCTTCCTGACGGTCCAGCCAAACACTGGGAGAGCCCCGAATGGCCAAGGCGTACTGGATATCGTGTTACCGTTCGATTTCGGATCCGGCGGCGCTCGCCGCTTATGCGAAGCTTGCCGGTCCGGCGCTCACCGCCGCCGGCGGCCGCTTCCTCGCCCGCGGCATGCCGGCCAAGGTGTTGGAGGCCGGAGTGGATCAGCGCACGGTGGTCGTGGAGTTCGACAGCGTCGAGCGCGCCGACGCGGCCTATCGCAGCGAGGCCTACCAGGCGGCACTCGCCGCGCTCGGCAATGGGGCCGAACGCGACGTCCGCTTCATCGCAGGGGTGGAATAGCGCGCGCTCGCGGCTATGAAGCTCCTCACAGCAGCCAAAAATTAAATCATGTTATGGCAAGCGGCATGCCCCAGTAACCTGCGCGGAGCCGTCGTCGTTACCCCGCGCACGCGACAGGGTTGCATAAGTTTATGATTGAAATAGCATACTTTGCGTCCAGCATGGGTGCCGGTCATCCGGTGGGTGGGCGTCATGAGCGTGAGCGAGGGTTCCGGACCGGAGCGCGCCCCGCAGGCCGCGCCCGGCTCCGCGTCGCAGACGCCACGCCCGGCCGATCCATCGGACCTCTCGCCAAGGCGATGGTTCGGCGGGTGGTCGCTTCGTCGATTGGTCGGCGGCCTTGTGGTGGCGGCCGCCGCCCTCGTCGTATTCCTCGTGGGCGGCAAGATCCTTGCGGATCGCACCGATCGGACGGCGGCTACCTACGGCACGATTTTGGTTGAGACCCCGCAGGTCTACACGCGCGAACGGCTGGTCAATGACCGGCTGATGCAGGAAAGCTGGCTGCGCGAAGTTCTCAACGAGAAGCAGAACTTCTCCGTGGTCGTCGAGCGGGTTGGCGCGGCCGAAAGGCGAACCACGGCGGTGAGTGTCGGCGGGGGCGGCGGCGGATCCGGGTCCGGGGAGGCAAAGCCGGCCGTGCCGGCAAACGAAGCCGCGGTCTCGCCCGGCAGCGAGCTGAAATTCCCGCCCGCGCTCGAGTTCAATCTGCGCAATTCGTATCGCGAAGCGGTGCGCGCACATTTGATCGAGAATCAACTCGACGATCGCCACGACATGCGCGGCACCACCCTGTACCTGCTCAAGTTCGACACCGCGATCCTGCCCGGCGTCAAGACCCGACAGCCCGCCTTCGTGCGCGTATCGATCAGGCACTATGAGGCAACGGAGGAGGAAAAACCCAAACCCGAAAAATCCGGCGACGACAAAGCAGCCGAAGCTGCGGACAGCGAGGCGGCCAAGGAAGCCAGCGTCCGCAACGAACCCGATGCCTCGTTCAGGGAGCGCGATACTCCCGAGAGATACATCCGCAGCTACCTCAATGACCCGGATGACGAATCGTCTGCGGCGGGCGAAAACTACAAGCTCTATATGGAATGGGTGACGTCACTGCGGGACCGATTGAATGCCGTGTTTTGGGAGCAACTCAATCGGTTCAACTCCAATGAGTTTCGTTACAACGACTACTATCAGATGCTGAGCGCGATCAGCGAACGACGCGCCAAGCACCTGTTCCACAGCTGGGCGAGCGCGCTCGCCAAGATCCGTAACGAGCGCGACGACTTGCTTGGCGGCCTCGATTCCGCGGCACGTCAGGATAGCGACGCCGGCGCTGCGACGCGCGACGGCAAAAAGGACCGGCTTACAGAGGTCGAGCTTGACCATCGCTTTCACTTCCTTTCCAAGCACGTTCTGTGGAACGCCGCAGCCGACATCAAACCTGCACTTGCAAGCACCGACATCCGCCTGATGCTCAGAGGCGATCAGCCGCTTCCGGACGCGCCCGAGGACGATGCCAAGCTGCGTGATGCCTTGTTCGGTTACCTAGTCCGGCACGTCGGGAAATATGTGGTCGGCGATAACAGTTTCTCCCTCGCTGACTTCCCGGATAAGGAGGACCGGGATGCAGACCAGGAGAAACAGAAAGCGGCGCCGTCCGTGGCCGTGATCAGTTCCAGGACGCTCGACGGCTTTATCGACATGGTGCTGGAGAACAAGGGCGATCGTGATGTCTACGAAATCGACGTGAAGCCGAGGGTCGCCACCTTGTACGCGCTGAGATTGGCGGCGCATCTGCAGGGGGCATCCAAGGACGGCAAATGCGATATCGATGCGCCGGACTTCACCAAAGAGTACCAGGCGGTAACGAGTTACAAACCGGGGATGGGAAGAGACATCGGGATTTTTCATGGTGCCACGGAGCGTATCGATCTGAGCTCGCGCGATGCACGCCAGGCGTTGCAGGAAAAATGGCTCAGAATCATTTTCTCGAGGAAGACGCCAGCGTTCTACGACCCGAATGTGCTCAAGCTTCCGAAGGGCTACGAAGCGTGCTTCGACTTCAAGGAGGCGCGGCGCGTTCCGGTCGGGTACATTCGTTTCGTCTACGGCATTCTGGACATGCAGACCTACACCTATGCGACGTTGCCGCGCATGGACATCCAGATCGCCGAGACCGGACAGGATTTTTCCAGCGAGGACAGGCTGACCGCCGACGTCGAGGCGGCGAAGACCTCGGGCGTGCTGGCCAACGAATATCGGCGAACGGCGCGCGCGTTCCAGCCAAAGAACACGGTGGTCGGTTTTTCGGGCTATTGCCGGCCGGCACAACTTGCCGAGCCGTCCGCGGGAGCGGCGTGGCGGTCCTGGTTTGCGTCGTGGCGGAGCGAGCCGCCTCCGAGCCCGCGTCCACCGTTTTGCGACGTGGAGCCATTCAGCTCGGACGAGCTGCGCTTCGGCTGGGTGCTGTCTCCGCCTTACGAAACGATGCCCGGGCAACAGTCGCTTACGTACAGTCCGATGCATCCCTCGCAGAGATCATTGTCCTCGCTCGTGACGGTTCCCTCATGGTGGCGAAGGGTCTCGGTCTACGTTCACACCGGATGGGTCAATGGCGACGGCAGCCTGATCACCACCGGCGAGGTGTCCTATCCGGTCACGCTTCCGATCGATTACGAGTTGCTCGACGCGATCCTGATCGGACCGGCGCGGCGGGACAGCCACCGGCCGACGATCGCGCTCGAGCGCCTGCCCGAACAGTTTGAGCTCGAGGCATGCCAGCCGGCCGAGATCCTGATTCCAGGCCGGCGGTTGTGGCGCAGCACCGTCGTAGTGCTGGGTGGGCAGCAAGCCAGGGAAGTGCTCGTTTTGCCGGACATGCGCGGCGTCATTGCAAAATTCCCCCCCATCAGCCCGCGCGGAGCGTGGGAGGATAAGAACGGCAAGACCGTGCGCGAACTGCAGGTCTGGACCAGCGAGGGGAGGGCCGCCGGCGTCCCGGTCCGGATCAAGGGGCCGAGCGGGCCCTGCCATGAAAAGCCGGCGCCGTCCGGAGGCGGAAAGAGCGATCAGCAAAAGGGCGGCGCTGGAGCACGGCAAGCGAGCCAGTGAAGCGCGCTACCGGATGGTGCCGGGCAGCGTCCCGCAGGTGCAATGGCTGTTCACTGGCCTTGGTGTGACAGTGCACGAGCCCACTCGGGTGACGCACTGGCGGCCGAGCTGCGCCAGCTGAACCGCCGGAGCGGATGCTGACGCGTCCGGCCGCACCGTTGTTTCGGCGGCCGGCGCGCCGACCGCCGCGATCAGAATCAGCAGCGAAGCGAAATCATTCATCCTTGCATCCCGGCCAATGTGGAGAACGAGTTCGGAATATGCCACAACCGGGTCGGTCGGGCGAGACTTCGCGGCTGGAACCGAGCGCAAGAATCGACAGTTGTCAATGCGAGACCAATTTCGGCAAGGGAGTGAGCCATGCCGGCCAGATCGAAGAAGCAGCAGATGGCGGCGGGCGCCGCGCTGTCGGCGAAGCGCGGCGAACGGCCGAAATCAAGTCTCAAGGGCGCCTCGCGCCAGATGGCCGAATCGATGAGCGAACGGCAACTCGAGGAATTCGCCAGCACCAGACGCAAGAAGTTGCCGACCCGCAGCCGCAAGTCGCGCTGACGCGCCATCCGGGCCCCGTCTTTGCGAGTTGCACACCGGCCTGCGGCCGATCCACCTGGATGAAACTTGGGCAATCCCTCATCCTGATCAGGATAACGGTGTTGTGGGAGCAACGCTTGTTCTGACTCGTCATCCTGAGGCGCTCGCCCGACGAAGTCGGGCGAGCCTCGAAGGACGCACAACATAGCAGCTGCACAGCAGAGCGGCATCCTTCGAGGCCCTCGCTTCGCTCGGGCGCCTCAGGATGACGGCGTGGAGGGCCCAAAAAGGAGCGTCAGCGACGAAGCAATCCAGACCGACACCGCCGTTCTGGATGGCTTCGCCTTCGGCTCGCAATGACGGTGAAGGGCGAGCTGTCGAAACCGCGGAGGAGGATGCATGGCCAGGCACAACAAAACCCGCCGCCGCCTGTTGTCGGCGCTTGCACTGGCGCCGTTGGGAGCGCTGCGCCCAGCGTCTGCAGCCGCACAGGCCAGGCCCGACGCGCCGATCCCGCAGCCGCCGGAACCGAACAGGGCCGCGTTCTTCGCCCACGCGCGCGCCCTGCGCGACCAGGCGGTGCGCGAGGGCGACCAATCGTACGGTGCCGTGGTGGTCCGCAACGGCGTGATCGTCGGCGAGGGCCGCAACTACGTGGTGCTCCACTCCGATCCGACCGCGCACGCCGAGCTGTTGGCGGTACGCGACGCCGCCCGCCGGCTCGCCACCCGCGATCTCTCCGATTGCGACGTCTACTCCACCGCCATTCCGTGCCCGATGTGCCAGGGCGCGCTCTACTGGGCGCGCGTGCGGCGCGTGTTCACCGAGGGCGGGGCGGAGCAGGGGGCGCTGCCGAAGCTCGGGTGCTGACGAGCGCACGCGCTTCACAGTGGCTCTGTTCGCGATTGGGTAACGGTTGAGTTCGCGGCGCTCGGTGGTTGAGCCGGGCCCCACCGATAGCCTCTTCCAATTTCTCCGACCTGTCGTGGCGTGGTAACGTCGGGGCCGTGGGCGGGGCGCCCTTCGACCGTCCGCCGCTCGCCGGAAGAGGACCTAATGCCGGACGCAAGGCAGCGCGCCTCCTCCCTCCGAGGACCGGCATGATCGTGTTCGTGCTGCGCCATGCCGACAAGCGGCGTCAGCCGCCGGGCGTCGACGATCTGTCGGACGCGGGTATCAAGCGCGCGAAGCTGCTTGGGCGCATGCTGGCGGAGAGCGGCGTCAGTGTCGCCTTCTGCAGCACGGTGCGGCGCGCGCAGCGCACTCTTGAACCGTTGAAGAGCATCCTCGGCGATGGGCTGGCGATCACATCGGTCGCGATCGACGGCCCCAATCAACCGCAGAAGCACATCGACACCATCGTCGAGGGCGTGAAAGCGCTTGCCGCCGACAAGGTGGTCGTGGTGGTCACGCACAGCAATACCGTGAGCCCGATCATCGAAGGCCTCGGCGGCGAGGCAGTCGGCGACCTCGATGACCGGGTCTTCGATCAGCTGTTCGCGCTGTCGAGGGAGCCGACGACGAAGCCGAGGCTGCTGCGGCTGCGCTACGGCGAGCCGACGCCGCCATGATCCCGGGCTCGCCGTGGGGGCGCCCCTTGTGGGCGCCCTCCGGAGCTCAACCAGCGTCGAACACAAGGGTCGCCGCAACGGGTCTTGGCGCGGCGAAACCTCAATATCCGCCCAGCTGTTCGGCGAAGTAGCCGATGGTCTTGCGGTACACGACCGACCGGTTCCACTCGTGCATCACCTCGAAATTCGCCGTCCCCTCGCCGAACGGCGCGCCCGGCTTCCAGCCGTTCACCTTCAAGAGGTTGGCGGTCGAGGCGAGCACGTCCGGCACGCTGCGGCGCAGGTCGATGCGGCCGTCGCCGTCGAAATCGACGCCGTACTTGATGTAGGACGACGGCAGGAACTGGGTCTGGCCGATCTCGCCCGCATAGGCGCCGAGCATGTCGCGCAACGGCAGGTGGCCGCGCTGCGCGACCTGCAGCGCTGCGATCAGCTCGCGCTGGAACAGCTCGGTGCGCCGGCAATCGTGCGCCAGCGTCGCCAGCGTGCGCACCACCGGCAGCTTGCCCATGTCGCCGCCGTTGTCGGTCTCCATGGTCCAGATCGCCATGATGATGGTGCGCGGCACGCCGAACTGTCGCTCGATCCGCTCGAGCAGGGCGGCATGGCGCGCCATCAGCGTCCTGGCGCGCTTGATGCGCGCCTCGGTGACGCGCGTGCGTGCGTATTCCTCGAAGCTCTTGCGGAAGGTGTAGCGCTGGCGGCGGTCGAAGGCCATCACCGCAGGATCGTGCGAGATGCCGGCGAATGCGCTGGCGATGACCTGTTGCGAGACGCCGGCCGCCGCCGCCTCGCGCGACATCGCGGCGATGAAGCTGTCGAAATCTCCGCCGCACTGCGCGGCGCGGGCGGGCGCGACGAGAACGAAGGCACAGAGGATGGCGGCGAGGGTTCGGGTGATCATGCCTCTGACTGGCCGAAAATGCTCGTCATGGCAAGGCGCGCGTACGAGCGCCTTTGGCACGACGCGTCCCGGGCGCAGCGCACCGTGGATCAGTGCGCCGCAGCGCGTGCAAGATAGGCCGCTCGCCGCGCCAGCGGACTTTAGTGCAGCTCAAGCTCCGACAAGACGACGGCAAGTTCAGGGATCGAGGCGGGGATCAATCTATCGCTTGCGGGCACATCGCCGGCGGAGCGATAGCCGGTCGGGCTCGGGTCGCGATGAATGCGGGTCACGAGCTTGACGGCGTCGATGACCCAGAGCTCCGCAATCCCGAAGGCCGCATAGAGCGCGGCCTTGCGCCCGAGATCATAGCCGAGGCTCGTATCCGCGATCTCCACCGCGAGCTCGGCCGTCGCGGCGGTGAGCCCCGCAATGCCGGTTGCCTTGGCGTAGAACACGAAGTCCGGCTCGAGATAGGTATCCTGGCTGAGGCGAAATGTTGTTTCGGTGGCAAACAGCAGGTGTTCCGGCAGCCGTCGGGCCCAATACAGGTTCAGGGCGATCTTGACGATTTCGTGCCGATTTCCCTTGGGCGACATCGGCACGATCTCCCCGCCGATCAGTTCGATGCGCTCATCCTCCTGGATGATGCCGGCGGCGGCCATCTGCTCCAGCTCGGCGACGGTAAAGCGTCGCCGGGGCAGCCCCTCGGCTGCAGTGGTCGTCCTCTCCATCGCAAGTGAGTCCGTGCGCATAGTAAGGCGACTATGCCACAGCGCCTTTGGCAGTTACAGCTGCCTCGAGGCGCGCTCGGTGACGCGGGTGCGCGCGTATTCCTCGAAGCTCTTGCGGACGGTGTAGCGCTGGCGCCGGTCGAAGGCCATCACCTCCGGATCCCGCGTGATGCCGGCGAACGCGCTCGCGATCACCTGGCTCGAGACCCCGGCGGCGGGCCGCCTCGCGCGATATTCGCTCAGCGCGCGGTCATTCCGCGGCAACGCGCGTCAGTTCACCAGCGGCCGCCATTTCGCGGCGTAGCCATTCCGGCGCAATGTCGAAGCCGTTCGGCCAGGTGGGCGCGCCGAATTCGAGGAACACGCGACCAAAGTAGGTCTCGTCCCGCAACGGCTCGAGCATGGGACCCGGCTCGTTGACCATTGCGGAAAAGTCGTGCTCCCCCCCGCTGCCATCGTTGAAACGCACGCGCAGGCGGAAGCCGCCGAGCCTGTCGAGTCGTACGACCTTAGTCAGCATCGAGACCTGCGATCCTTTCCGGCTGCTGCCCGGTGCGGGCGCGACGCCAATTCTCGCGCAATTGATCCTGCCGCGCCAGCGTCCATTCTTTGACCAGGCGGGCAGCCGCTTTCGGCAATGCCCCGTCGATCACCTCGCCGGTATCGATCGACACGTACGCTTCGTGTTCGCCATACACCGCGTGAGAAATGCGGCGGCGGATGATCCCGGACATACATACGAATTGCGATGCCATAGAACCATGCAATCGTCGGCATCGAGGCGGCGGTCAGTTGTCCAAGAAGCTCCGCAGCTTCCGACTGCGGCTCGGGTGCTTCAGCTTGCGCAGCGCCTTCGCCTCGATCTGGCGGATGCGCTCGCGCGTCACCGAGAACTGCTGGCCGACCTCTTCGAGCGTGTGGTCGGTGTTCATGCCGATGCCGAAGCGCATGCGCAGCACGCGCTCCTCGCGCGGCGTGAGCGAGGCGAGCACGCGCGTCGTGGTCTCGCGCAGGTTCGACTGGATCGCGGCGTCGATCGGCAGGATCGCGTTCTTGTCCTCGATGAAATCGCCGAGGTGCGAATCCTCCTCGTCGCCGATCGGCGTCTCGAGCGAGATCGGCTCCTTGGCGATCTTGAGGACCTTGCGCACCTTCTCGAGCGGCATGCGCGAGCTTCTCGGCCAGCTCCTCCGGCGTCGGCTCGCGGCCGATCTCGTGCAGCATCTGGCGCGAGGTGCGCACGATCTTGTTGATCGTCTCGATCATGTGCACCGGGATGCGGATGGTGCGCGCCTGGTCGGCGATCGAGCGCGTGATCGCCTGCCGGATCCACCACGTCGCGTAGGTCGAGAACTTGTAGCCGCGGCGGTACTCGAACTTGTCGACCGCCTTCATCAGGCCGATGTTGCCTTCCTGGATCAGGTCGAGGAACTGCAGGCCGCGGTTGGTGTATTTCTTGGCGATCGAGATCACGAGGCGCAGGTTCGCCTCCACCATCTCCTTCTTGGCCTGGCGCGCCTCGCGCTCGCCCTTCTGCACCATGTGGACGATCTTGCGGAACTCGCCGATCTCGAGCCCGGTCTCGTCGCGAGCGCGTGGATCTCGGAGCGGATCTGCTTGATGCGGTCCTTGTCCTTGGCGACGAAGTTCTTCCAGCCCTTGGCCGAGAGCTTCGAGACGCGGTTGAGCCAGTGCGGGTCGAGCTCGGAGCCCATGTAGTTCTTGAGGAAATCCTCGCGCGCGACGCCGTAGCTCTCGGCGAGCCGCATCAGCCGGCCCTCGTGCGAGACCAGCTTGCGGTTGATGTCGTAGAGCTGCTCGACCAGCGCGTCGATGCGCGCCTGGTTGAGCCGCAGCGACTTCACCTCGGCGATGAGCTCTTCCTTGATCTTCTTGTACTTGCGCTCCTGCGCGGGCGAGAGCGACTCGTTCTTCAGCTTGTTCTCGATGTCCTGGTCCTGCAGGCGGCGCAGCTTCTTGTAGTCGTCGGCGATCTTGTCGAAGGTCTCCAGCACCTTCGGCTTCAGCTCGGCCTCGATCGCGGCGAGCGAGAGCGAGTTCTCGATATCGTCCTCGTCGTAGTCGTCGGTGAGGTTGCGCGCCCTCGGGCTTCCTCGTCGTCCTCGCCGTTGCCGCCCGCGGGGCGGCGCGGGCGTGCCGGCTGCGCGCGGCTGAACGGCGTCGGGCCGGGCGGCGCCGCGGGCGGCGCCGCAACCGGTCGCGCCCGCGGCGCTGGCCGCGGCGCCGCCTTCGGCGGGCGCGCCGGGCGCCCGGCGCGCGCCGGCCGGCGGCCGGCACCTGCTTGCCGTCGGGGCCCGCATAGGTCGCTTCCAGGTCGATGATGTCGCGCAGGAACACCTTGCCTTCGTTCAGCTCGTCGCGCCAGATGATGATCGCCTGGAAGGTGAGCGGGCTTTCGCACAGGCCGGCGATCATCGCTTCGCGGCCGGCCTCGATGCGCTTGGCGATCGCGATCTCGCCTTCGCGCGAGAGCAGCTCGACCGAGCCCATCTCGCGCAGGTACATGCGCACCGGATCGTCGGTGCGCTCGCACGGCTCCTTGGTCTCCTTGGTCGGCGACGGCTTCGCCGACACCTCGACCAGCTCGCTGCCGGCGTCATCGTCGTCGTCGGCCTCCTCGGACTTGTCCTCCTCGGCCTCGGCTTCCTCCTGCTCGACCACGTTGATGCCCATCTCGTTGAGCATCGCCAGCATGTCCTCGATCTGCTCGGAGGTGACCTCCTCGGAGGGCAGCACGGCATTGAGCTGCTCGTAGGTGACGTAGCCGCGCTTCTTGGCGTGCTTGATCATCTTGCGGACGGCGGCGTCCGAAAGATCGAGCAGCGGGGAGTCCTGGGTCGGCGTCTCGGCGGCGGCCTCTTTCTCCGGGGCCTCTTCCTTCTGCGGGGTCGGTTTGGTCTTGGTCGCCATGCACATCTCCGCGGCCGGGGCTCACGCCTAGCGCCCCGGCCGATAGCCGAAAAGGCAGCGCCTGAGGGCGCCGCCCCGAACGAAAATCAGAACCGGGAGTGTCTCCGGATCATGTTAAGTGCCGCTTAACCCTGATCCTTGCCGACCCTGCTGACTCCGGTTCCCCGCTTCGAGCCCCCAAGTATCAGACAATCGATGGCCGTCAGAAAGTCCGCGCCGGCCGCCCGGACGACACGCCGAAATCCTCGATCAAGGCCTCGGCCCCTTCCAGCGCCGAAAGACGCGCCTGCACGTCTCGAGCCAATGCAAGTTCTCCTCGCTCGGCTCGTTACCGAGCGCGCGCTCGGCGTCTTTCAGCTCCCTATTTAACGTCCTCTGCTTGCGATGCAAGGTAACCACGTGATTCCACCAATGGGTCACGTCGTCGGGCGCAGCATCGGGGCGGGCCGGCCAGTCGGACGGGTGGGTGATGGCCGCTTCCACCCGTGCGAGCACGGGGCCGAAGCCCGCGGCCGTCACCGCTTCGCGCAGCAGCACGGGCTCGAGCGGCGCCTGCGCATGGCCGGCGGCGGCATCCAGCATGGCGCGGCGCAGCCGGTCGCCATCGGGATGGCGGAATTCGAGCTCGGCCAGTTCCTCGGCGTGGGTCTCGAGCAGCCAAGGGTGATTGAGCACGGCCAGCAGGATCAGGCCTCGCGCGCCGGCACGCGCGCTGCGCGAGCCCCGCACGATCGGGCTTGCAGTCGAGGCCGGCGCTCGCCGGCGCCAGGCGGCCCCATTGGGTCCGCGACCCACGGTCCGGCCGGCGCGCCGCCGGCCCGGAACCGCTGCTGCCGACGGCCGCCCAGCTGCGCGGGGTTTGTCGCCCCGACCGAGCCGGACGGCCGGCCGAGTCTGGCGGGCGTCCGAACAGCGCCCGGATCCGGCCGGCTAGGTCGTCCCGGTAGTATTTTCGCACCGTCTCGTCGCCGATGCTTTGCAGGGTGGCGGCGAGGCGCGCCTCCAGGGCGGCCCGCCGCTCGGGCGTGTCGAAGCTGCCGGCCTCGGTCTCGCGCCCCCACAGCATGTCGGAGAGCGGCCGCGCGCTCGCCAAAACCTCGGCCATCGCCTCGCGCGCCGCCGGAGCGGGCGAGGTCGTCCGGATCCTGCCCGGGCGGCAGCACGGCGAAGCGCAGGCTCTTGCCGGGGGAGAGCCGTTCAGCGCGAGATCGACCACCCGATAGGCGGCACGCCGGCCAGCCCGGTCGCCGTCGAAGCACAGCACCGGCTCGTCCGCCATCTTCCACAACAGCGCCAGCTGGTCCTCGGTCAACGCGGTCCCGAGCGGCGCGACCGCACCCGGATAGCCGGCCGTCACCAGCGCGATGACGTCGACATAGCCCTCGGCCACGACCACGGGCGCGCCCTGGTGCGCGGCGGCGCGCGCGCCGGCAAGGTTGTAGAGCGTCGCGCCCTTGCGGAAGAGCGGCGTCTCGGGCGAGTTGAGATATTTCGCGCTGCGCGTCCTTCTGCAGCGCGCGCCCGCCGAACGCGATGACGCGGCCGCGCAGATCCGTGATCGGGAACATCACGCGGTCGCGGAAACGATCGTAGGGCAGCGGGATGTCGTCGCCGGTCACCAACAGGCCGGCCTCGACCATGTCGTCGACCGAGATCCCGTGCGCGCCGAGATGCTCCTTGAGCGCGAAGCGCTCGGCCGGCGCGTAGCCGAGCCGGAATTGCAGTTGCGTCGCGGGCTCGATCCCGCGGTCGGCGAGGTAGCCGCGGGCATGCGCGCCGGCGCGCGCCGCAAGCGTCGCCTCGAAGAATTTCGCCGCAAGCTCCATGACGTCGTAGCAGCGTCTTGCGCCGTTCCTCGCGCACCTCGGCGTCGGGGGAGGCAACCGGCATCGGCAGGCCGGCCATGCCGGCGAGCCGCTCGACCGCTTCCGGGAACGACACACCCTCGGTCTCCATCACGAAGCCGAAGATGTCGCCGTTCTTGCCGGCCGAGAAGTCGAACCACGAGCCCTTCTGGTCATTGACGAAGAACGACGGCGTCTTCTCGCGATTGAACGGCGAGAGCCCCTTCCACTCGCGGCCGGATTTCTTGAGCTTCACGCGCCGCCCGACCACATCCGAGAGCGGCAGCCGGGCGCGGATGTCGTCGAGGAACTGCGGCGGAAAGCGCATCGGGTCTGATTGGTGCGATTCGTGAGCCCGTCATTATAGGGTGGCGGTGCCGGATAGGATCGGCCCGAAGGCTTGTCCCGGCTATTCACAAGGTGGCTCCCGAAGAAGCGTCCGGTTGACGCCTTGTCCATGCAACTGTATATACAAACTGCCGGTGGGCGAGGGTGTGCCTAAAGGCGTTCGCCCGGAGGCTTGAAGACGTCATAGCGAACCATCGGCCCGGGAAACCGAGTCCGCTGCCACAGAGCGCTTCGCTATGGTGGATGATGTTGCCAGGCTATTCGTGGGCGTCGGCGCTTTCGAATGGCGCGAGGAGAAGGCGGAGGCCAACTTTCGCAAGCACGGCATCGATTTCGATGACGCAAAGGCGATCTTCTACGGATCGATCGCGCTTCGTCGTTCGGATCGACACAACGAGGAGCGTTGGATCGCGACCGGTGAATTGGAAGGCAGGATCGTCAGCGTTGTGTTCACGCGCCGCGGAAGTGCGCTCCGAATTATCTCCGCGAGACGGGCCCGGAAAAATGAAGAACGATCGTATCATAACCAGGCGATGGGGTGATCGACGCAAGGGTCGGACCGATTGGGCCCGTGTCGACGCATTGACCGATGAACAGATCGAAGCCGCCGTTCGCAACGATCCTGACGCCGTGCCGCTCGATGTCGACTGGTCGGACGCCGTCCTCGTCATCCCGCCGAAGAAGAAGGCGATCTCGATCCGCGTCGACGAGGACGTGCTCGACTATTTCAAGCAGGAAGGTGCGGGCTACCAGCGCCGCATGAACGCGGTGCTGCGCTCCTACATGCAGCAGAAGCGCAAGGGCAGGAAGCGCGCGTAGTGCGCGGTGCGGGTGCCTCAGTGGTCTGATGCCTGGACCGCCTTCGACACCCACAGCCACAACAGCGGCATGCCGACGAGCTCGGCGATCAACGAGCCGACGATGTCCGGGCCGAAGACGATGTCCGGCCGCATCGCGGTGAACCGCGCCAGCCCGCCAAGGAAGATGATCGCAAACACCAGATTGAGCGCCGGCCGGAACGCCTTGAGATTGAGCGGCGACAACATCAGCAGCAGCCCGACGCCGGTCCATACCCCGCCCAGGAACCGCGTGTGATTGTCTTGGATCAGGTACGCGTGCTCGGAAACCACCTGCAGAAAATCGGTGGTGCCCTGCCAGCCCAAGGTCCGGATTCCGCCGAAGGCGAGGTTGAGCCCGGTGAACACGGTGAAAGCCCCGGACAGCCCCAGAACCACCTTCAGTGAAGTGGTCGCGAAAGCACCGGCGGCGCGCGTGTGCCGCGGTAGCGGCTTGGGCGCGGCTGCCGCCATTGCGCGCTCTGGGGTGTGGGGAAGCATTGCGAACGGTTCGATTTCCTCCACAATCCCTAGCGTTTCAAAAACAAACACACTAGACTGCAAAACATGACGATATTGTCTCGCGTGTAAGACAATGAACTTGCCCGACGTCGAGGGCATGGCGCTGTTCGTGAAGATCATGGAGCACGGCTCGCTGAGCGCAGCCGGCCGGGCGTTGGGCATCCCGAAAGGCACGGTCAGCCGGCGGCTGGCCGAACTCGAGGCGCGGCTCGGCCTGCAGCTGCTCAATCGATCGACGCGAAGTCTCAGCCTGACGGACGCCGGCCGCGCTTATCACCAGCGCTGCGCGCCGATCGTTGCGGAGGCCGAGGCGGCGGAACTCGAAGTGCTCGCCAAAACCGGGGCGCCGACCGGCCGGATCCGCCTGGCGGCGGCGGCCGGGCTCGGCCAGCTCATCTTGATGCCGCTGCTATTGGATTTTCTGCGCCTTCATCCCGGCATATCGCTCGATCTCGAGTTTGCGGATCGCCGGGTCGACCTGATTGCGGAAGGTTTCGACTTGGCGATCCGCCTCGGCGAACTCGAGGACTCTTCGCTGATCGCACGCCGGCTCGCGACCTATGCGCGCGTGCTCGTTGCGAGCCCGGACTACCTCGCGCACGCTCCGCCGCTCGACATACCGGACGACTTGCGGCGGCACGCGTGCATCTTGATCAGCGCCGACCGCCAGAGCTGGACGCTTCAGACCGCCGACGGCGACGTCGTCATCCGGGTGCCATGGCGGCTGGCAGTGCAGAACATCTTCTCGGTGCGCGATGCCGTGCTCGCCGGTCTCGGCATCGCAATGATCCCGGCATATGTCGTGAACGAGGATCTTGCGGCCGGCCGCCTGGTTCGGGTGCTTCAGGCTGCGACGGTCACACCGGTGACGGCGAACGCGCTCTTCCCTCCCTCGAAGACGCAATCGATTGCGGTGCGACGCCTCATCGACTTTCTTGCCGATGAGCTCCACGAGCGGCCGTCCGGCGCCTGAAATCCTGCGCGCTTTTCGCACGCCTCCGTGCGCGCGCCAGCTGCCTTGGAAGGCGCGATGCTCCTGAGATCCTAAAGGTCCTGCGTGCGCTGCGCGAACGCGAGATCCCAGACCTTGTCGCGGTCCTCGTCGAAGATCAGCTTCGGCTCCGCCGGCGCGGTGAACCAGGACCCGCGCCGTAGCTCGCCTTCGAGTTGGCCCGGCGCCCAGCCGGCGTAGCCGAACGCAACCAGGCTCTTCTGCGGCCCCTTGCCGTGCGCGATGTCGCGCAGGATCTCGCGGCTGGCGGTCATGGCGACGCGCGCATCGATGTCAATGGTCTCGGGTCGTCGATAGTCGGCGCTGTGCACGACGAAGCCGATTTCCGGCTGGACCGGGCCGCCGGCAAAGATGCGCACCGTGCCGGCGACGTTCGTCTCCTTCTCGCCAAGCATCTCCAGGAGCTTTGCCATTGGCCGTTCGTCCGCCGGCAAGTTCACGATGATGCCGAGCGCCCCGTTGCGGTCGTGCTGCACCATCAGGATCACGGTGCGGGCGAAGCGCGGATCGGTGATCGTCGGCGAAGCGATCAGGAACTGACCGGCAAGCGAGGCGTTTTCGGGCGCTTGGGCGCGCGCCGGCAGCGCAGCGCCGAGCGGCGTCAGCATCGCCAGCAGCGCCAGGAACGCGCGTTTCGACCAGCTCATGGACATCACGACGATCGGCCAGCAACCACATTCCCCGGCCGGCGGTTCACCTATACCGGATGCGCGGCAAGGTGCGCCAGCAACAGCGCGTTCACGGTATCGGGGGCCTGGTCGGCGGCAAAGTGACCGATGCCGGGCAGAACCTCGAACCGATAGGGCCCGCGCACGAACTCGCGCGTGCCCTCGGCCGCCGCCCGCCCGACGGTGTCGTCGGCGTCGCCCCACAGGTAGAGCACTGGAACGTCGATCGGTCCGAGCGGTGCACGGATCGCGCCGCGCGCGCGATACCAGGCCAGGGCCGCCTCGATCGTCGGCCGGTTTCCGAGCACGGCGACGTATTGCGCGATCGCGGCCGGCGGAACGCCGGATCGCGCCAGCCGCTCCCGCAGCCAGCGGCAGTCGTCCGCGAGGAACCGCGGCCCGGCGTCGGGCTCGAGGAAGGCCCAGTGATGACGCGAGCGCTTGGCCTGTTCGCCATCGGCAAGCTGCAGGGCGCGGTTGAATGCATTGGGATGGGGGCGCGACAGCACCGTGAGCGAGGCGAGGCGGTGCGGATGGCGGTCGGCGATGCCCCAGGCGATGCTGCCGCCCCAATCATGCCCGACGAGATGAAAGCGGCCATCGAGGCCGCCGCACGCGGCCGCGATGTTCATGGCGTCGGCAAGCAGGCGGTCGAACTGATAGTTCGCGCTGTCGCTCGGGTCCGGCCGCGCGCCCGCCGAGTAGCCGCGCTGGCTCGGCGCCACTGCGCGATAGCCGGCGGCGGCTAGCGCCAGCAGCTGTGCGCGCCACATATCGAACGATTCCGCAAAGCCATGCAGCAGCAGCACCGAGCGGCGCGCCGGGCGGGCCATCGACCCACGCGTCGAAGGTGAGCCCCGGTCCGGTATTGATCCTGCGCAGGTCGGCCATGATCCTTGTCTTACCGCTCCAACGGCAATCCGGGCTACCCTCAACGTCAAAATCGCATTCGCTGAACTGTCGACCCGAGGGGGCCTTGATGGATACCGACGTTCTGATCGTGGGCGCCGGCCCGACCGGGCTGATGCTCGCCAATCAGCTCGTCCGCCGCGGCGTTCGCACGCTTGATCATCGACCGCCATGCCGGACCGTCGCTGCAGACGCGGGCGCTGGGCGTGCAGGCGCGCACGCTCGAGATCTACGCCAAGCTCGGCATCGTCGAGCCGCGCGCTCGAGCTCGGCAAGCGCGGCACCGGCGCCAACATGTGGGCGCAGGGGCGCAAGATGGCGCGCGTTCCGCTCGGCGAGGCCGGCCGCGACCTCACGCCCTATCCGTTCATCCTGATCCTCGGCCAGGACGACAACGAACGGATCATGGGCGACAAGCTGCGCGAGCTCGGCGTATGCGGTGCAGTGGAACACCGAGCTCGTCGGCCTCGAGCAGCAGCCGGACAGCGTCGCCGCGACGCTGAAGCTGCCCGACGGCACGCAGCCGCACGATCCCCGCCGCCTGGGTCGCCGGCTGCGACGGCGCGCGCAGCGCCGTGCGCGAGCTGAACGGCATTACGCTTCCCGGGCGCGCCCTACGAGCACGTGTTCTTCGTCGCCGATACGCGAGGCGACCGGCACGCATGGTTCCGGACGAGGTCAACGTCTACCTGTGGCGGGACGGCTTCCACCTGTTGTTCCCGATGCGCGGCAAGGATCACTGGCGGATCGTCGGCATCCTGCCGCCGGCGCTGCGCGATCGGGACGACGTCACGTTCGAGGCCGTGATCCCCTCCCTGCGCAAGGAGGCGGGGGCCGGGTTGTCGTTCAAGGCCTGCACCTGGTTCTCCACCTACCGCATCCATCACCGCTGCGCCGCGCGCTTCCGCGAGCGCCGCTGCTTCCTGCTCGGCGACGCCGCCCACATCCACAGCCCGGTCGGCGCGCAGGGCATGAACACCGGCCTGCAGGATGCCTACAACCTGGCCTGGAAGCTGGCGCTGGTCGTCAAGGGTCGGGCCGACGCGGCATTGCTCGCCTCCTACGAGGACGAGCGCGTCCCGGTCGCGCAACGGCTGCTGAACACCACCGACCGCGCCTTCCGGCTGGTGGTCTCCGACAGTTGGCTTGCCGGGCTTGCTGCGCACCGAAGGTCCTCGCCCGGATCGCGCGCCTTTGCGATGAGCCGCGAACGCATCCAGAGGTTCGCGTTCCGCGTCGTCTCGCAGATCGGCATCCACTATCGCAAGAGCCCGCTGTCGCAATCGCTGGAGGGCCTGCCGCAGGGCGCGCCGCAGCGCTGGCGACCGCTTCCCGTGGCTGCGGCTGAAGTTCGAGCCCGAACGGACCGGTCGAGGACCTGTTCGAGAAGCTCGACGACACGCGCTTCAACCTGCTCGTGTTCGGGCAGCCTGCGCCCGATGCGCAGCCTCGGTCTCGGCGATCTCGTGCGCATCCACGTCGTTCCGGCCGATCCCGGCAATGACGCGGAACTGGCGCGCGCGCAGATCCCGCGGCCCTCGTTCTATCTGCTGCGCCCCGACGGCCATGTCGGGCTGTGCGGCACCCGCCTGGATGCCGCCGCCGTCGATCGCTACGTCTCGGAGCGATTGCGCCTGGCGGGGTGACGCTCGCGCCGTCGACGCGAAGTCACGCCGGCGCACTCCGCGATCACCGACGATCTGAAAGACGCGCGATGCGATCGCCACGCTACAAGGTCAATGTGACCGCGTGCATGATGGCGCTCACGAACAGGCTGGCGATGGCGACTGGATCCGGCGATGTGCGCTTTCGGGACCAAGCATCCACGTGGTGGCGAGCACAATCGGCAGGGACGGCCAAGAGCCCAGTGCAAAGATCATGAAGATTCTCACGGCATGACCTCTGGTATCGGACCAGGCATTTGCAGCCTGTGCGCCGGGCGAGTTCACCGCGATCGCCGGAAACAGGATCGGCGACGACGGATGAAATGAACGCCGCCGCGGCCAGGATAACGAGCGCGCGGAACACCTGCGCCCGCAATGGGCACATCCGAGCGCCGTCAATAAAGCGTACGCCCAGAACGCCAGCGAGCCGATGGCAGAGAGAACGACCAGCCATTTGAAGAACAGCATGAACGTTCGGCCTGCTCGGATCGAGGGCGTAACCGGACGTCACCTCATCGAGAATGATGAAGCGATGGACCGCGATCATGAATGGCGTGAGAAGAAAGCTTTGCACCGCGCCCATGCACGAAACCCAGGAGTTCGCCGACGACCGGGCGGCATCCACGTTCGCCATGGGACAAGGTCCTCCGCCACCTTGAACTGCAAGCAGAATGAGCAGCGCGCAGATCGACGAGCGTGCGCAGGGCGAGCACCGACGTCGCCAGAGGTCACGATACGCGGCCACGACCATGCGCATGATCGACAGGCGCCGTGTCAGCCGCCGTTTCGGGGCTTATGACGCCGGACGCTTCTGTCACGATCTAGACAACCAGCAGCACGACGCCGCAACCGGCGAGCGCGACGATCCAGACGAGATCGAGATTGATCCAGCCGCGACGCAGGAATCGACGCCGATCCAGCGGTAGACCGCGAGCGAGATGATTGCGATCGTCGCCAGCATGACGGCCGAATGGATCCCGAGCCCGAGCAGCGCGGCCGACGCGGTGGAGGCCGTGGTCTGAACGCCGGCGACCGACGCGCAGATCGGCTGCAGGGTCGGGATCAGCATCAGTCCGGCACCATGAGCGCTCGCCATCAGGAACGACCACAGGACCAGGCCGGCAAGTCCGGTCTGCATGCCGACGCGGACGCGCCGGCGGTGCCCATAGAGCGCGTGCCAGGCGGCCCAGGCGATCAGCACGACCGCCGCCAGCCGCATCAGCATGGTCTGGTCGACGACGACCCCAAGCGCCACGACGGCGAGCAGCACGGCGGCGACCGACGCCGCGTGCCCGAGCGCGATCGGGACGAGGGAGAGGAGCACGATGCGCTGGTTACCGCGGTGCAGGCCGAGCGCGACCGCGAACAGCCAGCCCATCGCCGGGTTGACGCCATGAAACAGGCCGAGGCCCGCGAGCGCGAGCCAAGGCCAGACTTCGGTCGGGATGGCGCTCATGGGGATATTCGCAACATCGCCGATCACCGTCACCGTTCGCGACGCGCGGATTCCGATCGCTGCACTGCCCGCGCGGAAGGTCGAGCGGCCTCGTCACCGCTCGGACTAGCGGCCCCCACTGGGGAGAGGTGGAAAGCGGCGTCGCGTTCGTCACCTCTCCCCAGCGGGGAGAGGTCGACCGAGCGAAGCGCAGGTCGGGTGAGGGGGAGCAACGGGGATAGTCCCTCACGGAAAGCAGTACGAATCCGACGAGCAGTCGCCGCCCTGCAGCCGCACCTGGTGCGGGAGCTGCCCCTTCGGCCACTGCACGAAGAATTTCTCGTCGAACTTGATGCCGCCATTGGGAGCGGCGTCGAGCTTGACCATCCAGCCGTCGAAGCCGCCGTCGTAGAACTGCCCGTCGATCGCACCGTAGAGCGAGTTGGTGAAGTAGACGCGGCGGCCGTCGCGGCTGATCTCGACCATCTGCGGCCCGCCACCGAGCTTGCCGTTGTTTGCGGCCGGATGGGTCGCGCGCGACACGATGCCGCCGATCCGCACCTTGCCGGTCAGTTTCGGCTCGAACGGGTCGGAGACGTCGTATTGCTGCAGGTCGCCGGTGCCCCAGCAGGAGACGTAGAGGAACCGGTCGTCCATCGACAGGTCGATGTCGGTGACCAGCGGCGGCACCGCGCCGAAACCCTTGAGCATCGGCGGGAGATCGTCGGCGCTGGCGGGCTCGGCGGGAATCGAGATGATCTTCTTGACCGCCCAGCGTCCGTTCTCGCGATACCAGGTCCAGATCGACGAAGACAGGTCCTTGAGACTGACGACGCAATTCACGAACCCGTAGGCCTTGGTGGGATTGTGCGCCGGCCGCAGCTCGAACACCAGCTGATGCTCGTCGCCGAAATCGATTTCCTGCAGGTGCTTGCGCTTGTTGAGATCCCAGAAATGCAGGCGCTTGCCGTATTTGCTGCCGAGCAGGATCTCGGGGACAAGACCGTTTTCGAACGTGTCGGGCGTTCCCCATTCGCTCGTCACCATGGTGTCGTGGCCGAGATGCCACCAGGCGTCATAGGCGAGCTGCTGCGGGCCGCGGTCGACCTCCCAACGGCCGCGCGGTTCGAAGGTCTGATGGTCCATCAGGAAGATCCCGCCCGGACCCTTGCCCTCGGGGTTGCCGAGCGCGGTGAGGTAGATTCCGTCCGGCCCGCAGTGCACGGTGTGTGGACGGCTGTAGCCGGTCTTGGCGGCGATCTCGTCCGGCTCGATGGTCTTGACCAGCTTGGGCGCGCGCGAATCCGGCTTGGTGTCGAAGATGTAGATGCGTGAGGAGCGCAAGCCCGGCACCACGAGGTAGCGCCGCTCGACGTGCGGATGCGGCGCGTTGGGACAGAGCGAGGACGAGCAGGCGTTCCATCCGAAATGATGGAACTCGTCGCCGGCATTCGGCACCGAGACGTTGCCGACGATTTGCGAATATGTGGCGGAAGCGGGATCGAGGTCGACGACGGCGAGGCCGTCGCCGCGTTTGCGGTCGGGATCGAACGCCGCCACGTAGGCGAATGTCTCAGGAGGCGCCTTTTCGGCTTCGCGAGGCGAGGGATAGAAGCTTGGATCAGGCTGCAACGTAGCCATGGCGTATCTCCCCTTGCGGTTAAGCGTATCGTATCAGCTGATGCCGGCGGCTGCGCTAGCCTTAGGTGTTTCCGAGCATGCCTCGAAGGCGTTCGGCCGCCTCCCGACAACATAGCACCAGGATGGCAGGGCTGATCAATCCACTTCGCGCCTGACTGTCCATCGGGCGCCTCTTTCGATCCGCGCACTGGCTCACGCGGGCGCGTCGGCCGCCAGCCGTACATCAAATCCGGCCTGCCGGCGGGCTGAAAAGCCTGCGTTGACTGGAGCACGCCGCTGCTGCGGCGCGCGTGCGCGCGCTTCGGCAATGTGTTTGACCATCAGGGCGTGGACTGCCACCGCATGGGTCAGCGGGCCCATGTGACCGGCCCCGGCGACGATCGCGAGGCGCACGGCGGGACAGAGCGTCGCGAGCCGTTGGGCAATCACACGGGTTGGTGCCGGCGCGTGCTCGCCACGCAGGACCAAGACCGGGAAATGCAGATCGGCGTAGGCGCTGGCGGGCGTCGGCTCCTGGATCAGGGCGGCAAAATCGAGCGGCGCCTTCGGCATCCAGCGCGCGAGCGCAGCTTGATGCGAGGGGCGAAGCGCGTCCCATGCGCCGGGCCCGCTCCAATAATCGACGAAGCGGGCTGCTGCACCGCGATAGTCGCCTGAGATCACGTCCTCGCCGGTGCTGCGGGCGAGTGCGCTGATTTCCGCAAACGCCGTGGCCCCGCCTGCAAACTGCTTGAGGAGGTGGAAGGCGGACGGCTCGTAGAGCGTCAAGCTGGCGATCCGGTCCGGCCGCGCGAGCGCGGCGTGCAGCGCAACAGCCCCGCCGTACGAGTGGCCGACGAGGTGCACCTTCCCATAGGCGTCGTCTATGAGCGCGATCGTCCGCGCCGCCTCGTCCGCGAGCGTGAACGCATGATCGCCGGTCCAAGGACCGGTGCTCTCGCAGCCGTAATGCTCGGGTGCGATCAGCTCATAGTCGGTGCCGAGCATGTCACCCAGGCCCCGCCACTGCCCGGCGCCGGCGCCCGAGCAGTGCAGCGCGATCACGACGCCGCGGGGCCCCGACTGGGCCTGAAAGCTGGACATGGTGGACATCTATTCCTCGCCTTGTTCGGCCGGCGGCGCCGTCCGTGGCCAGGAACATGCGCGCTCGCGCCCGCATTTGCTTTCAGACCTGCTTGATTTTCGCTTGAGGGGTTCTTGATTTTCGCTGCCGGTGCGTGGGTGGCCCTGCCGCTCGACGGCGACTTCTTCCGCCGCGCGGCCAAAGGGTCGGAAAGCGCCGCGCTGTAAAATCCACATTGACCGCCGTGCGGCGTCTCATCACTGCCATCTCCGCCCGGCACCGCCGACAATTGCTGCATGCCGGCAGACGTGGAATTCTGCAGCGAGCCTCCGTCTGAAGGGAAACGCCTTGAAAGCCTCGCTGTTCTATCTTCCGACCATCGGCAACCGCGCCGAGATCGAAGCCGGCATGGCGGGCATGCGCGACGATCTCTACCAGCGCATGCTGCGCGACCTCTCCGAGCAGATCCGGCTCGCCGACGAGCTCGGCTACGAACTCGGTCAGCTTCACCGAGCACCACTTCCACATCGAGGGCTTCGAGCTCTCCAACAATCCGGTTCTGCTCGATCTCTATTTCGCGATGCAGACCAGGCGGATCCGCGTCGGCCAGCTCGGCATCGTGCTGCCGGCCGCCAACCCGATCAGGGTCGCCGAGGACATCGCGATGCTCGATCACATGACCGGCGGGCGCGCCTGCGCCGGCTTCGCGCGCGGCTACCAGCGCCGCTGGGTCGACGTGATGGCGCAGCAGACCCACGGCATTCACGGCGCGCTTCCCAACCAGCACGACGAGATCGACGCCGCCAACCGCGCCGCCTTCGAGGAGAACTTCCGGATCATCAAGAAATGCTGGACCGAGGAGATGCTGACCTTCGATGGCAGGTACTGGAAGGTCCCTCCCGGGCCGACGCCGTGGGAGCTCGACACCACGCTCAGATGGGGCAAGGGCGTTGAGAACGGCGTGCTCACGGCGGTGGGGGTGGTCCCCAAGCCGCTGCAAAAGCCGCACCCGCCGCTGTTCCAGCCGTTTGCAAGCTCCGAGAGCACCATCCGGTTCTGCGCCCGCGAGAACGTCACGCCGATCCTGCCGGCCATGCACCCGACCCACGAGGACAAGCTTTACAGCGTCTATGCTGAGGTCGCCGGGCGCCCGAAGGGCGCCGGCATGGGGGTGCTGCGCGACGTCATCATCGCCGACACCGACGAGCAGGCGATGGCGCTATGGCGCGACTCCGGACAGTTCAGCGGGCGCGCCTGGTTCGAGCCGTTCGGCTTCCGCAAGGGCCTGCAGGACCCGGTCACCAAAACCTTTCCGACGCCCGAGGAGATCGTCGCCGGCGGCTACGCCTATGTCGGCACCCTCGACACCGTGCTCAAAGCCATGGAGACGTCGCAACGCCGGCAGCCGGTCGACTGGACGTTCTGCTACACCTACAACAATCTGGTGCCGCACGACGTCCTGATGCGGTCGATCGAAGCGTTCTGGACCAAAGTGATGCCGCGGTTCGCGTGAGCGAATGGCGGTTGGCGAGTGGCGAGTGGCGAATGGCGAATGGCGAATAGTGCATAGCGAATAGTCAGTGGGCGAGCGGCGAGCGCGATCGCCTACTACCCACCGTTCGCTACTCATCGCTCGCTATTCGCAATTCGCCATTCGCCATTCGCTACTTGCCCGTCGCAATCCCAACCGCCAACCGGCACGCGGACTCGAATTCAGCAAGATCAATCCACTCGGTGACGGTGTGCGGCTCGTTCTGGCCGGCCCCGAACGTCACCGTCGGGATGCCGTGGCGCACCAGCCAATTGGCATCGAGGCCGCCGTTGGCAAGGCAAACCTGCGGCGTGCGCCCCTGCGCCGCGACGGCGGCGACGGCGCGCGCGACCACCGGCGCCGTCTCCTTCAGGCGGAACGGCCGGTAGTCGGTGCGGGCCCGGAACTTGACGCGGCCGACCTTGCCTTCGCTATTCTGCACGCGCGCGGCAGCCTGCTGGAAGGCGGCCTTGTAGGCCGCCGTGATCGCTTTGAAGAACTTCGCATCGTGGCTGCGGCTCTCCCCGCGGACCAGGACGTAGTCGGTCACCACATTGGTGGCGTCACCCGCCGGCCTATCGTTCGCGCCACTGACCGGGCCGACATTGCTGGTGCCGACGCTGCCGTTCTTCTCGACCTTGCCGAACCAGCCTTGGGCGCGCACCGCCGCCAGCGCCTCAGCCATGATCACGGTCGCGCTGATGCCGCGCTCGGGTGCGACGCCGGCATGGGAGGCGCGCCCGAAAATCTCGACCTCCCACCGGTCCGCGCCGAGCGCGCCGATCACGACGTCGTTGGCGGCGCGGCCGTCGTAGTTGAACCCCATGGTGACGCCGCCGAGCTCCGGCGGCTTCACGTGCCGCGCGCCCCACAGGCCGCTCTCCTCGCGCACCGTAAACAACAGCGTCAGCGGCGGATGGTCGGGTTTTTGCCGCAGCAGTTCGGCAGCGAGCGTGACCAGCACCGCGCATCCGGTTCGGTTGTCGCCGCCAAGCGCCGCCTTGGCCGTGTTGACGATCTTGCGTCCCTGCCGCTTCGGCTTGGCGCCCGCGCACAGCGGCACGGTGTCCATGTGCGTCATGAACAGCAGGCGAGCGGCCGACCGCAGCGACCCGCGACCGGGCAGGTCGACGATGAGATTCCCGGTCTGGGTCGGCAGCGGGATGCGGGTGTGAGCGTCATCGAAGCGGATCGATCGCGCCGGGACGCCCCCTTGCTTCAGCGCTGCGACCAGCTCCTTGCCGATCAGCGCCTCGCGGCCGGTCACCCCTTCGACCGCCAGAAAACGCATCAGCCGCGCGGTTGCGGCATCGATATCGACGGCAGTCATGGATCAGACTTCCCCCTGATGGCCAAATAGCGAATAGCGAATAGCGAATAGATCGAGCCCCGATCGCTACCTTGCCTTTGCCGCTCGCCATTCGCCACTCCCCATTTCGCCCATCATCGGCCATGGTGGCCGCTCGGCCGATGCGCACCGGAATGCCCGACCGCGCCATGACCGCCGGCATATCCACGCAGCTCTGCGTAGCGCCGCACCTGCTCGGCCGTGAGGACCTCCACCTGCACCAGGTGATAACGCAGGTGCGCGGCGCGCAGCGCCGCCTGCGTCGCACCGATGGCGGCGGTCGCCTCGGCGAGCGCCTGCGCGGTGATGGTGCGGCCCGCGAAGGCGCGGTCGAGCTCGGCTTCCAGCGCGATCAGCCGCTCGCCAAGCGCGATCGCCTCCAACTTCATCGCCTCATAGAGCGCCTGCGTGCGCTGCCGCTGCTCGACGGTCAGGCGCAACGCGTCGGCATGCTCGAGCACGTGGAGCGGACCCGGATAGCCGTTGAGCTCCGCAGCCAGCGCCAGCCCCATGCCGCGGCCGGCGCGCAGGTCGGCGATCTCGCCATCGGACAGTGCCTTCACGCCACGTTGCTGCAAGCCGGCGTAGGGCTGATGCGGCTGGGCTGTGGCGGCAGTGGCGGCGCAGATGATGGCCGCAACGGCTGATAAGCGACGCATTGAGGTTCTCCCGGCCGGTCGGCTGCGAGCCTCACTTGGTCCGTGCGAGCGCGAGCCAGACGCCGCCGCCGATCAAGCAAAGGCCGCTCGCCTGCGACACCAGCCGCACGCGGCGCTGGGTCAGAACGGCGCCGGCGCGGCCGGCAAGGATGGCGTACAGACCGTCGAACACCAGCGCGACCGCCATGGCGGTGATGCCGAGCAGGATCACCTGCGAGACATAGTCGCCGCTTCGGATCGATGAACTGCGGAAAGAACGCGCCGAACAGCACCAGCGCTTTCGGGTTGCTCATCAACACGGCGAAGCCCTGGACGAAAAAGCCCTCGCGTGGCCTCGGCGTGTTGCCGGGCGCGTCGAGCGAGCCCGAGGAGCGCAGCAGTTTCCAGCCAAGCCAAACCAGATAGGCGGCACCGGCGAGCCGCACCAGGTCGAACCACCAACCGAGCGTGGCGATCAGCGAGGCGAGGCCGAGCAGCACTATGCCGATGCAGAGCGCGAGGCCGAGCTGGGTGCCGGCGATGTTGATGAGGCCGGCGCGTGTTCCGTATTTCAAGCTGTTGGCGACGATCAGCGTCACGGTCGGGCCGGGCACGATCACCAGCACGATGCAGGCGGCCACATAGGCGAGATAGAGTTCGAGCGACATGCGACTTGTCCTGTCGTTGGCTGGCCAGCAAGCCCGTTTCCCGCGACTATTGCAAGGCTGACGGCCGCCGCTGCCAGAAGGAGCAATCCCATGGATGTCCCCGCCGGGTTCGAGCCGCTCGCCAAGCTCCGCACCAGCCCGTTCCTGGATCACGTCGGCCCGTTCTTCTACCAGTGGCAGGAGAAGCGGCTGGTGCTGGGCTTGCGGATCGCGGAGACGCACGCCAACGCGCGCGGCACCGCCCACGGCGGCCTGCTATTGACGATGGCCGATGTCGGCCTCGGCTACCACATGGCGATGTCGCAAGACCCGCCGATGCGCGCCACCACGGTGAGCATGAGCGCCGATTTCATCGGCAGCGCCGGCATCGGCGACTGGCTGGAGGCACATGTCGAGATGAACCAGCTGGGCGCCCGTCTGGCATTCGCCAACGCCTACCTGATGGTCGGTGAGAGGCGGGTGGCGCGGGTGAGCGGCGTGTTCCTGCGCCTCGATGCGCCCGCGTTGCCGGCGGGCGATCCGTAGTCGCCGGGACCCGGATCCATCAATAGCGACCCCCGGCCCGATCATTGGGAATGATTGCGAGGAGATCCATGGCCACACAGCGCGAACGGATCGGTTTCATCGGCCTCGGCAGCATGGGGCGGCCCATGGCGACCTCGCTCGTTCGCGGGGCATTCGACGTAACCGCTTTCGACACGGTTGCGGCTCAGGTCGCGGTGCTGGTCGAGCGTGGGGCCGCGCCAGCGGACGATCTTTCCTCGCTCATCGCGGGCGTCGACGTGGTCATCACCATGCTGCCGAACACGCCCGACGTCGCGGGCGTGGTGAGCGGCCCGGGCGGCCTCGTGGAGACTGGCCGCGCCGGGATGCTGATGATCGACATGAGCACGATCGATCCGGCGGCAAGCCGCGCGTTCGGCGCCGTGCTGGCCGAACGGGGCATCGGCTTGGTCGATGCGGCCGTGGGGCGCTCGCCGGCCCATGCCGAGCGCGGCGAAAGCCTGTTCATGGTCGGAGCGGCGGCAGCCGATCTCGAGCGCGCCCGCCCGATCCTGGCCGCCATGGGCAACAAGATCATCCATTGCGGGCCGCAGGGCAGCGGGATCTCGATGAAGATCGTCAACAACTTCCTGGCGATGGCGACCTGCCAGCTCTCCGCCGAGGCGCTGACGCTCGGCGCCAAGCTCGGTCTCTCCACCGCCACCATGTTCGATGTGATCACGAGCTCGCTGGCGAGCAACGATCACCTCAAGACCTATTGGCCGACCAAGGTGCTCAGGGGCGACGTCGATCCGGGCTTCGCCATCGATCTTGCCTACAAGGACCTCTCGATCGGGGTCGGCGCCGCGGCGGCCGCCGGCGTGCCGGTTTTCACCGGCGCGGCCGCGCGCGAAGCCTTGGGCCAGGCGCGTAGCGGCCAGGGCCTCGGGGGCAGGGACATCACCGCGGTTCTGCTCGCCGCCGCCGCCAACGCCGGGATCAAGCCGCCCCGACTCTAGATCTAGAACGCATCGCGCCGAAGTAAGCAGAGCGCGGCAGGGCAGCCTTGGGCTTCATGTCTGCTCACGCCCGAAGGGCGGGGCTCCTCATTCTTCCGACAAACGTCCGCAAATGACCGAAGCAGACCTCGGCCGCGCGTCAAGGCATCAAAAGCGTCAGGCTGGGGGAGTTTCTTGGCGCAGCCAGCTTCTTGGTCCGTCCGCCAATTCAATCTCGTTTGAGCGCGCTATTGCTTGGGGAGAGCATGTTCCGCTCTTGGCAGCGATTGGTAAGTATTCTCGAACTCATCCTGCACGATGTGCGCCTCCCCAGTTGCAATCATCGTAAGCGGCGCAGAGAGAATCCGAGTACTGAAAGTCCAACCCGCGGGCAGCTTCAACCGGCCACCCAGGTTCTGAAGGTCGGCCATGCGCAGGTTCGGATCGACGATTTCGGAATAGCTCTGCATCACATAGACGTCGCCCGATGGCGAAACGAGTTCGTAGACGCGTGCTCCCGGATCGAAGCTGAATCGCGTGCTGCGGCTCACTGTGTGCTCGGTATAGGGTCTCCGGTCGGCAAGGTCCCGCCAAGGAACGTGCAGCACGGCGAGGAAATTCATCATGAGACCCTGGAAGTCGGCGGGGGGTTGGGCGTGGCGCTCGATGACGATGCGGTCCATCACGAAATGTCGCGGGCCATTCATCACGATGGTGAGGGCGCGACGCTCGTTCTTGATCTTCGCCGGGTCAATCGCAGCCCATTGCGCCTGCGGGCAGTCATTGAGCCCGAGCGTGTTGTAGACATCTGCTTCGAGCTTGAGGCCGGTTCGGCGCACAATGAGGATTTCGCAGTAGCGGCGATCGCGAACGCCGGCAACCTCGCCTTCGGCTGTCGCCGAGGACGCAAGTGCAGCTAGGAGAAAGTAAACTCCGATCATGAGGCGAAGCATGCTGCCCCCGCTGCGAATGGATGGCGTTCTCTTCGGATGGTACTGCGTTCGTCCGCGCCTTGTCATCTGAGACAAAGCAGCTGTTGCTCAAGCAGCCCTCGCACACGCCTAGCGACCAAGGAAGTCATCGACCCGCGTGGAGAGCAGGCTCGTGTGCATGATGGCCGCCGCCGAAGCGGTCGACGTGGTACGGCATCTTCGCAAGGCCCGGGCAGAAGCTGTTGACGACGTGCTCAACCTTCTCGAATAGTTGCTTGTTCGGCACCGAGGTGTGCTCGAGCCGGGCGCGCGCGTCCTCGACCCGCCGCGCAAGCGACGCCATGTCGACGCCGATGACGCGGCGGTCGTCAACGACCAAGCGGCCCCCCACCATGACCGAATGAACCGCGGAACCGTCCTCGGTGTGCACGAGCTGATTGACCGCGTTGTTGAATGGCAGCCAATTGACGTTATGCAGGTCGAGAAAGACGATGTCCGCCTTGTAACCGGGCGCGATGCGGCCGAGCTTGTCGTCGAAGCCAAGCGCACGCGCGCTTCCTTCAGTCGCGGCGGTTAATACTTCACCCGTGGTGAGCCACCGATCCGTATCGGGTCCTTGCGTCTTCGAGACCATGGAGGCAAGTCGCATCGACTCGTACATGTTCAGATTATCGGAGCAATTGGCTCCGTCGGTGCCGATGGCGACATTGACCTTGCGCTCGAGCATTCCCCGCACGTCGGCGAGCCCGTTCCCGAGACGCATGTTGCTGCCGGGATTATGCGCGACGGACGAGCCGTGATCCCCGAGACGCTGCATATCGTCATGGTCGAGCCAGACCCCGTGCCCGACCGTGAAGTTGGGGCCCAGCAGACCGAGATCCTGCAAATGTGCGGTCTGGGTCTTGCCATAGCGCTTGAGGCCGACGATCACCTGCGCTTTCAACTCCTGCACATGACTGTGCAGGACGACATCGAACTCTCGCGCCAGCATGGCGCACTTGCGCATGAAATCGTCGGAACAATGGTGGGGGATCGTGGGCGCGACCGCGGGGCGAACAGACGTCCGGTCGAACTTCCAGCTTTGCATCGACTGCCGCATCGCGTCCAGCGTCGCGTCGCCGGGCGCCAGCCGGAAGCGTTCGACCTCCTTCTGCAAAACTGGCGGCAACGCACCCAGCGAGCCCGGTATGGCTTCATAGAAACTGAACTCGGCGACCATAGGCGCCAGCACGGCGCGCATGCCGGCATCGGCGTAAGCGCGGCCGCAGGCTTCTAGCCCTTCCACAGTCGGCAGCGGAAACTCGAGCGTGAGGTCGTAGCAGGCGGTGCAGCCCTTGGTGAGCATCTCGATCGCGCCCACATACGTGCTCAGGTACTTGTCCTCGAGCGTGCGTCCGCCGCTGATCCAGGGGCCGGCGGCAAGCAGAAGTTCGAGCGTCCAGCGGTCGCCCATACCCTTCGCCAGGTTGCCGTGGCCATGGGTGTGCGCGTTGATCAGCCCGGGATGCATCAGCCGATCGCGCGCATCGAGCGCGATCGCGTCTACCGGGGCTGCGAGGCCGGGCGGCCCCAATTCTGCGATGGTGTCGCCGACGATCAGGATATCGGCGGCTTCCGCACGATGCCCGCCGGCATTGATCAACCGGCCTCCACGAACGATGGTTGCGCGCTCACGTGCCATAGCGACCTCTCAAATGACCTGCTTGTCGATGTCGACCGCCCACGGGGAGAATACCTGCTCGACGATCACGACAGCCTGAAACAGGATGATGCCCATGCTAGACGAGCCGCCGAAAGTGTTGCCGCTGCGCGATGGCGTCGCGCTCAAGCTGCGCTTCCGCCGCGCCGTCGGGTCGAGGGCGCGATCTGAGGCGCGCCGTCATTGCAAGGGGGCGGCGCGCCACGGTCAGTGCGAGCCGAAGGCGAAGGAAGGAGGGCTATCGATGCCGCATGATACGCAAGCTTTTGTAGCATTTCAGACATCCGAATTGGCGGAATGCGGTGCGCGTTTGCGAAGGCCGGACGTGCGGGTGAGGTTCCCTTTGTTTGGGCGGTTGAGAACAGTGCAGCGGCTAGTGCCGATCTGGTACGCAAGATTCGCAGTCCAGTACGCCCGACTAACGTTCTGTTCCGAGACCGGGCCGAGAGGCTCTCGGCTGCACCGGCAGATCAAGGGCCTTGGGCAAGACAGCCTTGTGGTTGACGCCGTCGCTCGATTCCGAAGCGGCCGGAGCGATCGGGTGAAGACCAACCGGAGCGATGCGATGTGCGTGGTTAAGCTCCTGCGCGCCGAGGTATCGAGCCGCTCTGTGGTTCCTGACAGAACGCCATGAGGCGATGTGGCGAATTTCACTCGGCGCGCGAGGCGGCGTTGAAAGATCTGCGATTGAAGCGCCAGCAACTCCCTGCGTTTCCTGTTGCGGCACGAGCTGCGCCATGGAGCAATCCAGAGCGCGATGCGCGACTTGAATTGCCTCGTCGCTGACCCTCCCTCGCAATGGCGACTTGGAGGCTCGTCTGGACAGGCCGGAAGCGAGTCTTTGTATAGCCCGCGCTCTCACCCTTGCCCGCCGTCCGCGGGCGACGCCCAGGTAGCCCAGTTGGTTGAGCACGTGACTGAAAATAACGGTGTCGATGGTTCGATTCCGCCCCTGGGCACCAGGACACTATTCCTATAACTTGATTCGAACTTCCCCCTTGGGCAACGGCCGCCAAATCGCTGAGGAATTGAACAGATCGCCGACTAAGTAAGAGAAAGGGAGTGCTGATAGCAATGGAACGCATCCGGTCCTTTCCGCTCCCGGACGGTGCCCAATTGCTCGGTTGGCGATAGAATTGGACGGCTCGCACCATCTCGGAAACGTCGAGGCCTACCGGCGAGATCGCAGGAAAGACCAGTTGCTCCAAGAGGATGGTTATCTTGTTCTGCGCTTTCTCGCAGAGGACGTGGGAAAAAAGCTCGATCTCGTGTTGGATGCAATCGAGAGAACTGTAATTTCTCGCAGCGCGCGCAATTTGAGGTGGTTCGGCGACGGTTGATTGGGTGTGTGCTTCAGGCGGGTCATCGCCGGCATGTGGACCAGCGTTTGGGAGGAGAGAGATGGCTCATTCGGTGTTCCGCGACCACGATGCATTGGCCGCCATCTGCCGGCGCTACCATATCCGCCGTCTGTCGTTGTTCGGCTCGACGCTGAAAGGATCTGAACGTCCCGACAGCGACGTAGATTTGTTGGTGGAATTTCAGCCGGATGCCAAGCCAAGCCTCCTGACGATGGCGAGAATAGAAATCGAACTGTCACCGTTGCTGGGCGGGCGCAAAGTAGATTTACGCACGGCTCAAGATTTGAGCCGATATTTCCGGGATGAAGTCATCCGCGCGGCGGAGACGCAATATGAAGCGCGATGACCGGGTCCGTCTTCGTCACATCGCCGATGCGTTAAGGGCCGCCATCCGTTTCACCACAGGGCGAAGCCGCGAGGATCTCGACAGGGATGAAATGCTGGCTTTCGCGTTGCTTCACGCGATCCAGATTGTGGGAGAAGCCGCGGGTAAAGTCAGTGCCGAATTCCGCGACCAACACCCGCAGATTCCGTGGGCGCTCATCACCGGTATGCGTCATCGGTTAGTTCACGCCTATTTCGATATCAATCACGACATCTTGTGGACGACGGCCGCGGAATCGGTTCCTGAACTCTTGGCCCACGTTGATACACTTCTCACATCGGACTGAAGTGCTACTGCGACCGATGCGTCTTCTTCATGCCTTGGACAAAGCGGCGCGCCCGCGGCAATCTCGCAGCTGGTCGGACCAATCAGTCTTTTGAAACCGCGAGGGATTCCATGTCGAATGAGAGATCCTTCAGCAATGGCGACCGCTCTTTCAGCGCACGCAAGCCGGTGGTTCTGCAAGCCTCGATGGCCGGGTCGTTTGGGGGTCTGCGCGTTAGCCGATGTGGCCAGCATGAGCGTGAAAAGTGTAAAGATAATGGGCAAGTGCACGCATGATCAACTCCTACGCTTGACGGCATGCGACATTCATGTCGAGCGCCGCTGCAAGGAACCGCCACGTTTTGACGTAGTTCCGAGACGCTCATTTCGTGGTAAACAGCCTGCTAATTTCGAAGCTCAATTCTGATCGCGAGGCGCTAACTGCGGTCTTCACCGGATGCGTACCCTTCGGCGTGCCTGGCGACGTTCCGCCGTGCATCCGGCACCCGCCGTTCTTAAAATCGCGGCGAACATCAGGAACAAGCGCTCGCGGATGAGCCGGGACGGGTGCACCGGCTTTGCGTGACCCTGGGCGGCCGTGCCGGCGCATGAATGCGCGGCTTGTGGTGGGTTTGCTGCACTTGACTAGCGAGTTCCTGCGGCTCATACCGTACGCTCATGCAAAGCGCAGCGATGGGGGCGCAAAGTTCGCTGCTCTGATCATAAGTTGAGGATCTGGCTATGATTAAACTGGAAATCATATCCGCTCTATTCCGGCGCCGCGGCCATTTCGCCGGCGCAGCCACCCGTCGCGCGATCAGCGTGCGGGCGATCGTTCGGAGTGCAGCAGTACTGATGGCTGCGTTCACGGGAAGCGTGCCTCTCGTCGCCCAGGAGTCGTGCCCGCAAATGCAAGTCTTCCTTGCCATTGCGCCCGATCATCGCGAGCACGTGATGGAATACATCGCGCCGCGCCTCAAGCAAAAGCTCGGCGTGGAGCTCATCACCGAAGCGATCGGCTCAGTCATGATGCGCGATCGCATCTCAGCGCAGGGAGGCAACCCGCGCATCACCATCGCACACTGGGACGTGCCCGTCGGCATCGACGTCTGCGACAAGGGCGGCTGCGCTCCCATCGACTTCAACAAAGCGCCGAACTTGAAGGCGCTGCCGGATTGGGCCTACTCGAAGAACGACGCAGGGCAAAACGTCGTTCTCACTGCTGGGGTTGTCGGTGTCGGTATTCTCTACAACGAGGCGGAGTTGAAGCAGCGCAATATCGCGCCTCCGAAATCCTGGAACGATCTCAAAAAGCCGGACTATGCTGGACGGCTCGGAATCACTGCACCGCAGAGTTCCATGGGCACCGCCGCGCTCGTCATGCTGGCTCGGATCAATGGCGGCGGGGAGACAAAGATCGATCCGGGCTTCGATGCGACCAAGACAATCGTGCCGAAGAACACGATCTTTACCTGGTCATCGGAAATGTCCAATCTTTTCCAGCTGGGCGATCTTTGGCTTGCGGTCAACAGCAACAACCTGGCCCCGGCGCTGCGCGCCAAGGGGGTGCCGATACAATTCGTTTTGCCGACGGAGGGGTCGCCCACCGTCAATACCGGCATTTCGTTGATCAAAGGAGCGCCGTGCGAGGCGGCGGCCCATGAATACCTCAATTTGTATTTCAGCGACGAATTCCAGGCCAAGCGCATGGTTGCGGGCACCGCGAGCCCGCTGCGATCGGCCTACAACCTCTTGACTCCGCAGCAAAAGACCGAGCTTGGAATTGGTCCTGACGACCTCGGCAAATTCATTTCTCTCGACTGGCGAGCGATCAATTCGGCCCGTCCGGGCTGGATCGAGCGATGGACTCGCGAAATACGCTGACGCCCGCCGTTGTTAGATACGCCGGCGGTCCGACATTGTGGCGACCTTGAAGGGTGACATTCGAGCCCGTGAGGTGAGCACGCATGTTTTCCGCTAGGTGCAGTCGCTATCGATCGAGCCGCTGACGGTGCCGGCGACATCGGAGCCGATTCTTCGGTTCGAGAACGTATCAAAGGCCTTCCAAGGCAAGGTCGTGCTGAGCGACCTTGTCTTGGAGATGCGGCATGGGGAGTTTTTGACTCTCCTTGGGCCATCCGGGTGCGGGAAGACCACCTCGCTCAACCTTGTCGCCGGTCTGATTGCGCCCGACACCGGCACCATCTTCTTGCGCGGCCAACCCGCCAACGAATTGCCTCCACGCCGGCGCGGCTTGGGCTTGGTGTTTCAATCCTGGGCGCTGTTCCCGCATCTGAATGTTTTCGACAACATCGCCTACGGGCTCCAGGTCAGGTCGGTTGCGCCCAAGGAGATCGCCCGGCGCGTCGCCGACATGCTGGAGGTCGTCCGCCTCCCCGGCGTCGCCGAGATGTTCCCGTCCCAACTCTCCGGCGGCATGCAGCAGCGCGTGGCTTTGGCGCGTGCCCTGGTCACCCGCCCCGACCTGCTGCTTTTGGACGAGCCGCTTTCCAACCTGGATGCCGCCCTGCGAAAGGAAATGCAGATCGAGCTCCGCCGCATCCACTCCGAGCTCCGCGTCAGTACGCTGCTGGTGACGCACAGCCAGGAGGAAGCGCTGGTGATGTCCGATCGAATTGCCGTGATGCGGGGCGGCCGGATCGAGTGCATCGATACTCCGCAATTTGTCTACAACCGGCCGCCTACGCGCTTCGTGTGCACCTTCGTCGGGGAGGCCAATATCTTGGAATGCCGGGTCGAGGCGGTTGCCCAAGGCGAGGCTACGCTCAGCCGCGGCGCCCTGCAGTTCGCGATCGATGCGCCCCCCGACGTCTCCGTTGGTCAGCGCCTGGCGGCCGCGATCCGACCGGAGAACGTCGTCATTGCCCCTTGGCCCGCGACCGAGGCGGCCGGCACCGCGGCGGTGGTTCTCGACGCGGTCTTCAAGGGAAACAACATCTCTTACTGGGTTTCGGTCGGGGACGAGCGGCTGCACGTCCTCACGCTGCCGCCGCTCGAAGGTCACGCCTTCACGCCGGGCGACCAGGTCCGCGTCACTCTGCCGAAGAACAGGGTCATCATGCTGGATCGGAGAGATGAACCTGATGATTAGCCGCCGGCTCGCCGCCCCGGCGCGATTCCTAAGCGGCGTGGCGCACCGAAATCCGGGACTGGCGATGGCTGCATTGTTACCGGTGCTGCTGCTGCTGGTGTTCTTCTTCGTTCTGCCGCTGGCACAGTTGCTGCAGCTGAGCATGCTGGCGCAGCAGCCGACCCTGCAACAACCGTCGCCAGGGTATTCGATCGCAAATTACGCGCGCATCGTTCAGGATTCCTTCTACCTGCAGATGACCGCGACCTCGATCATGCTCGGCGTTTGCACCACGCTCGCGACCGTGATCATCGCCTATCCGGTCGCCTACTACATTACCCGGATCAGCGGATGGGAGCGCACGCTGATTTCGGTTGCGTGCCTGCTGCCGATCTTCGTCAACGTCATTGTCAGCATCCTTGGCTGGTATATCCTGCTTCTGCCGTTCGGCGTCATCCAGCAGGCGCTATCGGCGCTCGGAATCGTCAGCGGCCCGATGCAATTGTTGCGCACCTTCCCGGCGCTCGTCGCCGTGCTGACCTACGAACATCTGCCCTTCGCCGTGCTCATCCTGGTCTCCAGCCTGCAGGCCATCCCGACCGACAAGATCAATGCCGCACGACTGCTGGGCGCCGGCGTTCCCAGGATCGTCTGGAGCATCATTATCCCGCTTACGATGCCCGGCCTGGTCGCGAGCGTGATCCTGGTGTTTTCGCTCAGCACCTCTTCGTATCTGGCGCCCATCCTGATCGGCGCCCAACGCATCCCGGTCCTGCCGCTGTCGATCTTCAGCTACGGGACGGAACTGCAAAACTGGCCGCTGGCCGCCGCGCTGGCGTTCGTGCTGCTGGTGCTCGTGGTGGCGATCTCTTACGCGTTCTCGCTGGCGATGAACCGGATTTCCCGCCGCGGCAAGTGGGACATGGTCTGACCATGCTGGGCTTGCGCATCTTCGTCTATCTGGTAGTTGCCTTGATGCTGCTGCCGATCTTGATCACTTTCCCGGTCGCCTTGAACGCGATGCCACGGATCGCCTTTCCGCCGGTCGGGCTCAGCATGCGTTGGTTCGTGTCGATACTGAGCGATCAGGTTCTGCTCGGTTCGATCGTACGAAGCTTCTGGCTGGCGTTGGCGGCGGCGATCGTTGCCATCGCCATTTCGCTGCCGTGCGCGTTCGCGATTGAACGCGGAAGGTTTCGCGGCCGCGAGTTTCTGGAAACGCTGATCACAAGTCCGCGGATGATACCGCAAATCGTGCTGGTGCTCGCGCTGCTGGTCTATTTCGAGTCGGTTGGACTGGCGGAGAAGTTCGTCGGGCTCGTGCTCGCTCATCTGGTGATCACGATCCCGTTCGCGTTTCGCACCCTGCTGGTCAGCGTGGCGACGATGGATCGGCGGCTGGAATGGAGCAGCGCGGTGCTCGGGGCGAGCCCGCTGCAGACTTTTGTGCGGATCATGGCGCCGCAAATCAAAACTGGGCTGATCGCCTCCTTCATCTTCACGTTCATCTTGTCGTTCAACAATGTAACCTTGGCCCTGTTTCTCTCCGGCATCGGGCAACGGACCTTGCCGGTCGAGATGTTTACCAGGATGAACGTGGCCGGAATGACGCCGGTCATCCCCGCGATCTCTTTTGTCCTGGCCTTGGTGGGTGTCATGCTTTTCATACTCTTGGATCGCACGATCGGCGTCTACCGCTACCTGGTTGGGCGCGAATGACCGTGTTTCGCCAGTAAAGCAGTCCGGCTTCACTCTTTGCGTGTGCAGTTGCCGGCACGCTCTTGCGGCGCGCCGGTGCGGCCCACGCGAATTGCATCATCGCAAATCCGAAATACAATTCCTATTGGACGCGCGGCATGTTGTCGGCGCCCTGAATGAGAGAGATCCGTCGCTATGCCGAATGTCGATTCCGGTCTTGCGGAAATCCTCAAGGCTGTCCCACAGGGCGCCGAGGCCGTCTTTCCGAAGGCCGAGTACGATCGCCGCCTCGATGCCTTGAGGCGCCGAATCGCGGAAAAGGATCTCGATCTCGTCCTGTTATCGGGGCCGGAAAACATCTTTTATCTCACCGGCCAGCAGACGCCGGGCTACTACACGTTTCAGTGCCTGTGCGTCCCCGCTCGCGGCGAGCCGTTCCATGTGCTGCGCGGGCTCGAAGCGATGAACGCGCGTCTCAACACCTACCTGAGCGACGTCACCGGTTACGCGGACGACGAGCATCCAGCGGCGGCTCTGGCGGCGGTCTTGCGCGCCGGTGGATGGCAAGGAAAGCGCGTCGCTATCGACCAGAGCGGCTGGTTTCTGACGATCAATCTGTACAACCGGCTGGTCGCCGAATTTGGTCCGCTGCTCGATGCCACCGGGCTGGTCGAGCCGCTGCGACGGGTCAAGTCGGAGCTCGAAATCGAGCAGCTGGAAAACGCCGGCCGCGCAAATGACATGGGGATGCGGGCCGGGCTTGCCGCTGCCCGCGCTGGCGCCAGCGAAAACGACATCGCCTCCGCCGTCATGGCGGCGTCGATCAAAGCGGGCGGCGAGTACGTGGGAATGGAGCCCTTTGTGACGTCGGGCCCGCGGTCCGGCATCCCGCACACGACCTGGCGACGCCGACGGCTCCAGCCGGGAGATGTGACGATCCTGGAGACCGCCGCGTGCTACAACCGCTACCACGCAGCGTTGTTTCGCACCGTCGCTGTCGGCAAGATTCCGCAGCTTGCGAGCGACATGTATAAGGTGTGTGCCGAAGCTCTCGATGTTGCGATCGAGAAGCTGCGTCCCGGCAACACGTGCGCCGACGTCCACGACGCGGTTCAAGCCGTGATCGATCGCCATGGCTACACCGCCGGCTATCGCAAGCGGACGGGCTATAGCATGGGTATCTCGTTTGCGCCGGATTGGGGCGAGGGCAACATTCTTAGCCTGTTTCGCGGGATCGACGTGCCGCTTGAGCCCGGAATGGCCTTTCACGTCCCGATCACGTTGCGTGAGTACAACAAATTCACGGTAGCGGTGAGCGAAACCGTGCTGGTGACCGCAAAAGAGGCGCGGACGTTGAGCACGATCAGCCGTGATCTCGTCCAGGCCCCCGACGTGAGCGCGGATCGCGCGACCGACCTGCCCTGATGATCGAGTCCATGGACCTCGGCCTCGGCGGGAAAACCGCGCTGGTCACGGCTGCCAGCGAAGGCCTTGGATTTGCCTGCGCTGCCCGGCTCGTCAAGGCCGGCTGTGCGGTTGCGATCTGCGGCCGGCGCGCAGATAAATTGTCGGCCGCCCGCGACCGGCTCAAGCAGAATGCGGCCCATGACGTGCTCGCTCTGCAAGCCGACATTGCCGACTTGCAATCGCTCGAGCGGCTTGTCGCGCAGGTGCTGAGGCAGTTCGTTCGGCTGGATATTCTGGTCGTCAATTCCGGCCACGTCGCCTACGGCAATCTCGAGGAGCTGACGGAGCAGCAGTGGTACGAGGCCTTCGAGCTGCTGTTGATGAGTGCTGTGCGGCTGGCCAGGCTTGTCATTCCTGCCATGCGGGCGAACAAGGGCGGGGACATCGTCTTCCTTGGATCGTCGACCCTACGCGAGCCGCCGCCGCACCTTTTGCTTTCGACCGCGCTGCGGCTCGGGGTGGTGGGCCTGACCAGAACTCTGGCACGCGCCGTGGCGCCCGACAACATCAGGATCAATCTCGTCGCGCCAGGCTATTTTGATTCCGGCCGCGTCAGCGCGCGCGTCCGCGCGCTCATGCAGGCGGAAGGTCTTTCGCACAGCGACGCCGCGCGGCGCATCGCCGGCGACGTTCCGGCCGGCCGCATCGGCGCCCCCGAGGAGCTCGCAGAGCTGGTCGCTTTCGTCGTGAGCCGGAAAGCGCCGTTCATGACCGGCAGCACGATTGAGATCGATGGAGGTGGAGCCCGTGGACTGTTCTAGCCCGATGCCCGGCCCCGCCGCGCCGCGCCGAACGCGGCCGTAAGCGTGCGCGCGACCATCCGCCTTTACGCGGCCGATCTGCACTATCCGAAGGAACTGCAGATCCACACGGCGTTGTCCGGGCCCGTAGCCTCGCTTGCCGCCCGCTATCTCGAGATCGAACGGTCCGACGGATTTCGCGGTGTCGGCGAGGTTCGCGCCAACATCGCCTACCTGTCGAATTTGCCCGAGGCGGAAGTTGATCCCGCCATCCACGATCTCTGCTGCCGGCTGCCCTGGACGGCTGATCCAGCGGAGATCCTTGCGGTTTCACAGCAGCTTGCCCGGCACGTGCCGCATGTCGCCAGCGCAGCAGTAGAGAATGCCTTGTTCGAGGGCATGGCGCGCGGCGCAGGAGTTCCCGTCGCCGAATTGCTGGGCGGGGCGTGGAGCCCGGCGGTCGGGACCAATCAATGCCTGTTCTGGGGACCCGACGAGACTTTCGACCGGCTGACCGAGCGTTTCCTTTCCGAAGGATTCCGCCAGATCAAGGTGCGCATCGCGGTCGGTGCGTTTGAAACCGACCTGGCGCGCCTGGAAAGACTGCGCGCCCGCGCCGGTCCGGCGGTATCGATTGCCGTCGATGCCAACGGCGCGTGGAACGCCGATGAAGCGCTCGAACGATTACGGGCGCTCGAGCGCTTCCAGCTTTCCTATGTCGAGCAGCCGACGCAGCCCGGCAACTGGAACGCATTCAAACATGCGCAAGCAAGCTCATCAATTCCGCTGATGCTCGACGAAGGCTTGGCGGACGACGGCGATATCGATCATCTGGCAGCGATCGGCGCGCCGGCGCTCGCGCACTTGAAGATTGTCAAACTCGGTGGCCCAAGTGCGGTCGTCAGGGCGATGAAGCGCCTCAGCGATGCCGGCGTTGGTGTCATGATCGGCCAAATGAACGAAGGCGCCATGGCAACCGCCATCACGGCGCATTGCGTCATGGCGCTCAAACCCAGCTACGCGGAGCTTTACGGCTGCTATGGTCTCATCGACGATCCCACGCACGGAGTGACCTACGCGAACGGAACCATTTCGGTTCCATGCGGTCGCGGGCTCGGTGTTGTGTTCGACCCGACGCGGTGTCGAACCGTGTGGGTCGAGCGTTTTGATCGCTGACCGGGTCGCTCTGAATCTGATCCGCCTGATCGTGCAAACCGCCATTGCGGTGCGCTGAACCGCTTGCGTTCCTGGCCGAAGGAAGGGCAACTTGAGGCGCGACGTCCCGCGCGTCGCTTCGTTACGTACCAACCGGGTCTGCAATGAGCACCAGCCCCGATGCTCCGCGAATGAAAGCCGACCTCGAGCGGCTGGTTGCTTTCAATACTGAAAATCCGCCGGGCCGGGAGAACGAGGCCGCGCACTTCCTGGCTAGCCTCCTTCAGTCGGACGGCTTTGCCGTCTCCCTTGACGAATACAAGCCTGGTCGGGTCAATCTCGTCGCCCGACTCGAGAACGGTACGGGGCCCGTTTTCGCCTTCAACACGCATATGGATGTCGTCCCGGCCGGCGAGGGGTGGTCCAGCGACCCGTTCCGCCTGCGCGAAAGTAACGGCAATCTTTACGGCCGCGGTTCCTGCGACGCCAAGGGCCCGTTGATTGCCATGATCGAGGCCATGCGCCTGCTCAAAGCAGCGCGCTCTTCCTGGCGAGGAACTGTGCTCGGCGTTTTTGTGGCGGACGAGGAGGTCGCCAGCGAAGGCGCGAAGCGCTATGCGTCCACGTCCCCCCAGGTCGATTTTGTCGTAGTCGGCGAACCAACCTCGAATGGCACCGTGGTCGCGCACAAGGGCAGTTTGCGGCCCCGCATCCGAATCCATGGTGTATCGGCGCATTCAGGTACGCCCGATCTCGGCGTGAACGCGATCTATCAGGCGGCGCGGTTTCTTGCTCTGGTCGAAGAGCATCACGCAGCGGTCGTGCGGCAGCGCTCGCATCCGATCGTCGGTCAGGCCAGTCTGACCGTGACGCGCGCCAGTGCCGGCATCGCGGATAACGTGGTCCCTGACCACTGCGATCTGCTGCTCGATCGGCGCATGGTGCGGGCGAGCACGAAGACGCGGTGCGGAGCGAATTCTCGGATTTGTCGAATGCGGCCGCGAAAAAGTTCGGCGTACGTGCAGAGATCCTGGAATACATAGCGACTACGGGGGGTGCGACCGAGACCGCCGCCAATCACCCCATCGTCATCGCAAGTCTTGCGGCAAGCCGTCGGCATGGCGCCAAGGTCACCACGCCGCAGGGTTTCCAAGGCGGCTGCGATCTTGTTCACTTTCGTTCGGTCGGCGCGCAGGGAACGGTGATCGGTCCGGGTTCACTCGCCGTTGCGCACAAGCCGGATGAATTCGTCCCAGTCGACGAATTCATCGCTGCAAGCTTGATCTATCAGGACGTCGCCCTCGACATGCTCAAGGCAACATAGAAGAACCGGCCCTCAAGGCGACACGCTCGGCGTTGATGCATGCGCGAGGGCTGCCTTGAGAGTCGGCAACGGGCCGTTACAATGGCCCCGATCAAGGTGGCATTTTGACCCTCGTGCACGCCGAAAACTCCGCTCGGGGCCGCCCGACCGCCCGCAATTGGCGCCGCAATATCGAGCGCGCCGGGCCGGTATTGCTGATCGTTTTGCTGGTGGTTCTCTGGCAGATCCTTACGCGCGCGCTCGACGTTCCGAAATTCCTGCTGCCGGCCCCGACCGACATCGCCACGCTCATGGTCGACGAATGGCCGCTGATCCAGATGCACAGCCTCGCCACCATTGGCAGCATCGTGAGCGGCTACATCACGGCGGTGCTGTTTGCGCTCGCGATCTCTGCGCTGATGATCCGCTTCCCGCTGGTCGAGCGGCTCATCATGCCGATCTTCGTCGGCCTGCAAAGCGTTCCGAAGATCGCGATCGCGCCGTTGATCCTCGTATGGGTCGGCGCCGGCATCGGCTCGAAGATCCTCGTGGTCACGTCGATCGCGTTCTTCCCGATCGTCATCAACACGATGACGGGCTTCAAGGAGGTCGATCGCGGGCTTGCCGACGTCTTCCGCTCGGTCGACGCCAACCAGCGGCAGATGTTTTTCCGCCTGCGGCTGCCCTACGCGATGCCCTACATCTTCGCCGGCCTGCGGATCGCCACCACGCTCTCCGTGCTCGGCGCGATCGTCGCCGAATGGCTGGCGGCATCGAACGGCCTTGGTTACCTCGTTCTCTCCGGGAGCTTCAACTTCAACACTGCGCGCTCGTTCGCGGCGATCATCGCGCTTGCGGTGATCGGCACGGCCTTCTTCGGTTTCATGTCTTGGGTCGAGCGGATGATCTCCTGGAAGCGCGAGGCAAGCGACTCGACGACGCAAATCTGATGGACATGGCCCAGGCGACTTCAAAGTGGAGGTTTCAATGCGGATGATGCAGATCGCAGTTGCTGCCGCGGCGCTGATGCAGGCAGGGGCTGCGCACGCGCAAGACAAAGTGATCATGCGGATCAACTTCACGCCGTGGGCGATGCACGCACAATATTTCGGCGGCGTCGCGCAAGGCATCTACAAGGCCGAAGGCATCGATCTCGAAATCCGGCCGCCGTCCGCCGGCCAGCAGAACGAGGTGTTCATCGGCACCGGCCGCGAGCAGTTCGGCGTCGGCAATGCCGACGGCTTCATCCGGGCGCGCGCGAGCGGCGTACCGGTGGTCGCCATAATGGCGGACGAGCCGGATACGCCGTTCGCGGTCATCACCTTGAAGAAGGACAAATACACGAGCCCGAGCCAGCTCAAGGGCAAGAAGATCTCCTGGTTCCAAAGCAACGTAAAGGGCCTGCTCGACCCCTTGCTGATCAAGGGCGGGCTCACGCGCAATGACATCGAGTACGTCAATGTGGCGCGCGGCGCCGAAGTGCAGATGCTCGCGGCCGGGCAGGTCGACGCCGTGTTCGGTTATCACTTCGGGCAGGCGCTGACCCTCGACATGCGGGGCTTCCCCACCGACGTGATGCCGTTGAAGGACCATGGCGTGTCGTTCTACGGCACCGTGATCTACACGAGCGAACAATTGCTGAAATCGAATCCCGATCTCGTGAAGCGCTTCGTGCGCGCCACGCTCAAGAGCCTGATCTGGACCGCCAGCAACAAGGAGGCGGCGGTTGCCGAGGTGATAAAAGTGTCGCCGGATCGCGACCTCAAGCTGGAAACCAGGAAGCTCGAGATCATCTACGGGCTCTATCACACGCCCGATTATGCCCAGCGTTTCGGGCTGATGAACGACGCGAAGTGGCAGTCCTCGATCGACATCCTCGCCACCGAATCCGGCGATCTGGCCAAGAAGCCCACCGCCAAGGAGATGTACACCAACGCGATCATCGAGAGTCTCGATGAGGCAAAGACGCTCGCCGACCTGGTCAAGAAAGTGACGAACTGACGTGGCGAGCGTTACTGCCAAGCTTGCACGCGAGCCGGTCGCGGATGGCGGCGCCGCGATCGGGATCGCCAATGTCGACGTCATCTACGGCGTCGGCGGCGCCGAGCCGGTCAAGGCTTTGTCGGCGGTAACCCTGGATATTTCCGACGGCGCTTTCGTATCGCTGGTCGGCCCGTCCGGCTGCGGCAAGACCACCCTGCTCAAGGTAGTCGCCGATCTGATGGCGCCAACGCGCGGCACCGTCACGGTCGGTGGTACGCCTCCGCGCAATCTGCGCCACGCCGGCCGCATCGGACTCGTTTTCCAGCAAGCGAACCTGATGCCGTGGCTGAAGGTCGCCGCAAACATTGGCCTGCTGCGCGATCTCGTGGCCGGGCGCGGCGGCGCGCCGCGCGCGGCCGGAACCAGCATCGACGAGCTGATCCGGGTGGTGGGTCTCACCGGTTTTGAGACGAAGTATCCGCACCAGCTTTCCGGCGGCATGCAGCAGCGCGTCGCACTCGCGCGCGCGCTGGCGCTCGATCCCGCCGTGCTGCTGATGGACGAACCATTCGCGGCGCTCGACGAGATCACGCGCGACCGCATGGCCTTCGAGCTGATGCGCCTGTGGCATCACTACCGCAAGACCGTGCTGTTTGTGACGCACAGCCTGGCCGAAGCCGTGTTTCTGTCCGACCGGGTGGTGCTGATGAGCGCGCGTCCCGGCCGCATCCACCGGGCGTTCGAGATCGACCTTCCGCGCCCGCGTGACCGCGAGACGCGGCTCACCGACCGCTTCCATCAGATCGTCAGCGAGCTCAATCGCGAGCTTTACAGGGTCATGGCATGATCGATTACGTGATCCGCAACGCGCGCGCACCCGGTCGCCTTGACGTCACGAGCGACATCGGATTTGAAAACGGCCGCATAGCGGCCATCGAGCCCAAGCTTGCTTGTGATGCGCCGGACTACGATGCGCAAGGCTGCTTCTGCTGCGCCGGCCTGATCGAGACCCATATTCACCTCGACAAGTCGCGCATCATCGATCGTTGCGCGGGCGAGAACGGGCGCGATCATAACGCGATGAAACGCGTGTCGGACGTGAAGAAGACGTTCTCGATCGAGGATGTGCACAAGCGGGCGACTGAAACACTGGAGAACTGCATCAAGCACGGCACGACGCGTATGCGCACCCATGTAGAGGTCGACCCGCTGGTCGGGATGCGCGGCTTCGAAGGTGTGCGGAAACTGGTCGAAGAATACAAATGGGCAATCGACATCGAGCTCTGCGTCTTTCCGCAGGAGGGGCTGACCAACAATCCGGGCACCGACGAGTTGATGGTCGAGGGGCTGAAGCGAGGCGCGAAGGTCGTTGGAGCCGCGCCGAACTACGATACCGATCATGCCGCTCAGATCCGTCGCGTGTTCGACCTCGCGCGCGAGTTCGATGTCGACATCGACATGCACCTCGACTTCGGGCGATTCGCCCGAAAACCTCGACACGATCCTGGTCTGCGAGCTCACCGAGAAATACCGGTGGGGCGGCCGCGTCGCGATCGGTCACGCGACGAAGCTTTCAACCATGGAACCGGCGAAACAGGAGGACATGGCAAGGCGTCTCGCCGACGTGGGCGTTGCGGTGACGATCCTGCCGGCGACCGATTTGTTCCTGATGGGCCGCGAACGCGACTACAATGTTCGGCGCGGCTTGGTCGACGCGAACCTGTTCGTCGAGCAGGGTTGCAATTGCTCGCTGTCGAGCAACAACATTCTCAATCCGTTCACGCCTTTCGGCGACGGCTCGCTGCTGCGCATGGCAAACTTGCATGCGAACATCCTGCAAGTCGCTCAACCGGAGCGCATCGCGGAATGCTTCGAGATGCTGACCTCGCGCTCCGCACGTCTGATGAACCTGACGGACTATGGCATTGCAGTCGGGAATCCCGCCGACGTGGTCGTGCTCGACGCTACGACGCCGCGCCAGGCGGTCGCGGAATTGCGCGAGCCGATCGCCGTGTTCAAGTGCGGCAAGCGGACGGTTACGCGGCAGCGCACCGAGCTCCATCCGCCCGCCTAACAGCAAATCCGACTCGTCTGATGGCGCCCGCAACGCTTCGCATCGCGATGGAGGGCGCGACCGGTCGGCTCGGGGCGAGCCAGCACTTGATCCGCTCGGTTTTGGCAATTCGAAGCGAAGGCGGACTGTTGCTCAGGAACGGCGACCGGCTGGTGCGAGCCTGCGGGTTTACGCCGGCTCCTTTTCACGCTCCGCCATCATCGCCTTGAAGGCCGGGCGGGCGTGGCAGACCGCCAGCCAGGCCTTGACGTTGGGCGCGGCCTCGAGCAGCTCGGGAGCCGCCATGGCATAGCGAACGACCTCGACGGTGTTGAGGTCCGCCACAGTGAACCGATCGCCGACGAGGTAGCCGGTCGCGGCAAGCGCTTTGTCGAGCACTGCGAACGGTGCTCGCAGGGCATCGATGGCGGCTTGCGCGAGCTGCGCATCGCGCTCCGCCGGAGGCTTGGAGACGCGGTGGACCAGCACTGTAATCGCGTGGGGCTCGAGCTCGTTTGCTGCCCACAGCGCCCACATGGTCATCTGCCCGTCCTCAGCCGCATCGGCCGGGGCGAGCGGGCCGCCGTGCTTCCTGGCGAGGTAGAGGTTGATGGCGAGGGACTCGTGCAGCACCAGCCCATCGTCGTCGATCGCGGGCACATGGCCGTTCGGATTGACCTTGAGATATTCGGGCGACTTGGTGTGGAGCACCCGCTCGGCGTCCGCAGGGTTCAGCCGGTAGAGCTGCATCACCGGGACGAGGTTGAAGGGGATGTCGAGCTCGTTGGCGAGCCAGATGTTGCGAGCGGCCCGCGAGCGGTAGACGCCGTAGATCTTGAGCATGGGGAGGAGGTCCTCGGAGCGTATTGCGGCCTCGGTTTGGCACGGCTCGATGACCGTGGGAAGCATTTGCGGCCGCAACGGAGCGCCGCCGAGTCCACTTCTCCCGCCGCGAAGATGAATCAAGGAGGTTTTCCGCGCGCTCAATTGACACCGGATGCGCCGGGCATTCATCATCGATGATCGCGGAGCGCCAAACGGGGGCATGCTGTTTCTTCTTAAGCTGACGCTGGCACCTTTGCTGGTTGCTGCGGCGACACTGGCTACGCGCCGGTGGGGGCCAAGTGTCGGCGGAATTCTGGTCGGACTGCCGCTGTCGACCGCGCCCATCTTTCTCTTTCTTGCGATCGATCAAGGACTGGATTTCGCCGAACGCGCGACCATCGGCATCTTATTCGGACTCGTCGGCGTGGCGGCCTTTGCACTCGCGTACGTCATCACATCTCGTCGGCTCCAATGGCTTGGCTCGCTGGCGCTTGCGGCCATTGCATTCTTCGCCGCGTCGGCCAGTGCGGGTCAACTGCCAGCCGGTGTGCTCGAGGCGGGTTTGGCGGCCTATGCCGCGCTGCTGGCGGTTGTTGCAGTCATCCGCCGACCGCAGCTCCAGATGATAAGAGCACCGTCGCCATGGTGGGACATCTGGTTCCGAATGGCCGCCGCAGCCGCTCTGACGTTGGCGATCACGGCGGCTGCCGATCGGCTCGGCCCCCTGCTGAGCGGCATCATCGGAACGTATCCCGTCGTCACGACGGTTGTGACGACTTTCACCCATCATCAGTTGGGACGGGAAGCTGCAGTCACCATGATGCGGAGCAGCGTGCTGTCGTGGTTCTCTTTTGTCAGTTGCTTCCTGGTCATCGGGTTGACGCTGAAATCCCATGGCCTTTCAACATCACTCTGCCTCGGCGTGCTGGCCGCGGTGGCCACGACGGTAGCCGTCCTCTGGATCGATCGCCGGGCATCGGCACGTCTGAGTTTGCGCGTGGGGGCTTCGCAATAGCGCCAGGGCCGCCATCATGACATTGAAGCAATCGGAATACGTACTCGGTCATACCGATCGCGAACAGCAGCGGTTGATCACGCAGGCGCCGCCATTGGCGCCGCTGACCGACTCTGTGCCAGCGGACCATGCCTAAAGGAATCAAATAGTCCGTCAGCTAAGATGGTGCACTCTCGGGAGGCCATATGCCGGTGTCGGAAGGCCTTCCATCCGCGCCTTGAGCTGGAGTGCAAGAAACTGCGAGTAGTGGCGAGACTGGTGCAGATTACCGCCATGGAACCAGAGTGCCTCCTGCTGCGTCGGCTTCCACATGTTCCGCTGCTCGCCTTCCCATGGGCCCGGGTCTTTGGTCGTATTCGAGCCGAGCCCCCAGACCTTGCCTACCTTGTCAGCGACCTCTCTGGAGATCAGGTCCGCGGCCCAGGCGTTCATCGAACCGTAGCCGGTGGCGTAAACGACCAGATCGGCCGGGAGCTCAGTCCCGTCGCTCAAGATGACGGAATGTTCCGTGAGCCTTTTGACGTCAATGCCGCTCTTCAGTTTGATGCTGCCATTAGCGATCAGTTCCGAAGCGCCAACATCGATGTAGTATCCGGAGCCGCGCCGTAGGTATTTCATGAACAGACCAGAGTTGTCGTCACCATAGTCAAGCAGAAAGCCTGCCTGCTCTAGTCGATTGTAGAAATCGGCATCGCGTTTCCGGATCGCGTTGTAAACCGGGGTCTGGAACTCGGGCAGAATCTTGTAAGGCAGTGAAGCAAAGATCAAGTCGGCTTTGGCCGTCGTCATTCCGGACTGGACCGCCTGTTCGGAGTAAAGCCCGGCCAATCCGAGCTCCATCAGCGAGTCCGACCTTACAACATGGGTCGTCGAGCGCTGAACCATGGTGACGTCCACTCCGGCTTCCCAAAGCGCGGCACAAATATCGTGGGCGGAATTGTTCGAGCCGACGACGACAGCTTTCTTGTCTTTGTATTTGTCCGGCCCCGGATGCTGCGACGAATGGTGCTGATCTCCCTTGAAGATCTCCATGCCTTCGAATTTCGGCATGTTGGCCTTGCCTGACATTCCCGTCGCAAGTACGAGCTGTTTGGGATTGAGGACGATTTCCTTGCCGTCGCGCTGCACGACGATTGTCCATTGGCGGCTGTTTTCGTCGTAAGACGCCTTCTTGCATTCGCTTGAGCCCCAGTAATTGAGCTCCATCACCTTTGTGTACATTTCGAGCCAGTCGGCGATCTTGTCCTTCGGTGAGAAGACAGGCCAGTTCCGGGGAAAAGGCAGATAGGGCAGATGATCATACCAAACCGGATCATGCAGGCAGAGTGACTTGTAGCGCTTGCGCCAGCTGTCGCCAGGCCTTTCGTTTTTTTCGATGATGATCGTCGGCACATTGAGCTGGCGCAGCCGGGCTCCGAGTGCGATGCCGCCCTGACCGCCGCCAACGATGACGCAATAGGGCTGACGCGAGTAGCCGAGTTCAGCAGCTTCCGCCTCGCGGTCTTCCTTCCACGTCTTGCGATCGCGCTCGACCCCGTGTTTCACTCCCATCGGACGGTCGAAGCCAACCGGCTCTTCGTGGCCCTTGAGTTCGCTCATCGTCGTCAGCAACGTCCATATCCGGCCGTCCTTCAGGCGGATGTGGCCGAAGCCGCGGGCGACCTCTGTTTCGAATTGTATCCAGCTCTCTGTAGTCCCATTCGTTTCAGAAGCGTCCTCACCGTCCGCGATTTTCAAGTTCGACGGCTTTACATCGGCAAGCCGCGCCTCGAGCATGTCGCGAATCTGATCCTTGCCCTCCATTGTCTTGATATTCCAGGTGAAGGTCACGAGGTCGCGCCAGTAGCAGTCCGCCTGAAAGAGATCGGCGGCGCGTTCCACCTCGCCAGCGGATAGCGCCTTGTCGAGAGCGTTGAGCACATCAGACACTCTTCCGTTCGGAGTTTTGTCGAGCATGATGATGTCCTCCTTTGTGTCGATTGCGAGAGCCTGCCGCTCTTTTCTTCGTTCCGGCCAACTGAATCCGAGACACCGACGCAAGCGATGCGCTGCGCGGGTTCATTTTCGTCGTCCAGCGCTAAAATTCTAGCACCTTGCGGCGACGAGGCGAGCGATAAAGGCCCAATTGGGCTGGACCGGCGGGCCAGGGCCGATGTCCGCTGGGTCAATCGCGGCGATTCTCTCGCGGGGTCAACGCGCGGTGAATTCGCTCCAAACCTTCACCCCTTGACCGCGCCGGCCGCGAGCCCCTCGACCACGTAGCGCTGCAGCAACGCCACCAGGGCCACGGTCGGCAGCAGGGACAACAGGCAGATCGCCATCAACAGGTTGAAGAACACGTGCACGTCGCCGACCAGGCTCGCGATGATCACCGGAAGCGTCATGAATTCCGGCCGCGAGTTGAGGATGAGCGGGATCAGGAGCTCGTGCCAGGAGATGATGAACATGATCACCGCGCAGGCGGAGAGCCCCGGCGTCGACAGCGGCAAGACGATCCGCCAGAACGCCTGGAAGCGCGTGCAGCCGTCGACGCGCGCGGCGTCCTCGAGATCGACCGGGATGTTGGCAAAGAACGGCACCAGGATCACGATCGCGTAGGGCAGCAGGAACCCGGTCTCGGTCAGGATGACCGCGTGCAGCGTGTTGAGCTGACCGAGCGAGCGCACCACCACGTACAGCGGAATCATCAGCACGATCGCCGGCAGGAAGCGCGCCACCACGTTGGCCTGCATCAGCCACAGCGCCCAGCGCAGCCGCAGGCGCGCGACCGTGTAGGCCGACAGCGCGCCGAACCCGACGGTGAGCACGGTCACGCCGAGCGCGACCACGAGCGAGTTGGCAAAGGCCCGGTAGAAGCTCTTGATATTGTCGGGAAGGTAGGTCGCCTGCTCGAAGATGCGGCCCTTCTGCTGGCCCTGGGTGAGGATCACCGTGAAGTTGTCGATCGTCCACTCCGACGGGATGACGCGGCGCGATTCCCCCTGCAGCGTCCGCTCGGACTGCAGGCTGCCGACCAGCACCGCCACGATCGGCAGCATGATGAACAGGATCACCAGGCCGTTGCCGAGGTGCATGAGCAGGCGCGGCAGTCCCCTTGGCTCCATGGCTCAGCCGATCCGCCGGTAGATCAATCGCACATAGGCGACCGCGAACAGGCCGACGAGGACCGCCAGCACGTAGGCGGACGCCGCGCCCATGCCGATGTTGTTGGGAGGCGAGAACGTCAGCTTGTAGCTGTACCAGGCGGCGACGAACGAGGCGTCGCCCGGCCCGCCCTGCGTGATCGCCAGGATCTCCTCGAACACGGCGAACGCGAACGAGGTCCGCAACACCAGGATCACCACGATCACGGGCGCCAGCAGCGGCAACGTGATCGCGCGGAAGCGCTGCCATGCATTGGCGCCGTCCACGGTCGCCGCCTCGTAGAGCTCGCGCGGAATGCCCTGCAGCGCGGCGTGGATGATCAACACCGCGAACGGCAGCGTGCGCCAGATGTAGGCGACCGCGACCGCATAGAGCGCGGTATTGGGATTGCCGGCCCAGTTCACCGGGTCATCGATGAGCCCGAGCGAGAACAGGATACGGTTGAGGAAGCCGAACTGGAAGCTGTACATGAACGACCAGATCAGGCCGTTGGTGATCGGCGGCACCCCGTAGGGAATGAGGATGAGCAGCCGCGCCAGGCGCGACGTCCAAAGGCTGGTCCGGTTGAGCAGGAGCGCGATGCCGATCGCCAGAATGACCTCGACCACCACCACCAGCAGCGTGAAGATGATGGTGTTCTTGAGCGCTAGCGCGAACAGCGGATCCTCGAACAGCCGCGTGTAGTTCGCCCAGTTGTTCCACGGGAAAACGCCGCGCCGCAGCTGCGCGATGCCGACCTGATGCAGTGAAAGGTAGCCGGCGTACGCGACCGGATAGGCGAGGACGAGCAGCAAGAGGCAGATCGTCGGCAGGTTCATCGCCACGCCGAGCGCGTGCGGCGACAGCTCGCCGGTGCCGCGGCGGCCACGCCGCGCGGTTATCGCGGCGTCGGCCGCGGTCATCGCCCACCCTCGACCGGCGGCTGCCGGCTCAGGTCTTGCGCTTGGCGTCGGCTATTCCCTTGATCAGGTTGTCGCAGCACTGGTCGGCCGTGATCTGGCCGGTCAGGCACTTCTGGACCTCGATGTTGAGCTGATCGGTCCAGGGGAAATGCCAGGGCTGGTAGAGCGAGGGCACGACCGTGCCGATGTAGCTCGCTTTCTCCCACATCTTGAGAATGGCATCGACGTCGCCCCAAGGCGCCCATCCGGTCTTGATCGCGTCGCTCTGCATGACCGAGTTGTAGCCGGAGCCGAGCATCGCATCCTTGGCGAGGTTGACGGCTTGCGTGTACTGCCCGTCCTTGGTCTTGCCGCCGAGATACTGCAGGAGCTTCCAGGCCCATTCCTTGTCGCGATGCGCGCTCGACAGGAAGTAGACGTGCGCGACACCGATGGTGCGGCCGTCGCCGGGGAAGCCGTGCACCTTGACCTTGCCGGCGATCGAGGACTGCGCCTTGTCGTTGGCGACGTTGAGGCCGTAGTGGTGGTTGGGGCCGCGGTAGAGGTTCTTGCCGGCGCCGAATACCTTGGCCGAGGTCGTGAACTGCACCTTGAGCGATTCGGGGTCGGCGATGTCGAGCCCCTTCTCGAAGGTGTTCGCCCACCACTTCAAGGCTTCGCGCGCGACCGAGCCGGGGCCGAGCTGGTGATTGCCCTGCTTGTCGAAGAACGTGCCGCCGCGGTTCCAGGTGAGGGCGTACCACGTGCCGGGGAGCTGCTCGACGCCGACGCCCGCGACCCACAGCACCGGATAGCGGCTGTGGCCGTCCTTCTTGGCCTTGACGCAGTGCTCGATGAACTCCTCGTAGGTCGAGAACGGCGTGGCGATGCCGGCCTTCTGCAGCATCTCCTCGTTGTAGTTCCACACCCAGATCGCCGCGAAATACGGAAGCCCCATGAGCTTGCCGTCGATCACCGCGACTTCCTTGGTGAAGCCCGAGTAGTCCTTCGCATAGTCGGCGGCGCCGGCGAGCCCGTCGAGCGGCTCCACCATCCCCTGGCTGACGAAATTCGGGAACGAGAACGGCGACGACTGCGAGACGTCGATCTTCTCGCCGCCGGCAAACATGGTGGCGAGCTTGGTCGGATGGTCGTTGAAGGAGGAGATCGTGCTCTCGACCTTCACGCCCCAGTCGGCCTCGAACTGCTTCGAGATGCGGGCGTAGATGTCGCCGTAGGTCCACACCACGAAGTTGAGCTTGTCGACCTTGGATTTCGGCGCGACCGCCCATGGTCCCGCTGCTTGCGCGAACGCCTCTCCCGGCCGCAAGAGCGCGCCGGCTCCCGCCGCCGCCAGCCCGAGCATCAGGTCTCTGCGACTGGCGATGTCCAATCGGCGCGTGCGAACATCCATGACCGTGTCCTCCGTGTGACTTGAGCCTTGCGTGACCTCCAAACGCTCGAAAGTTTCTTCTTGGCAGCTCGACTGATTTGCACCGTGCGTCGACGCGCGTTCGGGAGAGTTGGTTGAAAGGCTATCAGATCACGAGTGGCCAACAAGCCCTGTTGGCGGTCGCAGGCGGTGTGCCCGACGGCAGCCGCGTCCGTTGTGGAGTTTCCGCGGCTGGGTGAGAAGGCGGCATGCCACGCCGTCCGCAACCTGCCATCGGCCACGGGGGCACCGGCCAGCGATCGCCGGTGACGAGGAGTTATGAGCCGACGGCCTACCCGAGCATACCCTTGACCATTGCGCTGGCCTTGCCGAAGTCCATGCGGCCGGCATAGCGCTCCTTGAGCGCCGCCATCACGCGGCCCATGTCCTTCATGCCGGCGGCGCCGGTCTCCTTGACCACGGTCTCGATCGCGGCGCGTGCCTCCGCCTCATCCATCTGCTGCGGCAGGAAGCCCTTGATGATCGCGATCTCCTCGCGCTCTTGGCTCGCGAGGTCGTTGCGGCCGCCCTTCTCGTAGAGCTCGACCGATTCCTGCCGCTGCTTGATCATCTTCTGGAACAGGCCGAGCAGGTCGTCGTCGGAAAGCGCCGCCTTGCCGGCGCCGCGCGCCTCGATGTCGGCATTCTTGATGGCGGCGTTGACGAGCCGCAGCGTCGACACGCGGCGCGCGTCCTTCGATTTCATCGCCTCCTTGAGGCTGTCGTTGATCGCGTCACGCAGCACCGTTCATTCCTTTTCGCAGGTCGGTCCGCCCGGCGGGCCTTGCCCGGCCGGCCTTTATGCGCAACTAAGCCGATCATGAGCGAAACGCAAATCACCTCCGGCTGGATCGAGCCCAAGCCGACGGCCGTGCTGGTGCTCGCCGACGGCACCGTGCTGGAAGGCTTTGGTCTCGGCGCGACCGGGCACGCGGTCGGCGAGGTCTGTTTCAACACCGCCATGACCGGTTACGAGGAGATCCTCACCGATCCCTCCTATGCCGGTCAGATCATCACCTTCACGTTCCCGCATATCGGCAACGTCGGCACCAACGAGGACGACATCGAGACCGTGAACCTGGCGGCGACGCCGGGCGCGCGCGGCGTCATCCTGCGCACCGCCATCACCGATCCGTCGAACTACCGGGCGACCCGTCACCTCGACCAGTGGCTCAAGCACCGCGGCGTGATCGGGCTCTCCGGCATCGACACGCGCGCGCTCACCCGCAGGATCCGCGAGCACGGCATGCCGAACGGCGTGATCGCGCATTCGCCGTCCGGCGCGTTCGACCTCGAGGCGCTCGAGCGCGAGGCCCGCGATTGGCCGGGGCTCGAGGGCATGGACCTCGTGCCCATGGTCACGACCGGTCAACGCTTCACCTGGGACGAGACGCCGTGGCAATGGGGCCAGGGTTACGGCCGCCAGCAAGCGCCGGAGTTCCATGTCGTCGCCGTCGATTACGGCATCAAGCGCAATATCCTGCGGCTGCTTGCGCACAACGGCTGCAAGGTGACGGTGGTGCCGGCCACCACTTCGGCCGAGGATATCCTGGAGATGAAGCCGGACGGCATCTTTCTCTCCAATGGCCCCGGCGATCCGGCGGCAACCGGCGAGTATGCGGTGCCGGTGATCCGTAAGCTGCTCGATTCCGGCACGCCCACGTTCGGCATCTGCCTCGGGCACCAGATGCTCGGGCTCGCGCTCGGGGCGAGGACCATGAAGATGCACCAGGGCCACCACGGCGCCAATCATCCGGTCAAGGACGTCACCACCGGCAAGGTGGAGATCACTTCCATGAACCACGGCTTCGCGGTCGACCGCGCCACGCTGCCGGCAAACGTGACCGAAACCCACGTCTCGTTGTTCGACGGCTCGAACTGCGGGCTCGCGCTCGACGACAAGCCGGTATTCTCGGTGCAGTACCATCCCGAGGCATCGCCCGGCCCGCGCGATAGCCGCTACCTGTTCGAGCGCTTTGCCGGCTTGATGCGCGCCCGCAAGCGGGCGTCATCCGCCCAATGAAACGGCGCTTCGCGCGATAAGGTGCTCTGCAAAGACATGCAGGACGCGGCGTCGCTTCGCTGTGCGCGGTTGCCGCGGACATGCGCCGCAACGGCAACCCGGAAAGTGGCGGCAGCAATGAACGGATGCGCGATCAAGCGGCATGAATTCTTGACCGGGCGGCGCCTTACTGTTCGGTCGAGAGCTGACGGGATTCACTTTCCATGCCGCCGAAACGCTCGGACCAAGTCGCTATCTCCGCGTCCTCCACCTTCCTGAACAGGACTCCCATAGGCGCCAGCGCCCTGCCGGGCTCGAGCCGATCCAGCGCCTGTGCCGCGCCGGCGTCCGGCCACTGCGGCGTCGCATTGATGCCCAAGGCCTCGTAAATGACGGTCGATGCATGTGGAATAAACGGACTGCTGATGGCTGCGAACAGCGCGCAAAGGTTCAGCGCCGTACGCACGCAGGCTGCGGCGGCGACCGGATCCGACTTGATCGACGTCCAGGGCGCGGCCGCCTGCAGATACTCGTTCCCCTCGGCCCAGATGGCTCGCGTCTCCGCGGCGGCGCGGCGGAATTCCATCGCCTCGTGGTGAAGCGCAAGCGCCGCGAGCCGGCGATCGAGCCGGTCGACCAGGTCTTGCTCCAACGGGCCGGGAGCCCCGCCCTCAGGCACGCGGGCGTCAAAGCGGCCTTCCGTGAAACGGAATATGCGATTTACGAAGTTGCCGAGCACGTTGGCCAGGTCAGAGTTCACGTTTCGCTGAAAGTCTTGCCAGGTGAATGGGCTGTCCGCGGATTCCGGCGCGTTCGCCATCAGCCGCCACCTCCAGCAATCGCTGGGCAAGAGCTTGAGGGCATCGTCCATGAACACGCCGCGCTTTTCGCGCGTTGAGAACTTCCCCCCATACCAGGTAACCCAATTGAATGCCTTGAGTTTGTCCACGAGTTTCCAAGGCTCGCCGCTGCCGATCAGCGTGGCGGGAAAGCTGACGGTGTGGAATGCGACGTTGTCCTTTCCCATGAACTGAACGTAGGTCACGTCGCCGGCGCCGGCGTCGCTGCGCCACCACCGTTTCCAGTCGGCGCCGGTGGCTTCCGCCCATTCGACCGTCGCTGCTATGTATTCGATCGGCGCGTCAAACCAGACGTAGAAGACCTTGCTCTCGAAGCCCGGCCGCGGACGCCCGTTGGTGGTCACCGGAATCCCCCAGGCGAGGTCGCGCGTTATCGCTCTATCTTCCAGCCCTTCGCTGAGCCACTTGTGTGCGATCGACCGAGCGAGCGGAGGCCACTCCGCCGCGCTTCCGACCCATGCGGAGATGGCCGTTTGCAATTTGCTCTGCAGAAGAAAAAGGTGGGCAGTCTCTCGAATCTCGAGATTCGTCGAGCCCGAGATGACGGATCGCGGCCTGATCAGGTGCGTGGAGTCGAGCAGTGCCCCGCAGTCATCGCATTGATCGCCGCGCGCGCGGTCGTAGCCGCATCTGGGGCAAACGCCTTCAACGTATCGATCCGGAAGAAACCGTCGGTCGTCAATTGAGTACAGTTGTCGCGACGCGCGCTCTTCGATCAACCCGGCCTGCTCGAGACGATCACAGAAGTGCTGCGTTAACCAATGATTTGCCTTACTTGACGAACGACCGAACCAATCGAAGGAGAGGTTGAAGCTCTCGTAGATCGCTCGTTGCACCTCATGCTGTTGATCGCAATAGGCGCGCGGCTCAAGCCCAGCCTCCGCGGCGGCCAGCTCGGCGGGCGTGCCATGTTCGTCCGTTGCGCAAATAAACAGCACCTCGTGACCCTGCATCCGGCGAAAGCGGGCGTGCACGTCGGCGGGCAGCATCGAGCCGGCCAAGTTGCCAAGGTGCTTCACGCCGTTGATGTAAGGCAGCGCGCTTGTGATCAGGTAACGAGCCATGCTGACTTCGCCATGTGTCTCCAGCCTTGACAACCATCGGTCGAAGCGCGGAAAAACTCCGGCACGATCTGGCGGGGCGCCGAAGTTTGATGACGATCGTGATCAAATTGGGTCGACGCGTTCGGCCGCTGGCAATGCCAAGCATACACGACGCATGGAAGGAACACGCGATTTTGGGGCTGCGTGGCGGTTTTTGATGGCTTCGCGTGAATAAAGGTGTGTCGGCATCGCTGGTTTGCGCCCGGCTGTGGAACCCCGAGTGCGGCGAGCATTTTCCCTATCCTTTGTAGGCAGGGCCATGTTCCTTTGGGAGACTTTCAAGCGTAGCCTTCGGCCCATGACCGGGCATGCCAGACCCTCGGCGCCAGAGGCCAAGGCGGCCGTGCGCGCGGGCGAACCGCAGCATTACCGATTTGCCGACGACGGCTCGATTCCGAACAATCCCGACTTGCCGTTCGTCGTCTATGGCGGCGCGGTCGTGCTCGATGGCCCGTACGATCCGGCGGCGGTGTTCGAGGAGCTCTTCGCCGCCAACGGCTGGGGCAATTCGTGGCGCAACGGCGTCTATCCTTTCGTGCACTATCATTCCGCCATCCACGAGGTGCTGGGCATCGCACGCGGGCGCGCGCGCGTGCGCTTCGGCGGCGCACTCGGCGCCGAGCTCGCCCTCAATCCCGGCGATGTCGCCATCCTGCCGGCCGGCACCGGGCATCAATGCCTCGACTCCAGCCGGGACCTCCTGGTGGTCGGCGCCTACCCGCCGCATGGCAAGTACGATCTGTGCCGCGGCGCGCCGGCGGAGCACGCGCGGGCGAAGCTCTCGATCCCGAAGGTGCCGTTGCCCGACCGGGATCCGGTGTTCGGATCCGACGGTGCGTTGCTCAAGCTCTGGCGCGGCTGAGCGGGCTGGCGCCAAAGCGGGCGGCCGGTATGCTCATGCCGCGGGGGCGACGGGGTCGCGGGGCAAGCATGCATGAATGGGTGGCGTTCTGGAATGCCGAGCACCGCATTTATGTGAACGCCCGCCACCGCGACGTGCACTACCGGCAGATCGCGGACGAGCTCATGGCCTATGTTCCGGGACCGGGCTCGACGGTCCTGGATTTTGGATGCGGGGAAGCGCTGCATGCGGATCGCCTCGCCGCGGCGGTGGGTCGATTGATCCTGAGTGACGCCGCGCCCAACGTGCGCGCCGCCCTGGCATCGCGCTTCGCCGATAACTCGCGGATCGAGGTGCGAACGCCCGAGGAGGTCGCCGCCTGTGCAGACGGTGTGATCGACCTCATCTCCCTGATTTCGGTCGTCCAGTATCTCGCGCCCGACGAGCTCGATCGGCTGCTGGCGCTGTTCCGCCGCCTGCTGGCGCCGCAAGGTCGGCTGGTGATCGCCGATGTGGTGGCACCCTCGGTCTCGCCGCTCAGCGACGCCGTCGCGCTCTTGCGCTTCGCACGCGCGCATGGCTTTCTCGCCTCCGCGCTCGTCGGGCTCGCGAGCACGGCGTTCTCCGACTATCGCCGGCTCAGGCAGTCGATCGGGCTCACGCTGTACGACGAAGCCGCCATGGTGGCCAAGCTCGCCGCGGCCGGCTACACGGCCGAGCGTGCCCATCACAACATCGGGCTCAATCCGGCGCGCATGACGTTCGTGGCGCGGCCGCGGAGCGAAGCTGCCGCGTGATCCCGAAAGCTGCGAACCGGCCGTCGGGCATGATCACGGGCAAAACAACGAGGTTCTACGCCTTTGCCTCCCCGACCGTGTCGGCCATCGCGGCGCCGCGGGCGCCGAGTGGCTTCTCGCGTCCGACCGTCGAGTCGCGCGCGGTCTGGTGCTCGATCTCGGAATTGATCTCGGCAGCGACCAGGACCACGATCGCCGACAGCCACATCCACATCATCAGGCCGATCACGGCGCCGAGCGAGCCGTAGGTGGCGTTGTAGTTCGCAAAGTTCGCCAGGTAGTACGAGAACGCCATCGATCCCGCGATCCAGGCGAGCGCCGCGAACACGCTGCCGACGCTGACCCACCGCCATTCGGCGTTTCGGCGGCTCGGCCCGAAGCGGTAGAGCAGCGCCAGGCCGAACACGATCATCAGGAGCAGCAGTGGCCAGCGCAGCAGGGAGATCAGCAGCGGATTGATCCGCTCGATCCCGAACAACGCCAGGATCAGCGGGAACACTACGACTGCCGCGACCGCCAGCAACGCCGCCACAATGGCCCCGAGCGTGAAGGCGAGCGATTCCAGATTGAGCATGACGAAGCTGCGCTTCTCGTCCTCCTCATAGATGACGTTGAGCGCGTCGAAGATCGCCTTCATCGCGGCGTTGGCGCTCCAAAGCGCCAGTCCCAAGCCGAGCGCGAATCCGACCGTCAGGGTGCCGCCGCTTTTTGAGACGATCCGCGCAATCTGTTCACGCACGATGTCGAAGGCGCCCGGCGGCATCAGCTCGGCGAGCGTCGCCAGGTGGTCGGCCATCGTGGCGGCATCGGCGAACAGGCCATAAAGCGAGACCAACGCCGTGACGGCCGGAAACAGCGCCAGCAGCGAGAAGAAGGCGACACCCGCCGCCACCGCGGTCAGCCGATCCTTGCCGATCTCGTCGTAGACGCGCAGCAGAATATCCTTCCAGCCCCGCCATGGAATCTGCAGCGGGGACACCGCCTCGCGGCCGCGCCCGGCTTGGGCCGCTCGCGCGTGCTGCTTCCATTGCGGCTCGTCGGTCGAGCGCGCTTCGCCGAAGGCATGCTCTCGCTCGGCCGGTTGCCGGCCTTTCGCGGACCGCGCCGGCGCGGCCGTGCGCGAGCGCGCGGCGCCGAGCACGAGGCCGAGCGCCACGGCCGCGACGGTCAGGGTCCACGGGGCGGCGCGAAAGAGGGCACTGGGGCGCATAGAACGGGCCTCGCGAGGGAAGCAAGACGGCTAACGCGAAGTCGGGTCAAAGGTTGCCGGGGCGGCGGGCGATGCGCCAAACCGGGCCCTTCCCCGGGCGGCGATTCTGGTCTAAAGCAGCGCCGCGCGGGGCTGGAGCCCTTTGCGCCGGGGGGGCACAAGGACGCGCGGCATGGCGCGCCCTTTTTTTTGCCCCACGACCGGAGCCGATGCCGAAACGCACCGACATTTCCTCGATCCTGATCATCGGTGCCGGTCCGATCGTCATCGGCCAGGCCTGCGAGTTCGACTATTCGGGCACCCAGGCCTGCAAGGCCCTCAAGCAGGAAGGCTACCGGGTCATCCTTGTCAACTCCAATCCGGCGACGATCATGACCGACCCGGACCTGGCGGACGCGACCTATATCGAGCCGATCACGCCCGAGCTCGTCGCCAAGATCATCGAGAAGGAGCGGCCGGACGCGCTGCTGCCGACGATGGGCGGCCAGACCGCCCTCAACACCGCGCTTTCGCTGCGCCGCCTCGGGGTATTGGAAAAGTTCGGCGTGCAGATGATCGGCGCGACCGCGGAAGCGATCGACAAGGCCGAGGATCGCGAGCTCTTCCGCGAGGCGATGAAGCGGATCGGCCTCGACGTGCCGAAATCCTCGCTCGCCAACGCGTCCGATCTCAAAAAGGCCGACCGCGACGAGCATGCCGCCAAGGTGGCGGCCATCAAGGCGCGCGGCCCCACCGAGGTTGCGGAGCGGGAGGCGCTGGCGGCGTTGGAGGCCGCATGGGCGGCGGGCGAGCCGGAGCGCAAGCGACGCTATCTCGAGCAGGGCGTGATCGAAGCGCTCGCGGCGCTCGCCGAGATCGGCCTGCCGGCGATCATCCGCCCGTCGTTCACGCTCGCCGGCACCGGCGGCGGCGTGGCCTACAACAAGGCGGAGTTCATCGAGATCGTGGAGGGCGGGCTCGATGCCTCTCCGACCACCGAGGTGCTGATCGAGGAGTCGGTGCTCGGCTGGAAGGAATTCGAGATGGAGGTCGTGCGCGACCGCAACGACAACTGCATCATCGTCTGCTCGATCGAGAATCTCGATCCGATGGGCGTGCATACCGGCGACTCGATCACCATCGCGCCCGCCCTGACGCTGACCGACAAGGAATATCAGATCATGCGCGACGCCTCGATCGCGGTGCTGCGCGAGATCGGGGTGGAGACCGGTGGTTCCAATGTGCAGTTCGCGGTCAACCCCGCCGACGGCCGGCTGGTCATCATCGAGATGAATCCGCGCGTCTCGCGTTCCTCGGCGCTGGCCTCGAAGGCGACCGGCTTCCCGATCGCCAAGGTCGCCGCCAAGCTCGCGGTCGGCTACACGCTCGACGAGATCGCCAACGACATCACCGGGGGCGCGACGCCGGCCTCGTTCGAGCCCACCATCGATTATGTGGTCACCAAGATCCCGCGCTTCGCGTTCGAAAAATTTCCCGGCGCCTCGCCGGTATTGACGACCTCGATGAAGTCGGTCGGCGAGGCGATGGCGATCGGCCGGACCTTCAAGGAATCGCTGCAGAAGGCGTTGCGGTCGCTGGAGACCGGCCTCACCGGCCTCGATGAGATCGCCATCGAGGGGCTCGGGCACGGCGACGACAAGAACGCCGTCCGGGCCGCGCTCGGGACCCCGACGCCCGATCGCATCCTGAAGGTCGCGCAGGCCATGCGCCTCGGCTGGTCCGACGAGCAGATTCATGCCTGTTGCGGGATCGACCGCTGGTTCCTGGCCGAGATTCGCGAGATCGTCGACGCCGAGGCGGCGATCCGCAGTCGCGGCCTGCCGCCGGCCGCCGCTTCCTTCCGCCGCCTCAAGGCGATGGGTTTCTCCGACGCGCGGCTTGCCGTGCTCACCGGCCGCAGCGAGGCCGAGACCAAAGCGGCGCGCCGCGCGCTCGGCGTCCAGCCGGTGTTCAAGCGGATCGACACCTGCGCGGCCGAGTTCGCCGCGCCGACCGCGTACATGTACTCGACCTACGAGGCGCCGGCGGCGGGACTTTCCGGCGACGAGGCGGCGCCCTCCGGGCGCAGCAAAGTCGTGATCCTGGGCGGCGGACCGAACCGCATCGGGCAAGGGATCGAGTTCGACTATTGCTGCTGTCACGCCGCCTTCGCCCTGCGCGACGCCGGCTACGAGACCATCATGGTCAACTGCAATCCCGAGACGGTGTCGACCGACTACGACACCTCGGACCGGCTCTACTTCGAGCCGCTGACCGCAGAGGACGTTTTGGAGATCATCGAGACCGAGCAACGCAACGGATCGCTGCACGGCGTCATCGTGCAGTTCGGCGGCCAGACCCCGCTCAAGCTCGCCGGCGCGCTGGAGCACGCGCGCATCCCCATTCTCGGCACCTCGCCCGACGCCATCGATCTTGCCGAGGATCGCGACCGCTTCAAGCGGTTGCTCGATCACCTCGGGCTCAAGCAGCCGAGCAACGGCATCGCCTATTCGGTCGAGCAGGGCCGGCTGATCGCGGCCGAGCTCGGCTATCCGCTGGTGGTGCGGCCGTCCTATGTTCTGGGGGGACGCGCCATGCAAATCGTCCGCGAGGAATCCCAGCTTGGCGACTATCTGCTCGGCACTCTGCCGGAACTGGTGCCGCACGACGTCAAGGCGCGTTACCCCAACGACAAGACCGGCCAGATCAACACCGTGCTCGGAAGGAATCCGCTGCTGTTCGACCGCTATCTCTCCGATGCGATCGAGGTCGACGTCGATTGCCTGGCGGACGGGAGAGACACCTACATTGCCGGCGTGATGGAGCATATCGAGGAGGCCGGCATTCATTCCGGCGACTCCGCCTGCGCGCTGCCGCCGCACTCGTTGGCACCGGAGACGCTCGCCGCGCTCGAAAGCCAGACCCGTGCGCTCGCCCTCGCGCTCAATGTCGGCGGGCTGATGAACGTGCAGTACGCGATCAAGAACGGCGACATCTATGTGCTCGAAGTCAATCCGCGCGCCTCGCGAACCGTGCCGTTCGTCGCCAAGGTGATCGGGATTCCGGTCGCCAAGATCGCGGCCCGCGTGATGGCGGGGGAGGCGCTGGCGAGCTTCGCATTGCAGCCGCCGCGGCCGGACCACGTCGGGGTCAAGGAGGCGGTGTTTCCGTTCGCCCGCTTCCCCGGCGTCGACACCGTGCTCGGTCCGGAGATGAAATCGACCGGCGAGGTCATGGGCATCGACCGGTCGTTCGAGCTCGCCTTTGCCAAGAGTCAGATCGGCGGCGGCACGCGGCTGCCGCGCAAGGGCACGGTCTTCGTCTCGGTGCGCGACGCCGACAAGCCGCGGATTCTCGCCCCCGTGCGGTTGCTGATCGCGCTCGGCTTCAAGGTGACGGCGACCAGCGGCACCCAGCGCTTCCTGGTCGGGCACGGCGTGAACGCCGAGCGGATCAACAAGGTGCTGGAGGGGCGGCCGCACATCGTCGATGCCATCAAGAACGGCCGCATCCAGCTGGTATTCAATACCACCGAGGGAGCAAAGGCGCTGGAGGATTCCCGTTCGCTGCGGCGCGAAGCCCTCTTGCATAAAGTGCCGTACTACACCACTCTTTCCGGGGCCGTGGCGGCGGCGCTCGGCATCAAGGCCTACCTTGCCGGAGACCTCGAAGTGCGTGCGCTGCAAAGCTATTTCGATGGCGGGGGCTGACGGCGCAAGGCCGGGAGGCGGCGTTCAAGATCCAGGGTCGGCGCCGGGATGGTGGGTTTGAAGTTCCCGCAATTTTCGCGGCGGCCGCGTTGAGGAACGTCAACCCGAAGTCCATGCTGGGCGCGTAAACTTGCTGATGTGCCTCGATTGCAAAGCTCGCCGCGAAGAGGGCCGCGATGGCTGGCGAGCTTCGGAATCGGGACAGCAGGATCGGGAGTTCCTGGAACCGCGGGGGCGGTTCGGACTTGATTCGGTTGGACTCGTTTGCGCTGGTCGGGCTCGAGCGCGACAGGGCTGAGGACGGGCCAGCAACGGGAGAGCATTGTGTCCACGATTGGGGTCGGGCGGCGCGCCGGACCCCGGTCGGGAGTTTTTCTGTCGTGCGACGGAGGACGAGAAGACTGCGATGGAAAAGATCCCCATGACTTATGCCGGCTATGAAACGCTCGAGACCGAGCTCAAGCATCGCCAGCAGGTCGAGCGGCCCCGCATCATCCAACAGATCACCGATGCGCGCACCCACGGCGATCTTTCGGAGAACGCCGAGTACCACGCCGCCAAAGAGTCCCAGTCGCACAACGAGGGCCGCATCGCCGAGCTCGAGGACAAGCTCGCGCGCGCCGAGGTGATCGACGTCTCCAAGCTCTCCGGCGATTTCATCAAGTTCGGCGCAACCGTGACGCTGATCGACGAAGACACCGAGGAGAAGCGCGTCTGGCAGATCGTCGGCGAGCCGGAGGCCGATGCCAAGGCCGGTCGCATCTCGATCGCTTCGCCGCTCGCTCGCGCGCTCGTCGGCAAGAAGAAGGGCGCCTCGGTCGAGGTCGTCACCCCCGCCGGCGCCAAGGCCTACGAAGTGCTCAAGATCGAGTGGCGCTAGCAGCTAGCGCGAGCCGCGCCCGACCGCATCGCTCAGCCGCTCGATCAGCACGGCCTGGGCCGCATTGATCTTCTTGCGAGCGGTTTCGGTGTCGAACCACTCCGCCCGGTCGATTTCGGCGAACGTCTGCTTGCGGCCCGAGCGTGGCGGCCATTCGCATTCGAATGTGTTGCTCTTGATCGCCGCTGGATCGACACCGCGGCAGTGCGCGAAAGCGGTGACGACCTTGCCGCCCGCTTGGCGCACCTCGCCGAGGGGCAGGAAATCGCCGGTCAGCGCGATGCCGGTCTCTTCGGCGAATTCGCGCAGCGCCGCCGCCAGCTCATCCTCGCCCTCGTCGATCTCGCCCTTCGGGATCGACCAGGCACCGGCATCTTTGTTGCGCCAAAACGGTCCGCCCGGATGCACCAGCAGAACGCGGATGCCATCCTCACCGTGTTGGTAGAGAAGAACGCCTGCGCTGCGCTTCATCACGCGATCACAGCGGCACCATGGGAGCGTCCTTCGTCTGCTTGAATGCGAGCGACGTTTTGACGTTGCGCACGTTGGGGGCGGCCGTCAGCTCGCCGACGAAGCCTTGGAACGCCGCCAGGTCGGGGGCGATGCACTTGAGCAGGAAGTCGATTTCGCCCGACAGCATCCAGCATTCGCGCACCAGCGGTTGCACACGCACGAATTCCTCGAAGGCTGCGAGGTCCGCCTCGGCCTGGCTGGTCAGGTTGACCATGGCGAAGATGACCACCTCGTAGCCGAGGCGCTTCTCGTCGAGCAGCGCGCGGTAGCCCTTGATGTAGCCGGCCTCCTCCAGCGCGCGCACGCGCCGCAGGCAGGGCGGCGCCGAGATGCCGACGCGGCGCGACAGCTCCACGTTGGTGATGCGGCCGTCGTCCTGCAGTTCCTTGAGGATCTTGCGGTCGATGGCGTCTAGGCGGGAAACCACGGGCGAGCCCCTTCGATCGCGTTTTCGAGAAGGTGTCGAGGGCCTCCATAGCCCGGATCACCCGCCTTGCGAAACAATATTGCGCGCGCACGCTCTTGAAGGCCGGGGCAGGGCTGAAATCAGCGCAGGGCTAGAAACGATCATTTGCGTATCTTGCATAGCTCGCAATGCAGCATACATTCTGAGTGCAATGAGGGGCTGCCGGCTTTCTGCCGGCAGGATGCGGCGGCGACATGTCCAAGTTCATCCCCGCCAAGGTCGTCATCATCGGGTCTGGTCCGGCCGGATACACGGCGGCGATCTATGCGGCGCGCGCGATGTTGGAGCCGGTCCTGATCCAGGGCGTCCAACCGGGCGGACAACTGACCATCACCACGGACGTCGAGAACTATCCCGGGTTCGCCGACGTCATCCAGGGCCCCTGGCTCATGGAGCAAATGGCGAAACAGGCCGCCCACGTGGGCACCAAGCTGGTTGCCGATCATGTCCACAAGGTCGAGCTGTCCGACCGGCCTTTCCGCGTGCACTGCGATTCCGGTGACGTCTACCTCGCCGAGACGCTCATTCTGAGCACCGGGGCGCAGGCGCGCTGGCTGGGGCTGCCGTCGGAGCAGCGCTTCAAGGGTTACGGCGTTTCCGCCTGCGCGACGTGCGACGGGTTCTTCTACCGCGGCAAGGAGGTGATCGTAGCCGGCGGCGGCAATACCGCGGTCGAGGAAGCGCTGTTCCTCACCAACTTCGCCGCCAAGGTGACGGTCGTGCATCGGCGCGACCGCTTCCGTGCCGAGCGCATCCTGCAGGATCGTCTGTTCAAGAACCCGAAAATCGACGTGATCTGGGATACGGTGGTGCTTTCCGTGCTCGGGGAGGAAAATCCGCCGAAGGTCACCGGCGTGGCGCTGAAGAACGTCAAGACCGGGGCGACTTTCGAAAGGCGCGCCGATGGCCTGTTCGTCGCCATCGGACACACGCCGGCGACCGAGCTTGTCGCCGGCCAGCTCAGGATGAAGCCGTCAGGCTACATCCTGACCGACCCGCACTCGACCGCGACCTCGGTGCCGGGCGTGTTCGCGGCCGGCGACGTCACCGACGAGGTCTACCGGCAGGCGGTCACCGCCGCCGGTCTCGGCTGCATGGCCGCGCTCGAGGCCGAGCGCTTTCTGGCCGCCCAGGAAGACCACCGGGCGGCGGCCGAATGAGGATGGGGCGATCCTCCATGGACTGGGACAAGTTGAAGGTGTTTCACGCTGCGGCCGAGGCCGGCAGCTTCACCCATGCCGGCGAACAGCTCGGGCTGTCGCAATCGGCCGTGTCGCGCCAGGTCAGCGCGCTCGAGCAGGAGCTCGCGGTGCCGCTGTTCCACCGCCACGCGCGCGGGCTCATTCTCACCGAACAGGGCGAGCTGCTTTACCGCACCGCCCACGACGTGCTGATGAAGCTCGAGGCGGCCCGCACCAAGCTGACCGACAGCCGCGAGCGGCCGAACGGCGAGCTCAAGGTCAACACCACGCCCGGCCTGGGCGTGCATTGGCTGACGCCGCGGCTCGGCGAATTCCTGGATCTTTACCCGGATATCCGCATCACGCTGCTGACCACCGAGCAGGAGCTCGACCTGGCGATGCGCGAGGCCGACGTCGCCATTCGGCTGCGCGCACCGACGCAGCCGGACCTGATCCAGCGCAAGCTGTTCTCGATGCACTTTCACGCCTACGGATCACCCGAATACCTCAAGCGGTTCGGCACGCCGCGCACGCCCGAGGATCTCGATCACCACAATCTCCTGGTCCTCGGCGGCGGCAACGTGCCCAACCACCTGCAAAGGTCGAGCTGGCTGATCGAGGCGGGACGCAACGGCAAGGGGCCGCGCACGCCGTTCCTGACCATCAACAACGTGCTGGGGGTGTTGCGCGCCTGCCAGCGCGGCCTCGGGATCGCGATGCTGCCCGACTATCTGATCGAGAACGACGGCGGGCTGGTGCAGCTCTTCGGCGCGGCCGACGCGATCGCGATCGATGCCTATTTCGTCTATCCGGAAGAGCTCAAGTCGGTCGCGCGCATCCAGGTGTTTCGCGATTTCCTGGTCGCCAAGGCGCAACGTTGGCAGTACTAGCGCGCGATCCGAGTGGGAAAATCGATCTTCGGAAAAGCTCGCCGGCAGAACAATAATCTGCGGTGGATGGCGCTACGAAGAAGAGTCATCCCGCCCCAATCCGGCAAGAATCCACGCATTATCGCAAAGGCTTGCGGGCGCCACATGGCTGACATGCAGCAGCCCATGTTGCTCGCATAGCGATACGATCGCATAGTTACCTCGCGCGGTTGCAGGCGGCGGTCCGCGTCCTCCCACGCGGCGCTGCGGCGCAGCCAAGCTGTTCCCCTCTGAAGTGGTGTCGGCGCATGCGCCGGCAGGACTTAACCGGGCCCGCAAGGGTCCGGTTTTTTATGTGCGCGCGCGGCGGCTCACGCCCACAGGCGCTCGCCTTCGAGACCCTTGTAGAGATCGGCGACATATTCGCCGTAGCCGTTGAACAGCAGCGTCGGCCGGCGCTCGCCGCCGGTGCCGATCAATTCTTCCGTCGCCTGGCTCCAGCGCGGATGCGCCACCTGCGGATTGACGTTCGCCCAGAAGCCGTACTCGCTGGCCTGCAGCGCCTCCCAGAAGCTCTTCGGGCGCTGATCCGTGAAGGTGAAGCGAACGATCGACTTGATCGACTTGAACCCGTATTTCCACGGCACCGCCAGGCGCAGCGGCGCGCCGTGCTGCTTCGGCATCGGGTGACCGTAGGTGCCGATGGCCAGGAACGCGAGCTCGTTGGTGGCTTCCGCCATGGTGAGCCCTTCGACATAGGGCCACGGATACCAGGTCTGCCGCTGTCCGGAGGCGACCGAGGAATCCAGGAACGTTTCCATCCGCAGGTACTTCGCCGACGACAGCGGCGCCGCCAGCTTGACCAGCTCGGCAAGCGCAAAGCCCGACCAGGGAATCGCCATCGACCACGCCTCGACGCAGCGGTGCCGGTAGAGGCGCTCCTCCAGCGGCATCTTCTTGAGCAGATCGTCGAGCCCGATCTCCCGCGGTTTCTCCACCATGCCGTCGAGCTTGACGGTCCATGGCCGCAGCTTGAGCGCCTGCGCGGCCTTCGCGATCGTCTTGGCGGAGCCGAACTCGTAGAAATTGTTGTAGGTCGCGTTCACCTTCTCGTCGGTGAGCGGGCGGTCGAGCACGTATTTCTCGTTGCGCTTGATCGGGTAGAGATCCTTGGTCGGATCGGGCAGATCGGCGACCCGCTGTGCCGTCGCGGTGTCCGGCACGGCGGCGGCCGCCACCGCGCCGGCCGCGCCGCCCAGGAACGTGCGCCGGTTCATGAATACGTGCTCGGGCGTGGCGCAGCTTTCGGGCAGCTCCCATCCGCGCCGGCGGATCACGGGCATGGCGGCTTCTCCTGGTCGCGACGGGGCCGAACATTGCCCGGCGCCTGACCGGTCGCAAGTCACGTCTGTGGCACCGTCGATTGCGCGTCCGAGGCGTCGGGTCGCCGCGCCGCATTGTCCGCCCGATTCGGCGGCTTGCCGGTCGGTCTTTCGGCGGCGGCCGCGATTAACACGATTGCAAGGTTAATTGGGCACAAAGGTCGGCGATCCATCGCGGCGTCTGACTTCTTCCGCGATGGGCGCGTCACTTGGACCCGCGTCGCGCGAGTTGAGTATGGTAGCGTTGGGTACCCGGCCGAGGGGCGCGAAACTGGCGTCCTTCGGCCTCGCCGCTCTCATGTATGCGCTGGCGTCGGCGAGCATCGGTTACCAGGACTTTGCCGAATTGACGCCGCGCCAGGCCTCGGTGGTCGAGCGCTGGCGCGAGCCGGCGGCGGTATCTCCGTTCGGCGCCGCGCATGCGGCGACGTTCAGTTTTCGCCGGCCGCTCGGGACGCAAATTCCGGTTCCCGACGGCTACCGCCTCGCCCGCTTCGAGCCCGATTCCCCGGAGGTCACCGGCGCGATCCCGCCGGCCGGGGTCGGCCGTTCCGCGCCGCCCGCGCGCGAGCCTGAGCCCCTCGTGTTCCCGACCGTCAATCGCTCCTCCAAGGGCGACCGGCTGCTGCCGGGAGCTCTTCCCGAGCCCCGCACCGGCCCGCAACCGGAAATGCCCCGACTGCAGCCCGCGGAGCCGGACGCGCCGCTCAAGCCCGGCGCCGAGCTGGAAACCGACGAGCTGCAGGCGGCCGCCCGCTTCGAGCCGTTTCCGGAATACGACATCTCGCTCTCGCTCGAGCTGCACCCGACCATTCCGACGCCCGATGGCGAGACGGCAACCTCCGAGGCAGCGCCTACCGATGCCGACGACGCGGCGCAGGTCGGCACCGCGCGCATCTATTTCGACGGTGGTCCGATGGGGGTGCGGCTCTCGCTGATCGAGCCCTGGGCGGCCGGCGAGGCGCCGATCCTGATGGTGCCGCGCGCGTCCGCCGACCCCGACCTCAAGCGCTCGGCCACGGCCGGAGCGGGCGCCCCGGCCGGCGATGGCACCGGCCGATCCGATGCGAGGGCGGGCGTGACGGTCGCCGACAAGGGCCAGGTCACCGGCGAAGGTTACCGGCCGAGAAGCCCGGCCGAGCACTTGGCCCTCGTCGGCAAGGCGCGCGCCAAGGCCGAGAAGTGTCTCGCCAACGCCGTCTATTTCGAGGCCCGCAGCGAGCCGGTGCGCGGCCAGATCGCGGTCGCGCAGGTCGTGCTCAATCGCGCGTTCTCGAGCTTCTACCCGGAAGACGTCTGCGGCGTCGTCTACCAGAACGCCAACCGGCACCTGTCGTGCCAGTTCACCTTTGCGTGCGACGGCATCCCCGACGTGGTCACCGAGCCCGACGAATGGGAGCGCGCCAGGCGCATCGCGCGCGAGATGCTCGACGGCAGGCTGTGGCTGCGGGAGGTCGGCAAGTCGACCCACTATCACGCCTCCTACGTCTATCCCTACTGGGTGCGCTCGATGCGCAAGCTCACCCGCATCGGCCTGCACACGTTCTATCGCCCGCGCGCCTGGGGCGACGGCTCCGACGAGATCTCATGGGGCAGCGCGGTCGCGGTCGCCGAAGCCGCGAAGGTGATGTAGGTCGGTCGGCTTCATTTTGCGGCCCGCTTTGCGCTCGTGAGCCGTGTCCTCGGGCGCGCTCAATTTGCGAAATGTGGCGGCCAGACACACACGCTGAGTTCGTTTGGCGGAACGTGGCGTGGACGATACACACAGCTCACCGATACCGGGTTTGTTTTGCGAAGTGTTGCATTCACGCGACGGGTCCCGCGCAGCCAGCGAGTTCGTTTTTGCGACTCCGCAACCCCCGATCCTCGCCGCTCCACAACCTCAGAGCGAGAGCCCCGTCGAGCCGTCTATGCGGCCAGGAACGTCCCATCGGCAGCCCATTACGACCGATTCGGATTGGAGATCCTTAGAACAAAACGAGAACACAAGCAAGGGGTTTTGCTTGAACGTCATGGGTCGATGAGCACGCCGGGATTGAGCAGGCCCTGCGGATCGAGCGCCTTCTTCGCGGCGCGCAGCGCCTCGGCGAACAGCGGCGGGCGCTGCCGGTCGTACCACGGGCGATGATCGCGTCCGACCGCGTGGTGATGGGTGACGGTCCCGCCGTTCGCAATCACTGCGTCGAGCGCCGCGCTCTTGATGGCGCGCCATTGTGCTCCGAGCTTGCCCGGCTGGCCGAGCGCGTGGAAAGTGAAATAGGGCGCGGGGCCGTCGGGATAGACATGCGTGAACCGGCAAGTGACCTCCCCCTTGCGGCCGGTCGTCTCGCTGATCGCGTTTTCGGTCGCGGCCTTGATCGCGTCGTGGAATTCTTCGAAGCGCTCCCACGTGATTGAGGTCTCGAACGTGTCGTTGATCACGCCGCGCAGGATCAGCCGCTCCATCGCGTAGGGCATGCGGATGAAGGCGTTGCGCCACACGCCGGCGGCGCCCTCGCGGTGCGCCTCGGCGCCGCTCGCCTCGGGCGTGCCGCCGTGATCCGCGCAGCATTCGCGCGCGCGCTTCATCCACGGCGCGACGTCATGGTCGGCCGACTCGAAGGCCAGCACCATGATGGCGACCGAGCCGTCTGCCGCACCGGTGTTGTAGGCCTCGGCCGGATCAAGGATACGGCAGTTCGAGGGATAGAGGCCGGCCTGCGAGATCGCGCGCACGGCGCGGGCTGCGGAAAAGAAATCCTTGAAGCGCAACGCGCCACCGTCGCGGAATGTCGGGCGGTCCTGCAGGCGCATCCACGCCTGGGTGATGACGCCGAGAATTCCTTCCGAGCCGATCATCATGCGGTCCGGGCTCGGGCCCGCGCCGGAGCCGGGCAGGCGGCGGCTTTCGATCACGCCTCTCGGCGTGACGGTGCGCAGCGATTCGACGAAATCGTCGATGTGCGTATAGCAGCGTGGCGAAGTGGCCGCCGGCGCGCGTCGCAATCCAGCCGCCGAGCGTCGAATATTCGAAGCTCTGCGGGAAGTGGCGCAGCGTCAGAGAGTGTGGGCGCAGCTGCGCTTCGAGCGCGGGGCCGTAGGTGCCGCCCTCGATCAGCGCGGCGCGCGAGGTCTTGTCGATCTCCTTGACTTTGCCCATTTGGCGCAGGTCGATCGTGACCGCGCCCTTGTGGCCGTTGCGCTTGGACTCGACGCCGCCGCACACGCTCGACCCGCCGCCGAACGGCGTCACGGTCGCGTCGGCGTCGCCGGCCCAGTCGAGCACGGCCTGCACGTCCGCCTCGTCGCGCGGATAGGCGACGACGTCGGGCGCGCTCGCATAGTCGCGTGCCAGGCCGCGGACGAGCTCGGGATATGATTTTCCGTAGGTGTGCGCGGCACGATCGTAGTGCTCGCTGGTGCAGAAGGGAAGCGAGGCCGGCGCCATGACGCGCGGCGCTTCGAGCCTGATGTCTTCGAGGCGCGGCGCGCTCGCGCTTTCCGTCAGCGCCATGCCGAAACGCGCTTCCGCACGCGCCACCACGAAGGCCTCTTCTTCCGCTGTGAGGCCCTCGCCCTCGCGTCCCCAGCCGAAGTGTTTCAGCCGCGCTGCCGACATGTCCCGTTCTCCCGGCGCACCAGCCAGGTTCACAGCGGCGCGGCTCTGGCGTCACCGGCTTGAGCCCCGCTACCAAAGCCAAGCGCCACAATACCACGGCCACAGTGGTGATTGGATATGACGAGGCGGTACAGAAATAAGCCTTATCTACGCACGCCGCCGGAGCGCGCTCCCGGGGCTGCGCCTTGGCGTGCCGGCGAACGACAAGCTGCATCGGCGCGATGCCACCGTAACGGCGTGTTCGCGGCATCGCCGTGCCTGGTATTCGGGCGTCCCACCCGGCCATCAACCACCCCCATCGCCTTGGCTATTTTTTGAGGTCGCCCCTCTTCATGCCCCTGGCCGCGGAATCTCGATACAGACAATACAAAGTCGATCGGAGGCGAAGTCGGTAAGAAACGGAAGGGATTTACTCGACTTGTCCGGACGCTCAACGGCTAAAGGGAGACACATTATGCGTAGTACCATGAAAACATTCGGGCTCGGGCTTGCCTGCATGATAGCGGTGGGCACGGCCAACCCCGCGTATAGCGCTTCCATACCATCCGTCAGCGCGGCCTTGAAAAACACTGGCGTGGACAGCATGACCGAGGTGCGCTGGCGCGGCCGTGGTCGGGGGCCAGGGATTGGCTTAGGCACCGCAGGCGCGGTGCTTGCCGGGGCGGCACTCGCCGGCGGTCCCTACGGGTATGGAGGCCATCCGGTGTATGCTTACGATCCGGCCTACAGTGGCTACCATTCGCCTCCAAATCACGGCTACTCTGGCTATACCGGGTGTGTGACTGACGAGGGCTATGGCCGATTCACCAGCTGCGACCATTAGTCCGTTGCTTATGGCCGTATGATTTTCGAGCGCGCGAGAGCTTGGATCACTGATCAGCGCGTTGAGATAGGAGACACGCCGGCGCCATTGCTGGAACGGGGAGCGGCGCGGGCGGTCTCAAGCGCGGTTGTGCGCCGCGCGCATTTCGTGCAGGCCAGCCGGGGCTATCTCGGCCGCGTGTTCGTGCCAGAGTGACGAACGGGCGGGCATACTCCGGCAGATCGACGTCTGGTGAAGAAGTACCAGGACAAGCCCTTCGCGGACCACGCGGCTACGTAATCGCGCATAGTTCTATTCGCGGACTTGGCTCAGTCGCCGGCTTCATTCTCGGGCAAGCCGGCGGGGAAGGCCAGCATTACTCCAATAGATCCGACAAGGGTTGCCTCGAGTCACACCCTCGATCTCGAGCGCGACGTCGAGGCTCGGCGCCGAATGCGTGAGCGCGCCGGACGAGGCATCATCGACGCCGCTCTTGGCTATCGCCGCGACGGTGTCGCGTCAGTTATTCGGCAAGAAGTTCGCAACGAATATTTGCAAATCAGGATTTCGGCACTTTTCACTCTTTAGTGCTTGCGCAATGGCCTCCGCATAGCGCCTCATCTCGGCGCCGGTTATCACGGGCGCGTGCTTTGAAAAAAGCACCAACCAACGAATTCGATCATCTTGCCGTTCACGCAAACACCACATCCGATCAGCCATTTCGGCCCATGGCGGGGGACTCGATACGCCCATGGTCTCGGGCCCTGGATCACAGACGGCGCGGAGCTGCGCATTCTCGATACCGGCAATTCCTTCCCTCTTTGTACGCATTTCTGACCAGCATGATCGACTCGTGACCCCACCCCTGACGTTCTATCGTCAGCTCCTGGATGGGTATGTCGAGATTGTTATTGGTCACACAATTGTCACTGTCTGTTTGCATCGCAGTAGAACGACCTCCGATGGCGGCTGATGAACCCGGAGACATTTCCTCGCTGCCCAAGGAGCGTCGTAACGTGTCATGGTGGCTTTGAGCCACGCCGCGAAGCTCGCGACTCTAAGTCCTTCAGAAAATCGTCGGGCGAAGTATCAAAGACGCTCCTCTCCTTTGTTCCCAATGAGTAAATATGGCGGTAGGCCTCAGCTGCGGCCCGCTTTGCGCTCATGGCCGGCGATCTCAGATCCGCCACATCATATGCACGAGCTGCTTTCACAACCGAATTGATAGCGCGTGAAAACATCTGCTCGTCTATCTCAAGAGATTGAAGAAGGGTCTGTCAGAAGCGCTGCGCACCGCGAAAAGGAACATTCGTCGTGCACGTTTTCGTTGAGGCTGAAGAGCTCGAAGCGCAAATCGAAACTGAAGTCGATCTCCGTACCGAAAGGAGCACTGTCTTAGTGACGACTTGAACAGCTCGGTGGAAGTCAATTGCCCCAGCACATGGGTGTACATGAAATGCGTCTTTACTTCCTGTGCCTCCCACACTGACCTTGGGCTTTGCGATGAACTTAGTGGCCAATCGGTATATCGGACCTGCGAGACGATCGAATGCGTTGTTTCCGGCAAACGCGCTGCAGGCTTTCCCCAGCGGGCGGGTTGTCGAGACGATCCTGCGCGTTCGCCGTGCTCAGTGGTCCGGCCGACATGGCCATAAGACAGAACGCAGCAGCTGAACGTATCCCAGCGCGGTTTCGAGGCATCGTCGTCAGGTGTATGCCAAGCTTGTAGCAGAGTCTAAACACATCTGGAGCGAGTTGGCAACTATAGATTTTGATATAGAGTTGGAACTACCACAAGCGCAACCTTGTAGCACGACTCGTCCGCTCGACGGGTTTCTGGATGCTGTAGTCCGTTTGTCCGTTTCCGCATCTTGGCGAGTGCAGTAGAGTTCTGAGCACCATCGATGCCTCCCAGGAAATAGGACTTTACGAACTCGGGCGTGACTACGGTCACCGGACCAGCCGGGTCCGTGCTGACATATTCTAGCCTGCCCGTTCCGGAAACAGCCCCGGCATCCAACGCGAGCGAGCGCGGCCGGGAAGGCGAGCCGCAGCGGATCGCGCGGGCCTGTCCGACGCCAGCACGTCCCGCTCGATCAGCGCGGAGACGATCGCCGCGCGTGGCGCGTCGCTGGTGCCGAGCAGGTCGGCGACCTCGCCGCGCGGCAGCTCGCCGCGGTACAGCACCGCTTCGAGGATCGCGCCGGCCTTCGGCGGCAGCGCGTCGAGCGCGGATTTCCTCTTCCGCCCACATCAGGATGCGCGCGCGCAGGCGGTTGGGCTCGACCAGCCCTCTCCATGAAGTCGACCTGGTCGATGCAGGTCGAGGAAGAAGCGCGTGAACGCCGCGAGCGCGTCCTCGCTCAAGCTGCCGCGGCCGTCGAGATCGTTGCGGCGCGGCAGATCGCATCCGCGAGCAGGCTCTTGTAGGCTGCGACATTGCGCGCCAGGCCGCGGGCGATCGACCACGCGCGCCGGTGTCGAGCGCTTCGAGCAGCATCGCATGCGACATCAGCCGCGCGACGCGGCCGTTGCCGTCGAGGAACGGGTGAATCCACAGCAGGCGGTGATGCGCGGCGGCGGCGGCGAGGATTGCGTCGGTCTTGCCGGGATGCGCGTAGACGCTCTCGAAGCGCGCGAGGAAGCGCGGCAGCGCGCCGGGGCTGACCGCGACATGCTGGCCGACCTTGACGTCGCGCGTGCGCAGCTCGCCGGGGACGACGCGCTCGCGCTGCCGTGTCGGGGTCTGTCGACCCAGAGAAGATCATCCGGCAGCAGCTCGCAAAAGCGGCGGTGAACTTCGCGAGGCCTTCGGCAGTGGCGGCGCGGCCTGCGAGGTGGCCCTCATCGATCCAGCGCTGCACCGCGATATGCGCTTTGGCTTCGAGCTGGAGGGCGCGCTTGCGGCATCGGCACTGTAGTCGTTTTTCAGCGCCCGCTCGATGTCGATCGGGTGGGTGTCGTGGCCCTCGATGAGGTTGCTGTAGTAGCAGTTCATCGCGCGCACGAGATCGGCGAGCGCGGCGAGCACGCCCTGCGGCAGGCCGCGGCGGAAGCCAGCGGACTTGCCGCGAGATCGACCGCAAGGTCGGTGACTTCGCCGCGCCGAGGCGAGCTTTCGCCGATCAGCAGCGGCTCCATCAGGCCGATGGTTTCGCCGCGGTCGGCGGGCGTGGCCGCCGGAATGTCCGCTTTCTTGCCCTCGGGGTCTGCGCACATAAGTCAATAATATCATGTAATTAGATGGAAGGCAGCGACCTCGACGCGCGGCCGATGTCCGCTTTAATGTCCGCAATGGCGGGCTGGCGAACAATCAAGCCCGCGAGGTCGCAGGTCGGCCCGATCGCGCGCGTTTTCGAGCCCCTATCCGGAAGACGTCTGCGGGCTGTCGTCTACCAGGACGCCGACCGGCACCATTTGCGGGCCTGCCTTGCGCTTTTGAGCGGCGTGTCGCGGTCGCGCTCAATTTGCGAAGCGTGGCGGCGAGACACATAAGCTGAGTTCGTTCGGCGGAACGTGGCGTGGACGATACACACGGCTTACCGATACCGGTTCGTTTCGCGGGTTCGTTTTGCGAGTTGCAAACCCCTCCTTACCCTTCCACAACCTCAGAGCGAGAGCCTCGTCGAGCCTGGGCACGATTATCGTGTGACCATCTTGCCGTCGCGAGACCTTTTGTTTCGCCAAAGCGCTGCTGATACAAAAGCCGATGGCGTCGTGCGTTCGGACACAGGCGAGGCGGTCGCTCAGGCGATTGCGGCGGGTCTGCTATCAAGTAGGCCACAAGGTCGCGCGCGGAGTTCAGCGACTTGCAAGTCCTGAGCAACATCGTTTTCGCGATCGCCCTCGTAGTGATGGCCGCAGTCAGCATCCGCTTCGGCGGACGCGTCACGACGGCCATGCTTCCGATGCAATGGAGCATTAGCGGCGAGCCGACATGGTTCGCGCCGCGTCTGGTCGCCCTCTGCTTCTCCGTTGGGATCGCGGTTGGGGTGCGGCTGCTCATTCTTTTGATGGAAGTATACAACCCGAAAAAGCTGCACGAGACTTCGATCGGGCTTATTCTCTTTTCAGTGATCATCACAGTCGTCCACATCGGACATATGATGATGGCGGAACGCTGGGCCGCTCGTCAGTAAAAGTTCCATGTAGTGCTTCCATTGGCGGTAATCGCTGGCGCGGGGCTTCGCCGGTCATCGTCCATTTGATCAGCCTACAAGCTGGCGCGGTGCCCCCTCGCAAATGCCTTCGGCACCGTGGTGGTTGACATGACCGCAGTGGTGGGTAGCCCTGAGGGTTAGCGCGTCCGAAATTCGCTAACGAATGAGTTCGAATGCAATGATATGAACGTGTGCTAGCGCGTGGTGATTTCAAGCCGGCACGTCCTGGTCATTGCCGGGCTTCGACCCGGCAATCCATCATCGTCCGAAAAAGAGTTTTGCAACGTAGATGGATGCGCGGGTCAAGCCCGCGCATGACGACTTAGCATAAACCCATCACGCTCTAGCTCCGTCCCTGGCCGCCACGCGTCCTCCTCATTCCTCACCGCAGATTGGGGTCCCTTGAGGCCCCGCAAAACCGGCTGTGCCTCGGTGACTTAGGCCAAGCCGAACCGTTACGATGCTGGTCACCGCTGATGCCATGGCTCCGAACGCGCGTGACGTCACCTCTCGCGACCGCGGAAATCGCGAAGGTGATGTAGGCGTTGTGATCAGAGCTCGATGTCGAGCGCGACGTCGAGGCTCGGGGCCGAGTGGGTGAGCGCGCCGGACGAGACGTAGTCGACGCCGGTTTCGGCGATCGCCGCGACGGTGTCGAGCGTGACGCCGCCCGAGGCCTCGGTGACGAGGCGGCCGGCCACCATCTCGACGGCGCGGCAAAGCGTCGCCGCGTCCATGTTGTCGAGCAGCACGACGTCGGCGCCGCCCGCCGCCAGCACCTCCTCGAGCTGCGCCAGCGAATCGACCTCGATCTCGACCTTGACCAGGTGCCCGACCGCCGCCTTGGCGCGCGCGAGCGCGGCCGCAATGCCGCCCGCGACCGCGATGTGGTTGTCCTTGATCAGGACGGCGTCGTCGAGGCCGAAGCGGTGATTGAAGCCGCCGCCGCAGCGCACCGCGTATTTCTGCAGCGCGCGCAGGCCCGGCATGGTCTTGCGGGTGCAGCAGATGCGGGCCTGGGTATGGGCGACGCGGCGCACGAACGCGTTGGTGGCGGTGGCGACGCCGGAGAGGAGCCCGAGGAAATTGAGCGCCACGCGCTCGGCCGAAAGGATTGCGCGCGCCGGCCCCTCGACCTCGAGCAAGGTGCTCCGCGCCGCGACCGCATCGCCGTCGCGGGTCTGCGGCGCGATCTCGATCGTCGGTGCAAGCCGCCGGAGCGTGCGCTCGACCAGCGGCAGCCCGGCGACGACCCCGGCTTGGCGCGCGACCACGGCCGCGCGCGCGACGGCGTCTTCCGGAACCACCGCAATCGACGTCACGTCGCCGGCGCGGCCGAGATCCTCGGCGAGCGCGCGGGCAACCGCGTCGTCGATCTCGAGCGGCGACAGGAAGGCGTCGGGACAAAGCAGGGAGTGCATCGTCAATCCGCCGCGCTGTGCGCCGGTTCCGCAGCCTCGCGGGCGAGCGCGCGCGCCTCGCGTAGCGTGAGCGACGTGCGGACCGCCCGCGCAGGATCGGCCTCGGGATAATCCGAGCGGAAATGGGCGCCGCGGCTCTCGCGCCGCCGCCAGGCCGCCGTCGTCACCATCAGCGCGGCGGTCGCCATGCTGCGCACCGTCGCGGACGGATGCCGCCGCTCGATCCCCGCGATCGCGGCCAGCGCGCTACGCAGCGCGTCGCCGTTGCGGATGACGCCGACCTTCGTCGACATCAGGCGGCGCAGCGCCATCGCGCCGAGGGAGCTGTCCTGCTCGGACCCCGCTGCGTCGTCGACGAACGACGACGGGACCATTCGCGGCGGTGCATTTGTGGGCCGCACGGCTCCATCGATGTCTTCGGCTGCGCGCGCCGCATAGACGACGGCTTCCAAGAGCGAGTTGGAGGCCAGGCGATTGGCGCCGTGGGCGCCGCTGCAAGCGACCTCGCCGATGGCCCACAGGCCGGCAAGCGTCGTGCGCCCGCGGCCGTCCACCTGGACGCCACCCATGTGGTAGTGGGCCGCCGGCGCAACCGGGATCGGCGCTCGCGTCGGGTCGATGCCGGCCGCGATGCAGCTGCGGTAAACGGTGGGGAAGCGTTCCGCGAAGCTCGGGCCGATGGCACCGCTGGCGTCGAGAAATGCGCCGCGCCCGGCCGCAATCTCGGCAAACACGCCGCGCGCAACGATGTCGCGCGGTGCAAGCTCGGCATCGGCGTGAAGGCGGGCCATGAACCGGTCGCCTGCACGGTTCACCAGCACGGCGCCATCGCCGCGCAGCGCCTCGGTGGCGAGCGGTGCCGGATCGAGCCCGACGTCGAGCGCGGTCGGGTGGAACTGCACGAACTCGGCATCGGCCACCACGGCACCGGCGCGCGCCGCCATCGCCAGTCCGAGGCCGCGCGCCTCCGGCGGGTTGGTGGTCACGGCGTAGAGATGGCCGATGCCGCCGCATGCCAAAACCACGGCGCGGGCCGGAATGTCGAACGTCCGCCCGAACAGGTGCTCGCGCGCGCGCACGCCGTGAACGCCGCCGTCCGCGCCTAAGAGCTCCTCCGCCGTGACCCGATCGATCACCTTGATCGAGGGCGTCCGCCGCACTGCGGCGATCAGCGCGGTCATGATCGCCTGGCCGGCCGCGTCGCCCTTGACGCGCACGATGCGGCGCGCCGAATGCGCGGCCTCGCGCGATACCATGAGCCGGCCTTGCGGGCCGCAGTCGAACGGCACGCCGTAGGCGAGCAGGTCGCGGACCCGCTCGGGCGCTTCGCGCGCCATCGCCAGCGCCACCGCTTCGTCGACCAGGCCGGCCCCCGCGACCACCGTGTCGCGCGCGTGCGCGTCCGGGCTGTCGCCTTCGCTCACGGCGGCGGCGATGCCGCCCTGCGCCCATGCGCTCGCGGCGCCCTCGCCGAGCGGCGCGGCGGTGAGGACGGTGACCGGCCTGGGGCTGAGCTCGAGCGCGCAGAACAGGCCCGCCAGACCGCCGCCGACGATGACGACGTCGTCGAGCCTCGCATTTCCGAAAGCAGCGGACACGGGACTGAACCTCCTGGTAGTCGCTGGCGGCCGAAAGGAAGCGCTAAAGCAATTGTCGCTTGCGTTGAGTCACCTCTCCCCGCTTGCGGGGAGAGGTCGGCGAGCGTAGCGAGCCGGGTGAGGGGGCGTAGCCGAAACGCCATAACTGGCGGCAAGCCCCCCTCACCCGGATCGTCTCGCTCGCGCTCGACGATCCGACCTCTCCCCGCAAGCGGGGAGAGGTGGCGCAGCGGCGCTCGCCGTGCATCAACATCACTGGGAAATGCGTTAGTTCTTGAGATTGACCATGCGCTCGACCGAGCGCCGCGCGCGTTCGGCAATCGCCGGATCGATCACGACTTCCTCCTTGAGATAAACCAGGCTGTCGAGGATCTTCGGCAACGTGATGCGCTTCATGTGCGGGCAGAGATTGCACGGCCGCACGAACTCGACCTCGGGCAGCTCGGCCTGCACGTTGTCCGCCATCGAGCATTCGGTAACCATCACGATGCGCCGCGGCGTCTTGGTGCGCACCCAGTCGATCATGTGCGCGGTCGAGCCGGTGAAATCCGCCTCCGCGATCACGTCGGGCGGGCACTCGGGGTGGGCGATGATCCGGATCGAGGGGTCGTCGGCGCGATAGCGCCGCAGCTCCTCGCCGGTGAAGCGCTCGTGGACCTCGCAGGCGCCCTGCCACGGAATGATGCGGACCTTGGTCTGCGCGGCGACGTAGCTCGCCAGATACCGGTCCGGCACGAAGATGACGGTGTCGGAGCCGAGGCTCTCGACCACCGCAACGGCGTTCGAGGAGGTGCAGCAGATATCGACCTCCGCCTTCACGTCGGCCGAGGTGTTGACGTAGGCGACCACCGGCACGCCGGGGAATTTGCTGCGCAGCGCCCGCACGTCGGCGCCGGTGATGGAGGAGGCCAGCGAGCAGCCGGCCTTGGCATCCGGGATCAGCACGGTCTTGTCCGGATTGAGGATCTTGGAGGTCTCGGCCATGAAGTGGACGCCGCACTGGACGATCACGTCGGCCTCGACCTTCATCGCCTCGCGCGCGAGCTGCAGCGAGTTGCCGACGAAGTCGGCGACGCAATTGTAGATCTCCGGCGTCTGATAGTTGTGCGCCAGGATGACGGCGTTGCGCTCGCGCTTGAGCGCGTTGATCGCCTTCACGTAGGGGGCGAAGAACGGCCACTCGACCGCGGGCACCACGGCCTTGATCCGGTCGTAGAGATGCGCCGTCTCCTGCGCGACCTGATCGTTCCAGTCGAGCGACGGCATCGGCAGGACGGGCCCGCGCGCCCCGAGCTCCTCGGCGGCCCGATAGGGCGGCGTGGCGATGCGCTCGCCCCCGATGAAGTTCTGCGGCGTCCGCATGGTGTCTACTCCTGTGCCTAATATGCTCATCATGAGCATATCTAGGGACTTGAAAAACCGGCCTATTAGCCTGCCGGCGGACCCTAATGCGCTCTTATCCTCATTTCGAGCAAATCTCATATAACACGGAGCTGCCGGTCGCGCCAGAGGGTGGCAGCCATGCGCGAAACCGATCGCTCCGATGACAAAGTTTCGTTTGGGGGCTCGCGGCGTCATTCCTATCTGATTGTGCGACGCCTCGGGCGTCTCAGCGCCAGCCTTGCAGGAGAATCTTGATGGTTTCGCCGTCCGCGGTCGCGAGCCTGCGCGGCTGGCGTACGCCGGCCGTGATCGTGATCGCCGGCTGCGTGATCGCCATGATCAGCTTCGGGCCGCGCTCCACGCTCGGGCTGTTCCTGACCCCGTGGTCGAGTGCAAACGGCTGGGGCCGCGACGTGTTCGCGTTCGCCCTGGCGATCCAGAACCTGTTGTGGGGTGTCGGGCAGCCGTTGGCCGGTGCGATCGCGGATCGCTACGGCACCATGCGGGTATTGGGCGTCGGCGCCGTCATGTACGCCGCCGGCCTGGCGTTGATGGCCTACGCCACGACCCCCGGCCTGCTCAACCTGTCGGCGGGCGTGCTGATCGGCTTCGGGCTCTCCGGCTGCTCGTTCAATATCGTGCTCGCCGCCTTCGGCAAGCTGGTGCCGCCGGAATGGCGCTCGCTCTCGCTCGGCGCCGGCACCGCGGCTGGCTCGTTCGGCCAGTTCCTGTTCTCGCCGCTCGGGGTCTACCTGATCCAGGCGTTTGGCTGGCAATCTTCGCTGGTCGTTTTCGGCGCGCTCACGCTCCTGATCCTGCCGTTCGCGCTGGCGCTGGCGACGCCGGCATCCGCCACCGTGGCGCCCGGACCGGCGGCGTCGGCGTCGCTCAAGCAGATGCTGGCCGAAGCGTTCGGCCACCGCAGCTACGTGCTGCTCGTGCTCGGCTTTTTCACCTGCGGCTTCCAGCTGGCATTCGTCACGGTCCACCTGCCGGCCTATCTGGTCGACCGCGGCCTCTCGGTCGAGGTCGGCGGCTGGACGCTGGCGTTCATCGGCGTCTTCAACATCATCGGCTCCTTGGCCTCCGGCTGGCTCGGCGACAGGATGCCGAAGCGCTACTTGCTTTCGATCATCTATTTCGCGCGCTCGCTGGCGGTGATCGCCTTCATCACGCTGCCGGCTTCTCCCGCGGTCGCGATCGGGTGGGGCGCCGTGATGGGACTGTTGTGGCTCTCGACCGTGCCCCCGACCTCGTCCCTGGTCGCGCTCATGTTCGGCACGCGTTGGCTGGCGATGCTGTTCGGCTTCGCCTTCTTCAGCCACCAGGTCGGCGGCTTCCTCGGCGTCTGGCTCGGCGGCATCCTGTTCGAGCAAACCGGCTCCTACGACGTGGTGTGGTGGCTGTCGGTGTTCTTCGGCGTCGCCTCCGCGCTGATCAACCTGCCGATCGTCGAGAAGCCGGTCGGACGCGTGGCCGCCGCGCCGGCCTGATGCCTTGTTCTCGCCTTCGTTCGCGCCGCTAGATCCGGTCCATTCGATTTGGCGCAGGCGGCGCCGCTTCGTCACCTCTCCCCGGTGGGGAGAGGTCGGATCGGCGAGCGTAGCGAGACGATCCGGGTGAGGGGGGTCGGCAACGCTCTAACCCCTCACCCGCCCGCGCTTCGCTCGCTCAGCGCGGTCGACCTCTCCCAATGGGAGAGGTGATTTAACGCGAGCGGAAAGTGCGGCTAATTCGACTGCGGCGCGAAGGGGCTTAAAAGTGGCGACGTTCAAGGCGATCCGCATCGACAAGGCCGAGAAGGGGCAGACCGTCGGCCTCGTCGATTTCGATGAAGCCGAGCTGATGGCCGGCGACGTCACGGTCGATGTCGATTGGTCGACGTTGAACTACAAGGACGGCCTTGCGCTGACCGGCAAGGCGCCGGTCGTCCGCCGCTTCCCGATGATTCCCGGCATCGATTTCGCCGGCCGCGTCGAATCCTCCTCGCACCCCGAATGGAAACCGGGTGCCGGGGTCGTTCTCAACGGGTGGGGCCTGGGCGAGACGCACCTCGGCGCCTACGGCGCCAAGGCGCGCGTCAAAGGCGACTGGCTGGTGCCGCTGCCCGCCGGCATGAGCGGCCGCGAGGCCATGGCCATCGGCACCGCCGGCTACACCGCGATGCTGGCCGTCATGGCGCTCGAGCGCCACGGCGTCGCGCCGGCGGACGGGCCGGTGGTGGTCACCGGTGCGGCCGGTGGGGTCGGATCGGTCGCGAGCGCGCTGTTGGCCAAGCTCGGCTACGCCGTGATCGCATCGACCGGCCGATCGCAGGAGGCCGACTATCTCAAGCGGCTGGGGGCGACCGAGATCATCGACCGCGCCGAGCTTTCAGCTCCTGGCCGTCCGCTCGGCAAGGAGCGCTGGGCCGGTGGGATCGACTCGGTCGGCTCGCACACGCTGGCAAACGTCCTGGCGATGACCCGCTACGGCGGCGCGGTCGCGGCCTGCGGCCTTGCCGGCGGCATGGATCTGCCAACATCGGTGGCGCCGTTCATCTTGCGCGGCGTGTCGCTTCTGGGCATCGAGTTCGGTGATGTGCCCGCAACGCCTCCGGCGCGAGGCGTGGAAACGCTTGGCAACCGACTTCGATCGCGGAAAATTGCAGGACATGGTAAGCGAGATCGGCCTTCCCGACGTGATCGAGGCGGGACGGGCGATCGTCGATGGGAAGGTGAGGGGACGGACCGTCGTCAGGGTCCGGTAACCTTTTGGCCATGATCGTCGGGCTATAAGGCATCGTTAAGGTTAACGAGGGGAGAACGGGGATGCTGGCGCGTATCGGGATCTTGCTGATCGCTTGCGTCGTCGCGTTTCCGGCGGCCTCGCAGGAGATGAATGCGGAGCAGGCGCGCCGCTTCGTCGTCGGCAAGGTGTTCACCTACAGCTGCTTCGACGGCACGCGCGGCGCCGGCCGCATCTTCGCCGACGGCTCGGTCGCCGGCACCGTCCAGATGGGCGGCAACGGCGCGCCTCGGGTCATGACGCTGCCGACCAACACGCTGCAGGTGCGCGGCGAGCGCGTGTGCGCGTCGCTCAAGGGCATGCCGTTCGATCCCTGCTTCAACCTGACCCGCACCGACGCCAACAGCTTCCGCGGCGCGATCGCCGGCCTCAGCTTCGCCTATTGCGACTTCACGCGCCGCGGCGGTGGCCGCCGCGAGGTGATCCGCACCGCGACCCGCGAGCGCGGCCAGCCGCTGGCACTGCGCTCCTCCGTCGCGCAGTAGCGCGGCGCGAAGCCGCGCTTTCGCCGTCATGGCCGGGCTTGTCCCGGGCATCCATCATTCTTCGCAACAGTTTTGTTGAAGGGATGGATTGCCGGGTCAAGCCCGGCAATGACGATCGTCGCTAGGCTGCCCGCATCGCTGTCTGGCGGATCGACGGCTCTTGACTCGCACTCGTCATGCCCGGGCTTGACCCGGGCATCCATCATCCTTCGCAAGAGTTTTGTTGAAGGGATGGATTGCAGGGTCAAGCCCGGCAATGACGATCGTCGCTAGGCTGCCGCGTCGCTGTCTGGCGGATCGACGGCTCTTGACTCGCACTGGTCATGCCCGGGCATGCCCGGCACAAGGCCGGGCAGACGACTGACCCCAATGCGGCTGTTGTTACGCCTTACCGGCTTGCGCCGGGAAGATCGCGCAGGTCGTGGTGCCGTGGGCGTAGAGCTTGCCGGCCGGGTCGCGCAGATAGGCTTCGGCGGTCGCGATCGTGCGCCCGCGGTGCAGGATGCGCGCATCGGCGGTGACGCGGCCGGTCTCCGTGGTGATGGCGCGCACCAGGTTCACCTTGATCTCGAGCGTCGTATAGGCTTCGCCCTTCGCCAGCGTCGACATCACGGCGCAGCCCAAGGCGGAGTTGAGCAGGGTCGCTGCCCAGCCGCCGTGCACGACATTGATCGGGTTGTAGTAGGCGAAGCGCGGCGTCCCGGCAAACGCCGCCCGCCCGTGCTCGACTTCCACCAGAGCGAATCCCAGCGTCTCGGTGATCGGCGGCGCCGGCAGCTTGCCGGCGATCATGGCCTGCAAGAAGCTCAGGCCGTCGTACGACAGAATGACATCCATCGGCGCGACGCCGACCCCGACCGTCTGATCGTTCACTTTCCCCTCCGCTCGTGGCCTCGTCTCGAATTTAGGAGCCCGACAGCTCCCTGGCGAGGGCCACTGAATTCGTCATTGCGAGCCGAAGGCGAATCCAGCAGGGACAGCGCTGGTCTGGATTGCTGCGTCGCTCATGTTCCCCGCAATGGCGTCGGCGATAGGCTCGTCACGATCCCGGCGGGTCGAACACCATCACCTCGGGGTCCGGCACGGCGGCGAACAGGCGTTCGACCTCGGCGCGGCGGCGGTCGAGCGCGACGCGCTGGTTGATATAACCCTTGTCGGTGATCTCGTTGGCGTCGATCGAGGGCGCGTCCTTGAGCAGCAGCAGGCGCGCGACCCGGGTCGAGGATCCGCCATTGTCGGCATTCCACTGCCGGACCGCGTGGGCGATGTGCTGGCGCACGCGCGGGTGCGCGGCGAGCTCGGCCGGCGCAAGCGGCGCGTCGCCGCCGAGCAGCTTCTGGCATCCGCCCGGATTGAGCCACAACAGCAGGCCGACGCGATCGCGGTTCTCGCCGGCGACCGCCGCGTCCTGCAGCACCGGCGAAGCCGCCGCCAGCACCCCGACGCGCAGCGCCCCGGGATGCACGAAGGTGCCGGTCGTGAGCTTGAAATCCTCCGCCAGCCGGCCGTCGAACACGAGGCCCTTAGCCGGGTCGTCCGGGTCGGCGAGGCGCACGGCGTCACCGATCTTGTAGAAGCCCTCCTCGTCGAACGCCGCCGCGGTCAAGTCCGGCTGCCGCCAGTATCCGGGCGTGACGTTGGGCCCGCGCACCCGCACTTCCAGCTTGTCCCCGCTCGGCACCAGCTTGATGGCGATCCCGGGCGCCGGCACCCCGATATTGCCGGCGCGATCGAGCAGGTAGTGGGCGGCGGTCGCCATCGGCGCCGTTTCGGTCGCGCCCCACGACGAGGTCATCGGGATGCGCTCGCCGGTGGTGCGCAGCGCGACCGCGTCGAGCCGCTCCCACAGGTCCTGCGGCAACGCGGCCGCCGCATAGAAGATCAGCCGCAATCGCCGGAAGAAATTCTGCGCCAGCGCCTCGTTCTGCTCGAGGTGCGGCAGCAGCGCCGCGTAGCCGGCCGGAACGCTGAGATAGATGGTCGGCGACACCTCGCCGAGCGTGCGCACCGTCTCCTTGATCAACTCCGGCAACGGCTTGCCGGGATCGAGATAGAGCGTGCCGGCGTGGCGCAAGATCAGGTTGAAGTTGTGATTGCCGGCAAAGGTGTGGCTCCAGGGCAGCCAGTCGGCCAGCACCAGGTCGTCGTCGTGCAGGAACGGCCATGTCTGGACGACCTGCTGCTGGTTCGCGGTCATCATGCCGTGGGTGTTGACGACCGCCTTGGGGAAACCGGTCGATCCTGACGTGAACAGGAATTTCGCGATCGTGTCGGCGTGCGACGCCGCGACCGCGTTCTCCACCGCCTGACCGGCGGTGGTGCGCGCAAGCGCGTCGAACGCGGTGACGTTCTCGAGATTGGCGCCGTTGCGGCCGGCAACCACCTCGACGCCGGTGCGCTCGATGGCCGCCAGCGATGCCGCAAACGGTCCCGTGTCGGCAACGTAGATCAGGCCGGGGGTGAGCAGCTTGACGATATGCTTGAGCTTGGCGTGGTCGCGGCTCTGCAGCGAGTAGGCGACCGACACCGGCGCGACCGGAATGCCGGCCGTGAAGCAGGCCAGCGTGACGAGCCCATGCTCGATCGCATTGCCGGAGAGCACCATCACCGGCCGCTCGGCCGTTAGCCCGCGGTCGAGCAGCGCCTGCGCGATACGGTCGGCGTGCGCCCGCGCTTCGCCATAGCACAGCTTGCGCCACCCTCCGCTGCCGTCCCGCTCCGCCAGGAACGGATGGTCCGGCCGCCGCTCCACGGCTGCGCGAAACAAGCGGGCGACGCTGGCATCGCACGGCGCCAATGGCTCGCGGCTGCGCAGCACGTAGCCGCCGCCCGGCCGCGGCTCGCAGGCGACGCTGACCGGCGCATAGCGGATGGCACGCAGCGCCGGCGCCGCTGTCCGGCGTGGCACCGTGGCCTGGGTCGTGGCGCTCATCGGCGGACCGCCTTCCTCAGTTGCCGACCAGCGGACAGCCGCCCTCCCTGAGCGGACGGAACGCCCGCGCGGCCTCGATGGTGCCGACCACGCGCATGTAATCCCAGTCCGCCTTGGATTCCTCCGGCTTCTTCACCTCCAGGAGGTACATCGGGTGCAGCTTGCGACCGTCCTCGCGGATCACTCCCTTGCCGAACAACGGATCGTCGGTCGGGATCGCCTTCATGGCGGCAACCACCGCTTTGCCGTCGGCCGGCGAGCCCACTTTGTCGACCGCCTTGAGATAGTGCATCACGCTCGCATAGACGCCGGCATGCATGTCGTTCGGCATCATGCGGCTGTGATGGCGCTCCCGGAAACGCCTGGAGAAAGTGCGCGTGCCTTCGTTCAGGTCCCAGTAGAATGGCGCGATCGAGCGGATCCCTTGGGTGGCCTTGAGCCCGAGCCCGGGGATGTTGGTGACCCCGAAGATCAGGCCGACAACCTTCTGCTTCGGTGCCAGGCCGAATTCCGCCGCCTGCTTGAGCGAGTTCGAGAGGTCATCGCCGGCATTCGCGAACGCAACGACTTCAGCGCCCGACGCCTGCGCCTGGACCAGGAAGGAGGCGAAGTCGCTGGCATTGATCGGGTGGCGCACGGCACCGAGGATCCTGCCGCCGCTCGCCGTCACCTCGTCGGCCGCCTGCTTCTCGAGGTCGTGGCCGAACGCATAGTCGGCGGTGATGAAGAACCAGGTCTTGCCGCCTTGCGCGATCACCGCGCGCGCCATCGAGTGGCCGTAGGCCCAGGTGTCGTAGGTCCAGTGCACCGTGTTGGGCGAGCAGCGGGCGCCGGTGAGCAGCGCCGACCCGGCGCCGGAGCCGATCATCACTCTGTTGCGGTCGCGCACGATGTCGCTGACCGCGAACGCTACCGCCGAGTTGGGCAAGTCGACGATCACGTCGACGCCCTCGGTCTCGAGCCACTTGCGCGCGATCGCCGCACCGACATCCGGCTTGTTCTGGTGGTCGGCGCCCAGCACCTCGACCTTTCGGCTCGAGGTCTTGGCGTAATCCTCGATCGCCATTTGGGCGGCGAGCACCGATCCACGGCCCTGATAGTCGGAGTACACGCTCGACATGTCGTTGAGCACGCCGATGCGAAGCACGCCGGCAACCTCGGCATTGGCCGCGCCGGCCGACAGAACGGCGGCCATGACTGCAATCGAGACAGGTCGGATCATGTTTCTCCCCGTGGATGCCGCGCGGGACTGTTCCTCACGCGATCGCGTGGCCCGCCTTCGGGGCGCCAGACTATGTTATTTCGACGGCCGGCGAATAGGCCATTTTCCCCCGTTCGGCTGGGACGAAACGGGCGGGTCGGGTCGAGCCCGCGGGTACGGGATCATCCCGATGCTCGGCGTCGTCCGAAGATCGTCCGACATCTTGCGACCGCGAGGAGGCGTCGCTAAGTACGGAGCGCCAGACAATTGCCGGACGTTGCCGCCATGGACCCGCTGAAGCTCGTCGCCCTGGACCGGGACGACATCGAGATCATATCGGCGCACCTGCAGGACGCCATTGTGAAGGTCGCCGACGTGCACTGGCGCCCGGACGAGAACCGGTTCGTTGCCGCGCTCGGCCGCTTCGATTGGGAAGCCGCGTACGCCGAGCAACCCGAATACCGTCGCCGCCTTGCCGCGCTCCGCTTCGACCGGGTGCTCGGCTGCAAGTGCCGCAGCGTGCAGCCGCGCGACAAGGACGCGGTGCTCAACCTGCTGGCGGTCGAATTTGCCGAGACCGATGCACCGGCCGGCGTCGTTACCCTGGTGTTCTCGGGCGGCGCCGCGGTGCGGCTGGAGGTCGAATGTCTCGAGGTCGAGCTCGCCGATCTCGGTCCATGTTGGACCACGGGCAAGTGTCCGGAGCACGCCGCCGAGCCGCCGCCGCCGCAAGGGGTTGACGCGCCGACTACGCCGCGCCATTGACCCCGCCAGGGGGCTGGTGCCAGCGGCCGGGCGCCCGCGCCGGCTTTCTCCGCGGGATCACCGGCATGCCCATTCGCCTCGACACGAGCGCTGCCGATTTCGCGGCGCGTTTCAAGCGCTTCCTGGCCGCCAAGCGTGAGACCGCGGGCGACGTCGAGGCCGTGGTCCGCGCCATCATCGGCGATGTGATCGCCCGCGGCGACGCGGCTCTCATCGAGCTCACCAGGCGTTTCGATCGGATCGCCCTTGCGCCGGGCGACCTCAAGGTCGGCGTCGCGGAAATCGAGCAGGCGACCGCGCAGTGCGACCCGGATGCATTGGCGGCGCTTGCGCTCGCGCGCGACCGCATCGAGGCCTTTCACCGCCGCCAGTTGCCCGCGGACGACCGCTTCGTCGACCCGCTCGGCGTCGAGCTCGGGCAGCGCTGGACGGCGGTCGAGGCGGTCGGCATCTACGTCCCCGGCGGCACCGCCGCCTATCCGTCGTCGGTATTGATGAACGCGGTGCCGGCGAAGGTTGCGGGCGTGCCGCGCGTCGCGATGGCGGTGCCGGCGCCGGACGGAAGGCTCGCGCCGCTGGTGCTGGCGGCGGCGCGGCTCGCCGGCGTCGACGAGATCTACCGCATCGGCGGGGCGCAGGCGGTGGCCGCGCTCGCCTACGGCACCGAGACCATCGCGCCGGTCGCCAAGATCGTGGGACCGGGCAACGCCTATGTGGCGGCGGCCAAGCGCCTGGTCTTCGGTACCGTCGGCATCGACATGATCGCCGGGCCGTCCGAGGTCTTGATCCTGGCGGACCGCGAGGCGCATCCGGACTGGATCGCCGCCGATCTGTTGGCGCAGGCCGAGCACGATGTCGCCGCGCAATCGATCCTGATCACCGATGACGGCAAGCTCGCGGGCGAGGTCGAAAGCGCCGTCGCGCGCCAGCTCGAGACGCTGCCGCGCAGCTCGACCGCGGGCGCCGCATGGCGCGACTTCGGCGCCGTCATCCTGGTGCGGGACTTCGATCAGGCGGTGCCGCTGGTCGATGCGATCGCGCCCGAGCATCTGGAGATCGCGACGCGCGATCCCGGCCCGCTGGCGGAGCGCGTCCGCAATGCGGGCGCGATCTTCATCGGCCATCACACGCCGGAAGCGATCGGCGACTACGTCGCCGGGTCGAATCATGTGCTGCCGACCGCGCGCTCGGCGCGCTTCTCTTCCGGCCTCGGCGTCCTCGACTTCATGAAGCGCACCTCGATCCTCAAGCTCGGACCGGAGCAGCTGCGCGCGCTTGCTCCCGCCGCGATTCGGTTGGGCCGAGCCGAGGGCCTCGAGGCCCACGCCCGCTCGGTCGCGATCCGGCTGAACAGCGAATAGCGAATAGCGAATAGCGAATAGTGAATAGTGAGTAGTGAGTAGTGAGTAGTGAGTAGTGAGTAGATAATAGAGAGTAGAGAGTAGTGAATAGCGAGTGGCGAATGGTGATTGGTGAGCGGCGAGCGGAACTTATGATGCCAGCCTCCATGCTATTCACTACTCACTACTCACTACTCACTATTCGCTATTCGCCACTCGCCACTCGCCCCCTGACCGATGACATCCGGCCCGTCCGCATCTGACGCTGCGCATCGCCTGGTGGCGATCACGCTCGACGAGGGCTCCATCGGCCGCTCCAACGCCGACGTCGAGCACGAGCGCGCGGTCGCGATCTACGATCTGCTCGAAGAAAACGTGTTCGCGCCCGGCGGGCACGAGGGCGGTCCGTACACGCTCAATCTCGGCATCAGCGAGAACAGGCTCGCCTTCGACATCCGTCTGTCGGATGGGACCGCGGTCATCGTCCACATGCTTTCGCTCACGCCGTTCAGGAAGATCGTGAAAGACTACTTCCTGATCTGCGAGAGCTATTACCAGGCGATTCGCACCGCGATGCCGAGTCAGATCGAGGCCATCGACATGGGTCGTCGCGGTCTGCACGACGAAGGCTCGCGGCTGTTGATGGAGCGCCTCGCCGGCAAGGTGGAGGTGGATTTCGACACCGCGCGCCGGCTGTTTACGCTCATCTGCGTGCTGCACTGGAAGGGGTAAGCGCCGGTGAGCGCGAGCCCACGCTCCCGCAAGCCGCAAGCGGTGCTGTTTGCGTGCGGCCACAATGCCGTGCGCTCGCCGATGGCGGCGGCGCTGTTCAGGCACATGTTCGGCCGGTCGACCTATGTGGAATCGGTCGGCGTGCGCAAGGGTGAGCTTGATCCGTTCGCGGTGTCCGCGCTCGACGAGATCGGCATCGATATCGGCAAGCACCGGCCGCGGACGTTCGAGGAGCTGGAGGAGTACGAGGGCTTGAACTTCGACCTGATCGTCTCGCTGGCGCCGGAGGCGCACCACAAGGCGCTCGATCTCACCCGCACGGTCGCGGCCGATGTCGAATACTGGCCGACGCCCGACCCAACGGTCGCGACCGGCAACCGCGAGCAGATGCTCGATGCCTATCGCGAGGTGCGCGACGGATTGATGCAGCGGATCAGGGCGCGGTTCGGGCCGCGCACGGCGGCCGGAAGCGCGTGAGGCGCTGTTGACCCATCCCGTCATTGCCGGGGACGTAAGCGAAGAACAAAGCCTAACAAATCGCCGAAGGCGCCGTGCGCACACTTCCTGCAACATGAGCGGCCATCATGATGACTTACCCCGATCGTCATTGCCGGGCTTGACCCGGCAATCCATCCCTTAGAAAGACTCTTGCGAAGGATGATGGATGCCCGGGTCAAGCCCGGGCATGACCCTGAGAGGCCCATGCGCACGATTCCCACCAAGGACAACCTCACGATCCGCGGTTTCCTCAAAGCAGCAACAACAAGCTGTGACTCGTCATTGCCGGGCTTTGACCTGGCAATCCATCCCTTAGAAAGACTCTTGCGAATCGGGTCAGCACTCGATGCCACTCGTACAAAACGTGGGCACGCGCCGCTCGCGCGGCGCTTTGCCACCCCACAGCGCGAGGCGCCACACAACTCGTCTGCAGTTGTCGAACATGGCCAATTCCGGTAGTTTGCGCCCCCGTCATGGACGTCGGCGACATGACGGGCCCGGTGGCCGCGCCGGGGCGACCGGTATCCCCACCGCGTCGGATATCGATGGCGAAGGAAGAGTTGCTGGAGTTTCCCGGTCTCGTGACGGAATTGCTTCCGAACGCCACTTTCCGCGTCAAGCTGGAGAACGGCCACGAGATCATTGCTCATACCGCCGGCCGTATGCGCAAGAACCGCATCCGGGTCCTCGCCGGCGACAAGGTGCCCGTCGAGATGACCCCATACGACCTGACCAAGGGTCGCACCACGTATCGATTCAAATGACTGGACGCCCCAAGCTCGTGCTGGCGTCCGGATCGCCGCGGCGGCTGGCGCTGCTCAATCAAGCCGGCATCGAGCCCGACACCTTGCTGCCGGCGGCGGTCGACGAGATGCCGAAGAAGGGCGAGCTGCCGCGCGCCTATGCCACCCGGCTGGCGCGCGCCAAGGCGGAGGCCGCGCTCGTCACGGTCCGTCGCGAGCAGGATTTGCAGGGCGCGTTCGTGGTCGCGGCCGACACCGTGGTCGCGGTCGGTCGCCGCATCCTGCCCAAGGCCGAGCTGCTCGACGAGGCGGCGCAATGCTTGCGGCTGCTCTCGGGGCGCAATCACCGGGTCTATACCGGCGTGTGCATGGTCACCCCGAAGGAAGCCTTCCGCCAGCGCCTGGTCGAATCGCGCGTGCGCTTCAAGCGGCTGTCGAAGGAGGACCTCGAAGCCTATCTCGCCTCTGGCGAGTGGCGTGGCAAGGCCGGCGGCTACGCGGTGCAGGGGCTTGCCGGCACCTTCGTGGTCAAGGTCGTCGGGTCCTACAGCAACATCGTCGGCCTGCCGCTCTACGAGACGCTGTCGCTGCTCGGCGGCGAGGGCTATCCGGTCCACTTCGGCTGGCTCAATCCGATGTAGGGCGAATAGCGAATAGTGAGTAGTGAGTAGTGAGTAGTGAGTAGTGAGTAGTGAGTAGTGAGTAGTGAGTAGTGAGTAGTGAGTAGTGAGCAGTGGAAAATGGCCGAAAGGATCGTCACGGGCCATTCGCTAATCCCCTATTCGCCATTCGCTATTCGCCATTCACTATTCGCTATTCCTCTCGACTACTCGCTATCTCGCTATTCGCTACTCACTGTCTTGGAACCGCGGCATCATGAACCTCGCGCTTTGGCTTAACCGCGCGGGCATGAGCCATGGCGGCTGTCCGGCTGCCGCCGTCGGCGCGCGCATCGTGCGCAGCTACGGCGATCTTGCAGGCCGCGCTGCGCGGCTTGCCGGCGCGCTGCGCCAGCGCTTCGGGCTCAAGCCCGGCGACCGCGTCGCCATCGCCGCCAAGAACTCGCCCGAATACCTCGAGCTGTTCTTTGGCGTCTGGCATGCCGGGCTTGCCGCCGTGCCGGCCAATGCCAAGCTGCATGCGCTCGAGCTCGCCTACATCCTGGAGCATTCCGGCGCCCGCGCGTGCTTCGCCTCCGCAGGTCTCGACGAGCTGGTTGCCCCGCATGCCCCGACGAGCCTCGAGCGGCTCCTCCGCATCGGCAGCGCCGAGTACGAGGCTTTGTTTCAGGCCGACCCGATCGAGGTCGTAGCGCGCGCTCCCGATGATCTCGCCTGGCTGTTCTATACCTCGGGGACGACCGGGCGCCCCAAGGGCGCGATGCTCAGCCACCGCAATCTGTCCTGGGCGAGCCACGCCTATCTCGGCGAGGTCGATCCGGTCGCGCCCGGCGATCCGGTCGTGCATGCGGCGCCGATGAGTCACGGGTCGGGCCTCTATGTGATGCCGCACGTGGCGCGGCTCGGGATCAACGTCATCCCCGAGTTCGGCAGGATTCGAGCCCGCGGAGCTGCTGGCGCTGTTCGATGCCTGGCCGCGCGCGTCGATGTTTGCCGCCCCCACCATGATCAAGCGCCTGGTCGAGCACCCGGGCGCGTGCGACCCCAGCCGCATTCGCACCATCATCTGGGGCGGCGCGCCGATGTATGTCGAGGACGCACTCGCCGCGCTCGAGCGTTTCGGTCCGTGCTTCGCACAGATCTACGGCCAGGGCGAAGCCCCGATGACGATCACCACGCTGTCGAAGCGGGACATTGCCGACCGCGACCATCCGCGCTGGCGCGAGCGGCTGGCGTCGGCGGGGCGGCCGTACGCCTGCGTCGAGGTCATGGTCGCCGATGCGCAGGATCGCGCGGTGCCGCCCGGCGAGACCGGCGAGATCCTCTGCCGCGGCGACGTGGTGATGAGGGGCTACTGGCGTAACGAGGAGGCCAGCGCCCAGACCCTCAAGGGCGGCTGGCTGCACACCGGCGACGTCGGCGCCTTCGACCGCCACGGCTATGTCACGCTCAAGGACCGCTCCAAGGACATGATCATCTCCGGCGGCTCCAACATCTATCCGCGCGAGGTCGAGGAGGTACTGCTGACGCACGGCAAGGTGAGCGAAGTGTCGGTGATCGGCCGCGCCGACCCCGAATGGGGCGAGGTTGTGGTCGCCTATGTGGTCGGCGAGGCGAGCGCGGCGGAGCTCGACGCGCTCTGTCTTGCGCGCATCGCGCGCTTCAAGCGGCCGAAGGACTATGTGTTCGTGCCGGCGTTGCCCAAGAACAACTACGGCAAGATCCTCAAGACCGAGCTGCGCGCGCTCGACGCCGAGCGCCGCAAGGCTGCGGGGTAGTTCGGCAAGGCGTTTTCCGCTCGCGTTGACTCACCTCTCCCAGAGGGAGAGGTCGCCGCGCTGAGCGCAGCGAAGCGCGGCGGGTGAGGGGTTAGAGTGTTCCGAGCGAAGCACTGAGCCCCCTCACCCGGATTGCGCGCTGACGCGCGCAATCCGACCTCTCCCCAACGGGGAGAGGTAGAGCGGCGGCATCGCCTGCGCCAAATTGGATGGAAACGGCGCTGTGGTGCGTGTGGTGCCGAGATTTTTAGCCGTGGGAGGTATGCTCTCTGACGAAGTAGGTGCGCACGGCGCCTTCGGCGTCTTTGCGCACCCTACGGCGCCGGCTCAGTGCGACGCGGTCCGCGCCGGCGATGATTGCGCCGCGCCCGGCAGCACGCGCCGGATCGCGAGCTTGAGGGCATCGACGTCGAACGGCTTGCGCAGCACTGCGAACTCTGCCTCCGCCGCCTGCAGTGCGTCGCTGTAGCCGCTCATCAGCAGGACCGGGATCGGCGGCGAGCGCCGCCTGATCTCGCGCGCGAACGCGATGCCGTTCATCTCGGCCATGACGATATCGCTGAGCACGAGGTCGACGGTGGCGTGCTGCAGCTTGTGCAGCGCTTCGGTCGCATTGGACGCCCTGACCACACGGTAGCCGAGCTGCTCGAGCAGGCTGGCGGTGACATCCGCGACGTCGGCGGTGTCCTCCACCACCAGGACGGTGCCGTCGTGCCGGACCGCCGCTTGCGACGACGCGGGCGGCGCCACCGCCGAAGGCGCGGCATGGCTGCGCGGCAGGTAGAGCGTGAGCGTCGTGCCACGGCCGGGCTCGCTCGTCACCTCCACGGCGCCGCCGGTCTGACGGGCAAAGCCATAGACCTGCGAGAGGCCGAGCCCAGTCCCCTTGCCGACCGGCTTGGTGGTGAAGAACGGCTCGAAGATCCGGGGCAGCACGTCGGGCGGGATGCCGCAACCGGTGTCCCGCATCGACAGCGCGACGAAATCGCCGCCGCGCTGCCCTGCCGGAGCATCGGGTGCCAAGGTGACGTTGTCGGCGGACAACGTGATCGCACCGCCCCCCGGCATGGCGTCACGGGCGTTGACCGCGATATTGACCAGCGAGAGCTCGAGCTCGCCGATGTCGACTTCGACCGGCCACAGGTCGCGCGCGATCCTGCAGTCGAGCCGGATCGTGTCGTGCAGGGTGCTGCCGAGCATGTGGCGCACCGCTTCGATGCGGTCGCGCAGGTCGACCACCACCGGATCGAGCCGCTGGCGCCGTGAGAACGTCAACAGCTGACGGGTCAAGCGTTCGCCGCGGGCGGCCGCCGCACGGACCGCGTCGATCGCGCGCAAGTCGCGCGGCTCCGTCAGCCGCCGCCGCAACAACTCGGCGTGGCCGCTCACGATCATCAAGAGATTGTTGAAGTCGTGCGCGATGCCGCCGGTGAGCTGGCCCAGGGCCTCGAGCTTCTGCGACTGCGCCAGCTGGTCGCGCGCGTGCTCGAGCGCGCTCTCGGCCCGCTTCTGCTCGGTGACGTCCTGGCAGATTCCGAGCATCTGCACGGCCTGCCCGCGCTCGTCGCGGATCACCTCGCCGGAGCTCTGCAGATAGCGGACCTCGCCGTCGGGCCGCACGATGCGCTCGTCGAGGCGAAATCCTTGGCCCGATTCCAGCGCCTGACCGATCGCGATCCTGATGCGCTCGCGATCGTCTTCGTGGATGTAGCCGAGGAAGTCCTCGACGGTGCCGCCGAACTGTCCGGGCTCGAGTCCGTAGATGCCGTAGAGCTGCGCCGACCAGGTGACCTTGCCTTGCGGGATGTCCCATACCCAGCTGCCGAGGCTGGCCAGACGCTGCGCTTCGAGCAGATGGACGCGCTGCTGCTCCCGTTCGGCTTCGACCAGCCGGCGCTGCTCGGCTTCCGCGCGCAGCGCCTGGTTGGCTTCGCCGAGCGCGGCGGTGCGCTGCCGCACGCGGTCGTCGAGCTCGCCGTGCGCGCGACGCAGCACCTCCTCGGCCGCTCGGCGGACCTGCACGTCGGCGCTGAGCGCGAGGCTCGGCACGGTGATGCTGATCATGAACGCCAGCAGCAGCAGGAAGGAGTCGTTGAGGGTGGTGAGGGCGAACGGGCCGCCGTCGGCGAGGGCGCCCCAGACCGCGAACGCCGAGAGGATGAGCGCGACCGTCGCCGTGTCGCGCTGGTTGCGCCGCAACGCCGCCCACAGCAGCGGCAGGATCGCCAGGAAGGCGAGGGCGCCGCGGCTCGGCGTCTGCTCGATCAGCGGGCTGAACGCGATCACGCCGACCGCCGCCGCGCCGAGGAAGGTCGCGCCCGACGCCATGAGCTCGTCGCGCGACAGCTTGCGGATATCGGTCGCCCACAGCAACAGCACGGGCGCGACCACCAGCGCGCCCGCCACGTCGCCGAGCCACCACGTCATCCAGACCGCCGCGAAGCTCGCCCACTCGGCGTAGCCGGCGAGGCTCAGGGTGGTGACGCCGACGGTCGCGCTGACCATGGTTCCGGGGGCGAGACTGATCACCGCGAATTTCGCCACGCCGGTCGGGGTCTCGAGGGTGGCGCGGCCGCCCGACCAACGGTTGATCAGCCAGGCGCCGATCAGGCCTTCGAGCGCGTTGCCGGCGGCGATCAGGCCGGAGGTTGCGAGCGAGCCCGCGGTGGTGGCGTTGGCGAGAAACGCGCCGAGGAAAATCGCCGGCCACGCGCGATAGCCCCACAGCAGCACGGCGGCGAGCGCAAACCCGGTCGCCGGCCAGATCGGGGTTGCGCTCGGATGGATCGACGCGAGCGAGAGCCCGGCCTTGGCGAGCAGGAAGTAGAAGATGCCGATGCCGAGAAGCGCGGCGACCTGCTCTGTCAGCCCGCCCGGTATCCGTCGATCAAGCGCGTCGCCTCGACTTTCGCGCGAAGGGTCCACCGGCTCGGTCCCGCGAAGCAGCCACCCCGGGCGTCACCATAGCGGTTCCGGTGCTGCTGCTCCAGTTGCGCCCCGCTATCAGAATTTCACGGCCGCCTCCTCGCTTGGATTGGTTCGCTGCTTGGATCCGTGCATCCGCGCGCGCCAAGGGCGTCACGTCTGTACCGCGATACAGACGAAACCAAATCGATGGCCAGCGAAATCCGCACGAAACAGAAGGGGTTCATGGTGGCTAGAGCTGACGTCGGCAGCGGGGCGATCAATGTGGACCGTTCGGTGTGCTCCCGATGTCGCCGCGAGAGCGCACATCATGGCGCTTTTCTAGAACGTTCCACCGCAGTCCTCAATTCGCCGTGCGCAGTACGCACTACCGGCCCCAACGGCAGGCCCCCAAAAAGAAGTGAGAGATCATGACCATCCAGTTTTCGCGGCAAGACATCATCGCCCGTCCGGCCGAGCGTCTAAAGGTCCGATCGAGTCTGGTGCGCAAACTCGTTCAGGCTCAGGACGATCCGGCGAAGCAACGCATACGCATGTGGCTCAAGGCTCTCGATGACGAGAAGCTCTCCGGCCTCGGCCTGACACAGGAGGACATTGTCGTCCTGCGCGGCGCGTACGACGACGTGATGCAATTGTCTGCTCGAGCAAAGTGCTGCAGGCGGCCCCCGATGGCGGATACCGCAAGCTCACGCAATCCCGGCAAGTTACAAGGAATTCATTGACGCGCTCGGCCGGCTGGCCGAGAACGGAACCAGCGCCACTTGGTGGCATTGGGTAACGCCCTTCAAGGGCGTGACGTCTTCGGCACCACCGGGAAGTTCTATGACGCGGTGTTCCGGGCGACCGGCGGTACCGAGCCCGATCATGTGCCTGCCGCGTCCGCCGCAGCGCTGGTACTGCCCACAAGGCAATCGAGACGGCCCGGTTCGCTCGATCGGGCGCGCGTGCGCGTCGCCCTGGCAGAGATGGACGCCATGACGTTCTTCGGCCCATCGAGTTCCGCGCCAATGGCGTGAATGGGTCGCGCACACTTCCGATCATCCAGATCCCTTGACACGATTTCCGAAACCTTCGGCGCGCCAACTCGACGGCTATCGAAGTCTCGTCCGGACACATGCGGGGTCGCTTTTCTCTTCGGCACGCCAATGCCATTCTGGCGTTGCGGGCGGGGCGGGGATTACGGCATGGCGGATCGCCTGAAGGAGAAAGTTGCGCTGGTGGTCGGCGCCGGCTCGATTGGGCCCGGCTGGGGCAACGGCAAGGCGACCGCGGTTGCGTTCGCGCGCGAGGGCGCCAAGGTCATGTGCGCCGACGTCAATCTCGCGGCCGCGCAGGAGACCGTCGACCTCATCCGGCAGGAGGGCGGCGAGGCGCGCGCGGTGCGCGCCGACGTTGCGCGCACAGACGACGTCGCTGCCATGGTCGATGCCTGCAGCGCCGCCTACGGCCGCGTCGACGTGCTCGACTACAATGTCGGCATCGCCGAAACCGGCGGCGTGGTGGAGGTGTCCGAGGAGCAGTGGGATCGCGTCCTGACGGTCAACCTCAAGGGCGCGTTCCTGACCATGAAGCACGTGATCCCGCTGATGGAGGCGCAGGGCGGCGGCTCGATCATCACGATCTCGTCGGTCGCCGCCATCCGCTACACCGGCGTCCCCTATGCTACCTACTACGCCAGCAAGGCGGCGCTCAGCCACCTCACGCGCACCACCGCCGCCCAGTATGCGGCCCGGCAGATCCGCGTGAACGCCATCCTGCCCGGCCTGATGCAGACCCCGATGGTGGAGCACGCCGCCGGTCTGGCGCAGGCCTATGCGGGCGGCGACCTCGAGGAGATGTGGCGCGTGCGCGCGGGCCAGGTGCCGATGGGTTTCGGCGGCAGCGGCTGGGACGTGGCGTGGGCCGCCGTCTATCTCGCCAGCGACGAGAGCCGCTATGTCACCGGGCTCGAGCTCATCGTCGATGGCGGGCTGACGCTGAAGTATGTGTGAGGCATGGCCGAGGCGGTCGACCGCAAGGATTGCCCGATCTGCGGCAAGCCCGCGCAGGCGCGCTGGCGGCCGTTCTGTTCCAAGCGCTGCGCCGACGTCGACCTTCACCGCTGGCTTTCCGGCGCCTACACGGTGCCGGTGGTCGAGGACGAGGACGACGTCACCACCGTGCCGAAGGACGACCACGAGCCGGGCGATGGTTGAGAAGCCGTCATTGCGAGCGAAGCGAAGCTTTGTAGGGTGGGCAAAGGCGCGCCTTGGGGCGCCGTTCCCACGCGGGCTGTCAACGTGGGCACGCGCCGCGTTCGCGGCGCTTTGCCCACCCTACACATCGTCGTCGTTTCGCTCCTCGCAGCGACGGTGAGGAAACGCTGACATGGTTGCCCGGCGCAATGCCAGTGCTGACGAACCGGGAGAGAGGAACCGCATGGGAAGCGTGGTGCCCTCGCCGCGGAGCGAGCCGGCCGGCTGGCCGGAGGAGCTGTTCGGCGTCATCAAGCAGAGCGAGATCCGCCAGGTCGCCCATGTGCCGGACGCCGGCCATGCGCGCCTGATCGCGCTGTGCCAGGCCGATCCGGCGATCCGCGACATCGTGCTCACGACCGAGGAGGAGGGGATCGCGCTTGCGGCCGGCGCCTGGCTCGGCGGCGAGCGCTCGGTGCTGCTGATGCAGTCGAGCGGGGTCGGCAACTGCATCAACATGCTCTCGCTCGCGCGCACCTGCCGCTTTCCGCTGGCGATGATGGTGACCATGCGGGGCGAGTGGGCGGAGTTCAATCCATGGCAGGTGCCGATGGGCTCGATCGTCGAGCCCACCCTCAAGCTCTGCGACGTGCACGTCTATCGCGCCGACCGTGCCGAGGAGGTTGCCGAGACCGCCGCCGCCGCGATCGATCTCGCCTTCAACGGCGACCTCGCGGTCGCGGTGCTGCTGGGCCAGCGGCTGATCGGCCGCAAGGTATGGGTGAAGTGATGCTCGACCGGCGCCAGGCGATCGCCACGTTGCTTGAGGACCGCAGCGCGGACCTCCTGGTCGTGCCCGGTCTCGGCGCGACCACCTACGACGTCGCCTCGGTCGGCGACGACGACCGCAACTTCTATCTCTGGGGCGCGATGGGCGGCGCCGCCATGATCGGGCTCGGCCTGGCGCTCGCCCAGCCGCGCCGGCGGGTCGCCGTCGATCACCGGCGACGGCGAGATGCTGATGGGGCTCGGCAGCCTCGCGACCATCGGGGTGCAGCGTCCGCCCAATCTCGCAGTGATCGTGTTCGACAACGGGCTCTACGGCGAGACCGGCGCGCAGGCGACCCATACCGGCGCCGGCGTCGACCTCACCGCGGTCGCGCGCGGCTGCGGCTTTGCGCAGGCGCTCGAGGTCGCGGACGAGGGGCGGCTGCGCGAGCTCGGCCGCCTGCTCAGGGGCTTCGAGGAGATGCTGTTCGCGCGCGTCGCCATCACGTCGGACGAGCCGCCGAAAGTGTTGCCGCTGCGCGACGGCGTCGCGCTCAAGCTGCGCTTCCGCCGCGCCGTGGGGGTCGAGGGCGCGATTTGAAGACGCGCCGTCGTTGCGAGCCGAAGGCGAAGCAATCCAGGCAGCGGTGTCGCGGGCGCAGCGCAATGCGAAGCGGTGCGCTGTAGACCCGCGACCTTCCCAGGCCCTGGCATCTCTGAAGATCCCGCATCCGCGGTGCAGCGTTGCACGCTGCTACCTGCGTGCGGGACATGTGGACGGATTGCCTCGCCGCTTCGCTCCTCGCCATGACGGCGGGAGAAGCCGTCATGGACCGGGTCCGTTTCCACGCTCGTCTGGACAGGTCGGAGGCCAGTCTTTATATAGCCCGCGCTCTCACCCTTGCCCGCTGCCGCGGGCGGCGCCCAGGTAGCTCAGTTGGTAGAGCACGTGACTGAAAATCACGGTGTCGGTGGTTCGATTCCGCCCCTGGGCACCAAGATCTTTATTCCTATCGCGCGCGCCCAAATCCGATGTCCCGTTGGCGGCCGAATTTCGGAGCGCTCTCGCGCCTGAAGGCGCCGATGAGGCTAATCGGTCGTACCCGGCACAGGTCCAGTCCATCTGCCGAGGGCTGCCGGACCGCAGCGCAGCATGAGCCACGAAAGGTTTCGGGTGGAACTCCTGCTGCGTTGTTGCTCAGAGGCAAATCTTTCTCAATGCGATTTGACCGGACTCGGCCAACCGGCGCGCTGGCGACTCCTGGCAGGATGGCCTACCGGCCTCTCGTCAACGGCTTTGCGACCTCGCGAACGCAGTCGATGAAAAGGCGTGCCGTCGAGCCGAGGATGCGATTTTTCAAGGTCACAATTCCAACCGGCGCGGACTGATCAGGTAGTCTGACGGGCAAGATCTTGGGCGTTAAATGCTTAGCGCTGAACTGCAGGACAGAGCGGGGGTACATTCCCAGGAACCCTCCCGATGGCAGCAAGACGCTCATCATGTGTATGGAGTTGGTGACCACTGCAGCTTGTGGGGCGCTCAAACCGCATTGGTGGAATATGCCGGCAATCAGGGCGCCCGGAGCACTATCGCGCGGCGGCAGGAGCCAAGGCTCATCTAGCAGTTGGGCAAGCTCGATCTTGCGACGGCCAAGCCATCAACTCTGCGCGCCAGCGACCACGAACATGGGCTCGTCGAACAGAGGTTCGGCAGCAAGGTCCCTTCTGTCCTCGAAAGCAGGCGTCCGATGATGAAGTCAACATTGCGTTCGCGCCATACTCCGAAAAAAATCTGGCCCGCGCGGTGCACGCGCGGGCCTCTTCGCTTCAGGTGAGATCGCCGCCAGTCGAGACGGCTGCCGAGGTCAGGCCGCCTTCTTCAGAAGGCCGAGCTGCATCAGGGCGGTTACACCGTCGTCGAGACCGATCTCTTCGAGGATCTTGCCGTTCTGCACGCGCAGGACCGTCATGCCGGTGAAGTGCATCTTGCGGCCCGTTGCAGCGGGAAGAGCGCCGATCAGGAAGTCGCTGAACGCAGGGCCCGTGTGCGTGCCGCCGCCTTCCCAGCGGCCGACGACGTAGTCGTCCTTGGCGATCAAGTCCGCGGTGCCCCAGAAGTTGAGGTCCGGAAACGCCTTGCGGAAATCGGCCATAAACGCCTTGATGTCGTCGCGGCCGCGCCGGGGCGCGTGCAGCGAGTATTGCAGGAGCATGTCGGGCGCGGCGAGTTCGTCGACGATCGCGAGATCACAAGTCTTGCCCCAGAAATGCGTGAACCACCGGCCGACGACGGCCTTGTTGTCTTCTTCCTTGCTCATCTGACTTATCTCCGTTGAACCGTGCTTGTCACCGACGTCCGTCGATGACGCGCGGAGATAGCTTTCGAGCAGGCCGGACAAACTCCGTTTCTTGCCGCGGTATCGAAAGAGAGCGGCATTCTTCTTCGGTTCGAAAGCAAGAATTGGAGTTTCAGGAGGCGGCGACGCGCGTAGATGTTGAGGTACGCAGAGGAACGTCCCCGCGTGTCGTCATGAATATGAAGAATCGACATCAAGGGCCTTGACCGGTTTGAGACCGGAGAGAATGGCGCGTCGATCAGCCTGGTTGCGGAAGATGTCTTAGGTCGTTCGGTCTGGCTGACGTTTCCGACGGACGTTCTCAGCAGCCTCATCATGACGCTGCCGAAGATGTTGACAGCCGCAATTCAACGTCGCCGCAACGATCCGAGTGCGCGGCTCGGCTATCCGCTGGCCAAGTCCAGGACAGAACTCAGTACCGATCTTTCGACACGAATCCTCACGCTCAAGACCCCCGATGGCTTCACGGTCTCATTTGCTGTGAGTGACGACCCATTCAGGGAGCTTGCACGGTCTGACGCGCAATCCCCCGAGAGGCGAAGCCGCCTCGCCAACTAACCAGGAGAAGTTATCCATGCTTCCGCTTCTCTCCCTTCATGCGATTGCCGCGCAGCGCGGCGACGGACTGCATCCTGTGTTGCTGGCCGGCCTTGAGCGCCTTGCGGCCGAGCGCGTTGAGCGGGTCACGACTCAATCCGGCCGCGAGCACGACGAATACGCCACAAAGCCAACGGCGGAACGCGTTGCGGGCGAGGAAGTCGCGAAGCCGCCACGCGCCGCCTGACGGGTTCACACGGCCTCAGAGGTCCCAACGCAAATGCACGACATGGTCGCTACTCGCCAACGAACGCATCCGTCCGTCAAGTTCGCCGCCCATCTGCTGGCCGCGTTCGGTGCGCTGGCAGTGCCGTTGGCGGTGCAGGCGGAGAACACTCCCGTCGCGGAGACATTTCAGCATGAGGTCTGCGATGTCGCCGCGATATTTTGGCGTCTGAGCGGTACTGCCACAAGCGGCACGCAACACATAAGCCCGACCGATGGTCCATACCGGATCTTCGCTTTAGACATAGCACGGCGGAATGGCTTTGAAGACCCGCGGGCAATCGGTGGCGCGATGAACGGGCGCGCCTTATTCCTCTATTTCCGCGATCCGAACCGAAGGGGCCCCTATACGTTCGCCTATTCGTGGCTGACTATCACAACCGGTTCGGCATCGCGTACGGCGGACGTTTCTGCCATCTCATCGATGACGAGCTTACGCTGCCCCTCGTGAGACGCGGCGGTGGCAGGTAGGCTGTCAGGGCGCATGGCGCGCGCTCCCGCCTTCGCGCAACGCTTCGGCGTGGCGCACCGGGCCGCTTCATTGTGCAGTGAAAAATGTCAGCAGCACTTTCCCCTTCTCGCCGATCAAGCAAACAAAGCGCTGCGATCCCCCAGTCTCTTTCCTTTCAAGATATGCGTCGCCCATGATCACCCTCCGAACCGGGATATCCTCGATCAGGGTGTTGGCTTTTGAAACCGCGAGGGATTCCATGTCGAATGAGAGATCCTTCAGCGATGGCGACCGTTCCTTCAGCGCAATCAAGCCGGTTGTCCTGCAAGCCTCGATGACCGGGTCGTTCGGGGTCTGCGCGCTAGCTGATGTGGCCAGCATGAGCGTGAAAAGTGAAAGACAATGGGTAAGTGCACGCATGATCGACTCCTATGCTTGACGGCATGCAACGTTCACGTCGAGCGCCGCTGCAAGGAACCGCCACGTTTTGACATAGTTCCGGGACGCTCACTTCGTGGTAAACAGACTGCTAATCTTGAAGCTCACCCCCGATTGCGAGGCGCCAACTGCGGTCTTCACCGGATGCGCACCCTTCGGCATGCTTGGCGATGTTCCGGCGTGCATCCTGCACTCGCCGTGCCTGAAATCGCGGCGAATATCAGGAACAAGCGCTCGCGGATGAGCAGGGAGAGGGTCGCACCGGCTTTCTTGTCGAGCGGGCCGTCGACGAAGGCCCTCGCGCCAGCTCCGGCTGGCAGTTCGCTAGATTAGGGCGGCCGGCGGGCGCCTCGCCGGTAG
>CAWBFP010000029.1:0-152730 GCA_963788095.1 uncultured Alphaproteobacteria bacterium | reverse complement strand
GATCATCGGCGAGTACAGCGGAAACACGCGCTCGACGCCTTCGCCGTACGAGATCTTGCGCACCGTGAAGCTCTCGTTGAGGCCCGACCCCGAGCGCGCAATGCACACGCCCTGGTAGGCCTGCGCGCGCGTGCGCTCGCCCTCGACCACCTTCACGGCCACGCTGAGCGTGTCGCCGGGTTCGAAGTCGGGGATCGTCTTGCCGGCCGCGAGCTTTCCATCTGCTCTTTTTCGAGCTGGGCGATCAGGTTCATGGGAGGTCTCCGTCAGCCGCGCGCAAACGGCAGCGCGTTGTTTTCGTTGGCTCTGTCTGGGTCGGCGCCGCCTATACGATAAAGCGGAAGGCTTGTCACGTTTTCGTCGTCTTGGTCGCGGGCCTCGACCGCGCCATGTAGGCGGCCCACAGATCGGGCCGCCGTTCGCGCGTCAGCCGCTCCGCCTTGCTCGCGGCGGTAGTCCGCGCTGCGTGGCGTGGGCACCCGACAGCAGGACCTCGGGGATTGGCGCGGCCCTCCCACTGCGGCGGCCGCGTGTAGTGCGGATATTCCAACAGTCCGTCGAGGAAGCTCTCCTCCGCCGCGGACGCCGCGTGGCCCATCACCCCGGGCAGCAACCGCACGCAGGCATCGATCAGGACCATCGCCGCCAGCTCGCCGCCGGCGAGCACATAGTCCCCGATCGAGACCTCTTCGAGCCCGCGGCCGGCGATCAGGCGCTCGTCGACACCCTCGAACCGCCCGCACACGATCACGGCGCCCGGCCCCTGCGCCAGCGCCGCCACGCGGGCCTGGGTGAGCGGCGCGCCGCGCGCGCTCATCAGCAGCCGTGGACGTTGATCGTCGGGCGCGACCGCGGTATCGAGCGCGCGCGCCAGGACGTCGGCCCGCATCACCATGCCGGGTCCCCCGCCCGCCGGCGTGTCGTCGACGGCGCGGTGCGCCCCAAGCCCGTGCCTGCGGATATCGGCGGTCGCCAGCGACCACACGCTGTTCGCGAGCGCCTTGCCGGCGAGGCTCGACGCGAGCGGCCCGGGAAACATCTCGGGAAAAATCGTGAGCACGGTGGCGGTCCACATGGCGAATGCGGCTCCGTCATCCGCTCCGCTCGCGGACGCGCGCCTCACCGGGCTCGGGCGCATCCGGTGGCGGTGCGACGACCAAGCGGCCGCCGACGATGTCGACGCTCGGCACCGCGGTTGCGGTGAACGGCAGCAGCACGGTTGGCGGCCCGGCCAGCGGCTCCACTTCGATCAGATCGCCGGCGCCGAAATTGTGCATTGCCGCCACTTTTCCGACCACGGCACCCTGCGTGTCGACGACCGCAAGGCCGATCAGGTCGGCATGGTAGAACGTTGTCGCTGTCCTCGGTTGCAGGCAGCCGCGCGCGCGGAATGTAGAGCCGCAGGTTGCGGAGCCTCTTCGGCGGCGTTGCGGTCGCCGATGCCGCGCAGGCGCACGATCAGCGCGTCCTTTTGCTGCGCCCAGCGTGGCCTCGATCTCGAAGCTCTGCCGTCCGTCCTCGGTCTGCAGCGGCCCGTAGTGCGCTACTGCTTTGGGTCAACCGTGAAGCTCTTCAGGCGGACCTCGCCGCGCACGCCGTACGGCGCGCAGATCTGCGCAACGCACACGCACGGTCGCGCATCGGCCGGCCCCGCGCGCGCTTTGTCGGGGACATGACGACCACGACCAGGACGCGACCGCGCCGGCAAGCTCAGGCTCACGCGTCGGCCGCTGCCGCGGGAGCCGCGCCCTCGGCCGCGGCGCCGCCGGCCGCGCGCTCCTGCGCCTTCTTCTTCGGCTTCGCCTTCTGCGGATTGTTGCGCGCTGTGCGCTTCATCACGCCGGCCTCGTCGAGAAAGCGCAGCACGCGGTCGGTCGGCAGCGCGCCCTTGGCGAGCCACGCCCTTGACCTTGTCGAGGTCGAGCTTGAGCCGCTCCGTCTTCTCCTTCGGGAGCAGCGGATTGAAGTGGCCGAGACGCTCGATGAAACGGCCATCGCGCGGCGAGCGGGAATCCGCCACCACGACGTGATAGAACGGGCGCTTCTTGGTGCCCGCGCGCGCGAGCCGGATTTTCAGTGACATTCCGCTTCCTTTCTCAATCGCTCAGTCATGGTCGCTGTTATTTCTTCTTCCTATTCCGGGCAATCCCGGGAAGCCGCCCAGACCCGGAAGTTTGCCGCCGCCGAGGCCGGGCAGACCGCCGGGGAATTTCGGCGGCAGGCCGGGTATGCTCGGCGGCAGGCCGGGCGTTCCGGGGAAGCCGGGGGGCAGTCCGCCCGGGATGCCGCCGGGCATCTTCTCGGCCAGCTTCGCGATCTGCTCCGGTGACGGCATGCCGCCGCGAAGCCCATGAGGTTGCCGAGCGCCCCCAGCGGGCCGCGCTTGCCGCTGCCCATCGCCTTCATCATGTCGGCCATGGTCCGTGCATCTTGAGCAGGCGATTGATCTCTTCGACCCGGTGCCGGAGCCGGCCGCAATGCGCTTCTTGCGGCTCGCCTTGAGCACGTCGGGATTGCGCCGCTCCCGCGGCGTCATCGAATCGATGATCGCCTTCTGGCGCTTGAGCACCTTCTCGTCGAGGTTGGCGCTTGCGAGCTGGTTCTTGATCTTGGCGATGCCCGGCATCATGCCCATGAGGCCGCCGAGCCCGCCCATCCTGGACATCTGCTCGAGCTGATCGCGCAGGTCGGAGAGGTCGAAGGCGCCCTTGCGCATCTTCTCGGCGACGCGCGCCGCCTCTCGGCGTCGATCGTCGCCGCCGCCTTCTCGACCAGCGAGACGATGTCGCCCATGCCGAGGATGCGGCCGGCGATGCGCGCCGGATCGAAATCCTCGAGCGCGTCCATGCGCTCGCCGGTGCCGATGAGCTTGATCGGCTTGCCGGTCACCGCGCGCATCGAGAGCGCCGCGCCGCCGCGCCCGTCGCCGTCGACGCGGGTGAGCACGATACCGGTGAAGCCCACGCGCTCGTCGACGCGCGCGCGAGGTTGACGGCGTCCTGGCCGGTGAGCGCGTCGGCGACCAGCAGCGCCTCGTGCGGCGCCGCCGCGCGCTTGACCTTGGCGGCCTCGCCATCATCGCCTCGTCGAGCGTGTGCGGCCGGCGGTATCGACAGCACCACGTCGTAGCCGCCGAGCCGGCCGGCTTCGAGCGCGCGCCGCGCAATCTGTACCGGCACCTGGCCTTGCACCACCGGCAGCGTGTCGACCGCCACATCGCCGGCCGAGCACCGCGAGCTGTCCATCGCGGCCGGGCGGCGCCGTCGAGCGAGGCCATCAGCGCCTTGCGCTTGTCGCGCTCGGCCAAGCGCTTGGCGAGCTTGGCGGCGGTGGTGGTCTGCCGGAACCCTGCAGCCCGACCAGCATGATGGCGACCGGCGCGGGTGCGTTGAGGTCGACCGGCTTGGTTCGGCGCCGAGCGTCTCGATCAGCTGGTCATGCACGATCTTCACGACCATCTGGCCGGGCGTGACCGACGGATCACCTCGACGCCGACCGCCTGCGTGCGCACCCGGTCCAAAGCGCGGGCGACGTCGAGCGCCACGTCGGCTTCCAGCAGCGCGCGCCGCACCTCGCGCAACGCCGCATCGACGTCGGCTTCGGTCAGCGCCCCGCGCCGCGTCAGACGATCGAGGATGCCGCCGAGTTTTTCGGAAAGGTTGTCGAACATGCAATCAACGTCCCGTGGTCGCCGCCTTTGAGCGGAGCGCGTCCTCGAAATGTCCGACCGCCTTTTCGAACTTGTCGCGGCAGCCGGGATTGCAGAAACCCACCACCGCGCCCTGGTAGCGGGTCAGCGACCCCGCCGCGATCGGCTTGCCCGACCATGGGCAGGCGTCGTTGACAGCGTCCTCGAGCCTCAGTGCGTCGCCGGCCATGGTCGCATTCCCTCTCAAAGCGAATTCCGTCTCAAAGCACGAACGCGCCCGAGGGCGCATCGCGCTGTCGGGCGTTGCCACCGGCCGCGTCGGCGCGGGTGGCGGTCGATCAAACCATCTCTTGCGAGATGGGAGCCATATGCGGTGAGCCGCCCGGCCCGTCAAGCTCGCTTTCCTGGCCTTGACAGAAACCTGATCGCCACTATTTTGACCGGTCCAAATTGACCGGTTAAAATATGAAGAAGGTTCAGGCGGCAGCCGCCAAGGCCCATCTTGCCGAACTCCTCGACAAGGTCGAGCGTGGCGAGACTATCGTGATCACGCGCCATGGCAAGCCAATCGCCCGGCTGGTGCCGGATGCGGATTGCCGAGAGGGAAGATGCTCGCCGAGCAATGGCCGAAATCAGGGAAATGCGAAAGCAGGCGCCGCGCGTCACGGTGGAAGAGATCCTGGCGTGGCGTGACGAAGGTCGCAAATAGTCTTGGCCGTCGTTCTGGATGCCTCGATTGCGGCTTGCTGGTGTTATCATGACGAGGCAGACGTCCGTGCGAATATTGCATACGAAGTCCTCGCCACGGATCGGGCAATCGTTCCGCTTCATTGATCGTCGAGCTTCGCAATGTTCTACTGACCGGCGAGCGTCGCAAACGTGTTGCCGAGCAGCACACCACCCGGTTTCTCGCGCAGCTCGTCCGCCTGCCGATAGATTTCGCGCCGCTACCGTCCGGAACGGATGTAATCCTCCTCGCGCGTAAGCACGGGCTCTCGTTTTATGACGCCGCCTATCTGGAATTGGCAAAGCGACGAAATATCTCTCTCGCCACGCTCGACAGCCGGCTGGCCAACGCGGCCATGGCTGAGGGGGTTGCACTCGTTGGCGTTTCCTAGACCCTGAGATCCTGGTGTCGAAATCGCTGCTCACACGCCGACGCTTGTTCGCCGCCATCGGGGCGGTTGCAGCGGTCACCGGTGGGGTGTTGGCCGTACGGACGGCGGCCGCGCGCTACTACGACGGCCCGATCTCCGACCATTTCGACGGCCGCATCTTCTTCGACCCGCATGGCGTGCCGCCCAAGAGCCTCGAGCGATCTCGTCCGCTGGTGGACCGGCGGCGGCAGGTCGAAATGGCCGCTGCGGGTGGGGAGAACGCGCATGCCGACCGACCGCCGGCGCGCGTCGAGGGGGCGCGGCTGCGCTCTCGTTCGTCGGCCACGCCACGCTGCTGCTGCAGACCGGTGGCTCAATATCCTGACCGATCCGGTCTGGTCCGAGCGCGTGTCGCCCGTCAGCTTTGCGGGACCGAGGCGCGTGCGCGATCCGGGCGTCGCATTCGACAAGCCGCCGCCGATCGATGCCGTGCTGGTGTCGCACGGGCACTACGACCATCTCGATCTCGACACGCTGTCGCGGCTCGCCGCCGCGCATAACCCGCGCGTGATCGCGCCGCTCGGCAACGACACCATCATGCGCCGGCATGATGCCGCCGTCCGCGCCGAGGCGCACGACTGGCATGACCGCGTCGACCTCGGCAACGGCCTCACGGTGACGCTTGCGCCGATGCGGCACTGGTCGGCACGCGGCGTCCTCGACCGCAACAAGGCACTGTGGGCGGCGTTCGTGCTGCAGACGCCCGCCGGCCGGATCTATCACGTCGCCAATTCGGGCTACGGCGACGGCTATCATTTCCGCGCCGCACGCGCCCGCTACGGCCCGTTCCGGCTCGCCATTCTGCCGGTCGGCGCCTACGAGCCGCGCTGGTTCATGCGCGACATGCACATGAATCCGGAAGAATCGATCCGCGCGTTCTTCGACTGCGGCGCCGAGCTCGCGCTCGGCCACCACCTGGAGACCTTCCAGCTGACCAATGAGCCGATCGGCGCGCCCCGCCATGCGCTGACCGAGGCGCGCGCCGCCGCGGAGATTCCGCCTGAACAGTTCCGGCTGTTGGAGCCCGGCGAGGTGTGGGAGCTGTAGGGCGGCTGTTCCGCAGCCCGTCGTTGCGAGTCAAAGGCAATCCAGAAACGATGGCGCCGCACGATGGACGCCGTTACTTCAGCGGCACGTGGCCGTACTACTAAAAGGCGCCGCTACTGCTTGACCGGCACGAATACGTTCACCACCAACTTGTCCTCCGGCGTGGTTACCGGATCGGTCACGTATTCCTCCACGAACAGGTCCTGCGCCTCGAGCGATTTCTGGTCGAGATAGTTGGTGATCGCCTCATAGGTCGTGTCCATCGAATCGTAGGAGCCGCGGTGGACGAACTTGAGCATCTTGCCGCCCGGCGACTTGCCGACGGCGATGTCGCCGCGCGGCGGGTTGGCGGGCTCCTGCGCGACCGGCACCGCCGCCTGATAGCTGAAATCCGGTGTCGTCGGTCGCCGTGTAGACCGTCATCGCCGACCCCGTCGGCTTGATCCCCTGCTGCTGGAGGAAACCGTAAACCGACTTGAAGCTGTCGACGAGCGTCTCGAACGCCAAGTCCCAAGTGCCATTGCCGGCCATGAACACGATCGTCCTGGATTCCAGCATGACCTCTTCGCCGAACGGATCGCTGCTCTGCGCCGGCGGCGCGGCCGCCGGCGGCAGCGGCTGCGCCTGGACCGGCGGTTGCACCGGCGGACCGACCGGAGCTTGGGCGTATGCGGGCGCGGCAAAGAGGCTCGCAACGAGGGCAGCGATCGCGGCGGACGCTGCGTCGCGGCGGCTGAACATTGCGTTCTCCGTTTTTTTGAGCCCCGGCCGAGGGGCGCGGCCCCGGCAATCCGCCACCCGGTCTTGGCTGGGAGCGAATGTAGCACAGCTACCGTGCCTTGAGCGCCCCAAATATGGCCGCCTCATGATGCACCCGCACAAACTCGCAAATAGGCGGCTTTTGGACATATATGGCGTCGACGGACATGAGCGCACTTGGCGACCGCGAATTCATCAAGATGAACGGCCTCGGCAACGAGATCGTGGTCGTCGACATGCGCGCACGGCCGGCGCGGATCACCCCTGAGGAGGCGCGCGCCGCCGCGCGCCCGGAAGGTGCCCCATACGACCAGATGATGGTGCTGTATGCGCCGCGCACCGCGGGCATCGACGCGTTCGTGCGTATCTACAACAGCGACGGCACCGAATCGGGCGCCTGCGGCAACGGCGCCCGCTGCATTGCGGCGCTGGTCGCGCGCGAGACCGGCAAGGACGCGGTGACGTTCGAGACCACCGCCGGCCTGTTGAACTGCTGGAAGACCGACCGGCCGAACGTGTTCACCGTCGATATGGGCATCCCCCGTCTGTGCTGGGACGAGATTCCGCTGGCAGAGGAGTTTCATGATACCCGCATGATCGCGCTGCAGATCGGCCCGCCCGACGCCCCGATCCTGCATTCGCCCTCGGCCATCAGTATGGGAAATCCGCATGCGATCTTCTGGGTCGACGACGTGACCGGGTACGACCTCGGCAAGATCGGCCCGTTGTTGGAAAACCACCCGATCTTCCCCGAGCGCGCCAACATCTCGCTCGCCGCCATCCCGTCGCGTCAGCATATCGTCGTGCGCACGTGGGAACGCGGCGCCGGCCTGACCAAAGCTTGCGGATCGGCGGCTTGCGCCGCGACGGTCGCGGCCGTGCGGCTGCGGCGCACGGAGCGCAAGGTCACGGTGACGCTGCCGGGCGGCGATCTCGAGGTCGAGTGGCGCGGGGGCGACGGCCATGTGCTCATGACCGGGCCGTTGCAATACGAGTATGCCGGCCGCTTCGATCCGACGCTGTTCGAACGACTGGAACCGGCCTGAGCCCATCATGACGGTCGACATCGTTACCTTCGGCTGCCGACTCAACAGCTATGAGTCCGAGGTCGTCCGCCGCCATGCGGGGGCCGCCGGCGTCGAGGACGTGGTGGTCGTCAATACCTGCGCGGTCACCGCCGAGGCGGTCCGCCAGGCCCGGCAGGCGATCCGCCGGATCGGCCGCGAGCGCCCGGGGGCCCGCATCGTGGTGACCGGATGCGCGGCGCAGATCGAGCCGGCAAGCTTCGCGGCCATGCCGGAGGTCGCCAACGTAGTCGGCAACGCCGAGAAAATGCAGAGCGCGACCTGGAGCCGTTTGCGGCATTCCGATGACAGCGGCGAGCGCGAACCGCGCGTGCGGGTCAACGACATCATGGCGGTGCTGGACACCGCGCCGCACCTGATCGAGGGGTTTGAGGGCCGCGCGCGCGCCTTCGTGCAGGTGCAGACCGGCTGCGACCACCGCTGTACCTTCTGCATCATCCCATACGGGCGCGGCAACTCGCGCTCGGTGCCGATGGGCGAGGTGGTCGCGCAGGTGCGCCGCCTGGTCGAGAACGGATACCGCGAGGTCGTGCTCACCGGCGTCGACATCACCGGCTACGGCGGCGGTCTGCCGGGTGCGCCCAAGCTGGGGAAGCTGGTGAAGCAGATCCTCAAGCACGTGCCGGAGCTGCCGCGCCTGCGGCTCTCCTCCATCGATTCGGTCGAGGCCGACCGCGAGCTGCTCGATGCTCTTGCGACCGAGCCGCGGCTGATGCCGCACCTGCATCTCTCGCTGCAGGCCGGCGACGACCTCGTGCTCAAGCGCATGAAGCGCCGGCACCTGCGCGCCGACGCCATCGCGTTCTGCGCGGAGGTGCGGCGCTTGCGGCCGGACGTCGTGTTCGGCGGCGACATCATCGCCGGCTTCCCGACCGAGACCGAGGAGATGTTCGCGCGCTCCCTCGACCTGATCGACGAATGCGAACTCACACACCTGCACGTGTTCCCGTTCTCGCCGCGGCCGGGGACGCCGGCGGCGCGCATGCCGCAGGTGCCGCGCGCGGTCGCAAAGGCGCGCGCCGCGCGGCTGCGGCAGAAGGGCGACGCCGCGCTGCGCGGCCATCTCGACGGCGAGATCGGCAAGCGCCGGCAGGTGCTGGTCGAATCCGCAAACGCCGGACGCACCGAGCAGTTCACATCGGTGCGGCTGGCGCAGCCCGCCGAGCCCGGCGCAATCCTCGATTTCACCATCAGCGGGCACGATGGACAGCGGCTGATGGCGGTTGCTTTTCCCGAGCGCCCGTTGCTTCGCTCACGCACCGTTTCCGACGTTCCTCGCGTCCGCCTGAGGAATTTCCCATGAGCCCGTCCCAAGCCTTGCGCGCTACGCCGACTGCCACGCCGCTGACCAACTCCAAGATCGAGACCGAGTACCGCAACCGCACCGCGGGCTCGGCGAAGCTCTATGCCGAGGCGTGCGAGGTGATCCCGGCCGGGCTGACGCACGATTCGCGCACGCTGCTGCCCTACCCGATCTACGCGGCGCGCGCCGCCGGTCCGCGCAAGTGGGACGTCGACGGCAACGAGTACGTCGACTATTTCGGCGGCCACGGTGCGCTGCTGCTCGGCCACTGCCATCCGGCGGTGGTCGCGGCGGTGCAGGAGCAGGTCGCGCTCGGGACGCATTGGGGATCCTCGCAGGAGCTCGAGGTGCGCTGGGCCGAGCTGGTGCATCGGCTCATCCCGTGCGCCGAGCGCGTCCGCTTCACCGCGTCGGGCACCGAGGCGTCGCATCTCGCGCTCCGGCTCGCGCGCGCTTACACCGGCAAGTCCAAGGTTGTGCGCTTCGTCGGTCATTTCCATGGCTGGCACGACCAGGTCGCGCCGGGCGGCATGTCGCATTTCGACGGCAGCGTGCCGGCGGGAATTCCGCCGAGCGTGGTGGAGCAGACGATCCTGCTGCCGGCCGACGACGTGGGCGTGGTGGCCGACACGCTCGAGCAGCGCGACGACATCGCGGCGGTGATCCTGGAGGGGTCGGGCGCCTCCTGGGGGATGGTGCCGCTGCCCCCCGGCTTCCTCGCCGGCCTGCGGGCCACAACGGCCGAGCACGGCGTTCTCCTGATCCTTGACGAAGTCATCACCGGCTTCCGCTGGTCGCGTGGCGGCGCGCAGGCGCGCTTCGGTGTCACCCCCGACCTGTGCGTGCTGGCGAAGATCGTCGCCGGCGGGCTGCCCGGCGGCGCGGCCGCCGGACGCCGCGACATTATGGACCAGCTCGACCCATCAGCCGCCGCCGCGGCCAAGCGGGAAAAGATCGGCCACCAGGGCACCTTCAACGCCAATCCGCTGTGCGCCGCGGCGGCGGTGACGACGCTGTCGATCGTGGAGCGCGAGGACGTCTGCGCCAAGGCCGAGGCGACCGCCGCCGAGATCCGCGCCGGCATGCGGCAGATCCTGATTGAGGAAGACGTGCCGTGGGGCATCTATGGCGATGCTTCGGCCTTTCTCGTCTTTCAAAATCCGAAACGACTGCGCATCGACCCTGCGGATTTCGATCCGTTGCGGCTCGGCTTCAAGGACCTCAAGGCGGTGCGCGACGCCAACCTCAGCCACCGGCTGCGCATCGCGATGCTGTCGAACGGCGTCGACTTCATGGGCGCGCCGGGCGGACTCGTGTCCGCCGCGCACGGGCCGGCGGAGGTCGCGCACACACTCGAGGCGTTCCGCGTGAGCGTGCGCTGGCTCAAGGACGAGGGCGACATCGCCGCATGAGCACGCCTCCACCTGCCGAGATCGGCGCGCCGCTCGCCGAGATCGAGACGCCGGCGCTCGTCGTCGATCTCGACGCGTTCGAGCGCAATCTCGCCAAGATGGCGGCGTTCGCGCGCGACGCCGGAGTGCGGCTGCGTCCGCACGCCAAGACCCACAAGTCGCCGGCGGTCGCGCTCAAGCAGATCGCGCACGGCGCGATCGGCCAATGCGTGCAGAAAGTCGGCGAGGCCGAGGTTTTGGTGCGCGGGGGCGTGCGCGACATCCTGGTGAGCAACCAGGTGGTGGGCGACCGCAAGCTGCGGCGACTGGCGGCGCTCGCCAGCGACGCGAAGGTCGCGCTCTGTTTCGATGCGGCCGAGCAGGTGGATGCCGCCGCGCGCGTTGCGCGCGACTTCGGTGTCGAGCTTGGCGGCCTGGTGGAGATCGACGTCGGCGCCGAACGCTGCGGCGTCGAGCCGGGACGCGATGCGGCGGCGCTCGCGCGCCGCATCGCCGATGCGCCCAACCTACACTTCCGCGGCCTGCAGGCCTACCACGGGCGCGCGCAGCACATGGCGACCCATCAGGAGCGCGCGCAGGCGATCGCGTCGGCGGTCGACTTCGTGCGCGAGACGCTAGACGCGCTCGCTGCCGATAACCTCAGCTGCGAGACGGTCACCGGTGCCGGCACCGGTACGTTCCGGTTCGAAGCGGCGAGCGGCGTCTACAATGAGTTGCAGTGCGGCTCCTACGCGTTCATGGACACCGACTACGCCCGCATCGGCGGCGTCGATGGCGGCCGCTACGCCGAGTTCGAGCACAGCCTGTTCGTGCTCGCGACCGTGATGAGCACGCCGACCTCGGATCGCGCGATCGTCGATGCCGGCCTCAAATCCTACAGCGCCGAGAAAGGACCGCCGTGGGTGCACGGCCGCGAGGACGTCGAGGTGGTCGCGGTCTCGGACGAGCACGGCAAGCTGCGCCTCGGCCCCCAGGCCGAGCGCCTGCGGCTGGGCGACCGGGTATGGCTGATCCCGGGCCACTGCGACCCGACCATCAACCTGCACGACTGGTATGTCGGCGTGCGCGGCGGGCGGGTGGAAGCGCTTTGGCCGATCGCCGCGCGCGGCGCGAGTATGTGACCCGCGCGCGTTCTCGCCGCGGCATGGCAACGCTGCTATAAGCCAGCAGACACGAGGAACGACACGCGATGACGACCAACGGCTCGGGCGATCACCTCATCACCAGTGTCGCGGAGCTGGAGCGGCTCTACGGCGAGCCCAACCCGAACTCGCTGATGAAGGAGATCGCCCACATCAACGTGCATTACCGCGCCTTCATCGAGGCGGCGCCGTTCGTGGTTTTGGCGAGTGTCGGCCCCGAGGGCCTCGACGGCTCGCCCCGCGGCGACGCCCCCGGCTTCGTGCGGGTGCGCGACGAGAAGACGTTGCTGCTGCCGGACCGGCGCGGCAACAACCGCATCGATACGCTCAAGAACATCGTGCGCGATCCGCGTGTGTCGCTGTTGTTCCTGATCCCGGGCATTGGCGAGACCCTGCGGATCAACGGGCGCGCCGCGATCTCGGCTGATCCGGCGCTGTGCGAGAGCTTCATCGTGCAGGGCAAGGCGCCGCGTAGCGTGCTCGTGGTCACGGTCGACCGCGTCTACTTCCAATGCCAGAAGGCGCTGGTGCGCTCGAAGCTGTGGGACCCGGCGAGCCGGATCGAGCGTTCGGCGCTGCCCTCGACCGGCACCATGCTCGCGGCGCTGAGCCAGGGCACGGTCGACAGCGACGCTTACGATCGGGCGTATCCGCAGCGGCTGAAGGACACGATCTACTGATCCCCGGCCTCACGTCCCATCCCACCCGCAGACCGCCAGCAGCTGGTGCATATGCGGCGGCACCGGCGCGGTGACGCGGATCGGCGCGCGGTTCTTGGCAAGCGGCACCACCACCTCGCGTGCATGCAGTTGCAGGCCGGGGCCGCCCGAGCGCGGCGCGCGGCCGTAGATCGCGTCGCCGACGATCGGGAAGCCTGTCGCGGCGCAGTGCACGCGCAGCTGATGGGTGCGGCCGGTCAGTGGCTCCAGCGCCAGCCACGTCAATCGTCGCGAATCCTCGCCGCTAACGCGGGGGGCTCCCTCCACCGTTGCGGCGAAGGGTTGGGAATGGGGGTGCATCCCAGGCTCAGAAGATGCGACCCGCCCCACTCCCTGTCCCTCCCCCGCAAGGGGGGAGGGAACGCGGCGGCTCTCGCCGTGCTCCCGTTCGCCCGTAGCGCGCCCCAGCACCTTCCACGTCGTCACCGCCGGCTGGCCCTTGGTATCGGGCTTCATCCACCAGCCGCGCGCGGCGTCGCGGCGGCCAAGCGGGAGTTCGATGCGGCCCTCGGCAGCGTCGGGGCCGCCTTCCACCACTGCCCAATAGGTCTTGCCGACCTTGCCGTGCTTGAACAGGAGGCCGAGCGACGCCAACGCCTTGCGGTGGCGCCCCAGAACCAGGCAGCCGGAGGTGTCGCGGTCAAGCCGGTGCGCGAGCGCGGGCGCGCGCGGCAGCCCGAAGCGCAGCGCATCGAAATGGTCCTCGAGGCTGGCGCCGCCCTTCGGTCCGCGGTGCACCGCGAAGCCGGCCGGCTTGTCGATCACCAGCATCAGGCCGTCGCGGTAGAGCACGCGCGACACCATCTCTTCCGGGGTCATGGCGAAACCGCTATCACGGCTGCCGATATGAATGACAGCAACAAGGAAGAAGCGCGCGGCGGCTGGTGGCGGCGGCTGAGCAGCGGCCTGGCGCGCACGTCGGCGTCGATCGGGGAAGCGATCGGCGATCTCGTGCGCAAACGCAAGCTCGACGCGACGACGCTCGGCGAGCTCGAGGACGCGCTGATCCGCGCCGACCTCGGCGTCGAGGCGGCGGCGCGGATCGCGGACGCGGTCGGCAAGGGCCGCTACGACAAGGCGATCGCAGCCGACGAGGTGAAGGCGATCCTGGCGGCCGAGGTCGAGAAGGTCTTGGCACCGGTGGCGCGACCGCTGGTCGTCGACGCGAACGCCAAGCCGTTCGTGCTGCTGGTCGCCGGCGTCAACGGCTCCGGCAAGACCACCACCATCGGCAAGCTGGCGGCAAAATTCCGCGCCGAGGGACGCGCCGTGATGCTGGCGGCCGGCGACACCTTCCGCGCCGCCGCCATCGATCAGCTCAAGGTGTGGGGCTCGCGCACCCGCACGCCGGTGATCGCGCGCGAACCGGGCGCCGACGCCGCCGGCGTCGCGTTCGAGGCGCTTGAGCGCGCGAAGGCGCAAGCCGCTGACGTGCTGATCGTCGATACCGCCGGACGGCTGCAGAACAAGGCGGCGCTGATGGGCGAGCTGGAGAAAATCGTGCGCGTGATGCGCAAGCTCGACCCTTCCGCCCCGCACGCGGTGCTGCTGGTGCTCGACGCCACCGTCGGGCAGAACGCGCTGGCGCAGGTGGAGGCGTTCCGCGCCACCGCCGGCGTCACCGGGCTGGCGATGACCAAGCTCGACGGCACCGCGCGCGGCGGCATCCTGGTGGCGATCGCCGAACGTTTTGGACTGCCGGTGCATTTCATCGGGGTCGGCGAGGGGATCGACGACCTCGAGCCGTTCGCAGCACGCGACTTCGCCCGGGCGATCGCCGGGCTGGAGTGACTTCCGCGTACGAACAATCGGTGCGCCGACGCGTTGTCACCGCGACCGTGGTGCACCATGAGCGAGCTGCGCATCGGCACGTCCGGCTGAAGCTACCAATCCTGGCGCGGGCCGTTCTTTCCGCCCGACCTGGCGGCAAACGATCACCTCGCGTTCTACGCGACGCGCTTCAATGCGACCGAGCTCAATGCGCCGTTCTATCGCACGCCGACGCTGGACGCGGTCAAGCGGTGGCGCGGTAGCACTCCGGACGACTTCGCCTTCGCCTGGAAGGCCTCGAAGTTCATCACGCACTGGAAGCGCCTGAGCGCGAACTGTCGCAACAGCATCGCGCTGATGGAGTCGCGGCTGCGGGTGCTGCGGCACAAGGCGGGTCCGGTGCTGTTCCAGCTGCCGCCGCAAATGCGAGCGGACCGCGAGCGGCTGGCGTCGTTCCTCAAGCTGCTGCGAAAGCCGCGACCCTACGTGTTCGAGTTCAGGCACGCGAGCTGGTACGAGTCCGATATCCTCGATCTCCTGCGCGAGCACGACATCGCGCTGTGTCTCTCGGACCACCACGACGCGCCGGCGCCCTGGGAAGTGACCGCACGTCACGTCTATATCCGCGGGCATGGCCCGGGCGGGCGCTATCGCGACCACTATCCCGACGTGACCTTGCAGCGTGGGCGCGCGATATCCGGCGCTGGCAGCGGCAGCGGCGTAACGTCTACTGCTTCTTCGACAACGATCAGAAGAGCGCCGCCCCGAAGGATGCGGAGCGGCTGAAGGAATGGGTTGCGCCGAAACGCCGGCGCGCACGTTAGAGCGCTTCCGCTCGCGCGGATCAGGCCTCCGCGCCGGCAAACAAGCTCTTCCGAATGATGGCGTGGACGCCCCAGTTGCCGTCGACCACCTGCGTCACGCCGAAATCGACCGCGATAGACATCAGCGAGATCGCCTCGTCCTCGCTAAGCCCTTTGGTCGACATCAGGAAGGCCCGCATTTTCCTGAATGCGTCCTTGAGCGCGAGGTCGACCGAGGATTTCTCGTAGATCGTCTGTTGCGCCTTGTCGCCGAGTTCTGCCAGGTAGTTGGCGTAGCTGAACCCGTGCAGCACCCACTCGTCCTGCGTCTCCAGAAGCGGGTAGTTGAGTTCGGCCAGGGAGGTTCCTGCCAGCGTGTCCTTCTTGTGCAGGATGAGCTGGAATGTGCCGGTCAGCGAGCACTCGATCGCGGTTCCGCAGAGCTCGGAATCCCCCTGTGAGGCGTGCGGATCGCCAACGGACAGCAGCGCGCCAGCAACGGCGACCGGGTAGTACATCGTGGCGCCCTTGCCGATCCGCCAGTTATCGATGTTGCCGCCGACATAGCTGGGTGGGATGGAGTCAACAATGTCGGCTTCCTTCGGCGCCAACCCGACGACGCCGAAATGCGGCCGGATTGGAATGCGCACGTTCTTCAGGATGCCGTGGTTCTCCTTCACGCTCGAGTGGTCGACCGGCACGCCCGGATAGTCGATGGTCTTGTGGACGACGCCGAACGGGTCAGTCTGTGGCGTCCATTGAAAATTATAGACGGCCTTCGCCCAATTCCGTTGGCCAGTCGCGTCGATCTCATAGATGGTAATGACTTCGCGCGGCTTGGGCTCGGTCAGCAGCTCCTTGTAGTGGAAGCCCCACCAGGCGGCGGCGTTGCTGCCGAACGCCTTGCCGGTGAATTGTGGGTTGGCCGCGGGCCGCGGCTTCACATCGATGATTCGCACCTCGAGAATGTCGCCCGGCTCGGCGCCGCGCACGTAGACCGGTCCGGTGCAGATGTGAACGCCAAAACCTTCACCCGACCCGCGCCCGAGCAGCTTGCCATCAACCGGGCCCGCTCCGCGCCGGTTCACCCCCTTCTTGTCCTTGGTCCAGAGATAGACGCTTTCGGCCCCGGGGTCCCCTTTGACCATCCGCTCTGCGTCATCGTTGGCGTGATGCGTGAGCGTCTCGATGGTGACGTAGTCCCCGGAATTCACCTCGATCTGAGGTCGCAGCAACTTGCTGAAGTAGCCCCAATGCACCGTCTCCGCGGTGGCGGGAAGGTAGTGATGACCCGGTTTGCCCTGACGCGCCGCAACCGTCTGCGCTACGGCCGGTGCGACGAAACTACCGCCGGCGGTCAGAGCGGCCGCGCCGCCGGTCGCCGCAAAGGCGCTCTTGAGAAAGCTGCGCCTTTCGGCGTCCAAGTCATCGAGCAGCGTCTGGCGATGGAGTTCAAATTGCGGGCAATTGCGATCGTCTCCCGAGCACATGTTGCAACTCCTGTCGTGGTTTGTTCAGCCAGCCCCCAACTAGCCACTCGCGCGACCGCGGCCGCATCCTTACGCAAGCAATCGCCGGGCCAGGGACCAAGACGCGACGGCGCGGTCAGCGGAATTGCCAGGGCGGTCAAAGCTACTACCTGCCACCGCCGACGTCACTCGGGACCGTCCCCGATGGTCGCTCACAAAACTGTGCAGCCCGCGGGGTGGAAACGCCCAATCTTTCGGCACCAGTGTACCTTAGGAGAGCGACGATGTGAGTAATAGAGTGGCCGCGGTTTGCCGCCACCCCGCGTGCTAGGCCTGTCAAGGATATGGTCCCGGGCCACGTGCACCGACGGTCGATATCTCATTCGCCCGTGGATTGCAGTCCCGCGATATGAGAGTCACTATTCGGGGCTGAGCCGGCTCTCTCGTAGGGGCCCGGTCAAAATGGAAACAGAGGAGGCGACTATGAATCTCACGCGTCGTCGTTTGGCCGTTGTCGCCGCTGCTGCCGCGATACTGCCAGGCGTGCCAGCGCGCGCCCAAGCTTCCGACGACGCCGCCGTCAACGCGGCCGTCGAGGCCCTGCGGCAAGCCATGGTCGATGCCGACAAGGCGCGCCTTGAAGCACTCGTCTCCGACCAGGTGAGCTATGGGCATTCCGGCGGTGTGATCGAGAACAAGGCAGACTTCATCAATGTGGTCGCGAGCAAGAAGACAGTCTACAAGACCATCAGGCTGCTGGAGCCTTCGACTGCTGTCGTTGGCAACAACGCTATCGTGCGTCACGTGTTCACGGCGGATTTCGAGACTGACGGCAAGCCCGGCTCGGCCAAGGTTGGGGTGTTGCAAGTCTGGCAAAAGCAGGACGGCGCCTGGAAGCTGCTGGCGCGCCAGGCCTTCCGCCTGCCGAGCTGAGCAGGCGTCAGACGACCCGGGCGACGGGCTTGGCCGATCGAATCTCTTCGCCTTCGTCCGCTCGGCACCGTCGAGAGTGACGGATTTGCGCACCCGTCGTGCGGTCGGCTCGGGTAGGAGGCAGCGTGCGCGGCGTCGAGCTCGCCGGTGCGGGACACGTGTACGAAGCGTTAAACATGCTTGCGCCTGGGCGCAGGCCGTAACGCGGCGCCGGCCATCACGGTCGGGATGGCGGCCAGGATGAACGCCACCGTCGCCAGGAACACCGCGCGCGGGCTGCCGATGTCGAGCAACCAGCCGAACAGCAGCGGCGAAACCATGCCGCCGATGTTGAAGCCGGTGGTGACGAAGCCGAACACCTTGCCGAAGGCGCCCGGGGGCGTGACGGCACGCACCAGGAGGTCGCGCGACGGCATGACGATGCCGGTCGCCAGGCCGGCCAGCGCGAACAGCACGATCATCGCCGCGATCGGCAAATGAACGAGCGCCACCAGCAGCACCGTGCATGCGGCCCCGGCTAGGCCGGCGATGGCGACGACGCTGTGCCGCGTCGTACGGGTTGCCACCACACCGCCGACCAAAACACCGAACGCGCTCATCGCCAGATAGGCGGTGAGCGCCACGTTGGCGAGGTCGAGCGGCGTGGCATAGAGCGCGTCGAGCACGACCACCGCATAGTTCTGCACGCCGGCATTCGACAGCGCCAGCATGACGAAGAACAGGAGGTTGAGCAGGACCGGCGCCGACAGCAGCAGAGCCGGGCTCGCCTCGGGGTTGGCGGCCGCTGGCGCTGCGCCCGCCGTGCCGCGCACGGCGCGATCGTCCGCAAGCGCCCTGCCCAACAGCAACAGCGTCGCCGCCACCACGGCGCCGAGCGCAGCCGACGCCAGGTAGGCGCCGCGCCAGCCGAAGGCGGCGGCCAGAAGCAACAGGCTCGCGGGCGCGACCGCGCCCCCGAGCATGCCGGCGAAAGTATGCACCGAATAGGCCTGCCCCATGTGGCGCGGAGAGACGTGGCGCGACAGCAGCGCGTAGTCGGCCGGGTGATAGACGGTGTTGCCGAGGCCGAGCAGCGCGAACATCGCGACGAAGGCCCAGAACGACGGCAGCACCGCGGCGCCGGCAAGCGCGGCCGCACCCAGGAGCAGTCCGCCGATCAGCACCGCGCGCGCGTTGACCCGGTCGGCGAGGAAACCGGCCGGTGTCTGCAGCACGGCCGACACCACATTGAACGCGGTCAGCGCCAGGCCGAGCTCGACATAGCTCACGCCAAAATCGGCGCGGATGACGGTGAACAGCGGCGGCAGCACCAGGATGTAGTAGTGGCTGACGAAATGCGCGGCGCTGACTAGGCCGATCACCTGAGCGTCGCTCGACGGCTCGGCGCGCGCGGCAATTTCGGTGGTCGGTGTCATTACAGCAATTTAGCCGCGACCCGCGGCCCTGATCCATGCGCTGCCGGCAACCCTGACCGTCGCATCGGGTCACTCGCGCACGAGCACGAGGTCGTCGCGATGGATCATCTCAGTGCGGCCGGCAAAGCCGAGGATGTGCTGGATGTCGCCGGAAGATTTGCCGCGGATCCGGTCGGCATCGGCGGCGTCGTAAGCGACGAGACCGCGGCCGATCTCGGCGCCGTCCGGACCGCGCACCACGACCGCGTCACCGCGCTCGAAGCTGCCGTCGAGCTGCACGACGCCCGCCGGCAGCAGGCTCTTGCCCCGGCGCAAAGCGGCGACCGCGCCGGCATCGATCGTGACCGTGCCCTTCGGCTCCAGCGAACCGGCGATCCATCGCTTGCGCGCGGTCACCGGATTGGCCGGCGTCAGGAACCAGGTGCAGCGGGCGCCATCGGCAATCGCCTTGAGGGGATGCGCGATCCTGCCCGACGCAATCACCAAATGGATGCCGGCCGTGGTCGCGATCTTGGCCGCCTCGATCTTGGTCAGCATGCCGCCGCGCGACAGCTCGGAGCCCGCCGGCGCGGCCGCGGCTTCGATCTCCGGCGTGATGCGGGTCACCACCGGCACGAACGCCGCCTGCGGATTATCCTTTGGCGGCGCATCATAAAAGCCATCGACGTCGGACAGGAGCACCACGAGATCGGCGCTCGCCATGGTGGCGACGCGCGCCGCGAGCCGGTCGTTGTCGCCGTAGCGAATCTCGGTGGTCGCCACGGTGTCGTTCTCGTTGATCACCGGCACCGCCCGCCATTCGAGCAGCTTGGCGATGGTTGCGCGCGCATTGAGATAGCGCCGGCGCTCCTCGGTGTCGCCGAGCGTCACCAGGACCTGGCCGGCACCGATGCCGTGCGCGCCGAGCGCTTCCGCCCAGGTGCGCGCCAGCGCGATCTGCCCGACCGCGGCGGCGGCCTGGCTGTCCTCCAGCTTGAGCGGCCCGTCGGTGAGCTTGAGTACGCTGCGGCCGAGCGCGATGGCGCCGGAGGAGACCACCAGGATCTCGCGCCGCTCGCCGTGTAGCCTGGCGATATCGGCGGCGAGCGAAGCGAGCCACTCCCGATTGACCCGCCCGGCCCTGGAGTTGACCAGCAGCGAGGAGCCGACCTTGACGACGATGCGCCGGAAATCGGCGAGCCTTGGGGATTTCATGGAATTGCCGACCCAATGTCCGTGAGTGCGAAATCGTCGCCTTTGTAGAGCAGCGGAACGTCGTGGAACTTCGCGACCGCATACGCCATGCAGTCGCCAAAATTCAAACCGCCTTTGACGCGGTGTTTGCCATACTGTTCAAAAGCCTCACGCGCAGACTCGCAGAGATCGCTGTCAAATGGCTGCGGCGCCACATTCAATCGCTTGCTGAACTCTTGAACGAACAGGGTGCCGAAAACGGCGTTGGTTCGCCGATGCAGAACCAGGTAGGTTTCGAACAACGTTGGCCATCCCACGACGCATCGATGCTCGGCAATGATCGTGAGGAACTCATCAGCCTCGGATTTGCCCAGCGCGATTGCAATCAGCGCTGAACTGTCCAATGCGATCATATCGGCAGACCGTACTCATCGTACATGTCGCTGTGGTCCGATGTGGCGCCAGGCCTCTTGAGCCTTGCACCCTCACGCGAGAGCTCTTTCAGTACCCGAAAGGTTTCCGACGCTACCTCGGAGGGCACTTCTCGCTCCGGCGTGGCCGCTCCGTGCTGCTGGCGCAGGGCATTGGTGACGACTTCAGTCACGGTCTTGCCGCTTTGCTTGGCGGCGCGGTGAGCGATCTCGTACGCCTCGTCACTACGGATGTTCAACTGCCTCGGCATTGGTGCTAGCTCCTTGACCAGAATTGCTAGCATACCATGTCGACCGACCCCGTGGCCAGGCTGCCTAAGGTAGCCAAGGCTCTGCTGGAACGAGGATTTCAGACTCGGCGTTCGGAGCTTGGGTCGCCGCAACGAGGGCTTTTAGCGCCTCCGGCACCCCCTCCCCGCTCGCCGCCGAAAGCACCAGCGGCGTGCGCCCGGCCGCGCGGCGCAGGCGCTCCTTCTGCTGCTTGCGCAGCTCCGGCGACAGCGCGTCCGCCTTCGAGAGCGCGACGACCTCGGGCTTTGCGGCAAGGCCGTGACCATAGGCCTCGAGCTCGGCGCGCACCGTCTTGTAGGCGCGGCCGGCGTGCTCGCCGGTGCCGTCGACGAGATGCAGCAGCACCCGGCAGCGCTCGACATGGCGCACGAACCGATCGCCGAGGCCGGCGCCTTCGCTCGCGCCTTCGATCAGCCCGGGGATGTCGGCCAGCACGAACTCCTGGCCGTCGGTGCGCACGACGCCGAGCTGCGGCGCCAGCGTGGTGAACGGGTAGTCGGCGATCTTCGGCTTGGCGGCGCTCACCGCGGCGAGGAACGTCGACTTGCCGGCATTCGGCAGCCCTATCAGGCCGGCGTCGGCGATCAGCTTGAGCCGCAGCCTGATCGTGCGCTCCTCCCCGGGCTGGCCCGGATTGGCATGGCGCGGCGCCCGGTTGGTCGACGACTTGAAATGCGCATTGCCGAAGCCGCCGTTTCCGCCGCGCGCCAGCACGACGCGGTCGCCGACCTCGTCGAGATCCGCCAACAGCGTGTCGCCGTCCTCCTCGAACACCTGGGTGCCGACCGGAACCTTGAGGACGATGTCGGCGCCGCTCGCGCCGTGGCGGTCCTTGCCCATGCCGTTCTTGCCGCGCTGGGCCTTGAAGTGCTGCTGGTAGCGATAGTCGATCAGGGTATTGAGGCCGGTCGCCGCCTCGACCACGACGTCGCCGCCACTCCCGCCGTCGCCGCCGTTCGGACCGCCGAACTCGATGAATTTTTCGCGCCGGAACGACACGCAGCCGTTCCCGCCCGCGCCGGACTGGATGTAGACCTTGGCCTCGTCGAGGAACTTCATGGCCCAAAATATAGGCCGCGTTCGCGCGATCCCAATGTGCGAAAGGTGGGCGCCAAATTAGCAGTGCTTGCGCGTGGTCACGGCCCGCCCGCGCAGCCATCGGACAGTACCCCGGCAGGCCGTTCCGGCAAGAACAGGCGGTGGCGGCACGCGGAGCCGATCGTGCCGCCGCCTGCGTTCATGCCACGCGCCGCACTTCGCGCCAGCTCTTGAGCGATTCCCAGATCCGCCGCTCGAGCCGGAACCGGTCGATTGGCGCCGAGCTTGCGATCGCTCGGATCCGATAGAGGCCGACCCCGGTCCACTGGAAGCCGCACTTCTCCAGCACCCGGCGCGAGCCGGGATTGGTGACGCGGGCGCCGGCGTTGAGAAATGCGTAATCGAGCTCGGTGAACGCGTAGTCGATGACGGCGCGCACCGCCTCCGTCGCGTAGCCCTGGCCCCAGAACGGAACGCCGAGCCAATAGCCGAGCTCCGCGCCCTGACCGTCGAGCACGCCGACCCCGCACCCGCCGAGAATGGTGTCATCCAGATCGGCGATCAGGAACACGGTCTCGCCGCCCGGCACATTGACGCCGGCGATGAACGCCTCGGCATCCGCGATCCGGTACGGATGCGGGATGCGCGCGGTGTTCTCGGCAATGCGCCGGTCGTTGGCGAGCGCGGCAATCGCCTTGGCGTCCTCGAACCGCGGCGGGCGCAAGATCAGCCGCTCGGTCTCGAGGACGGGGATACTTTGCTCCCGCAGGGCTTCCGCGGGCCTCTCCTCCAGCAAGGTCATGGCACGGGCTCCTTTCATGCGACGAGGGGAGCCGGCTTGCCCGTCTCCCCTCGCGTATCGGAACCCATTCGATCCGCCGGTTCGACTAGGAAGCCGGCGGACCTATTTTGGTCTACCGGTTACTCGGCCGCAGCCTCCGCCATCGGACGTACCGATACGTAGATGCGGCCCTTTGCTTTCGTATTGAACTCCACGCGACCGTTGATGAGAGCGAACAAGGTGTGATCCGTACCGATCCCGACATTCTGGCCGGGATGCCATTGGGTGCCGCGCTGGCGCGCAAGAATGTTGCCGGCGAGCACGATCTCGCCGCCATATTTCTTCACGCCGAGACGCCGGCCCGCGCTGTCACGGCCGTTGCGTGAAGATCCGCCTGCCTTCTTGTGAGCCATCGCACGCCTGTCCGTAACTCTGCTTACCTTGTACAACGATTCCGCGACGAAAGCATCCCGCCGCGGATCACTTTTTATCGCCGCCCTTTGCGGGCTGAGCCGTCTTCCGACGGCCACCGGTTGTTAGCCGACGTCTTGGTTTTCGCTCGCCTCCTTGGGCTTCGCCTAAGCCTCGGCCGGCTTGCCGGATGCTTCGTCCGACGAGCTGTCCGCATCGGCCGCTGCCGGATCGGAACCCTCGGCCGCCCCCTCCGCGGCCGGTTGCGGCGCGGGCTTCGCCTTGCGCTCGATCGGCGAAGGCCGCTTCCCCTCGGTCAGGATCTCGGTGATCCGCACCAGGGTGAATTCCTGCCGGTGACCGCGCTTGCGCCGCGAGTTCTTCCGCCGACGCTTCTTGAACGCGATGACCTTCGTCCCGCGCCCCTGCTCGATCACCTCGCCGGCGACCACCGCGCCGGAGACCGTCGGCGTGCCTAATGCAGGCGTCTCCCCGCCGACTACCAGCACCTCGCCGAACTCCACCAGATCGCCGGGCGCGCCGGCGATCTTATCGATCCTGATCATCTCTTCGGCGGCGACGCGATACTGCTTCCCGCCGGTTCTGATGACTGCGAACATCGTTCTCGATCCTCGTGTTCGATCCGGCACTCGCATCTTGCGCGGGCCGGCTTCTTGGCAGTCGCGATTTTCTGTGTGTGCCGTCTTGCGCGCAGACCGCAACTTGCGCGATCCCACGCAAAATGAACGGCGCGGGAACCCCCGCGCCTTGGCGAGCGGCACTATAGGAATGATGCCGCCAGTGTCAACCGGCGTGTGCTTCTACTGTTTCTACTGGCTCGCCCACACGATGCGCGACATCCACAGCACGTCGGCGGCGGCGAGATGGCGATCCTCATGCGCCTGATTGAGCGATCGGAGCTCGATCGACTTGGCGGTGCGGCGTTTGAGCTCGTTCACCATCACCTTGCCGTCCTTGGTCTTGAGGATCACGCGATCGCCGCGGCGGATCGGCGCCGCCGGCGAGACCACGATGCAGTCGCCGTCCCGGTACGCGGGCTGCAACGTATCGCCCGAAATCTCCAGCGCATAGGCGTGGTCGTCATCCACGGCCGGGAACCCGATCTCGTCCCAGCCACGGCCGACCGGGAAGCCTTCATCGTCGAAATAGCCGCTGGCAGAGGCTTCCGCGAGCCCGATGAAGGGAACCGCGCGCGTAGCGTCGCGGTCGCCGTTGTTGAGCAGGCCCAGGAAGGCGTCGATCGTGGTGCCGGTCGCCGCCAAAACCTTGGCGACCGATTCGGTCGACGGCCACCGGGCGCGCCCGTCGGGCGTGATGCGCTTCGACTTGTTGAACGTCGTCGGGTCGAGGCCGGAGCGTTTGGCAAGGCCCGACGCCGAGAGGCCGGCGCGGGCCGCCACCCGGTCGACAGCACTCCAGATTTGCGCGTGCGTCAGCATGGGCCTGCTCGTTCCCGGAACCGCGGCCTGCCCGACATTTTTCTCCATCGCTAGGAATTACTACCTGACCGGTGCCAAGTCCAGCCTCGCGCACGGGCGGCGGTGGGTCAGTTTGATGACCCACCGCCCCAGGGGCCCTTGCTTGCGAGGCATTTTCGCCCCCGGTACGGTCGCGCCGCGCCCCCAGGCCCCGGAGCCGCACCCTTGTTCACCCTCCTCGACCGCTTCGCCCGGGTATTCCTGCATGCGCTCGACCCCGAAGATGCCCACCGGCTCGCGATCAGGGCCCTGCAGGTCGCACCGTTGCCGCCGGCGCGCCGCGACGACCCGCGGCTCGCGGTCGAGGCTTTCGGGCTGACGTTCCCCAATCCGCTCGGCACCGCCGCTGGCCTCGACAAGGACGCCGAAGCCGTCGACCCCGTGCTGCGGCTCGGCTTCGGCTTTGCCGAGATCGGCACCGTCACGCCGCGTCGGCAGGCCGGCAATCCGCGCCCGCGCATGTTCCGTCTGCGCTCGGACGAGGGCGTGATCAACCGGCTCGGCTTCAACAGCGAGGGGCACGCGGCTGTGCGCGCGCGGCTCGCCTCCCGCGGCCGCCGCGGCATCGTCGGCCTCAATGTCGGTGCCAACAAGGATGCCGCCGACCGCGCCGCCGACTACGCCGCCGGCATCGAGGCATTTGCCGGGCTTGCGAGCTACTTCAGCGTCAACGTCTCGTCGCCCAATACGCCGGGCCTGCGCGATCTGCAGCAGGCAGCGGCGCTCGACGATCTGCTGGCACGGGTGCTGGCCGCGCGCGATCGTTCGGCGGCGCCGCGGACGCCGGTGCTGCTCAAGATCGCCCCCGACCTTACCCAGGGCGAGATCGACGACATCGTCGCGGTGGCGCGACGGCGCGCGATCGACGGCATCATCGTCTCCAACACGACCGTTACGCGCCCGGCCGGGCTGCGCGATCCGTACACCGCGCGGGAGGCCGGCGGGCTCTCGGGCCGGCCGTTGTTTGCGCTGTCGACCCGGGTGCTGGCCGAGACCTACCTGCGGGTTGCGGGCGCGTTCCCGCTGATCGGCGTCGGCGGCATCGATTGCGGCGAGCGCGCGCTCGAGAAGGTGCGCGCCGGCGCAACCCTGATCCAGCTCTACAGCGGGCTCGTCTATCGCGGCATGGAGCTGGTGGACGAGATCAAGCGACACCTGGCGGCGGCAGTGCCGAACGGCGGCTCCCTGGCCGAGCAGGTCGGCGCCGATGCCGAAGCCCGCACCGCGGAGCCGTGGCCCTCATAGTTCGCCGTGGTGCGACGCCTCTCATGCCTCCCCGGTGTCGCGAGGCGGAAGGGATAGCCTCACAAAATCCATTCTCAGGCATAATGTGGTCAAATCGCCGCCCACGAGACCAAAGCGCCATGTGCCGCTGGATCGCCTATCGCGGAGAGCCGATCGCGCTCGAGCACTACGTCACCGCGCCCAAGCATTCGCTGATCGAGCAGTCGCAGCGCGCGCTCGAAGCGGTGGCGAGCGTCAACGGCGACGGCTTCGGGCTCGGCTGGTACGCCGGGCACGAGGAGCCCGGCCTCTACCGCGAGGTGCGTCCGGCCTGGTCGGACGAGAACCTGCGGCACCTGTGCCGCCACATCCGCTCGCACCTGTTCTTCGCCCATGTGCGCGCCTCGACCGGCACCCCGACGACGCGCCCGAACTGCCATCCGTTCGCGCACGGGCGCTGGATGTTCATGCACAACGGGCAGATTGGCGACTGGTCGCTGATCCGCCGCAAGGTGGAGGCGCTGATACCCGACACGTTCTACAAATCGCGCGTCGGCACCACCGACTCCGAAGCGGTGTTCCTGGCGATACTCGGCGCTGCCGCCGGCGCGGACGACGACCCGGTGGCGGCGACCTGCGACACGCTCGCGCGGCTGACCGAGATGGTGCGCCCAGAGCGGCACACGCGAGCCGCTGCGCTTCACCGCGGCGCTCAGCGACGGCGAGAGCCTATACGCCTTCCGCTACGTCCACAACGGCAGCGCCAATACGCTGTACTACCGCGAGGGCGGCGGCAACGTGGTGATGGCGTCCGAGCCGCTCGACACCGAGCGCGACTACTGGAAGCCGGTGCCGCCCGGCCACGCGATCGTGGCGCGCGCGGGCCAGCCTGTCGAGCTGCGGCCGTTTCCGCAGGACACGCGCCTCGCGGCGGAGTAGCCGTAGGATCCCGATGGAGCGCGGCGACATCCGGGGAGGATTCCGGCATTCCACTTCGCTCCCTGCGGACTACTTGCTATGCTTGTCGCATGACCACTGTGGAAGACATCGAGAAAGCCGTCGCCCATCTCAGCCCGCGAGAACTGGACCGCTTTCGCGCGTGGTTTGAGGAATTTCAGGCCGGACGTTTCGATGCAGTTATCGAGCGCGACGCGCGAGGCGGAAAGCTCGACCGTTTGGCCGAGGAAGCGATCGCCGAGTATCGTCGGGGCGACACCCGCGAGCTATGAGGCATTTCGCCAGCAGATCGTTTTGGCTGGCCTACGAGAAACTTCCTGCAGCGACGCGGGCTCTGGCAGACAAAAAACTATGCGCTGCTGAGACAGGACCCACACCATCCATCCTTGCACCTCAAGAAGGTCGGCCGCTTCTGGTCGGTACGCATTGGGCTGCCCTACCGTGCCCTTGCCGTTGAGACTGATGACGGGCTCATATGGTTCTGGATTGGCTCCCACGCCGACTATGACGCCATGATTGGGCAGCCGTAGCAGCCTTAGCCCGGATGAGCGCAGCGAAATCGGGGACCAGCCTCGACGCTGACCCCCGCATTTCGCTACGCTCATGCGGGCTACGAGAGCGAACAGCATGCATCCGCGACGCAAGCATTTCGGGTGGGGGCGCGAGGGCGAAGGACTCAGCGACGAGGAGATCGAGTTCGCTTTCGCGCGCATCCGCGAGATCCTCAGGGCGGAGCTCACCGAGGAGGTGAAGCCGCCGCGGCTCGACGAGATCATCGCTTGCCAGCCGCCGCGCGTCGTCGCCGCCGCCGGCGCTCGGCCAGATGCTGCACCACCGACCAGTACGACCGCTGCGCGCACACCTACGGCAATCGCTCCCCGACTACGTGCGCGGGCTCGCGCGCGACTACGGTTCCAATGCGCCCGACGTCGTCGCCTATCCGGGAGACGAGGCGGACGTCGCCGCGGTGCTCGACTGGGCGCGACGGCCGACGCCTCGGTCGACGCCTTCGGCGGCGGCTCGAGCGTCGTCGGCGGGGTCGAGCCGCGGTCGACGGAACGCCACAAGGCGGCGGTGACGATCGACCTGCGCCGCTGGGCCGCGTGAAGGAGGTCGACAAGACCTCGCGCGCCGCGCTGATCGAGGGCGGCACCTACGGCCCGGCGCTGGAGGCTCAGCTGCAGTCCGCACGGGCTCACGCTGCGCCATTTCCCGCAGAGCTTCGAGTACTCGACGCTCGGCGGCTGGATCGCGACGCGCGTCGGGCGGCCATTTCGCGACGCTCTACACCCACATCGACGATCTCGTGGAATCGCTGCGCATGGTGACGCCGAACGGCACCGTCGAGATCGCGCCGCCTGCCGGGCTCCGGCGCCGGCCCGAGCCCGGACCGCCTGTTCATCGGCTCGGAAGGCATCCTCGGCATCATCACGCAGGCCTGGATGCGGCTGCAGCATCGGCCAAGCTTCCGCGCCGGCGGCGCTGTGCGCTTCGCCGACTTCTTTGCGGCGGCGCGCGCCGCTGCGCGCGGTCGCCCAGGCCGGGCTCTATCCGTCGAACTGCCGGATCCTCGACCCGGCCGAGGCGTTCAATACCGGCGCCGGCGACGGCTCGGTCGCCGTCATGGTGCTGGCCTTCGAGTCCGGCGATCATGACGTCGGCCCCTGGATGGCGCGCGCGCTCGAGCTTCTGCCGCCGACCACGGCGGCGACGCCGGGGGCCGGCGGCGCGCAGAGCGCATCGCGAGGGCGCCGCCGAGCATTGGCGCAACGCGTTCATCCGCATGCCGTACGCGCGCGAGGGCGGTCCCGTGCGGCGTCATCAACGACACCTTCGAGACCGCGATCACCTGGGAGCGCTTCGAGGCGTTCCACGACGCGATCAAGGGCGCCACCGAAGCGGCGATCCGCGCCGCGACCGGGCGCGCCGGCGGCGTCACCTGCCGCTTCACCCATGTCTACCCGGACGGCCCGGCGCCCTACTTCACCTTCCACGCGCTCGGCGCGCCATGGCGAGCTGGTCGCGCAGTGGCACGCGATCAAGTCCGCCGGCGTTCGACGCCGTGATCGCCAGCGGCGGCACCATCACGCATCATCACGCCGTCGGCCGCGACCATCGCCCGTGGTACGACCGTCAGCGCCCGCCGCTGTTCGCCGACGGCGCTGCGCGCCGCCAAGCAGACGATGGATCCGCAGGGCCTGCTCAATCCGGGCGTGCTGATCGACGCGTGATTCTTCGTTCCGGATACGCGAGCTGCGCGCCGCGTTCGACGATGACGCGCAATCAAGCGCCGTGGTCGGTTGGAATATTTGCCCGCACCGGCATGATCAGCCGCGCCCCGCGCTCATAGGTGATGTAGCGCCAGAACCAGTCCAGGCTGACGCGCAGCCGGTTCTCGAACCCGACCAGCAGGTAGATGTGGACGATCGCCCACAATATCCACGCGAGCCTGCCTTTCAGGCGCAGCCAGCCGAAATCGAATATCGCGGCGTTGCGGCCGACGATTGCGGTGTTGCCGCGGTTGTGAAATCGGAATGGCGCGAGCGGTGTCCCGTCGGCGAGGTTGCGGGCGAGCCCCCTGCCGAGATGCGTGCCCTGCTGCGCGGCGACCTGCGCAAGGGCCGGCAACGGCGCGCCGTCGTCGCCGGTCGCGAGCGCGGTGTCGCCGAGCACGTAGACGTCGGCCGACTCCTTTGACCGACAGGTCGGGATTGACCGGGATGCGGCCGTCCTTGGCGACCTCGATGCCGAGCCATTGGCCGGCGTTCGACGCCTGCACGCCGGCGCCCCAGACGATCGTGCCGGCCTCGATGCGCCGGCCGGCGACGATCACGGCCCCCGGCTCCATCCCCTCCACCGCCTGACCGGTCATGACGGTGACGCCTATTCGCTCGAGCGCCGCGTGCGCGTACTTGGCCAGGGCTTCCGGAAATGCCGGCAACAGCCGAGGGCCGGCTTCGACCAGCAGGATGCGCGCGCGGCGCGGATCGATGCGGCGGAAGTCGCGCGCCAGCGCATGGCGCGCGAGCTCGGCAACCGACCCTGCCATCTCGACTCCGGTCGGGCCGCCGCCGACCACAACCGTGGTCATCAGCACGTCCTGCTCGGCGCGGCTCTCGGCCATCTCGGCGCGCTCGAAGGCCGACAGCAATTGCCCGCGGATGGTACGTGCTTCCTCGAGCGTGCGCGGACCGAGCGCGATCCGCGCCCATTCGGGGTGGCCGAAATAGGAGTATATCGAGCCGGTGGCGATGACGAGCCGGTCGTACGGCAGTGTCGTGCCGCGAGCCAGGCGGACCGAGTGCGCGGACGTGTCCACGCCCACCACCTCGTCGAGGAGAATGCGGATGTTCTGGTACTTGCCGAGGATGCGGCGGACCGGCCGCGCGATGTCGGCCGGCGACAGCGCCGCCGTCGCCACCTGGTAGAGGAGCGGCACGAACAGGTGATAGTTGTGCCGGTCGACCAGCGTCACATCGACCGGCTTGCGCCCCAGCTCCTTGGCGCAGGCCAAGCCCGCGAAACCGGCTCCGACGATTACGAGGCGCGGATGTTCGGCCATTTGTCGTCGGTCCTTGTTGAGGGGGAGGTGTCCCGGAGCCTGCCGGCGAATGATGCCCGCAACCGCGGTCGCGGCGCAATTGGTGCAGTCCCGGCGCGAGCGCCGCATGCGCTTGCCGCTCGCCGGCCCGCGGTGCTAAGGGCGCGCGCCATGACGGCGGCACCGACAGCAACGATCCGTAGCGAGCCGCTTTGCGGCACGCGCGCGTCGACGACCAGCGCGGGCCGGCAGTAGCGGATGCACGCGCCCGCGGCCATCGTCGGCTGGCGTTCCGCGACGCTGCACACCCGCGCCCTCGTCGTCGCCATTCTCATCATCGCCGTAATGGCGGCTGCACGCGCGGCGTTCGCGGCGCTCGTCGAGTTGCGTACCGACGAGGCGTACTATTGGACGTGGTCGAAGGAAGACGTGCTGTCGTTCCTCGACCACCCGCCGATGATCGCCTGGTTCGTGCGCGCTGGCACGGCGGTGTTCGGCGACACCCCATTCGGGGCCCGTGCCGGAGGGCTGCTCGCGCTCGCCGGTACGCAGCTCCTGCTCGCTGACATCGTGCGCCGGCGCACGCACGGTCTCGCGCCGATGCTGTTCGCGCTGCTGGCTCCGGAGGCGGCGGCCTACTACAGCCTGATGATGGTGTTGGTGGCGCCCGACGTGCCGCTGGTTGTGTTCCTGACAGCGATGCTGTGGGCGCTGATCCGGCTGGACGAAAGCCGCGACCCGCGCTGGTGGCTTCTGGCGGGAGCATGCGGCGGGCTCGCGCTGTTGTCCAAGTACACGGCGGTAATGTTCGTGCCGGCGATCCTCGCCTTCATGCTGGTGCCGCCCAAGAACCGGCTGTGGCTACTCACACCATGGCCGTGGCTCGCGGGCGCGGTCGCAGTCTTGGTGTTTTCGCCGGTTCTGATCTGGAACGCGCAGCATCACTGGGCGTCGTTCGCATTCCAATTCGTCCGTTTGACCGCCGAACGCCCGTGGTCGTTGGCTTGGTTCGGAAATTTCGTCGGGCTGCAGTGGGGACTGGTAGGGCCGCTGTTGTTTCCGCTCGTGGTGGCGGGAACCGCGATGGCGGCTTGGGACGGTTACCGGAGCAAGGACGGCGCGCGCATCCTGCTGGCGACAGCGGCGGCGGTGCCGTTCGTCTATTTCTTCTGGCGCTCCGGCTGGATGCGGATCAGCGTCACTTGGCCGATGGTGCTGTGGCCGCCCGCATTCGCCGCGGCCGCGCTGACGCTCGACGATCTTCGGCGGCGAAAGCACCAATGGGCGCGTTTGCTTACGCGTGCTGCGTTCCTCGCGATCGGCGGCGCCGGCCTCGTCCTGCTCATTCTTGCTTACTACGTCATACCGGGGCCGCTCCCGCTGGGGAAGCTCGATCCGATTGGACAGGAGGCGGGTTACGAGGAGGTGGCGCGCAAGGCCGTCGAGCTGATGGAGAACACGGGCGCGACCTGGATCGCCACCACCGAGTACCGCACCTACGCGATGCTGCGCTGGCACTTCAAGGACCGGATTCCGGTGGTGCAGATCAATGAGCGCAGCCGTTTCGTCGGTTTCGACCAGGAAAAGCTGCGCCGGCTCGACCCGCAATCCGCATTGTACGTTACCCCCCGCGGCCGGATCCCGACGGAGCTGTGGGCGCGCATGGGCGTCCAGCGCCGGACCGTCGGCATGGCGCGGCGGACGTGGCGCGGTCGGCGGCTGACCAAGTTTTATTTCCAGCAAACGACCGGCTGGCGCGCCGACTTTACGCCAGCAAGCGGCACACTGCTGTATGGCGCCACGCCGTACTTCCCAGCCGGGCCGCGCATTCTTTGTAAAGGTGTCCGCTGCCGCGCGCCGATCTAAGTCGCGCGCGGATCAGAACGAATAGCCGACGCGGAGGCCGTAGTTGTTGAGGCCCTGATTGCGGCCGGGCGCCAGGTTGGTCCCGCACTGGACGCCGAACACGGTACGGCCGTTCGAAAGGTGGTCGAAGGTGCCGATCACGCTCAGGTTCGACGTCAACTGATAGCCGATCGAGCCGCCGGCGTGAAACAGCACCGGGCAGCCTAGGCCGGCCAGGGTATCGGTCGGCCCGAGCGAGCCGTTGTGGATCGCAGGCCCGATATAGCCCTCGACGAAGAAGCGGTCCCAGACTGGGATCGTCCACAAGAATCCGGTGTAGGCGAAGCTAGCGCGGTCGGACGTGTTCCAGTTGCCACCGACATGCAGGCGGGGGATCAGGAAGGCCCACGGCCCGGTGACGGTACCGAACGACAACCGCGGCGACACCGCCTCGGCGTTGACGTCGAATGTGCCCTGTTCGACGCTGCCGATGCCGTGCGCGAAGGCGCCAAACCGCACCTCGAATCGGTCGGCGGGAATAGTCACTATCGGAACCGGGGAAGGCGGCGACCAATCGGCCGCACCGGCGGCCCCGGTGCCGGCCAGAAAGACGGCGGCGCAGAGCGGCGCCACCCATGCCCTCGCGCTGGCCTTCCAGCGATTCATTCGTGCCGCCCCTTGGACCGCGTAAGCTAAGCAAGACCTTGTTGGCGGGTGCAATAGCTTTTTATCGCCGCAGTGCGATTGCGCCGGGACGCGTGGCCAAAACGGCACGCTTTGCGCGCTCCGAGGACGCCGCCCATATCTCCGAAATGATCACTGGAACGGCCACCACGCTCGGGTCTGCCGCTTTCTTCTGGCGCCGCGGCATTTCCTTGCAGCTCGCGGACCGCAAGTGCTAAGCCGCGCGCCATGACGGCGGGCCCGATCGACAACATCCGCAACTTCTCGATTGTCGCGCATATCGACCACGGCAAGTCGACGCTCGCCGACCGGTTGATCCAGCTGACCGGGGGTTTGAGCGAGCGCGAAATGGTCGAGCAGGTGCTCGATTCCATGGACATCGAGCGGGAACGTGGCATCACCATCAAGGCGCAGACGGTGCGCCTCAACTACCGGGCGCGCGACGGCCGCGACTACGTGCTCAACCTGATCGACACGCCCGGCCATGTCGACTTCGCCTACGAGGTCAACCGCTCGCTCGCAGCCTGCGAGGGCTCGCTGTTGGTGGTCGATGCCTCGCAGGGGGTCGAGGCGCAGACGCTCGCCAACGTCTATCAGGCGATCGACAACGACCATGAGATCGTCCCGGTGCTCAACAAGGTCGACCTGCCGGCGGCCGAACCGGAAGCGGTCAAGCGGCAGATCGAGGACGTGATCGGGCTCGACGCCTCGAACGCGATCGAGATTTCGGCCAAGACCGGCCAGAACGTCCCGGAAGTGCTTGAAGCGATCGTGCAGCGGCTTCCTCCCCCCAAGGGCGACCGCGAGGCACCGCTCAAGGCGCTCTTGGTCGACAGCTGGTACGATTCGTATCTCGGCGTGATCGTGCTGTTCCGCATCGTCGACGGCACGCTGCGGCGCGGCCAGCGCATCCGCATGATGGGCACCGACGCGAGCTATGAGGTCGACCGCGTCGGCGTGTTCACGCCGAAGCGTGTCGAGCTCGACGAGCTCGGACCGGGCGAGATCGGCTTTCTCACGGCGTCGATCAAGGAGGTCGCCGATACCCGCGTCGGCGACACCATCACGGACGAGCGGCGGCCGGTGAGGGAGCCGCTGCCGGGCTTCCGGCCGGCGATCCCGGTGGTGTTCTGCGGCCTGTTCCCGGTCGACGCCGCCGACTTCGAGAGCCTGCGTGCCGCCATGGGCAAGCTCCGCCTCAACGACGCGAGCTTCTCCTACGAGATGGAGACCTCCGCCGCGCTCGGTTTCGGTTTCCGCTGCGGCTTTCTCGGACTGCTGCACCTCGAGATCATCCAGGAGCGGCTCACGCGCGAGTTCGACCTCGACCTGATCGCGACTGCGCCGAGCGTGATCTACCGGATCACGCTCACCGACGGCGACCGCCTGGAGATCCACAACCCGGTCGACATGCCGGACGTGGTGCGGATCAAGGAGATCGAGGAGCCGTGGATCGAGGCGACGATCCTTACCCCCGACGACTATCTCGGCGCAGTGCTGAAGCTGTGCCAGGACCGCCGCGGCACGCAGAAGGAGCTCTCGTATATCGGCAGCCGCGCGATGGTGAAGTACGACCTGCCGCTCAACGAGGTGGTGTTTGACTTCTACGACCGGCTCAAATCGGTGTCGAAGGGCTACGCCTCGTTCGACTACCACCTGACCGACTACCGCCCGGCCGATCTCGTGAAGATGCAGATCCTGGTCAACGCCGATCCGGTCGACGCGCTCGCCATGCTGGTGCACCGCACGCGCGCCGAGAGCCGCGGCCGCGCCATGGTGGAGAAGCTCAAAGAACTGATCCCGCCGCACATGTTCCAGGTGCCGATCCAGGCGGCGATCGGCGGCAGGATCATCGCGCGCGAGACCGTGCGCGCGTTCCGCAAGGACGTGACCGCGAAGTGCTACGGCGGCGACGCCACCCGCAAGCGCAAGCTGCTTGAGAAGCAGAAGGAGGGCAAGAAGCGCATGCGCCAGTTCGGCAAGGTGGAGATCCCGCAGGAGGCCTTCATCGCCGCCCTGAAGGTAGATGTGTGAGGGGCGTGGCACCCTATGAAAAACAGTTGCGAATGAACCGAGACGCCGATGCCGAAAACGGTGCTGCTGACTGCGCACGCTCGCATGCGGCTGCGCGAACGGCACTTGAAGCTGGAATGGATTGAAGACACGGTTCGAATGCCGGATTGGCGAGAACTGGACCCTCGCGATCCCCAAGTTGAGCGCCGTTTCCGCGCTATCGCACAGTTCGACGACCGCATCCTTCGAGTTGCGTGCGTGGAGACGGAAACGTCTATTCGCGATATAGGCGTAATGCTCGATAGAACCGCGAGGCGGAAGCCATGATCGACATGACATACGATCCGAAAGCGGACGCCGCCTACATCTACCTTGGCCGCGGCGCGATTGACCGCCAGGAAGAGGCAGGACCGTTCATCTACGACGTGGATATCGAGGGCCGCATAATCGGAATCGAGATTCTGTCGGCAAGCAAAGTCCTGGCGCCGGGCGAATGGCAGGCCGCGAGATTGCCGGGCAGGACGAGACCGCACGCCGCAGAGTAGAGCGCGCTTCGGACCGAGTCCGCGATAATGTCAAAGAAGCCCAAGCTGCCCCGCCCGTTCGACCCGCGCACTCCGCGTGAGCGGGCGGCGATCCGGCGTGAGGCGGCTCTGCTGCCGTTACACCCGGACAATGCTGCCGTCGATGAATGGATCGAGGCTGTCTACGATCCGACCGACCATGGATCGGAGGACCAGGCCTAGCTACCGCGCGCCGCGCAGCCGCCGCCACCAGGCGCGGATGGTGCCGGAGAGCACCAGCGCCGCGATCATCACCACGACCACCGGGATCCAGATCAGCACCAGGCCGAGCAGCGCCACCATGGCGATGGCCGCAATCAACCCGACGGTGAGCAGAACCACGATGATGAAGAACGGCCCCGGGGCCTTGAAGGTCGCGCGCCGGGTATTGCCGTGCTCGTCGACATAGATGAACACGCCGCCATCGGGGCTCTGGCCGCGGTAGCCGGGCGGTATGATCTCGGGCTCGTGGCGCGGCCGTTCCGGGGTCGGTTCCGAGCCCGGCCGATGCATTCGGTCGCTCATGGCTGGCATCTATGCCGCCCGCAGACCATCGCAAGAGCGGCGAAAGGCCGCGATGCAACGAAGTCTTGCCCGCGGACCGGACCGGGCAAGGTCTAACTGAAGATGACTACGAGTCGCGATCGATGGCTTGCATGCGACCACGACGCACCGCTTCGCGAATGCGCTCGAAGAAACCACGCGTTATCGTACCCGTCACGAAGCCGCCATCCGGTTGGGGAACCAGATCGAAGCCCGGCCAAGTGAAGACGTTGGCCTCGTTGGTCACGACCCAGGCAGGCCGCCCGCGATCGATCCCAATGCGACCCTTGACGTCATCAGGAATTGCAACCGCGCCGGCTGCGCCGCGCGGCGACTGACTTGTGACCGGAAGTACGGTAACTCGGGGCAGCGTGCGCTGCTGAGGGCTCGACCGCGATGATGAGACATGGACGAGCCTTGCGCCCCTCGATCTGTCCGGCGGCCTGCTCGTCAATCCAGAGAAAGTGGTGATTGACGATCTGGCCGACGCGCGGCGCGTCTGCCATCCGTCAATCCGACGGGAGATGCGAGAGGTCGGCTGACATCATTGCCTCGATAGTCTCCGACGGCAGGTCCGCAACCCGCATGGCCCGTATCGCCCGCTGCTCGATTTGACGAAGCCGCTCGTAATCCTCGGCAGCCAGCAGCACCAGGGAGGCGCGTCCGTGCCGCGTCACCGTCACTGGCTCGCGCCGGGCGATGTCGCTGAACTCGCCCACGCGCTTCTGGAACTCACTGGCGTTGATCGTGCGCATGAACCTTACTCCGTAATATCCGTAAAATAGCCATTGGCCGTTTCTTTCCAAGCCTGAGTCCCACCTTTGCCTGCACCAATGCGATGCTCAGTGGCGAACGAGTTCATGTGGCTTGGGAGCGCCCTTTACAGTCCGGTGGGGGGAGGTGTGCCGTACTGCCGGAGCAGACCTCGGTCCTACGCGGACGCGCCTCCGCCCTACTCCGCCGCTGTCCGCCGTGCGCCGGTGCCGGTGCCGTAGGTAGCGGCGCTCGATGTAGTCGATCACGAGTTTCTTGAAGTCGGCCGCGACCGAGAATGAAGGCCGGGGATGCGACCGAGGCGCAATCGATTTGAGATCACCAAAGACAGACGATTAGAGCCAATCGTGAGAATGATGCGCCAGGAAGGCCAGCAGATCGGGAGCCGAGCTCTCTGTCGTAATGTATGAGTTGGTGCCGTCCGAAACTGCAGTCTTGAGCCGGCCGGCGGCGCTCGTTGGAAGGTCCATCATCTTATGCCCACCGGCGGGGTGGTGCTCGCCGGGGTCGCCGGGGTGGACTTTGTCCTGCAGGTGGGTGGAGGCGCTGTCCCGGTGGTGAAGCCCGGGCGGCACGTCGGCGAATTTGTCTGCAGCTTTTCGACCACGTCTTTGAGGACTTCGGCGGCGTGGGGCGGGAGCAATTGGCTGATCTTGTATTCGAGCTTTCCGAGCACGTCCTGCAGCACATGGCCTTTGGAGGGCGCGAGCCCGATCGTTGTTCCGCCGCTGCCGTCGGGTGTGACGACGAACGAAGTGCGGGGAGGGGGCTTGGGCAACGTGATTTCGGCGACCTGCACGAAATCGTTGAGCACATGCAGCGCACCGTCTCTGTTAGGTGACCACGGTGTGATCCGGATCGAGATCCGTGAAGTCGAACGTGTCGCCCCTGTTGAAGTCGGTGACGGTGATGCCATTGAGATGCGCGGTGATGTCCTGGATCTCGTTATTGCCCGGGCCGGCGTTGATGATGTCGGCGCCGCCGCCGGGCTCGATCAGGTCGTCGAAAACCCTGGATGACTTCGCTGAGGCTGGTGCCCTCGATCAGGTACTGCTGGTTCGGATCGAGGCGATAGATCGTGATCCCGGACGGATTGGTCTCCTGCCAGTAGCTGGTGGTGTGGACACCGATCGTGCTCACGTGATCGACGTAGTCGATGTTGTCATAGACCTCGATCATCCCCTCGGCATTGACCGCTGCGAGCACGGTCGTCGAATGCCCCGATATATGCTCGATCGACAGCTCGGGTTTGAACCACTCCAGGCGCACGATGTCGCCTGGCTCGACCAGCATCGACCAGTCCTGCACCGGCGCCGGCCCTGTGCCGGTATAGAAGATGCGCCAGAAGCCGCCGGACACGTTAAGGCTCGGATCGAGATGCGCGGAAAGTAAATCTTACCGTGCCGGCGGACCCAAACTGGGCAAGCATCTGCACCGACGACCGACTTGGCCGTCGTACTGCTCCGATGGCACGGCCAGCGTCCAAGCGGGGATAAATTACACGGCGCAGACGAACAGAGGTCCAAGGCCAGCGACGCCCTACTCCGCCGCGGTTTGCCGCGCGCCGGTGCCGTAGCGGCGCTCGATATAGTCGATCACGAGTTTCTTGAAATCGGCCGCGACTGTCGGCCCGCGAAGGGTCACCGCCTTCTTGCCGTCGATGAAGACCGGGGCTGCCGGCTGCTCGCCGGTGCCGGGCAGCGAGATGCCGATGTCGGCGTGCTTCGATTCTCCCGGGCCGTTGACGATGCAGCCCATCACCGCGACGTTGAGACCCTCGACCCCCGGGTACTGCGTCTTCCACCCCGGCATCGAGTCGCGGATGAAGTCCTGGATGTCGCGCGCCAGCTCCTGGAACGTGGTCGAGGTGGTGCGCCCGCAGCCCGGGCAGGCGGCGACCAGCGGCACGAAGGTGCGGAAGCCCATGGTCTGCAGCAGCTCCTGCGCGACCTTCACTTCCAGGGTGCGATCGCCGCCGGGTTCCGGCGTGAGCGAGATGCGGATGGTGTCGCCGATGCCCTGCTGCAACAGGATGCTCAGCGCCGCCGACGAGGCGACGATGCCCTTCGAGCCCATGCCGGCCTCGGTGAGGCCGAGATGGATGGCGTAGTCGGAACGGCCGCCGAGCTCCATGTAGACCGCGATCAGATCCTGCACGGCCGACACCTTGGCCGACAGGATGATCTTGGAGCGCGCCAGGCCGATCTCCTCGGCGCGCTTGGCCGAGAGCAGCGCCGATTGCACCATCGCCTCGCGCGTCACCGCGCGCGCATCGACGGGGTTCGGCGACTTCGCGTTCTCGTCCATCAAGTGGGTGAGCAGCTCCTGATCGAGCGAGCCCCAGTTGGCGCCGATCCGCACCGGCTTGTCGTGCTTGATCGCGGTCTCGACGATGGCGCCGAACTGCCGATCGCGCTTCTCGCGGAAACCGACGTTGCCGGGGTTGATGCGATACTTGTCGAGCGCCTCCGCGCAAGCCGGATGCTCGGCGAGCAGCTTGTGGCCGATATAGTGGAAGTCGCCGACGATCGGCACGTCGACGTTCATCTTGAGCAGCCGCTCCTTGATGTGCGGCACGGCGGCGGCGGCCTCGTCGCGGTCGACCGTGATGCGCACGATCTCGGAGCCGGCGCGGGCGAGCGCTGCGACCTGCCCGGCGGTGCCGGCGGCATCCGCGGTGTCGGTATTGGTCATCGACTGCACGACGACCGGGGCCGGCCCTCCGACCGTGACATGGCCGACCTTGACCGGAACGGAGGTGCGGCGCGGCTGCGGGGCGGCCATTTCGGCCATATTGGGCTCCATCATGGGCATCGAACTGCCAGACCTGCGCCGCAGCGTCAACGCGGCGGCAAATTCCCAATGTTTATCAACGCGGTCTGTTCACCAAGATAAGCCCTGTCGCGACCAATGCCACTGCCGCTGCGAACGCCGGAGTGAGCGGCTCGCCCAATACCAGATGCCCGGCCGCGACCCCGAACAGCGGCGTCAGGAAGGTGAAGACCGAGAGGCGGCTCGCCGAATAGCGCACGATCAGCGCAAACCAGAGCACGAAGGTCACACTGACCACCCACACGGTCTGATAGGCGAGCGAGGCGAGCGAGACGAGCGACGGCATGGCCGCCATGCGCTCGCCGAAGACCACGGCCCCGAGTGCCAGCATCGGGGCTGAGACCACCAGCTGATACAGCATGGTCTTCTCGGACGAGACGCGCGCGAGCGCGCTCGCCTTGATCACCAGCGTGGTGGCGGCCCAGGCCGCAGCCGCCGCCACCATCATGATGTCGCCCAACAGCTGACGCGGGTCGGCGGCCGGCGTCGGCAGCCCGAAGGCGACCGCCATGCCGCCGAACGACAGCGCGAGCCCGGCCCATTGCGCGGCTCCGAAGCGGTCGCCCGGCAGCAGCCAGCGCGCGCCAAGCACCACGAAGAACGGCGCCAAATAGATGAACAGAACGGCGCGGCTGGCGGTGGTCCACAACAGGCCGCGATAGATCAACAGGAACTCGGTCCCGAACAGCACGCCGGCGATGATGCCCGGCAGCAGGGTTCGGTCGCGATCGAGCAACGGGATGCCTTTGAGCCGCGCCCAGGCGCCGACGATCAGCGCCGCCCCGGTGGATCGGGTCGCTGACTGAATCAGCGGCGGAATGTCGGGAAGCGCGAGCTTCACCGCCACCTGGTTGAAGCCCCAGCTCAGGCACAACGCGATCGTCAGGGACACCGCAAACGCGTCGAGCGGGCGGGCGGAAAGATGCATTCCAATTCCTCTTCGTCATGGCCGGGCAAGCAATCGCTAAGCGATTGCGAGGCTTGTCCCCGCCCATCCACGTCTTCTTCTCTGTCCAAGGCAGCAAGACGTGGATGCCCGACACAAAGGCCGGGCATGACCACGGAAGAGCGTCGTATCACCTATCAGCTGGAAGCGCGCTCGGCAGCCCGGCAATGCGCACACAAGCCGACGATTTCGACCACCGGGAGCTTGGGAGTGAACCCGGCCTGCGCAGCCGCCGCCTGCAACGTCTGCATCACTGCAGCGGAGGAGGCTTCGCCGACGGCACCGCAGCGCTCGCAGATCAGGAACACCACGTTCTCGCTCGCCGCATGATTGCGGATGCAGGCGATGAACGCGTTGCGGCTGGCGATGCGGTGGACGAGGCCGTTCTCCAGCAGGAAGTCGAGCGCGCGATAGACCGTGATCGGCGCCGGCCGCGGGCCGCCTTCGGCCAGCCGGTCCATGATCTCGTAGGCACCGAGCGGCCGATGGCCGGAGCCCAGCACCGCCAGCACCTTGCGCCGGATCGGGGTGAGGCGCAGCGCGTGCGCCGCGCACCAGCGCTCCGCCTCCCCCAGGACATCGGCCTCGCAGCGCGCATGGTCGTGGTCGGGCGCGTGAAAAAACGTCGTCATGCTCAAGGTCTCGCAGGCGCGGCGCCTGCCGTCAAACGGCAGGCTCGGCAATCATATGGGGTCGCGAACAATGTGCCGCGAGTGCCATCGAGACCGATCGGGCACAAGGCGGCGCCTGCTGCTATACTGCGTCATGCCCGGCGACGTCTCTCCCCGTTCGACCGTTCAGCTCGATGCCACGCGGCTCGACATCGTGCTCGGCGACATCACGACGCTCGCGGTCGACGCGATCGTGAATGCGGCCAACCGCACGCTGCTCGGCGGCGGCGGCGTCGACGGCGCCATCCATCGCGCCGCCGGCCCGGAGCTGCTCGGCGAGTGCCGCACGCTTGGCGGCTGCGAAACCGGCTCTGCCAAGATCACCAAGGGCTACCGGCTCCCCGCCAAGCGCGTCATCCATGCGGTTGGCCCGGTGTGGAGCGGCGGGAACGCCGACGAGGACCGCCTGCTCGCGTCCTGCCATACCACGGCGCTGCAGCTCGCCGCCGATCATGGGCTGACCTCGATCGCATTTCCGGCGATCTCGACCGGCGTCTACGCGTTCCCGCCGGATCGCGCCGCGCGCGTCGCGGTCGGCGCGGTGGTGGCGGAACTGTCGGCGCATGCGCGCGGGCTCACGCACGTGGTGTTCTGCTGTTTCTCCGACGCATCGGCCCAGCATCACGCCGATGCGTTCGCTGAGCTGGGCCTGTAACTGAGTAACCGTAAGCTGGGCAAAGCGCCGCGCATGCGGCGCGTGCCCGCGCGGTGCTGATGCGTCGGGACGGCACGCAAGGGCGCGCCTTCGCGCTGCGCTTACGCTTTCGTCCCGGCCCGCATGCTCTCCGCCAGGACGGCGCAGCCGAGCAGGCCCGGCTCCTCCAATGTGATCAGGGTCGTCGGAATCGGCCGCAGCAGCTTCTCGTATGGCGGGTGGGCCTCGAACGCGGCGCGAAAGGCCTGAGCGTCAAGCGCCGCGCCGAGGCGCTGCGCCACGCCGCCGGCGATGTAGACCCCGCCGAAGGCCTTGAACATGAGCGCAAGATCGCCGGCAAAGCGGCCGAGCAGCCGCGCAAACAGTGCGACCGTCGCGCTCTCCGCTTCCTCGCCTTCCTTGGCGTATTTGACGATGGCCTCGGTCGTCAGTTTTTTCGTCGATCCGTGGACGGCGCGATGAAGCCGCTCGAGCCCCGGACCCGACAATACGCATTCCGCCGACACCGTTCTGCACTCGGCCCGCAGCCGCGCGAAGATCGGTTCCTCCTCGTTCGATGCCGCGCCGAATGCGGCGTGACCGCCTTCGGTCGCGACCGCGCACCAGCCGTGCTCGGTATGCACCAGTGCCGCCACGCCGAGACCGGTGCCGGGGCCGAACACCACCTTGGTGCCCGGACGCGATTTCTTGGCCGACCCCAACGGGCGCGTGTCGGCGGGGGCAAGCCGCAGCAGGCTCCACGCCGCCGCCTCGAAGTCGTTGAGGGCGCGGACCTGCGAGAAGCGAAAGCGCTTGGCGAGCTCACTGAGCCGAAAGCGCCAGTCGCGGTTGGTCATCGCAATGACGTCGCCGTCGACCGGGGCCGCCACCGCCAGCACCGCAGCGGACGGCTTCTTCCCGATCAGCTGCAGGTAGCGCGCGATCGCCGCCTCGAGGCTTTCCACGCCGTCGTCCGCAAACGAGATGACGCGGTCCGGCCGCCCGTCAGCGCCGATGAGGGCGAAGCGGCTGTTGGTTGCACCGATATCGGCGATCAGTACGTCGGACATGGATCGGACACGCAATGACGCTCAATGCCGGTGATCAACGCTTTCGGCGCCGGCAAGGTCCGGGTCCGTCATGCTTTCGGGTCCGCGTCGAGGCGGACCACCCATCCTTCCAGTCCCGGCTTGGCGGCCGGATAGCGCTCGAGCACCAACGGGTCGTGCCCGGGGATGACGCGGTCCGGCGAGCCGGCGAGCCGCTTGAGGGTCTCGTAGCCTTCAAGCACCTCGGCGACATTGTAGGTGATCGGGAACACCCGTCCCTGTTCGAAATGGGCATAAAGGTGGGTGGCATCGGACGCCACCATCACGGGCCCGCGGCGCGTCGCGACCCGCACGCTTTGAAGGCCACGGGAATGGCCGCCGATCTTGTGCACGGTGATCCCGGGCGCGACCTCGCCTCGGCCGTCATGGAACGTCACCCGGCCGGCGAACACCTTGCGCACCAGCGCAATGACGTCATCGGGCTCGAACGGCTTGCGCAATTCCGCGTGACACATGCAGCGGCCGGTCGCATACGCCATCTCGCAATCCTGCAGATGGTATCGCGCGCGCGGGAACAGCTCGTAGTTGCCGCTGTGGTCGTAGTGCATGTGCGTGATGATGACGTTCTCGACGCGCTCCGGCGCGATCCCGATGGCCTTCAGCCCCTCGGCCACCGGCCTGGTGATCTGGCGGTCGCGCTTGATCCCCATCGCCTCGTCGAAACCGGTATCGACGATGGTGACCCCGCTCTTGCCGACGATCGCCCAGACGAAGAAGTCGATCGGCTGCGGCCCGTCGTGCGGATCGCCGCCGATGAAATTCGCCGAGGCCAGCCGCTCGTGGCGGCCGTACTTGATCGCGTAGATTTCGTAGGTGTCGGAACTCACGTTGTTGTCCTCATGTGACATGATCAGGGAATGCTACAGGCACCCCGTTGTTTCCCTTTGGCGCGAGTGCGCCTCCGCGCCGGCGCATCTATCCAGCGGCCGGATGACGCTATTCTCATGATCGCGATCGCCGCATCAGCCCCGCGCGCAGCGGTTGTCCGCTGCACTTTAGTTTATGCGTCGGCCAAATGCGTGATCAAACCGGTCAAGCTCCCCGCCAATTGGGCGCGTGCGACGAGCCTTCGATCCGCCGTGACGACTTTCATCTGCTTGGTGTCCGCGAGAGCAAGATAGAGACCATCGTAGGCGGAAACGCCATATTCGACCGCGAACTCGAATGCGCGGGTAACGAGCGGCCGGCTCGGCGCCACCATCGTGAGCAATCCGGGGGCACGTGCCAACGCTTCGATGGCGAAGTGCTTGGATGTTTCCCCGCGTTTGACTTTTTTGGACGCGACGCTCGCCAGCTCAGTGAAGATGAAATCCGGGGCGATTGTTGAAGCCGAAGAGAGCACCAACGCCCGCGCCGCTTCCGATGCAGGCTCTGTAAAAAGGCACTTCGCCGCAACGGAGGCGTCCAGCACCCATTCAGCCGCCATCCCGATCTTCTCGGATCAGTTCGGCGCTGTCGCTGGTGGTCCTAGGCGAGTTCGCTGTAAACCAGCCGATAAGACGTTTTCGATGCTCCAGCGCAGCCGCATTGATGATCGCCGCTGCAGCCTCTTTCGCCGTTACCCCCAGCTCCTCGCAGTAGTCCTCAATGAGCCGACGTCCGGCAGGCGTCAGTTGCCGGTACGATACCGATTGATCGGGCTCACGCCTAGGACTCGCTCTATATCCTCCCGCCGCCATGGACTCCCGGGTAAAGAACACGCGCTTGTTCACCACATCGACGCGTGCGCGCCAACCGGCTTCAAGCCAAGCCCGCGCTTGGCTGTGGGTCCTCGTATTGGCCCACCACTGGCGTATATGGTCGCCGTGGGCGGTGGGAGGAAGCTCCCGACCGAGAATCCGCTCGATGTCGTCGTAACTTAGTGTCGTTTCGAATCCGGGCTGCCTCCCAAGATAGTTCGCCAGGGGTTGGTACATGTGACGTGGACTCATGGCTTCGCTCCACAACGCTGGAATACTTCTGCTATATAACTTTACATGGTCCACACACGGAGTGTCAATAGAGTCGAAGATGCAGCGTACAGAGTCGGGCAGGGAACTCCCAATTAACTCCTGACGGCGTCCTCGGCGAACACCTCGCGCGCAATCCGGAACGAGTCGACGGCGGCCGGTACGCCGCCATAGATCGCCACCTGCATCAGGATCTCGCGGATCTCGTCCTTGCTGACGCCGTTGCGCAGCGCACCGCGCAGATGCAGCTTCAGCTCATGCGGCCGGTTCAGGATGCTGATCATCGCGATGTTGAGCATGCTGCGCGTCTTGCGGGGCAGTTCCTCGCGCCCCCACACCGCGCCCCAACAATACTCCGTCACCATCTCCTGAAACGGCTTGTTGAACGCGTCGGCGGTGCGGAGCGAGTTCTCGACGTATTCCTTGCCGAGCACCGCACTGCGAACTTCAAGGCCTTTTTCATAAGTCTTCTGGTCCATGATCTTGTTCCCTCGCGATGATCACTCGGCCGCAGCGGTGGTCCGCGCCGCAACGCCGAGGAATTCTTCCCGCACCTTGTCGGTGTGCTCGCCGAGCGACGGCACCCGCCCGTAGCTGCGGCTCGCGCCGGCCCAGATTGCGGCAGGTGCCGAATAGCTGGCCGGACCCGTCGGCGTGTCGACCGATATCCGCCGCAGGTGCGGGTGGCGCGCCAGCGCGGCGACATCGTTGACCAGTGCGAACGCGATCTCGGCCGCCTCGAGCTTCGCGATCAACGGCTTGGCGTCGGTTGCCGAGAACACCCGCGCGACCCGTCCATCGGTGTCGGCGCGGCGCGCGGTGCGCTCCGGCACGGTGGCAAAATCTGGATCGGCTGCAAGCTGCGGATCGTCGAGCACGCGCTCGGCCAAAACCCGCCACTCGCGGTCGTTCTGGATCGAGATCAGAATGTCGGTGCCGTCCTTGGTCGTGAACACGCCGTAAGGTGCGATCGAGGTATGGGTCAGGCCGAGGCGCTGCGGCGGCTGCCCGCCTTCCTGCAGCAGGAGCGCAATCGCCATCCAGTCGGCCATGGAGTCGAACAGCGAGACGTTGATGGCGGCGCCGTGGCCGGTGCGCTGGCGTGCGAGCAGCGCCTCGAGCACGGCCGCATGGGCATTCATGCCGGAGCCGATGTCGCAAACCGAGACGCCAACCCGGGCCGGCGCCTCCGGCCCGCCCGTAATGGAGGCGAGGCCGACCTCCGCCTGCACCAGGAGATCGTACGCCTTGCGATGAGCGAAGGGGCCGCTTTCGCCGTAGCCGGAGATCGAGCACACGATCAGCCGCGGATACTCGCGCCGCAGGCGCTCGACCGCGAAGCCGAGCTTGGCGACCGCCCCGGGCTTGAGGTTCTGCACGAATACGTCGGCCTTGACGAGCAGGGCCTCCAACAGCGCCTTGTCCTCGCGCTTGAGGAGGTCGAGCACCACCGATTCCTTGCCGCGGTTGAGCCAGACGAAGTGCGCGCTCTCGCCATGCACGACATGGTCGTAGTGGCGGGCGAAGTCGCCTTCCGGCCGCTCGATCTTGATCACGCGCGCGCCAGCGTCCGCCAGCCGGCAGGTGCAGATCGGCGCCGCCACCGCCTGCTCGAGCGACACGACCAGGAGGCCTTCGAGCGGCAAGGTCATGGGAATTGGGCTCATGCGGCGAGCTCGGCGCGGCCGTTGGAGATCGCCGTCACGTCGCGCGCCGCGATGCGGGCGCGATAGCTGACGCTCTTGCCGTCGACCCACATTTCGGTGCGGATGGTCTCACCCGGATAGACCGGCGCCGAGAACCGGCCCTCCATGGCGACCAGCCTGTTGGGATCATAGCCGCACAGCGTCTGCAGCAGCGCGCGGCCGGCGATACCGAAGGTGGCGAGCCCGTGCAGGATCGGCCGCGGGAAACCGGCCGCCCGAGCGTGCGCCGGATCGGAATGCAGCGGATTGTAGTCGCCGCTGAGCCGGTAGATCAGCGCGATCTCCGGCCGGGTCGCCAGATCACACACCGCGTCGGGTGCCCGCTGCGGGACCGCATGCGGCGGCGCGCTCTCACGCTTCGGCCCGCCGAAGCCGCCGTCGCCACGGCAGAACGTGGTGTGCGTCAATGTCGCGATGCGCTCGCCGGTGGCCTTGTCGGTCAAGGTGCGTTCGGTCGACAGCACCGCACCCTTGCCGGCCCCTTTGTCAATGACATCGGTGATGCGCGGCTTGCCGACCACGGTCGCCGCCGTCGGCAGCGGGCGGTGCAGGCGAAAGCTCTGCTCGCCATGCACAACCTTGTTCCAGTCGATGCCGATATTGGCTTCGCGCATCGCGCGGCCCGACGGCGCCAGCACGCAGGCCATCGTCGGCAGCGCGCGCAGATCCTTCTCGTACACGAAGCCGAGCTCGGTCTCGCTCATCGAGTTCCTGCCCCAGTCCGAGCCCGAGCGCGTACAGGATCGTGTCTTTCGCCGCGTAGCTGTGCTCGATGTCGGGGAGCTCGAGCGCGATCACGCGATCATAGTCGATCGCCATGGCGTCAGCCCCACACCTCGCGGGAGGTCTCCACAATCATCCGGAGCTTCGCCCATTGCTCTTCCTCGGCCAAGATGTTGCCTTCTTCGGTCGAGGCGAAGCCGCATTGCGGGCTCAGGCTCAGCTGCTCAAGGTCGGCAAATTTCGTCGCCTCGTCGATGCGCCGCTTGACCTCGTCCTTCCTCTCCAGCGTGCCGGTCTTCGACGTCACCAGACCGAGCACCACGATCTTGTCGCCCTTGGGCAGAAATCGCAACGGCTCGAAGCCGCCGGCGCGCTCGGTATCGTATTCGAGAAAGTAGCCGTCGTAGTTCGTGCCGGCGAGCATGGTCTCGGCGATCGGTTCGTAGCCGCCTTCCGAGATCCAAGTCGAGCGGAAATTGCCGCGGCACACGTGCGTGGTGATCGCCATGCCCTTCGGCTTGTCGGCGATCGCCTGGTTGATGGTGCGCGCGTAAGCCGCCGGCAGCTTCTCGGCCTCGTCGCCGCGCTCGCGCGCCTTCTCGCGCTCCGCCGGCGAGCAGAGATAGGCCCACGCCGTGTCATCGAACTGCAGATAGCGGCAGCCGGCGTCGTAGAACGCGCGCACCGCCTTGCGATAGGCCTTGCCGAGATCGTCGAAGAAGCCGTCGAGGTCGGGATAGATATCCTGGCTGATCGACTGACGCCCGCCGCGGAAATGCAGCACCGCGGGGCTCGGAATGGTCATCTTCGGCACCGCCCCGGTGTTGGCCTTGAGGAACTTGAAGTGCGCCAGCATCGGATGGTCGGCGGGAAAATCGACCTTGCCGGTGACGCGCACGCCCTGCGCCTTGGTCTGCACGCCGTGGAACTGAATGCCTTGGCTGGTCTGGTAGAGCTCGACGCCGTCGAGCAGCTCGAAGAAATCGAAATGCCACCAGGCGCGGCGGAACTCGCCATCGGTCACCGATTGCAGGCCGATATCCTCCTGCCGCTTGATGATCTTGCGGATCTCCTCGTCCTCGACGGCGCGCAGCCGATCGGCGTCGATCTCCTTGCTCTCGCGCTTGGCCCGCGCCTCCTTCAAGGGCGCGGTGCGCAGCAGGCTGCCGACCATGTCGGCGCGGAACGGCGGCTTCGTTCTTTTCATTCCTGAGCCTCCGCGGTTCCTGGACAGCGATGCGGCGTCGCGGTCGACGAACGGCCGATCATGCTTCAAAGAACACGGTCTCGCCGTCGCCCTGCAGCTTGAAATCGAGCCGGTAGACCGGCGCTCCGTCGCGCTCCTCGCGCGGGGCGATCAGGGTGGCGCGGCGCGCCGGCGGCACCAGCTCGAGGACGGGATCGGCGGCATTCGCCGCCTCGTCGGAGAAATAGATCCGGCTCACCATCTGCTTGAGCACGCCGCGCGAGAACAGGTTCACCGCGATGTGCGGGGCCTGCATCCTGCCGTTCGGCCCGGGCACCGCGCCCGGCTTGATCGTGTCGAACGCATAGCGGCCCTCGCCGTCGGTCGGCGAGCGACCGAACCCCTTGAACGCCGCGTTCGGAAGCGCGCGCGTATCGGCAGGATGCGCGTAGCGGCCGGCAGCATCAGCCTGCCAGATTTCCAGCATCGCATCCGGGATCGGGGCGCCGTCCCCGTCCAGCACTCGGCCCTCGATGCGAATTTTCTCGCCAGCGGCATCCGGCGTCACGAGGTTGTTGGTGATGACGTCCTCCCCGCCGTAGGTCGAAGGGACGAGGCCGAACAGGAAGAACGGCCCGACGGTCGCCGAGGGCGTGATGCCCGCCATCTCAATGCTCCATTGGAGTGGCGTTGCGGCCGCGCAGCACGATGTCGAACCGGTAGGCGAGCGCCCATTCCGGCACCGTGCTCTCGAGGTCGAACGACGACACCATGCAGGCGCGCGCCTTTTCGTCGGTCACCGAGTTGTAGATCGGGTCGAACGCAAACAGCGGGTCGCCGGGAAAATACATCTGCGTCACCAGGCGTGACAGGAACGAGTGCCCGAACAGCGAAAGGTGAATATGCGCCGGCCGCCAGGCATTGGGATGGTTGCGCCACGGATAGGCGCCGGGCTTGATGGTGGTGAACCGATAGTAGCCCTTGTCGTCGGTGACGACCCGGCCGGCACCGGTGAAGTTCGGGTCGAGCGGCGCCGGGTGCTGATCGACGACATGGACGTAGCGCCCGGCCGCGTTGCACTGCCAGATCTCGATCAGCGTGTTGGGCACCGGCCGCGCGTCCTCGTCGAGCACATGGCCATGCACGATGATGCGCTCGCCGAGCGGCTCGCCTGAATGCCCGGTGGTGAGGTCGTCGTCGCCAGGCCGCACGCTCTCGTGGCCGTAGACCGGACCGGTGAGCTCCGACAACGTATGCGGCAGGATCACCAGGGGCTGCTTGGGCGAGCGCTTCGCCGTACTGCGGTAGCCGGCATAGCCGTAAGCCGGATGCGCCTTTGCGCTCTGTGGCGGAAACATCATGGTCATGGAAAGCGCCTCTCTCCGCTGTCTTCATCCGCGAAAGCGGATGACCCAGTAATCACGCTTGTCTTTCGTAAAGCCGCAAATGTTCGAGTTTACTCGGTGCCCCGCCTACGCGGGGCACGCCACCTTTACTGCACCCGTTCGAGCGCCAGCGACACGCCCTGGCCGACGCCGACGCACAGGGTCGCGAGCGCCCGCTTGCCGGTCTTCTCCAGTTGATGCGTCGCGGTCAGCGCCAGCCGCGCGCCCGACATGCCGAGTGGATGGCCGAGCGCGATCGCACCGCCGTTCGGGTTCACGTGATCGGCGGCGTCGGGCAGGCCGAGCTGACGCAGCACTGCCAACGCCTGCGCGGCGAAGGCTTCGTTGAGCTCGACAACGTCGAAATCGCCGATCTTGAAACCGAGCCGCTCCAGCAGCTTGCGGGTCGACGGCACCGGGCCGATGCCCATGATGCGCGGCGGCACGCCCGCCGACGCCATGCCCAGCACGCGCGCGCGGGGTTTCAGCCCTTGCTCCTTCACCACCTGCTCCGAGGCCAGAATGATCGCCGCCGCGCCGTCGTTGACACCGGAGGCATTGCCGGCCGTCACGGTGCCGGGATTGCGGAACGGCGTCTTGAGCTTGGCCAATTGCTCCAGCGTGGTCTCGGGACGCGGGTGCTCATCCTTGTCGACCACGATCGGACCGCCCTTGCCGCCCGGCGCCTCCACCGGGACGATCTCCTCGGCGAAATAGCCGGCCGCGATCGCCTTGCCGGCGCGCGTCTGCGACCGCAAGGCGAACGCGTCCTGGTCGGCGCGCGTCACCTGGAATTCCTCGGCGACGTTCTCACCGGTCTCCGGCATGGCGTCGACCCCGTATTGCGCTTTGATCACCGGATTGATGAAGCGCCAGCCGATGGTGGTGTCGTAGGTCTCGGCTGAGCGCTGGAACGGTTCCTGTGCCTTGCCCATCACGAACGGCGCGCGCGTCATCGACTCGACTCCGCCCGCGATGGCGAAGTCCATCTCGCCAGCGCGGATCGCGCGCGCCGCGGTGCCGACCGCCTCCAGCCCAGAGGCGCACAGGCGGTTGACGGTCACGCCCGGCACGCTCCCGGGCAACCCGGCCAGCAGCAGCGCCATGCGCGCGACGTTGCGGTTGTCCTCGCCCGCCTGGTTGGCGCAGCCGAACACCACCTCGTCGAGCTTCTCCCAATCGGCCTTGGCGTTGCGCTTCATCAGTGCCTTGAGCGGCACGGCGGCAAGGTCATCGGTGCGCACCTTAGCAAGGCTTCCACCGTAGCGCCCGATCGGCGTGCGCACGGCGTCGCAGATGAAAACGTCACGCATTCTGCTCTCCCTGCACGAGTTCGCGTGCCCCTCGCGGCCGCTTACCCGGCCCTTTTTAAATGACGGGCGCGCCGCGGCAAGGCCCATCGCGGCGGTGTCAGCCCAGGTATGCGCCGCCGTTCACGTGAATGGTCTGACCCGTGATGTAGCGGGCGCTCGGGCCACACAGGAAACGCACCGTCGCGGCGATCTCCTGCACGGCGCCGAGGCGGCCGGCGAGGATCGTGCTGGTCGCATGGTGGGCCGGGGCGGGCCCGCCGCCCCGGCGCGCGGTGTCGATGAAGCCGGGTGCGAGGCAATTCACCGTCACCCCGTGCTCGGCGAGGTCGTGCGCCAGTCCGCGCGTGAACCCGATCAGTCCCGACTTTGCGGTCACGACGTGTAGCCGGTTCTTCGAGCCGGCGTGCGCGCTCAAGCCTCCGACGTTGACGATCGCCCCCTGCTGGCTGCGGCGGATGTGAGGCAGACACGCCTGCACGCAGTGAAACGCGCCGTCGAGGATGCAGCCGGTGATCTGCCGCCATTCTTCGAACGTCATCGTCTCGAGCTTGCTCTCGCGCCGCAGCGCGGCGTTGTTGACGAGAATGTCGATGCCGCCGAACCGCTCGGCTGCGAGCGCCGCCATGCGGTCGACCGCGGCGCGGTCGGTCACGTCGCCGAGCGCCATCGCGGCGCGCCCGCCACGGCTCGCGATTTCGCGCGCAACCGCGTCCGCTTCGGCCGCGTTGGAACGGGCGTTGACCACGACCGCGGCGCCGGCCGCCGCCAGCTCGAGGGCAATCGCCCGCCCGATATTGCGGCCGGCTCCGGTGACGATCGCGACGCGATCCTGCAGCTCTGTGGTTCCGTTCATTGCCGTCATCCGCGCAGTGGGCCAAGATCGATCGCGCCATCATACAGCCGGCGCGCCAGCGCGAGCGCGGCATCGATACGCGCGGCGCTCCACCCTCCGTGGCGGCAGTTGAGGACGAACTTCTCTTCGATATCGGCGCGCGTCAGCGGCGCGTGCGCGCCGCCGCGCAGATGCGGTTGCCGCTCTTCGACCACGCGACCGCCGCGCAGGCGCACCCGGAGGTGGCCGGTGTACTCGGCGGGATAGGGATTGTGGGGATCGATCTGGTAGCGGACCTTGGCGGCGACCGCGAGCACACGTCGGTCGCGCACCGCCGCGTCGGTGAACGACGCGAGACCGACGCCGCCATGCACCAGGCCGGCCGCGATGGCGTAGGGCACGCTGAACTTCGCCGCGAATCCGTTGGGGGGAGCCTGCTTGTTGGCGAGCGGCTCCCACAGCCGGTGCACGATGCCTTCCGCCGTCTCGCACACGATCTCGTCGATGTCCTCCGGCGCGATACCGTCGGCGTGCAGGCGGCGGGCGCAGTCGATATACGGCTGCGCCATGGTGCCGCATGGATAGGGCTTGAAGGCCAGTGTCTCGGTCACCCATCGCTCACCGAAACCGCCGGTGAGCGCAGCGAAGTTGCCCTCGGCGCTGCGGGCAAAACCGTGAAACAGGCCATGCACTCCTTCGAACACCGTACGCGGGCCGACGAAGCCTGAGCGCGCCAGCAGCGCCGCGCGTACGCCGGACTGGGCCGCCCAGCCAGCGTGCATCCGCTTCGGCCACGTGCCTTCCGCCAGATACTCAATGATGCCGCTCGCCATGCTGCCGGCAACCCCCAGCGCATCGACGATGCCGCGGGCCGGGAGCCCGAGCGCGGCACCGACACCGGCGGCAGCGCCCATCGTTCCGAACACGGCGGTCGGATGGAATCCCGCTTTGTGCACGGCCTTCGGGATGACCGTGCTCAGGCGGCACAGCACCTCGACGCCGACCGCGATGCCGAGGAGCGCAGCAGGGCCGTGCGGACTGTGGCGCTCGCAGGCGGCGAGCACGGCCGGCACGATCACGGCCCCCGCATGCACCGGCCCGCCCTCGAAGGTATCGTCGAAATCCTCGCCGTGCGCTGCCGTGCCGTTGACGAAGGCTGCGCCGGCACTCGACAGCGGCCGGCGGTGGCCGATCACCGTGCACGGACCGTCATCGTCCCAGCCGCCAAGCGCGCTCGCGACGTAATCCTGCTGGCGCGCCGTAACGCACAGGCCGATGACGTCCAGCAGCAGGTCGGCGCACTTCTCCCGCACCGCCGGCGGCAGCCGATAAGGCTCGAGGCGCGCGATGCCGTCGGCAAGCTCCTCGGCAATGGCGCGCTGCGGAAGACTGGCGTGCATCATTCAGGTATTGCGCAGGCGCACGCCGCCGCCGAAACCCGGGATGCGGTTGACGAGGGTCACGACCACGAAGGTGATGATCAGCATGGTGAGGCCGAGCACCGCGATGGCGGCGAGGTCGCCGCTCTCCTTGAGATCGAAGATCAAGACCGACATCGGCCGCGTCTCCGAGGTGAACAGCATGATCGCGGCAGAGAGCTCGCGCATCACCGAGACAAAAATGAAGCACCAGGTCGCGATCACGCTGGTGCGCAACAGCGGCGCCGTGATCTGCCGCAGCGTCTGCAGGCGGGTAGCGCCGAGGATGCGGCTGGCATCCTCGAGATCGCCGTGCACGGCGCGGAAGGCCGATTGCAGCTGCTGGTATGCGGCCGGCAATTCGATGGTGACGTAGGCGATCAACAGGATCCACAGCGTGCCGTAAAGCACGAACGGCGGCCGCGTATAGCTCAGGAACAGGCCGACCCCGAGCACGATGCCGGGGATCGCGATCGGCGCGGTCGCCAGGAAGGCGATCGCGCGATATCCGGTCACGGCCTGGCGCGCCGTCAGATAGGCGATCACCAGCGCCAACACCGTGCCGATGGTGGCAGCCAGCGTCCCCAGGATGAAGGTGTTCTGCAGCGCCGGCTTGGTGGCGGACAGCTCGAAAAATACGAAGTAGATGTTCTTGAAGGTGAAGTTGTCGAACCAGATCGGCTGCGAGGCCACTTTCGAGAAGGTGGCGTTGAACAGCGCGAGATACGGCAGAAAAACCGGCAGCATCAGCACGCCGAACACGAGCGCCAGCGCCAGCCATTTGAGCCAGCCGAGTCGCACCAGCCGCGGCTCGCCAGTTTTGCCGCCCACCACCGAATAGCCGCGCCGCCCGAGCACCAGCTGCTGGGCGCGCAGCAGCACGATCGTAAGCACTAGCAGCGGCAGCGAGGCGGCCGCCGCCAGTTCCGGCTTCGGCGGATACTGGAACAGGCTCCAGATCTTCGTCGTCATGGTGTGAAAGCCGGCCGGCAGCGCCAGAATCGCCGGCGAGCCGAACAGGGTCATCGCCTGCAGGAAGGCGACGAGCGCGCCGGCGAGCACCGCCGGCAGTGCCAGCGGGATCGTGATCCGCCGCGCGGTCAACCAGGTGCGGCCGCCGAGAATCGAAGACGCATCCTCGAGATCGCCTGGGATGCGGTCGAGCGCATTGGCGACCAGCACGAACACGTAGGGGAACGTGTAGCAGGAGATCACGAAGATCAGGCCGGGGAGCGAATAGATGTTGAACAGGTATTCGTCCATCTCGGCGCCGGCGAGCGCCCGGTAGGCCTTGTTCAAGAGGCCGCTGTTGGGCGCGGCCAGGAGCTCCCAGGCGATCGCGCCCAGAAAAGGCGGGGTAACGAACGAGGCCATCACCAGCGAGCGGATTACCTTGCCGAACGGCATGTCGGTGCGCGCGACCAGCCACCCCATCGGGGCGGCGACCGCGCAACAGATGATCCCCGACGAGATCGCCAGCGTAAGCGTGGTGATCAGCGGATCGATGAATACCGGATCGGTGAACAGCTGACGGAAATTGCCGAGCGTGAAGGCGCCCGTGCGGTCGGTGACGCTGTAGATGACGAGCCACGAGACCGGCAGGACGACCAGCACGCACAGTAGCGCGGCGAACGCGATCATCACCGGCTGCGACAGATCGAACGTGATCCGCCGCACCTCCATGCGTGCCGGCAGCGCGATCGTCACCGGCGGTGCCCCTCAGTGTCATCCCGGCCGACCCCGGCCTTGAGCCGGGGGAGAGCCGGGATGCATGGAGCAGCAGCGTGGCGGGGCCAACGGAACCGCATATTTCTGATGGATCCCGGATAGCCGGCTTCGCCGGATTCCGGGATGACAATGCGCGGAGCTGCTGCCCGGCAGGAGCGAGCCATTACACTTTGAAAATCTGCGCGTAGCGCGCCTTGATCGCCTCGGCGTCGCGCTCGACGCCGGCCGGGTCCTCCTTCATCAGCTTGATCTCCGCCAACGGGCGGACGCCGGGTTTCTGCACCGTCTGGCCATGCGCCGAATACTGGCAGGCGACGTCGACGAACGTCTGCTGAGCCTCGCGCGTGTGCATCCAGTTCTGGAACAGGCGCGCGGCGTTGGGATTGGGCGCGGCCTTGAACACCGCGCTCGGACCGGTGGCGAGCGGCGTACCCTCTTCCGGATAGATGATATCGATCGGCTGGCCTTCCTCCTTGTAGCGAATGACCAGGTAGCCTGCCCCGTCGACCATGACGGCGCGCTCGCCGAGCGAGATCTTCTTGGGCGTGTCGGTCGCCGACTGCACCTGCATCACGCGCTGCTTGGAGAGCTTCTCGAAATACTCCCAGCCGAGATCGCGCGCGATCTGGAAGGTCGCGTTCATGATGGTGCCGCTGTAGGCCGGATGCGCCTTCACCAGCTTGCCGGCCCATTTGGGATCGAGCAGGTCCTTGAAGCTCTTCGGGGCATCGTCCTTCTTCACCAGGTTGGTGTTATAGCCGAGCGGCGAGACCAGGATGCGGCTGGTCACGTGCAGCGCGTCGGGGTCGTAGTAGCCCTTGTCGAAATGCTTGGCGACCTCCTCGGGCAGGTACGGCGCGAGCCAGCCGTTGCGCGTCCACACGATGCAATGCGCCTGGTCGGCCGTATTGACCACGTCGACGGCATGGATGTTGGCGCCGTACTCCTGGCCGATCCGGGTGAACACGCGCTCGGCGCCGGAGCGCTCGACGCGCACCGCGATGCCGGGAAACTTCCCCTCGAACGCCTTGGCGAGCTGCTGCGCGAACGCCAGGTCCATGGCGGTGTAGAACGCGAGCTTGCCCTCCTTTTTGGCGGCCTCGACCAGCGCGGCCGTGATCGCGGCAGGCTCTGGTGCCTGGGCGCGCAACGGCGCGGCGAAGATTGTCGTGGCCGAGAGCGCTGTCGAGCCTTTCAGCACGCTGCGGCGTGAAATTTTTACAGTCAGCATAACGTTCCCCGGCATCGCTGGGTTCTATCTTGGCATGCCCGGCCTTGTGTGCCGGGCATGCACTTCTTGCTTTCCAACCGAACGGAGGAAGACGTGAATGGCCGGAACAGGCCCGGCCATGACTCCCTACACCCGGAATAGCTGCGTGTACTTCGCCTTGATCTCCTCGGCCTGCTTCTCGACCGCGGCCGCGTCGTCCTTCATGGTCTTGATTGCGGCGAACGGCTTGCGCCCGGGCTTCTCCTTGGTCTGCGGGTGCATCGAGCGCAACCCGCCGACGTCGATGATGAGCTGCTGGCCCTCGGCGCTGAAGCAGTAGTTCTGGAACAGCCGCGCCGCGTTAGGGTTCGGCGCCTGCTTGAAGATGGCGTTGGGTCCGATGATCAGCGGCGAGCCCTCGGTGGCATAGACCGGCTCGACCGGCTGGCCGGCCTCCTTGAGCTGATGGATCAGGTACTCGACGCCGTCGGCCTGCACGGCGCGTTCCCCGAGCGCCAGCTTCTTGGGTGGATCGGCGGCCGACTGCACCTGCATCACGCGCTGCTTGGCGAGCTTCTCGAAATAACCCCAACCGAGATCGCGCGAGATCTGATAGGTCGCGGTCATGATGGTGCCGCTGTAGCCGGGATGCGCCTTGATGATCTTGCCGGCCCATTTCGGATCCAAGAGGTCGGCGAAGCTCTTCGGCGCCTCCTCGGCCTTCACGAGGTTGGTGTTGTAGGCGATCACGCTCAGGAACACCCGGAAGCTGGCGAACTGGCCGTCGGGATCCTTGTGCTCGGCCGGATAGTGCTTGGCGACGTCCTCCGGCACATAGGGCGCGAGCAACCCGTCGCGCTTCCACACGATCAGGTGGGCGGCGTCCGACGAGTTGACGATGTCGACCGCATAGATGCGGCTGCCGTATTCCTGGCCGATGCGCTGGAACACCCGTTCCGCGCCCGAGCGCTCGACCCGCACGGCAACGCCCGGGTACTTCGCCTCGAATGCCTTGGATACTCGCTCGGCGAGCGGCAGATCGACCGACGTGTACCAGACGACCTTGCCCTCCTTCTGGGCCGCCGCGATCAGCTCCGGCGTCACGGTGCTGGCCGGCGGGGCGGCGGCGACCGACACCCGCGGCACCATCGATGCCGCAACGAGCGCCGCCGAGCTCTTCAACAAGCCGCGGCGCGAAAGCCGTTCGTGCATGTCGTTCCTCCCAATGTTCTCGTTGCCGTCCACCCCCTTCAACCCGCCAGCGCCCGGCAGCGTTCCGCCGGCAGATGCAACCACACCGCCGTGCCGGGTGGCACGCTCTGCTCGGCCTGCGTCACCACCCGCAGCTGGGTGCCGCCCGCCAGCTCGACCATATAGTCACGGCTACCGCCCAGAAAGACCTGGCGGATCACGCTTGCGGGAACCAGATTCTCCCCCGCCTCCGGGCGCGTGGTGGTCAGGCGGATATCGTGCTGGCGGATCGACACCGGCGTCTCGCGTCCGGGAGTCAATGTCGCCCCGGTGCAGCGCAGCGGAACGCCGTCGAGCTCGATGTGGGCGGCATCGAGGCTCTTTCCGCGCACCACATTGCTTGAGCCGATGAAGCGCGCAACGAATTCCGAGCGCGGCCGATAGTAGATCTCCTCGGGCGAGCCCGCCTGCTCGACCCTGCCGGCATTCATCACCGCGATGAGATCGGCGGTGGTCATCGCCTCCGACTGGTCGTGGGTGACGTAAACCGTCGTGTAGCGGTACTCGTCGTGCAGCCGGCGAACCTCGAAGCGCATCTCTTCGCGCAGGTTGGCATCGAGGTTCGACAGCGGCTCGTCGAGCAGCAGCGTCTCGGGCTCGACGATCAGCGCCCGCGCCAGCGCTACCCGTTGCTGCTGCCCGCCCGAGAGCTCGCCCGGATAGCGTTCGCTCAGCGCGTCGAGCCGGGTAGTGGCGAGGATCGCCGCCACCTTGCTGGCGATCGTGCCGCGGTCGATTTTGCGCAGCCGCAGCCCATAGGCGACGTTCTCGGCCACCGTCATGTGCGGCCAGAGCGCGTAGCTTTGGAAGATCATCGACATGTTGCGCTGCTCGGGCGGCAGCGTGCGCGACGGCGAGGACACTACCCGTTCGCCGACCTGGATTTCGCCTTTCGAGGGCTCGATGAAGCCGGCGATCAGCCGCAGGGTCGTGGTTTTGCCGCAGCCCGACGGCCCGAGCAGACAGACCAGCAGCCCGTGTTCGATGCGCAACGAGACATCGTCGACGGCCAGGGCCGCGCCGAAGCGCTTGGTGAGCCCGCGCAGCTCGACTGGTGCCACCTTGGTCCTCCCTCGGCGTCATTCCGGGGCGCACCGAAGGAGCGAGCCCGGAATCCATGAACGCCGCGCCAGCCCATGGATTACGGGCTCGCCGCTTCGCGGCGCCCCGGAACGACCGGAATAATGAATTGGCCTGTCGAGCCCCGCAACGGCGGCGAATGCGTCAAATCGCCTTGGCTTTGCGCAGGCCGGCGATCTCGTCGCGGCTGAAGCCGAACTCTTGCAGCACCTCGTCGGTGTGTTCGCCGACATCGGGCGGCGGCGCCACGATGCGGCTCGGCGTGCGCGACATGCTGACCGGCTGGCCGACCACGCGCAGCTCCTTGTCGCGCTTCTTCACCGGCTGCGCGATGCCGAGATGCTTGACCTGCGGGTCGTCGAACACCTGATCGATGGAATAGATCGGGCCGCACGGCACGCCGGCGGTGTTGAGCATGTCCACCCATTCGGCACTTGTGCGCTTGACCGTCTGCCGCTCGATCGCGGCATTGAGAGCATCGCGGTTTTTCGAGCGCAGCGGTCCGGTGGCATAGTCGGGATCCTTGGCGAGCTCTGGCGTGCCCAACGTCTGACACAGCTTCTCCCACATCTTTCCGCCGGTGGAGGCAATGTTGATATGCCCGTCCACGGTCTTGAACACGCCGGTCGGTATGCTGGTCGGGTGATTATTGCCGGCCTGCGGCGGGACCTCGCCCTTGATCAGCCAGCGCGCCGCCTGAAAATCCAGCATGAAGATCTGCGCCTGCAAGAGCGAGGTCTGAATCCACTGCCCTTCGCCCGACTTTTCGCGCTCGAGCAGCGCGGTCAGAATGCCGATCGCAGCGAACAGCCCGGCGGTGAGATCGGCGACCGGAATGCCGACGCGCACCGGCCCCTGGCCGGGCAGGCCGGTGATCGACATCAAGCCGCCCATGCCCTGCGCGATCTGGTCGAAGCCCGGTCGTGTCCGATAAGGCCCGTCCTGGCCAAAGCCGGAGATGCTGGCGTAGACGAGGCGAGGGTTGATCTTGCGCAGCGTCTCGTAGTCGACCCCTAGGCGCGCCTTCACGTCCGGCCGGAAGTTCTCCACCACCACGTCGGCTTTCTCGACCATGCGGTGGAGAGCCGCCACGCCCTCGGGGCTCTTGAGATTGAGCCCCATGCTGCGCTTGTTGCGATGCAGGTTCTGGAAGTCGGGACCGTCGCGCGCGCCTCCGAGCGGCTCGCCGGCCTCGAGCCCCTCCGGCATCTCGACCTTGACGACGTTCGCGCCCCAATCGGCGAGCTGGCGCACGCAGGTCGGCCCGGCGCGCACGCGCGTGAGATCGAGCACGGTGAAACGCGCAAGCGCCTCGGAAGCGCGGGGGAACGGCGACATGTCGTCTCCAGGTTGGTCTTGCTCGGGCACGGCGCCGGAGGCAGGACGACCATCGGAAATCTGCCGCCCCTTGTCCAGACGACCTTGTCGCGGCGGCTGGCTTTGACGATGGTCGCGCATGCAGCGGTTCGCGCGTGGAAGACACCGAGCGCACCCATGAAAGCTCTGCCGCTTACCGTCGGCGCGTTGCTCATGCTCCCGAGCGCAGGTCCGGCGGCCGCGACCTGCCCGCCGCGCAGCACCATTGCCGAATACGTCTTCGGCGGCGGCCTGTGCATGGCGGCAACGACGTTCGGGATCGAGACCGCCGGCGCTCACCCGACCTTGATCGTGGTCGTGCACGGCGACATCTCCGACGGCGGCGCCGCGACCTACCACGCCGAGTTCGCGCCAACGCTCGCGCGTCCCGGCGTGGTCGCGGTCGCGTTGATCCGGCCCGGCTATACCGGCGGCGACGGCCGCCGGAGCCAGGGCAGCAACTACGGCCGCACCGACAGCTACACGGCCGCGACCGTTACCGCGATCGGCGGCGCGATCGAGAGCCTGCGGAGCTACTACCGCCCGCGGCGCGTGATCTATGTCGGGCACTCGGGCGGGGCCGCGATCGGCGGCGTCCTGATCGGCAAGCGGCCGCGACTTATCGATGCGGCGGTGCTGGTCTCGTGTCCCTGCGACATCGCGCGCTGGCTTGTTGAGCGGCGCAAGCCGCAATGGACGCGCAGCCTGTCGCCGGCGCACCACCTGCATCGGGTCGCGCCGACCACGCAGGTCGTCGCCATCACCGGCGCGGCCGACGACAACACCAAGCCGCAGCTCGCCCGCGACTACGCGGCGCGGCTCGCCGCACGCGGGGTGCCGGCGCGGTTCGTGGCTGTCGACGGCGCCGGCCACGGCTTCTCGGGCCTGCGCGCCGCAACCGAGGCGGCGGTCAACGACTTGGTCGGGCAGTGATAGCGGCCGGCACCGATCGGCCGGAGATACTGCAGGAGCGTGGCAGAAACGATCGCGCTATTCCTCGGGCTTCAAACCCCACGTGTAACCTTGCTCACAGAGCAACTGGAAATTCAATGCCCACAATCGCCTATTTCCTGGGCATCTCCGTTCGAATGTTCTTCAACGACCACGACCCGCCGCATTTTCACGCACGGTACCAGGGCTTTCGCGCGCGCATTCGCATCGCTGATGGCGAGGTGATCGGTGGTCGCTTGCCGCCGACAGCCCGCTGGGTCGTCAAGGAGTGGACTGCTTTGCGGCTGGACGCACTCATGCGAAACTGGCACTTGGCGAGAACCGACGGGGAGCTCGAAAAGATCGGAGGGCTCGATAATGATTGATGTGATAGGCATCCGCCGCCTCGGCGGCTACCGCCTCGAAATCGAGTTCTCGGACGGCACCGTGGGCGTGCGTGACTTTTCGTTCGTCACGGAGAAGACCGGCCCGATGGCCGAGCCATTGAAAGACCCTGCTTATTTCGCGCGCGTGTTCATTGAGGATGGAGCCCTCACGTGGCCCAACGGCTACGACTGGGATCCAATCGCGTTGCACGATGAGATGAAGGAAGCCGGTCTGCTCCGGCGAGCGGATGCAGCCGAATAGGCGGCGCCGATCACTCGATCACGATCTCGCCCACCATGCCGTGCTCGGCGTGGGTCTTGCCGTCGGCGGCCTTGATGCCGCACTGCAGGTCGGCGACGCGACCGGCCGCGACCGGCACGAACCACCATTCGGCGGTCTGGCCCGGATAGACTTCGATCTCGCGGATCGCGCCCTTGAACTCGGCGAGCACCGCCGGCTTGCCTTCGCGTTGCTGCACCACCTGGACCTTGCGCGTGAAGATCAGCTGCGTGAACGCATGCGAGGTGAAATAGTGCGGGTCGCTGCTCGGGTTATGCAGCACCAGCTTGTAGAGCTTGCCGGTCTCGAACTTCAGCCGGCTCGGCTCGAACGCGTGTTTCCCGGGCTGGCCGAGATTGACGGTGACCTCGATCGGGTCCTGGCGCGACAGGTCGCCGGCGGCGGGCGCGCTGCCCGCAAGTGCCGCACTGAACACCGCCGCCAAGGTTGCTCGCTGGGCCGACATCCAAACCTCCCTTCGATCGGGCCGACGAACCTATTGCAACTGCGAATTATTTGCAAGAGACGGCCGCGCACTTGCCTCTCGGCCGCCTCATTGCCGAGCGAATCCTGGCCGCTCGGCCAACGACCGCTTCCGCCCGCTGACTTCCGCCCTATGGAGGAGCGCCACATGCGCGTTGCCATCGTCACCGCCACGCTTGCTGCGCTTTCGTTTCCGGCTGCCGCGCAGCCGCAACCCGGCCCCGGCCGTCCGCCGCCGCCGGCGCGACCACCGCAGGCGCAGCCGCAGCCGCCGGCGCCCCCGCCCGGAATGTTTCCGTGCCGCACCCAGACCGAGACCTGCCACATCGGCATCGCTGGCGGCGCCGGACAGATGATGCTCATCTTCTCCAGCGCGCCGCAGGGGCAAGCAGCGGAGGGCAAGCCGATCGCCGTGCAGGGCGTCGATCTCGGGCCGCATGTCGGCAAAGCTGTGATGCTCACCGGCGACCTCGGGCCAAACGGCATCACCGGCGCGCAGGTGATAGAAGTCGCGGGTCCGCTGCTGTCGTTCCTGCTCAAGCAAGGCGTGGGCGACGACGCGCCGCCGGGCCCGCCGCCAAGCGGCGGGCCGCCGAAGCCACCCGGGCCACCGCCGCCGCGGCGCTAAGGAAGAGGGCGCCTAACCCACACGGCGGGACAGGCGCCGTTTCCATCGGGATGGATTACGACCGCACCGAACTGCCGACGAACTACGACCGCGCACGGGCAGTACCGGACGCCACCATGCGGCTGTGGCTCGAGCACGTGACCGCGCATGTACCGCCGACGGAGGTCGAGGACATCATCGACCTCGGCTGTGGCACCGGTCGCTTCAGCGCCGTGCTGGCGGACGCCTTTGCGGCGCGTGTCACCGGGATCGATCCGTCGGAGAAGATGCTGGCCGAGGCGCGCAGCAAGGCCTTCGCCAACGTCGTCTTCCGGCGCGGCTCAGGCGAGGCGCTGGAAGCACCCGACGCATCGGTCGATCTCGTATTTCTCTCGATGGTGTTTCATCACCTGCATGATCCTGCCGGCACCGCCAGGGAGGTTTTCCGCGTGCTGCGACCGGGCGCCTTCGTGGTGGTGCGCAACGGCTCAAGCGAGCGCGGCGCGTCATTTGCGGCTACAAGATTCTTCCCCCGCTACGCCGCCCTGGTGGCAGAGCACCTGCCGAGCGTCGCCACGATGCAGGTAATCTTCCTCGACGTCGGCTTCGTTCAAACTGCGCACGAAACCTTGCTCAGCACCACCGCAGCGAGCTGGTCCGATTTCGCCGATCGAATCGCGTTGCGAGGGGATTCGCTGATCGTGCGGCTCTCGGGCGCCGAGTTCGCGGCCGGCATGGTGGCCCTGCGCGCCTACGCGGCCGACGCCGACCCGACGCAAGCGGTGACCGAGAACGTAGAGCTGCTGGTTTTCCGCAAACCGCGGCCTTAAGTCCGCCAACTTTTGCGGACCGCAGCACGGGTTCCGCTTGCGTTGATTCCGCTCTGCCGGGGCCTGCACCAACTCACCCCTCCGCCAGCTCCCGCATGATGCGGTAGAGCCCGTTCTGCGCCTCGAAGCCGATGCCGGGTCGATCTGGAAGTTTGAGGAAGCCGTCCTCGACCCGCGCATCGTCGGCAAAGCCGCCGAACGCGCCGAACACGCCGGGATAGGATTCCGCGCCGCCAAGGCCGAACCCGCCGGCGATGTGCAGCGACATCTGGTTGCCGCCGTGCGGGAACAGCGACGCGCGCTGCCAGCCGTGACGCTCGAGCATCGCAACCGTGCGGGCGAACTGCACGATGCCATAGGCCTGCGGCGGATCGATCTGGATGATGTCGCGGTCGCGGCGCAGGCCCCCGAAAGCGATGAGGTTCTCGACGTCCTGGGTGGAGAACAGGTTCTCGCCGGTGGCGAGCGGCGGCGCGTACGCAGCAGCGACCGCCGCCAGCGTGGCGAAATCGATCGGATCGCACGGCTCCTCGAACCAGCGCAGCTCGAGCGGCGCAAGCGCCCTGGCGTAGGCCAGCGCTTCGCCGCGCTCGAACTTCGCGTTGGCGTCGACCGCGAGCCGCTCGCCCGTGCCGGTCACCTGCAGCACCGCCTCGACGCGCCGCACGTCCTCGCCGAGCGGCAGGCCGCCGACCTTCATCTTGACCATGGTGTAGCCGGCATCGAGATGCCGGCGCATCTCGTCCTGCACGTCCTTGAAGGTCTGCCCGGGAGCATACCAGCCGCCGCCGACGTAGCAGAACACGCGGGCGGCAGCCTTGCCGCCGTTGTAGCGCTCGGCGAGCACGCGATGCAGCGGCTTGCCGGCGACCTTGGAGACCGCGTCCCACACCGCCACCTCGATGGTGCCGATGCCGATCGAGCGCTCCGAATGGCCGCCCGACTTCTCCCGCCGCAGCATGCAGGCGAGGACCTTCTCGGGATCGAGATTGTCGCCCTTGGCATCGAGCAGCGATTCGGGATCGGCCTTCAGGATGCGTGGAATGAACCGCGCGCGCATCTGCGCGCCGCACGCATAGCGGCCGGTGGAATTGAACGCGAAGCCCGCGACCGGCTTGCCGTCGCGCACGAGGTCGGTGATCACCGCCACCACCGAGGTCGTCATCTCGGTGAAATCGATGCTGGAATTGGCGAGCGTGGAATTGAGCGGAACTGCGGTCTCGCGGATGTCGACGATGCGCATTATCGCTGCGGTCCAGCGCGCCGCCGTAGCCTGCATGATGGCAGCAGCTGACCGTCCGTTGGCGCAAGCAGCTGCCGACCGACCGCCGGTTTCACGACCTCGTTCGCTCAGGCGACCTTCGGCGGCGGCTTGGGAGCGGCGTCGGGGCAGCCGCGCGCGATCCAATCCCTGATCTCGTCGATGTCGGCTTGCTCGAACGGCGTGCCGGGCGGCATCTGGCGAAACGTTTCGCCGACTCCGAAGGGGGGCCTGCCCTCAAGCGCCTGGACCACGCGCGAATTGTCCGGATCGCCGGGCGCCACGATACGCTCGCCCTTGACCTCGCCGTCGGTGACAAATGTCTGGTGGCTCATCTCGTTCCACCAAACGCCATGCGGTGCGAAGTCCGGTTCCGCCCCCACTTTCTGGCAGCAGTCGTTCATGAATGTTTGGAACTGCGCCCAATTGTTGATCTTGCCTGCCATCGCTTCCCCCGTTGCTGAGAGTTCGGTGACGCTCACCGCGCGGAATATCCGCGCAACATTTTCGCCAACGCGGCCACGCTCGGATCGTCGTCGAGAGGCGTCCGCAGCGGCGCAATCCGGCGCGCTCGCGACGCTGGCTCAATGCCAACCGTGCGCCCCGCCGGAACCACGCTGCGCGCGATCGTTGCCTGCGCCGGGTCGGTGGCATCGAGCGCCATGAAGGTCACGAAGTCCATGCCTTTCTGATTCGAGACGAAATCGTGACAGGCCATGCAACTGCTCTGTGGCCGCTGTTGATATGTCTCCATTGTCGTGTTGGCGGTATTGGTTCGGGTGGCCGGCACCGACCTCGGGAATGGACTGCCGTCGTTGGTGGGGGATGGCACGCCCGGCGCGCTCGGCCACTGGGTCATCACCAGCATGTAGTTCGCCCAGACGCTTCCCTTGATCTCGGGCAAGGCCCAGTAATCGCGATTCATCCGCATCGTCTCGGGGTGTATCGGGCGCTGGCGAATCACCTGCATGGGGTCGGGGTTGGGATTGAAGTTGGCCGCATTGACCGCATCGGGCGCGTTCCTCGGGACCAGTTCCTGCGGCGGCCGGCCGGAATGGTATGAATACGGCGCGGGCACATCCTTGGCGTCCGGCTCGCGGTCGTTCCCGCTGCCTACCGGCGGAACGTTGTCGACGTGCTCGAACGAGCTCCAAATCCACTGCGGCCTGAGCTTGGTCTTGGTCACGATATGGAAGCCGACCAGAGCGATATCGCGTTTGAGGCATACCACCGTTCCGGCTTTTGCGGTTTCGCCGGGATCGAACACGAGCGCGTCCTTGGCGACGTAGAAACGCTTGCGAACGTCCTCCTTGTCGGCGGCGATGAGAATGCGCCACGCCGCCTTGATCTCAATCGAACCGTCGTTGAACGTGCCCGGGTTGTCTTTCGTCGGAAGCTTTTTTTTGATGTACCATTCGTTGTCGACGATGGTGTCGAACTGCTCCCGATTAAACCGCACCTCGTAGCGCGTATGGGTGCGATTTTGCGCAATCAGCGGATTGGCCAGCCTGGCGAGCGTAAAAGCAGCCTGGTTGAAATCGTGGAAATGGCTGAACGCGCTCAGGATCTTGACCTCGTTGCCCATGCCCCCGCAGGGGTTGAGCCCATCGAAACTGGCCCATGCCTCCGGCCGCCGAGCGCCCGGTACGAACACCTCGTAGCGCGCCTTCCAACTCTCCCATACCCGCGGCGGCCCGAGGTCGGAGAATTTTTTCGTACGGTCCGGCTGGCCGCGATTTGCGGCCCCGGGCATGGCCGGCCAGTTCAGGGCGATAAAGGCGCGCCAGCTGAAGTCGTCGAAGCGAGGAAAAGGACTACCGATGCCGTCAGGAACGTCGTCGATTCGATCGGGAGTGACCTGCGGCTGGGCGACAGCCGGGCAGGCGTGCAAGATAGCCATCGTGGCTGCAAGCGCGACGCTCACGGTCCAAGCTCTGAACATGAACCGCCCCCCTCCGGTTTCTGGATGGCATCCTCACTGCCACTATCTTGAGTAGATCAGATTTCCGATCGCATGGGAATGCGAAGATCGCGCTCAGCCAACGCGCGGCGTGACCGACCGCCTCTATTGGATCTGCGGGATCTTGGCGTCGCGGATCACCTTCGCCCATTTCACCAGCTCGACGTCGATGCGCTGCGCGAACTCGTCCGGCCGATTGGCGATCGGCAGGAACCCGAGCGAAGTCAGCCGCTCCCGGACGTCCGGCAGCGCCACCACCGCGGCAATCTCGCGGTAGAGCAGGTCGACGATCTCCTTCGGCGTGCCCGCCGGCACCAGGATGCTGGTGAGGGTGTCGGCCTCGTGCCCCTGCACGCCCGCCTCCGCCATGGTGGGCACGTCGGGCAGCGACGGCACGCGCTTCTCGCTGGTGAGGGCGAGCGCGCGCAGCTTGCCGTCCTTGATGGCGGCGATGGCGGGCGGCAGCGCCGTGAACGCGATCGGCGTGTGCCCGCCGATGGTCGAGGTGATGGCAGGCGCGGCGCCGGTGAACGGCACGTGCACGAGGTCGAGATTGAAGTGCAGCTTGAACAGCTCGCCCGACAGATGCGGGGTCGAGCCGGTGCCCGGGCCGGCGAAGCTGTACTTGGCGGGATTGGCCTTGATCAGCTCCACCAGCTCCTTGACGCTGTTGGCCGGTACCGACGGATGCACGGTGAGCACGTTCGGCGATGCCGCCGCCAGCGTGATCGGAGCGAAATCCTTGCGCGGATCGTAGGGGATCTTGGCGTAGAGGCTGGCATTGACGATGAAGCCGGTGCTGGCCACCAGCAGCGTGTAGCCATCGGGAGCCGCGCGCGCGGCCTGCCCGGTGCCGGTATTGCCGCCGGCGCCGGCGATGTTCTCGACGTAGAACTGCTTGCCGAGCTTCTCCGACAGGTGTTGCGCGATCAGCCGCGCCGTTACGTCGGTCGGTCCGCCGGCCGCGAACGGCACGATCATGCGCACCGGCCGATCCGGATAGTTCTTGACGGCATCGCTCGGGGCTTGCGCGTGGACCAACCCCGCCGACAGCAACATGGCAGCAAGCGCGAGCAGCGCGATCCTTGCTTTCATCGTTTCCTCCGTCGTCGCGGCGCGCATGTTGCATGCGCGCGCACCGGACCGCAACGGTGCGATCGATCGGCGTTCTTGTGCAGAGTCCTCGGCAATTTGCTTGGCTTTTCTTTCACGCTATTAGTTGCGGGAAGCTAACGGCACGCTCTCGCCCGCATGCGCAAATCAGCAACAGGAAAACGCCCATGGCCGCCCGCAAGCTCACCCGTGACGACCTCCGCCAGGCGGCCGAGACGTACAAGAACTGGGGCAAGTGGGGACCAAACGACGAGATCGGAACCCTCAATTACACCAGGCCTGAGGACATCGTGGCCGCGGCGCGGCTGGTCAAGAAAGGCAAGGTGATTTCGCTCGCGCTCAACTTCGACCATACCGGCCCGCAGGGCGCCAAGAGCAAATACCCCGTGCTCGGCCGCACCAATCCGATCCACACCATGCTGCGCACCGGCACCGACGCCTACGCGGGCGTGCTCGACCACCGTGGCATCCGGGCGGCGGACGATATGGTGGTGATGCCGCTGCAGTGCGGCACGCAGTGGGATGGGCTCGGCCACGTGTTCTACGAGAACCACATGTGGAACGGCTACGACTGCCGCGAGGTGACGACCGCCGGCGCGCAGAAATGCGGAATCGAAAAGACCAAGAGCAAGATGGTCGGGCGCGGCGTATTCCTCGACGTCGCGCGCTTCAAGGGCGTCGACGCGCTCGAGGACGGTTACGGCATCACCTGCGAGGACCTCGACCAGACCGCAAGGTCGCACGGCGTCACGGTGAAACGCGGTGACTATGTGGTGGTGCGCACCGGCCAGATGGAAGCGAAGCTCGAGGCCGGAAGCTGGGACGGCTATCCGGGCGGCGACGCGCCCGGCTTCGCGTTCGAGACGCTGGCATGGGTGCAACGCACCGAGCTTGCCGCGCTCGCCAGCGACACCTGGGGCTGCGAGGTGCGCCCGAACGAGACCGAGCCCGGCATCAACCAGCCCTGGCACTGGATCACCATCCCGATCATGGGGATGACCATGGGCGAGATCTTCTACGTCAGGGAGCTCGCGGAGGATTGCGCGGCCGACAAGACCTACGAGTTCCTGTTCGTCGCGCCGGCGATCCCGATCACCGGTGCGGTCGGCTCGCCCACCAATCCGCTGGCGATCAAATAGTGGCCGCGTGTCCCGACGCGGTGCAGCGCGTCAGCGATGCATCGCAGACGCAGGATCTTCAAGAACACGATCCTTTTTTATCTGACGGTCCCAGTTCTGCAGCGCACCACTTCGCTCCGCTCGGCCTAACTGGCCCGATCAAGCGCGGTGCGCGCGGGCACGGGATAAATCCGGCCGTGCCTTGTAAGCGCATGCATGAGACTCATATTGGCATGCCATCCTTCAAACTCAGGATCATTGGAAATGCCCAGGCTTCGATCGCCTTTTGGTGCATAACGCCGGAGCTGGCGGTTAATGCCGCCTCTGCCGAATATCCAGCAGGCAACGCGGTGTCGCGACAGCAGAACGCAAAGCCGACCGGCGTCGAGATGGAAGCTGGTTGCGTCCGCACGCCCGGAAAGCGGATGCTGCACGAACATCAGGGGCCGTTCTAGACCCTGGAAGCGATTGGCGGTTTCAACGAACACGTCATCCAGATCTGGGCCAAGGCGTTCACGGATCGCATTGACCTGCGCGACGTGGGCGCAGGCAACACCGATCATCTCAGGCGTGACCCCGGCGGCATGGCCGTGCTGATCGAGGACCGTTGCGCCCCGCATCAGGACGCGGTGGATGGTCCACACGATCTCGTTCGCTAGTTCCGGATCAACATCGCCGGTCAACATCGCCGGCAGTTCGACCATGACCAGACTCGCCCCGTCTGCAACGGCATCGAGGGGCGTATCCATGGGGACAATGCCCGGTGTGGCGTAGCGTAGGGGCCGCGCCGCCTCCATCGCGACGAAGGGCATGGTGGGATAGAAGGCCGGCTGCAGGAAGTTTATGGTGTCCTGCACAAGACGCTGAGAGACTGGCAGGCTGAGCACGCGCACACCCGGGTGCCGTTCGATCAACGCCCGCGGTGCCGGAACGTGAGGGCCCGCCCGATCGCAGCGCCAGCGTTCCAGCTCCGACTGGATGACTGGATCGATCTGCCCGGGATCGCCGATCAAAACCTGCCGCGCGGCAAGTCCTGCGATCTGATGGTAGCGATAGTCAGGGAGTTGATAGGCTTCATCGACGACCTGCAGGTCGAAAAGCCGCTGATCGGTATCCAGCCACGACCACTTTGCCCCGTTGCCGATGACCACACACGGGCCATTCGGAAGATCGGCTGCGCGGTGGATGACAAGGAGGTTCGCGGACGCGACGTTGTCCGGGATGGTAAGTCTCTCGCTCGCCATCAAATGAAAAGGCAGCCGAGAGAAGCCCCGGCACAGGCGGCGCGAGAGATCGAAGGCCTGTTCGTTGGTCTGGGTGGTGAGCATGATGCGCTCGCGCATGACGCCCATGCCCTGTACGGCGAGGCGCTCCGCCACACCGGTCTTGCCGGCGCCGGGCGGCGAGTTGAGGATGAGGGCAGGATCGCGATCCCACTGCGTTGCCAGGACCGTCTCCAGCATGGCTTCCGCCAAGGCCGCGGGTGTGCGTGTCGTATTGGTCATCGCAGATTCTCCACGGCCGCCAAGAGGCTTACAGGACGTGGTGTTGCCGGAGCTCCCTGCGCGGGCGGCACCGCCTGCGCGTGTGTCCATGGTGTGGCCACGAGCCGCGCCGCCATCTTCCCGCGCATCTTGCCGAGCCAGAACCAGTTCGGGGGTGTTGGGCCGAGATCAATGGCGGCTCCGTTCGGAGGCACCCCGACAGCCTGCATCCCGGCAGTGACGAGGAACGATACCCGCGTTGTGGTTCCCGCGCGGTTCACGGCCTCAACGATGCAGCGCAGGCGCGGATCGCGCAGCAGGGCGAGTTCATCGCCGCTGCGAACGTGGAGATTTGCCTGTGCCGTTTCGATGTTGAACCGGTGCAGGAATTTTCGGGGCCCGGTCCTGGTCACGCTGACATTGGCGCAAATGCCGGTGATGATTCGGCCCGCTATCTGCGCGCGTGCCTGCGCGACATGATCGCCATAGATCGCACCTTGCTCGGCATTCTGGATGGCATGCTCGCGCTCAGAGATTTTGAACGCAGCGGCCTTGGAAGTATCGCGATAGGGCAGAGGATGGCCATCGTCCCGGGCCTGCATGAAGCTTGCGAACGCTTGCGCTTACAGCCTCGATAGCCCCCGGGGGACGTTTGTACGCCCGGGTGTGCGGATTGATGCGCGCCATGGAATGCTTGACGTGGAAATCGTCGCGTCGGCGCAGGCGAAGCCCGGCATTGGCCGCCATCTCGGCGGTGATACAAGGCAAGTCGTTGTGGATTTCTTTGTAGAATCGAGTTCCTGGACGACAAGAATGGCTGCACCCCGCGGCTTTAGCGCCGCCGTTACGTTCGCCAGCGAATGCGCCATTTTGTCGAAGTAATCGAGGTGCGTCTTCAGATAGTAGCCGGCCGAGGCTTTGGACCGATGCGCCTCGAGCTGGGCAAGAAACTGCGCGCATGTCTCGCCCCAGTGGGGTTGAATCACAATGTCGCGGTCTGGCACCCGCGTCGATCCAATCATGCTCCGGCCCAAATCCTCCATGCGCAGATTGAGCAGGGGATAAAGGAGCGCCAGCTCGATGCGCGTTGCCGCACTGTAGTCGATGCGAGTGCAATACGGCGGCGAAGTCAGAATGAAATGAATGCTTGATGCGGGGGCAATGGCTTTAGTTGAGTCAACAATCTTCAGCGCAACCGCGCCCTGTTCGAGTTGTGAGGCGCCGCGCCCGGCTAGCGTCACCGCCATGCGCTTGAGGCTGGCACGCAACGCATGAAGGATTTTGTCGCGGCTGGCAGTGATACGCTTCTCCCCGTGCGTTGGCTTGCGAAGCCAGGTCGGATTGGATGATCGGAAGCGTTCGGTTAGCTGGCGGCACACAGAGAAGAGCGCGACGTAGAACGTCGCCGCTAGGCCCGAGATATTTTCAATCCTTGTGCCATCGGGTGTGATCGTCCGCTCGCCAATCAGATGATCGCAGATGCGCCGCTCAATGGCGCGCAGCATCGCCGCTGTCGGCCTGTTGAACCATCCGAGTAGCGGATCATCCGCGGCGAGCACGCGCCCGCTTGCGCGAATGCCCTTGAGCATTTCCCGCGCGAGCGGTTCAATGCTGTCGGCCTCTGAAGGCGGCAGCAATCGTGCGCGGGCAACCACGATCATGATTGGATTCAAATCAAGGCCTTGTGCCGCGAGCCCGAGTTGCGAGGCGGAAAAGGTCGTCGTGCCACTCCCGTTCCACGGATCGAGCACCACCGCGTCCGCCGGCAGGTTCGCGCTCTTCAGCAAGGTTCGCGCGAAGCTTTCCGGGTACCCGGCATAGTACGGAAAAAATCCGTCCCATCCCTGCTGCCCTTGCGAGGTGCGCTTGGGTGATTGAATAGTCAACTCCGCAAATCGAGTCGCGCTCCTCGCCGAACCTGCGTCTTGTGTTGACGCGCTTCTTTTCATCACACGCTCGCGCACCGAAGTTACACACGCGCGCCGCGATGCGGCGAAGGGGGCCTTAGCGGCATGTCCAGGACGATTTCCGAATAAGGCACGCGCGGCGCAAGCTGCCGTCCGCCGCGCCTTTCGAAGCGGACCAAGCCATAACGTTCCATCGTGCGCAGCGTGCGCGACAGATTGGAAGGTGCGCGTCCAGTCCTCTCGGCTAGCTCATTCATCGAATCCGGACGGGTCGCGGCGATCAGCGCGAGCAACTCGCGATTCTTGTCCGAAAGGACCCGTGCGAAGCTCTCGATGGAGGTGAACCAAATCTTCGGATCGTCAGCCGCTGGTTTGTACCCACCGCGCGCGATCTTCATCGTGCGGTCCTTGTATTGCTTGTAGGTGGCAATCCCAACTTTCAGCTTTTTCATGTCCCTACTCCTTTTTCCTTCAATACCGCATCGACTTGGCTCCAGAAATCTGCAAGGAGCGTCGCCGCGTCCTTGTAGTCATAGGGACGCACGGTCTTCAGGCGATGCCGATGGTCCTTAACTCGGCTCCGCCGAGCGCCGGGCGCGAAGCGCTCACGTACCGCATGAGCGTTGTCGAATCCGACCAGGCGTTCACCGGTCTCACCATGCAAGGTGAGGCTGTAGCTCAGCCCATGAGGACGCTCCGGCGACGGCGGTACTACCTTGACCACGAACCGGACGTAGTACTTGCCGTCAGGGTCGATGAAAAACATCTCGCCGTCGAGGCCGAGCAAGGCGTCTAGGCCGGGGTCGCGTGTTTCCGCCATCCTTGCGTATGTTATCAGTAGCTGATATAAAATGGCAATCATTTTTCGGACCGCCAACTCAAATCATCAAGGAACAATTCAACTCACGCTTTGCGCCCGGGTCGGCAGCACGCCGCTGCGGATGCGCCCCTCCGGTAGCGCCGCGCCGGGACACAGACCCCGAGCAGGGAGAAACGACATGGCCAAGATGACAGGCGCCGAGGTGTTCGCCGACATGCTCAAGGGCTACGGCGTCACCGCCGTGTTCATGGTGCCGGCGGTGGCGCGGCGCACCTTCGCCGAGATGGAGCGCCGCACTGAGATCAAGCGCATTCACGTCCACGGCGAGAAATCATCCGCCTATATGGCGGACGGCTACGCGCGCGCGACCGGCCGGCCGGGCGTGTGCATGGCGCAGGTGATCGGCGCGCTCAATCTCGCGGCCGGGCTGCGCGACGCTTACCTCGCGCATTCGCCGGTGATCGCCATCACCGGCGGCCGCGATCCGAAGACCAAGTTCCGCAAGGTCTACCAAGAAGTCGATGACGTGCCGGCGTTCGAGCCGGTCACCAAGTTCAACGCCACCGTCGACGCAGTCGAGCGCATTCCCGACATGTTGCGGCAGGCGTTTCGTGTCGCGGTCTCCGGTTCGCCCGGGCCGGTGCACCTGCAGTTCCGCGGCAACGAGGGGCAGCTCGATGCCGAGGAGGCCGAGATGGAGCCGCTCGCCGACGACCTGTTCGGGCAGGTGCCGCCGTTCCGACCGGAGCCGCAGCGCGAGCACGTACTGGCTGCGCTGAAGCTGCTGCAGGAGGCAAAGCGGCCGGTGATCGTCGCCGGGGGCGGAGTACGGCACTCGGCCGCCGGCGCCGAATTGGTCAGGCTGGCAGAGAAGCTGCAGATTCCGGTCGCCACATCGCTCAACGGCAAGGACGCGATTGCCGGCACGCATGCGCTCTCCGTCGGAGTGGTCGGGACCTATTCGCGTGAAAGTGCCAACCGCGTGGTCGCGCAGGCGGACCTGGTGTGCTTCGTCGGCACCGAGACCGGCGGGATGACCACGCATTTCTGGGCGGTGCCGAAGATCGGCGTGCCGGCGGTCCAGATCGACATCGACCCGGAGGCCCTCGGACGCAACTATCCGCTCAAGGCCGCCGTGCTCGGCGACGCCAGAACCGTGCTGGCGCGCATGAACGAGCAGGCCGATGCCGGCACGGCGGAGCGCCGCAAGCCGTGGGTGGCGCAGGCGCAGGCGATCTGCCGGGAGTGGCAGGACAAATACCGCCCGCTCATGGAGTCGACGGCGGTCCCGATGCGGCCCGAGCGCCTATGCGCCGAACTCACCCGGCATGTGCCCGACGACGCCATCGTGGTGGTCGACACCGGCCATGCCGGCATGTGGATGGGCGGCATGTACGACCTGCGCTCGCCCAGGCAGAGCTACATGCGCAGCGCCGGCCACCTCGGCTGGGCGTTTCCGGCCGGCCTCGGGGCGAAGTGCGCGTGCCCGGAGCGGCCGGTGGTGACGTTCACGGGCGACGCCGGCTTGTGGTACCACATCGGCGAAGTCGAAACCGCGGTGCGCTGGAGCATCAACGCCGTCACGGTCGTCAACAACAACGGCAGCGGGAACCAGTCGAAGCGCGGCTTCGACCGCGTCTACGGCGGCCAGCAGACGCAGAAGGCGCGCGAATTGTGGACCTACACGCAGGTCAACTTCGCCCGCGTCGCGCAGGACATCGGCGCGCTCGGGCTGCGCGTCGAGAAGCCGTCGGAGTTCGCGCCCGCGCTCGCGCGTGCGCTGGCGGCGGAACGGCCGGTCGTCATCGATGTGATCACCGACATCGATGCGATGGCGCCGCTGGCGGTGAGTTGAGCATTTTCAGGGGCATGCGGCCGCGCGCCCACGCCGATCTGCCTTGACTTGGAAGGACCGCCCGGCGTCCACTCGTGCCCGACGCAAGGCCAGCGCCTGCTCGGGAGGGAGCCGATGTTCGCCACGCTCAGCAAATTCATCGTTGCCGCGGTCGCGGCTCTGGCAACCGGTCTTGCGTCGACGCCCTCGCTCGCCGCCAAGAAGGACAATTCGCTGCGCTTCGGCTACGATCAGGTGCTCGATCACGCCGATCCCTACTTCAACAGCGTGCGCATCGGCGTCATCCTCGGACACCAAGTGTGGGATACGCTGATTTACCGCGATCCCACCACCAACGATTACAAGGGCCAGCTCGCGACCGCCTGGAAATGGGTCGACGACAAGACCCTCGAGCTCGAGCTGCGCAAGGGCGTCAAGTTCCACGACGGATCGTCCTTCTCCGCCGACGACGTGGTGCACACGCTCACGTTCGTGTCGAACCCCGACAATAAGGTCGTCACGCAGCAGTACGTCAGCTGGATCGCGCGGGTCGAGAAGCTGGACAGTCACAAGGTCCGCATCGTCGCCAAGCAGCCGTTCCCGGCGGCGATCGAGTACCTAGCCGGTCCCCTTCCCATCCACCCGCACGAGTATTACGCCAAGGTCGGCCCCAAGGGCATGAACGAGAAGCCGATCGGCTCCGGCCCCTACCGGGTGAGCGAGCACGCGCTCGGCAAGTACGTCCGCCTCGAGCGCAATCCCGACTATTTCCGCGACGGTCCGAAGCCGCAGCCGAAGATCGATAAGCTCGAGATCCGCTTCATCCCCGACCGACAGACCCAGACCGCGGAGGTGCTGTCCGGCGGGCTCGACTTGATCATGAATGTCCCGCTCGACCAGGCAGTGCAGCTGCGGACCGTGCCGCATCTGCAGGTCCTGTTCGGCGAGACCATGCGCGTCAAGTTCCTGCAGCTCGACACCACCGAGCGGACGCTGGCGCCGCAGCTCAGGGACGAGCGTGTCCGCCGCGCCGTGCTCCATTCAATCGACCGCGAGAGCATGCTCAAGTCGATCGTCGGCGAAGGCGGGCGCATCATTCACACCGTATGCTTCCCGGGCCAGTTCGGCTGCACCGACGAGGGCGCACCCCGCTATGCCTACGACCCGGCGAAGGCGAAGCAGCTCTTGGCCGAGGCCGGGCTCGCGCAGGGCTTCGAGGTCGACCTCTATGGCTGGCGCGAGCGCAACCATGTCGAAGCAATCATCGGCTACCTGCGCGCCATCGGCATCAAGGCCAACCTGCGCTTCATGCAATATGCGGCCGCGCGCGACGCGGTGCGCGCCGGCAAAGCGCCGATGGTGTTCGCCAGCTGGGGCTCGGCCTCGATCAACGACATCTCGGCCATCACGCCGATCTTCTACAAGTTCGCGCCCGACGACCGGAACCTCGACCCGGAGGTGCGCGATCTCCTGGAAAAGGGCGACACCACCGTCGATCCGGCGGCGCGCAAGGAGGCCTACCGGGCGGCGCTGGCGCTGATTCAGCAACGCGCCTACACGCTCCCGCTCTACTCGCTGCCGGCCTACTTCGTCGCCACCAAGGACCTGGTCTTGAAACCCTACGCGGACGAGATCCCACGCTTTTGGGAGATGAGCTACAAGTAGCCATGTCGCGGACTTGAGGAGCCAATCGGAGGGTCTGATGCGCGCTGCGGGAGCGGGTTTAGGTGTATTTCTGTTGAGTGCTCTTATGGCGGCGGGACCTGCTTGCGCCGGCAAGAAGGACAATTCGGTCCGTGTCGGCGATCCGCAGGTGCTGGACAACGCCGACCCTTACTTCAACAGCGTGCGTATCGGGGTCATCTTCTCTCACCATGTCTGGGATACGCTGATCTATCGTGATCCGACCACCAATCAATACAAGCCATCGCTCGCGACGGCCTGGAAGTGGATCGACGACACCACGCTCGAGCTGGAGCTGCGGCGCGGCGTGAAGTTCCACAATGGGGCGGAGTTTTCGGCCGACGACGTCGTCTACACGCTCAACTTCGTATCCAACCCCGACAACAAGGCGACCATCCAGGGTAACGTCAACTGGATCGCGCGCGCCGAGAAGCTCGACTCGCACAAGGTGGGCATCGTCACCAAACGGCCGTTCCCGGCGGCGCTGGAGTATCTGGCCGGACCGATCGTCATCCACCCGCACGAGCACTATGCCAAAGTCGGCCCCAAGGGGATGAACGAGAAGCCGATCGGCACCGGGCCTTATCGCGTCACCGAGCACGCGCTCGGAAAGTACATCCGCCTGGAGCGCAACCCCGACTACTTTAAAGACAGCCCGAAAGGCCAGCCGAAGATCGAGAAGGCCGAGTTCCGCTTCGTCCCGGACGCCCAGACGCGGGTGGCCGAAGTGCTGGCCGGCGGTCTCGACATGATCCGACAGGTCACGGTCGATCAGGGCGAGCAGCTCAAGACGGTGCCGCACGTGCAGGTCGTGTCCGGCGAGATCATGCGATTCGTGTTCCTGCAGTTCGACGTGCGGGAGAACACGGCGGCGCCGGCGCTGCGCGACATCCGGGTGCGCAAAGCGATCATGCACGCGATCGACCGCGACGCGATGGTCAAGTCGATCGTCGGCGAAGGTGCGCGCGTGCTGCATGCTTTTTGCTTCCCGTCGCAGTTCGGCTGCATCGACGAGAGGGCGCCGCGCTACGCCTACGATCCTGCGAGGGCCAAGGCTCTGTTGGCCGAGGCGGGATACCCCAACGGCCTCGATCTCGACTTCTACGCCTATCAGGACCGGCCGCACACCGAAGCGATGATCGGCTACCTGCGCGCCGTCGGCATCCGCACCAACCTGCGTTTCATGCAATACGCGGCGGCCCGCGACGCAGGTCGGGCCGGCAAGGCGCCGCTGTCGCACCAGAGCTGGGGCTCGTTCTCGATCAACGACGTGTCGGCTGCGACGCCGAACTTCTTCAAGTTCACGCTTGACGATCTCGCGCGCGACCCCGAGGTGCGAGACCTGCTCGAGAAGGGGGACAGCTCGACCGACGACAAAGCGCGCGCCGACGCCTACTCGCGCGCCCTTGGCCTGATCCAGGAACGTGCCTACGCGCTGCCGATGTACTCGCTTCCAGCGCTCTATGCCGCGCCTAAGGAGCTGTTGTTCAAGGCTTACGCAGATGAAATCCCGCGCATCTGGGAAATGAGCTACAAGTGACGGAGCGGACAATCCCTCCCCTGAAAGGGAGGGTGGGTGCGAGCGCATCGAGCAGCCAGGCGGGGTTGCGCCTCGATCGCGAAATGCCCTGCGCTGCGCAGGGCAGGGATAGGCGCACCCGCGGAGAGGATTAGATGCTGGCCTACACGATCAAGCGCATCGGGCTGGCGGTGCTGGTCGCGCTCGCGGTGTCGGCGCTCGCGTTCCTGGCGCTGCGCGCCTCCGGTGACGTCGCCATTGCGCTCGCCGGCGAAGGCGCGCGCGCCGAGGACATCGAGAACATCCGCCGCGCCTACGGCCTCGATCGTCCGCTCCTGGTCCAGTATCTCGACTGGCTCGGCCACATGCTGCGCGGCGACTTCGGCCAATCGCACTATTTCAAGACCGACGTGCTAGCGCTCGTGCTCGCCAAGCTGCCGACCACGGCGATTCTCGCGCTGCTCGCACTCGGCTTTGCGCTGGCGATCTCGGTGCCGCTCGGCGTCATTGCGGCGGTCTATCCGAACAGCGCGATCGACCGGCTGTGCCTGGCGCTCGCGGTGCTCGGGCAGGCGATGCCGAATTTCTTCTTCGCCCTGATCCTGATCATGGTGTTGGCGGTGTGGCTCCACCTGCTGCCGGTCTCCGGGAGCGAGACCTGGAGCCATTTCGTCATGCCCACGATCGCGCTCGGCTACTACGTGGCGCCGCCGTTCATGCGGCTGGTGCGCGCCGGCATGATGGAGGTCCTCGCCTCCGACTACATCCGCACCGCGCGCGCCAAAGGCCTCTCCCGCGCCAGCGTCATCGGCAAGCATGCGCTGCGCAACGCACTGGTGCCGGTGGTCGCGCTTGCGGCCGTGCAGCTCGGTTTCCTGCTCGGCGGCTCGGTGGTGATCGAGACGATCTTTGCGCTCGATGGCGCCGGCTACCTCGCCTACCAGTCGATCACCCACATGGACGTTCCGGTGACGCAGGCCCTGGTTGCCATGCTCTCCTTCATCTATGTGGGCCTCACGCTCGCGGCCGACCTCGCCAACGCCTGGCTCGATCCGCGCATCCGCGTCGGCTGACCCATGACCGAAGCCTACGCGCCCCCGCTCATCGACATCGCCGGCCCGTCGCCGCGAGCGCTGCTGCGCCGGCGCGTGCTGGCGCACAAAGGCCTGCTGATCGGCGCGACCGTGCTGGTGCTGATCGTGCTGATGGCGGCGCTGGCGCCGCTGCTCGCGCCGCACGATCCGTACGCGCAGGACCTCTCACGTCGGCTGATCCCGCCGATCTGGCACGCCAAGGGCACCTGGGCGTATCCGTTCGGCACCGACAATCTCGGCCGCGACTATCTCTCCCGCGTCATCTACGGGGCGCGCATATCGCTGCTGATCGGCTTTGCCGTGATGGTCATCTCGGGCCTGATCGGCGCCGCGCTGGGCCTTGCGGCCGGCTATTTCGGCGGTCGCGTCGACATGGCGATCACCTTCATCATCACGGTACGCCTGGCGATGCCGTTGATCCTGGTGGCGCTCGCCGTGGTGGCCATGGTCGGCGGCTCGCTGTGGATCGTGATCCTAGTGCTCGGCCTGCTCAAATGGGACCGCTTCGCGGTCGTCATGCGCGCCGCGACCCAGCAGGTGCGCTCGCTCGACTACGTCACGGCGGCGGAAGCGACCGGCGCCTCGACCGCGCGCATCATCGCCGGCGAGGTGCTGCCCAACGTGCTGCCGCATCTCATCGTGGTCGCAAGCGTCGAGGCGGCGAGCGCGATCCTGCTGGAGGCGGCGCTGTCGTTCCTCGGGCTCGGCGTGCAGCCGCCGCTTCCGTCCTGGGGGCTGATGATCGCCGAGGCCAAGACCTACATGTTCTTCTCGTTCTGGCTGATCGCCATTCCGGGCACCGCGCTCGCCGTCCTGGTGCTGGTCATCAACATGGTCGGCGACGGCATCCGCGACGTCTCCGCGCCCGGCGGCCGAGGCTGAAATTGCCGCCTGCGCTGCTGAGCGTCTCCGAGCTTGCGGTCGACATCGCGACGCCGCGCGGCACGTTGCACGCCGTGCGCAACATCTCGTTCGAGATCGCGGCCGGCGAGACGCTGTGCCTGGTCGGCGAATCCGGCTGCGGCAAGTCGATGACGGCGCTCGCGCTCATGGGCCTCCTGCCCGACGCCGCGACGCGGAGCGCGCGCCGCCTGTGGTTCGAGGGCGAGGACCTCCCCGGGCGCGTCGCCGGCCTACGCGGCAACCGCATGGCGATGATCTTCCAGGAGCCGATGACCGCGCTCAATCCCGCCTACACGATCGGCGAGCAACTCACCGAGGTGCACCGACGCCACAAGGGATCGAGCCAGGCGGCCGCGCGCGACCGCGCGATCGAGCTGTTGCAGAAGGTCGGCATCACCGCCGCCGCCGAGCGGCTCGGGCAATATCCCCACCAGCTGTCGGGCGGCCTGCGTCAGCGGGTGATGATCGCGATGGCGCTGATGTGCGGTCCGGCGCTGTTGATCGCCGACGAGCCGACGACCGCGCTCGACGTCACCATCCAGGCGCAGATCCTGCGGCTCCTGATCGAGCTGCAGCGCGACCTCGGCATCGCGATCCTGCTGATCACCCACGACCTTGGCGTGGTCGCGCGCGTCGCCCACCGGGTCGCCGTCATGTATGCGGGCGAGATCGTCGAGCGGGCCTCGGCGGGCGAGCTGTTCGCGACCTCGCGCCACCCCTATACGCGCGGCCTGATGGCGTCGATCCCGGTGCCCGGCCGCACGCCGCCCGGCGAGCACCTCGGCGCCATTCCCGGCATCGTGCCGTCGATGATTGGCGACGTGCGCGGCTGCTCGTTCCGCGACCGTTGCTCGTTCGCAGCTCCGGCCTGCGCGCAGGATGTGCCCTGGCGCGCGGCGAACGAGCACGGCTGGCGCTGCATCCACGAGCAGTTACCGGCGGCGGTGGCGGCATGACGCGGAGCGAGCCATGACCGCGCTGATCGAAGCCCGCGGCGTCTCGCGCAGCTTCCTGGTCGGACGCGGCCTGTTCGCGCGCAAGCGGGCGCTGCATGCGGTCGCCGACGTCAATCTGGAAGTGGCGAAGGGCGAGGTGGTTGGCCTGGTCGGCGAATCCGGCTCCGGCAAGTCGACGCTTGCGCGCATGCTGCTCGGCCTGCTGGCACCGGACCGCGGCACGATCCGCTTCGCCGGCCGAGATATTGCCGGCATCGGCCGCCGCGCGCTGGCGCGGCGCATCCAGCCGGTGTTCCAGGATCCGTACTCCTCGCTCAATCCGCGCAAAAGCGTCGCGGCGATCGTGGCTCTGCCGCTGGCGGTGCAGGGCATCGGCAGCGCAGCGGAGCGCCGGGCCAAGGCGGTGGCGATGCTTTCACGCGTCGGCCTCTCGCGCCGGCATGCCGACTCGTACCCGAGCGAGCTCTCCGGCGGGCAACGCCAACGCGTCGCCATTGCGCGTGCGCTGGTGGTCGAGCCGGAGATCGTGCTGCTCGACGAGCCGACCTCGGCGCTCGATGTCTCGGTGCAGTCGCAGATCCTCAATCTCCTGCTCGACCTGCGGCGCGACCTCGGGCTCACCTATATGTTCATCAGCCACAACCTCGCGGTCGTGGAGCACATGGCAACGCGCGTCGCCGTGATGTATCTCGGCAGGATCGTCGAGATGGCGGATCGCGACACGCTGTTCCGCGCGCCCCGCCATCCCTATACGCGCGCGCTGCTCGATTCCGTGCTCACCCCCGAGCCCGGCCGCGGCGTGCCGGAGACCGGCCTCGGCCTCGCCATGCCGAACCCGCTGGCGCCGCCGCCCGGCTGCGTGTTCCATCCGCGCTGCGCCCAGGCCGGAGCGCGGTGCTCGGCCGAGGTGCCGCGGCTGGTCTCGGACCCGCACGGCATCGTGGTCTGCCACCTCTACGACGGAGGTACCCAACTCGCCGCATGAGCCGCGAAACCGCCATCGCCAGTGCCGAGCACTATTTCGACAGTGGCGCCTTCAAGGCCGACCTGGCGCGCCGGGTCGCGATCGCGACCGAGAGCCAGAACCCGGAGCGCGCCGGCGAGCTCAAGCGCTACGTCGAGGACGAGATGAAGCCGGCGCTCGAGGTGCTGGGCTTCACCTGCCGGGTACTGACGCACGCGCGCGGGCGCGGGCCTTTCCTGTTCGCCGAGCGCATCGAGGAGCCGGGCCTCAAGACCGTGCTCGGATACGGGCACGGCGACGTGATCCGCGGACTCGAAGCGGGGTGGAAGCCGGGACTGTCGCCGTGGCAGGTGACCGAGGTCGACGGCCGCTATTACGGACGCGGCACCGCCGACAACAAGGGCCAGCACACCATCAACATCGCGGCGCTTGCCGCCGTGCTGCGCACGCGCGGCAAGCTCGGCTTCAATGCCAAATGGCTGATCGAAATGGGCGAGGAAGTAGGCTCGCCGGGCCTGCGGGAGGTGTGCGCTGAGAACCGCGAGCTGTTCCGGGCGGACGTCTTGATCGGCTCGGACGGGCCGCGGCTGTCGGTCGACCAGCCCGGCATCAAGCTCGGCACGCGCGGCGCTTTCCCGATCGACCTGTGGATCGAGGCGCGCGAGGGCGGCCATCACTCCGGCAACTGGGGCGGGCTCCTCTCAAACCCGGCGATCCAGCTCGCGCACGCGATCGCCTGCATCGCCGGCCCGACCGGGCAGATCCGCGTGCCCGAATGGGTGCCGGACGGGATGCCGGATTCGGTCAGGCGCGCGCTCGCCGGCTGCCGCGTCGAGCCCGGTCCGGACGGACCCGCCATTGATCCGAACTGGGGCGAGCCAGGCCTGACCGCGGCCGAAAAGGTGTTCGGCTGGTGCACGTTCGAGATCCTGGCGATGACCGCCGGCAATCCGGAAGGACCCGTCAACGCCGTGCCGCCGCGGGCCTGGGCGCGCGGGCAGCTGCGCTACGTGGTGGGCGTCGACAAGGATCGCGTGCTGCCGGCGCTGCGCGCGCATCTCGACCGGCATGGATTTCCGTTCGTGGAGATCGCGCAGGGCCGCGACGAGGTCTATGCGGCGACGCGGCTCGATCCCGAGCATCCATGGGCGCAGTGGGCGGCAGCCTCGATCGCGCGCACCACCAATCGGCCTCCCGCGGTGCTGCCGAATTCCGGCGGCTCGCTGCCGAACGACATCTTCGCCGACGTGCTTGGGATGCCGACGATCTGGGTGCCGCACTCCTATCCGAGCTGCTCGCAACACGCCCCCAACGAGCACCTGCTGCCGGCGCTCGCGCGCGAGGCCCTGGCGATCATGGCCGGCATTTACTGGGACCTGGGCGAGCCGGGGACACCGTGACGCAGATGGGAACTCGGCGACTGCGCGGGACGCTAAGCTAGATTCAGATACTCGCCAGGACCAGGTCGGCACCCTTTTCGCCGATCATGATCGATGCCGCGTTGGTATTTGCCGAGGTGATTGTCGGCATCACGGAAGCGTCGATCACCCGCAATGCTTCGACGCCGCGGACGCGCAGCGCCGGATCGACCACGGAATCCGCATCGCTGCCCATGCGACAGCTGCCGACGCAGTGGAAAACGGTGCCCCCGGTCGTGCGCACGAAATCGTAAATCTCCGAATCGTCGCGCGTATCGGGTCCGGGCATCATTTCGACGTCCCAAAGGTCGCGAAAGGCCGGCTGACGGTAGATCTCACGCAGAATTTTGACGCCGTCGATCAGCACCTTGCGATCGTGCTCCTGCTCGAAGTAGCGGGTCTCGATGCGCGGGGCCGCGTGCGGGTCGGCTGAGCGAATGCGGATCTCCCCGCGCGAACGCGGGTGGCACTGCCATACCGCGGCGGTGAAACCGGAATAGCGGTGAAGCGGCAAACCGGGGCGGTCGACCGACAAGGGCATGACATTGAACTGAACGTCGGGCCGTCCGGTTGCGTGCTTGCTGCGAGCAGCACCGCCAACCTGTCCGGCGCCAACCGTCAGCGGCCCGGAGCGGTTGACGAGCCATTCGAACCCCATCGCCGCGAGCTCCAGCGGATTTCTGACCTGGTCGTTGAGCGACTTTCGCTCCTTCAGTCGCACGATCGTTCGCGCCTGGTAGTGGTCCTGGAGATTGCTGCCGACTTCCGGTGCATCGACGACGACCGGAAGATCGTGCTGCTGCAGCAGATCGGCTGGTCCGATGCCCGAGAGCTGCAGGAGCTGCGGCGACTGGATCGCGCCTGCCGACAGGATCACCTCGCGATCCGCGCGCGCGCTGTGCCGCTGTCCTCCGCTTTCCCACTCGACCCCGATGGCGCGCTGGCGCTCAAAGCGCACGCGTGTCACGTGGGCGCGGGTTAGAACCGTGAGGTTTGGCCTCCGCAGCGGCTTCAGGAACGCCGTGGCAGCGCTGTGCCGCCACCCGTTGCGAATTGTCAGCTGATATGATCCGGCCCCATATGTGGTTTCGGCGTTGAAGTCGCGATTGGGCGGCAGGCCCCAGTGCTGCGCGGCTTCGACCCAGGCGCGGCAGGCGGGGTGATCGTTGCGCAGATCCGAGACGCCGAGCTCGCCATGCGCGCCACGGAACTGGCTTTCACCGCCGTCGTAACGCTCGAAGCGGCGAAAATACGGGAGCACCTCGCGATAGCTCCAGCCGGCGGCGCCGAGCCGCGACCACTCATCGAAATCCTCGTGCTGGCCGCGGATGAAGATCAGCCCGTTGATCGAGCTCGAGCCGCCGAGGACGCGGCCGCGCGGCCAGACGACGTTGCGTCCGCCGGTGCCCTCGCACGGCTCGGTGTCGAACAAACGCGAGAAGCGCCGGTCATAGATGGTCCGGAAGAATCCGACCGGCAGGTGCAGCCACCAGTTCCGGTCCGGCCCGCCCGCCTCCAGCAACAGCACACGGACGCTCGGGTCGGCCGACAACCGGTTGGCCAGCACGCAGCCGGCCGAACCGGCGCCGACAACGATGTAATCGTAGGATCGGGAGGGCAAAACTGACGCTTATGCCTTGATCGTCTCGAGGTAGATCTTGGGGTCGAAGTACTGCGAGGCCGGCACCGCATTCTGAATGTTCGCGAACGCGACGTAGAAATCCGTCACCTGTTGCAGCCACTTGGTCACGGTGCCGTCGGCGAACAGCTTGACCCATTCCTTGGTCGGAAACACCTTTTCGCCACCGAACTGTTCCTTGAGGTCGGGCAGCGGCACCTGCTGGTAGTAGTTCTTTTGCAGGATCTCCAGCGATTCATCGGTCTTGGCGAGCAGCATGTCGTTGCCTTCCGCCCACGCCCGAATGACGCGAGCGAGCACCTCGCGGTTGCGGGCGTGATAGTCGTTGCTGGCAGCCCAACCGGAGACGATCGCAGCCTCGGGATAGTAGGCGGAGGCGTCGACGATCTTTCTGGCGCCCGGGACCTTGTCACGCACCGCAATATTGAACGGCACCCACAGCGCGACCGCCGGCACCGCCCCGGCGATGAACGACGTCACCGCCTCGCTCATGCGCTGGTTGAGGATCTCGACCTCCTTGGGATCGATGTTGTTGGCTCTCAGGGCCTTGTCCAGGAATACGTGCGCGGTGGTGCCGGTGGTGGTGGCAATGCGCTTGCCTTTCAGGTCGGCAAAGCCTTTCACCCCCATGTCCTCGCGCACCCAGAGCTGCGCGGTCGCGAACTCCACGCAATTGACCAGAAACATCTTGCCCTGGCCGCGGGCGGGGAAGTTGGAGATCACCGCGCCGGTCGTGAGCATGTCGAGGCTGCCGCCGACCATGGCTTGGAACAGCTCGAGGCCGGTCGTGAACTGCTTGAAGTCGGGATCGAGGCCGTGCCGCTCCCACGCGCCGAGGTGCTGCGCCAGCCACAGCTGGCCATCGACCGCAAGCGTGTGAAGATATCCGACCCGCACCTTGGTCCTCGCCTGGGCGATGGCGGGCGCGGCGAGAGCGGGCGCACCCAGGGCGGATGTCCCTAGTACGGCTGCCGAGCCCTGCAGAAACGTGCGGCGATCGAGCTTCATTCTGTCCTCCCTGTTTCGTTGCATATTGTCATTCCACGGCGGCGAGATTTTGCTTGGCCTGTACGGCGTATTCCTGCATCACGTGCGCCCTGATGTGGGAGCGCAGTGCACCGAATTCGGGGCTTTCGTGCAACGCCTCCGAGCGCGGATAGCCGAACGGAACTTCGACGATCTCGCGCACGCGCGTGGGCCGGGCCGTCATCACCACGATGCGCGAGGACAGATAGAGCGCCTCCTCAACCGAATGCGTAATCAGCATGACGGTCTTGCCTTCGGCTTGCAGCACGTCGAGCAGCAAGTTCTGCATCGCGCTCCTGGTCTGCGCGTCGAGCGCGCCGAAGGGTTCGTCCATCAGCAGGAACTGCGGCCGCACCGCGTAGGCGCGCGCCAACGCAAGCCGCTGGCGCATCCCGCCCGAGAGCGTCTTTGGCCACGCATCGGCGAAGTCGGTCAAGCCCATCAACCGCATATACCGCTGGCAGATCGCATCGCGCTCCTGCTCGCGCACCCGATTTGCCCGCAGCTTCAATCCGAAGGCGATATTGTCCTTGACGGTCAACCAGGGAAACACGCCGTACTCCTGGAAGATGACGCCCCGGTCGGGACCCGGACCTGCAACCGGCTTGCCATCCAGCACGACCTTCCCGGCGCTCGGCTGCACGAAGCCGGCGACGATGTTGAGCATCGTGGTCTTGCCGCACCCGGATGGGCCGATGATCGAGACGAACTCCCGGTCGCGGATGTCGTAGCTGACGTCATCCACCACCCGCAGGGCGCCCGACCTGGTCTGGAACTCGACTGAAACGTGCTCGAACGAGATACGGACCGGCGCCGAAGCGTTCACGCGATGCGCTCCTGCCAGGCAACCAGCCGCCGCGTCACCCGCCGCAGCGCCAGGTCCATGAACAGCGCCACCAACCCGATGCAAATGATCCCGACATAGATGATGTCGAGTTGGAAGAAGGCGGCGGCGTTCTGGATCAGCGCCCCGAGCCCCTGTTGGGCAGCGATCAGCTCGGAAGCTACCAGCGTCGCCCAAGCCACGCCGAGCGCAACCCGCAACGCCGTCAGGATGTGCGGAACGGTCAGCGGTACGATCACCTTGAGGAAGATCTCGCCGTCGGTGGCGCCGAGGGTCCGCGCCACGCGGACATAGATCGGGCTGATCTGTGCGATGCCCTCGTACATGACGATGACGCCGGCAAAGAACGAGGCGTAGAACAGGATGACGGTTTTCGCGGTCTCCTCGACGCCGAAATAGACGATCACCAATGGGATCAGGGCGATCGGGGGCAGTGCGCGGAAAAAGTTGATCAGCGGATCAATGAAGGTGCGCACGTCGCGATACCAGCCGAGTACGAACCCGGCAGGAACCGCGAGCGCGATGCCGAGCAAAACGCCGGACAGCACGCGCTTGGTGGACATGAGGATGTCGAGCAAGAGCCGGTCGCGCAGCAGTTGCCAAAATTGCGCCGCCACCGCGTGCGGCGCAGGCACCAGCGCCGGATTGATCAGGCCGCTATAGTGGATTGCGTACCAAGCGGCGACGATGGCCAGCCACGGCGTCAGCACCAGAGCAACGCGGCGCACGGTCGAGGACCCTCCCAGCAATTCAGCGCATACCTGAAAGGCGCAATGACTGGAAGCGCAAGATTCAAGGCCGCAACGCAATCCCCGCGCGCTGCTTGACGACGGGGCTCCATCTCCGGATGGGAGCCGCTGGTGCGCGCCCTTTGCGAAGGCAAGCGAGCACTTCACCGCCGCGCGGCGAAGAACTCGCGCAGCAGCGCGGATGCTTCCGCCTCGTCGAGGCCGCCATAGACCTCGGGTCGATGATGACAGGTCGGCGAGGCGAAGAAGCGCACGCCGTGGTCGATCGCGCCGCCCTTCGGATCGGCCGCGCCGTAGTAGAGCCGGCGGATGCGGGCAAACGAGATCGCGGCCGCGCACATCGCGCATGGCTCGAGCGTCACGTAGAGATCGCAATCGACGAGCCGCTCGCTGGCGAGCTTGGCCGCGGCCGCGCGGATCGCCAACAGCTCAGCGTGCGCGGTCGGGTCGCGGTCGGCGAGAGTGCGGTTGCCGGCGCGCGCGATCACCTCGCCGTCGCGCACGATCACGCAACCGACCGGCACCTCGCCGCGCGCCGCCCCGGCGCGCGCTTCGGCCAACGCAAGGGGCATGTACGGCGACGATTGCGGCACGGCTCGTTTCGCCCAGCAAACTCTACTTGTGTTTGAGCATGATCTCTTCCGAAAAGCGGCCTCCGCCCTGGATCTAGCCCGGGGCAGGCTTTTTCGGGATCATGCTCTATCAGCGCCTGCTTATCGGCGACCAAGCCATGAGCCGCAAGAGCGAACCGGACACGGGCGGCGAGCGCATCGCCAAGGTGATGGCGCGGGCGGGCCTGTGCTCGCGTCGCGAGGCGGAAGCCTGGATCGCCGCCGGGCGCGTCGCCGTCAACGGCAAGACCATCACGTCGCCGGCGCTCAATATCGGCGCGCGCGATCGCGTCGCGGTCGACGGCCGACCGTTGCCGGCGCGCGAACGCACGCGCCTGTTCCTGTTCCACAAGCCGCGCGGGCTGGTGACCACCACCGCCGATCCGGAGGGTCGGCCGACGATCTTCGGCGCGCTGCCGCGCCAGCTGCCGCGCCTGATCAGCGTCGGCCGGCTCGATCTCAACACCGAGGGGCTGCTGCTGTTGACCAACGACGGCGGGCTTGCGCGCGTGCTCGAGCTGCCCGAGACCGGCTGGCTGCGCCGCTATCGCGTGCGCGCGCACGGCAGCGTCACGCAGGCCGCGCTCGACGGGCTGCGCAGCGGCATCACCGTCGACGGCGTCCGCTACGGCCCGATCGAGGCGAGGCTCGACCGCGCACAGGGCGCCAACGTCTGGCTCACCTTCGCGATGCGCGAGGGCAAGAACCGCGAGATCCGCAACGTGCTCGGACACCTCGGTCTCAAGGTCAACCGTCTCATCCGCGTGTCGTACGGGCCGTTCCAGCTCGGCGAACTCGCGGCCGGCGCGATCGAGGAGGTGAAGACGCGGGTGCTGCGCGACCAGATCGGCGAGCGCGTCGCGCGCGCGGCCGGCGCGGACTTTTCGACGCCGCTGGCGCCCATCCCTGCCGCGAAAGCGGAGGCTGGCGCAGGGCGCAGCGATGAGCCGCGTGGACGTGGCAAGCCACCTCCCCCACCCGGTCGCCCGCAGCCGCGAGCGACCACCCTCCCGGGCAAGCGGGGAAGGGAAAAGGCGCGGCGGCACTGATGCGCGTCATCGCGGGGCGGCTCGGCGGCAGGACATTGCAGGCTCCCAGGAGCCACGCGATCCGGCCGAGCAGCGACCGCCTGCGCGAGTCGCTGTTCAACATCCTGACGCACGGCTACGGCGACCCGGTCGCGGGAGCGCGGGTGCTCGACCTGTTCGCCGGCACCGGCGCGCTCGGCATCGAGGCGCTGTCGCGCGGCGCCGCCTTCGCGCTGTTCGTGGACGACGGCGTCGAGGCGCGCGCGCTGCTGCGCGACAATGTCGAGCGGTTGGGTCTCGGCGGCACGACGCGCATCTTTCGCCGCGACGCCACGCGGCTCGGCGCGGCGCATCCGGTCGAGCCGTTCTCGCTCGTCTTCGCCGACCCGCCCTATGGGCGCGGGCTCGCCGAGCCGGCGCTCGTCTCCGCGCGCGCCGGCGGCTGGCTCGCGCCGCGGGCCTTGACCGTCGTCGAGGAAGCAGCCGGCGCCGGCTTCGCGGCACCGGAAGGATTCCAAGAACTGGCGCGTCGCGCCTACGACGATACCGAGCTGATTTTTCTGCGGCATGTCGATTGACAAATGTGTCCCGCCCGCGATGCAGCACGCAGTGATGCATGCAGATGCGGGACCTCAAATGCGCCCCGTTTGTGAAGGTTCCCGGGTCTGCTGCGCACCGCGGACGCGCTGCGCTGCGCCCGGCACACCTAATCCCCGCTCTCCCCAGCCTTGTCGTCCCGCTGTTGCGGCGGCGGCGCGCCCGCGCCAGGATGACCGCATGATTCGCAAGGCGGCAGCGAGGGCCGAGGCCGCGCCGCGCCTGCCCTTGAGGGATGCGCCGGAACGGCCGACCTTCGCGCGCGAGCGGCGCGCGCTCGCGCGCGGCCTGCTGCCGGTCGCCGGCTGTGACGAAGCGGGGCGCGGACCGCTCGCCGGTCCGGTGGTCGCCGCCGCGGTGATCCTCGATCCGCAGCGCGTGCCGCGCGGGCTCAACGATTCGAAGCGGCTGATGCCCGAGGAGCGCGAAGCGCTGTACGAGAAGATCCTCGCGACCGCACAGGTCGCCGTCGCTTTCGGCTCGACCGCGCGCATCGATCGCGACAATATCCGCCAGGCCTCGCTGTGGGCGCTGGCGCGCGCCGTCGCCGCGCTGCCGACCATGCCGCGTCTGGTCTTCGTCGATGGTTGCGACCGCATTGCAGTGCCGGCCGAATGCGACTGCCGCGCGGTGATCGGCGGCGACGGCTTGGTGGCTTCGATCGCCGCCGCCTCGATCGTCGCCAAGGTGACGCGCGACCGGCTGATGATCCGGCTCGGCGCCGCGCATCCCGGCTACGGCTTCGAGCGCCACATGGGTTATAGCGTGCCGGAGCACTTCAACGCGCTGGCGCGGCTGGGGCCGACGCCGCACCACCGCCGTTCGTTCGCGCCGGTCGCGGCGGCGCTGGGCGACGTCGTGGTGACGCACGAAGCGGTGGCGATCGCGCCGTTGCTGTGAACGTGGGATAGTCTTGCCACATTCTTAGTGTTGCTGAGCGGCGCGCGGGCGATCCGTCGCCGGTCCTGCGCGTTTGTGTCCGCCATTTTCCCGTTCGGTTCGAGCGTCGCATGCATTCGCCTTTCCATGCCGGGGCGCCGATGGCCCGTGTCGTTCCGATTGCGGGGTTGCTGCGCGAGCGGCCGACGGCCGTGTTCTGGGCCGCGACCGCGGCGCAAGCGGTGCTGTGGTTGCTGGTGCCGTCGCTGTTCTACGCGAGCCCGCCCGGCGACCTGCCGGAAGTGCTGGCGGTCGGGCACCAATGGCAGCTCGGGTCCTGGCTCGGCCCGCCGCTGGCATTCTGGCTCGCCGAGATCGCGTTCGCCGCGGCTGGGGGTCACGTCATCGGCGTCTACGCCCTGGCGCAGGCGTGCGTGGTCGCCACGTTCTGGGCGATCTACCGGCTGGGTCGCGCGATCGTGGGGCCGCAGCACGCGACCATCGCGATCCTTTTGATGACGGGTGTGTTCGCGCTCTCGGTGCCGACGCCCGAGTTCGGGCCGAACGTTCTGGGGATGCCGCTCGCCGCGCTCTCCCTGCTGCTCTATTGGCGCGCGGTCGACGAAGGCCGCCGGATCTACTGGCTGCCGCTCGGGTTCGCGCTCGGACTGATGCTGTTCGCGACCTATTGGGCCGCGCTGCTGATTGCGCTGCTCGCGCTGTTCACGGTCGCGACCGCACGAGGGCGCGCAACGCTGGCGACGATCGATCCGTGGGCCGCGGGCGCGATCGCGCTTTTGATCCCGCTGCCGCACTGGGCCTGGCTCAATCGCGGCGGCTTGGCGCTGTTGCCGCAGGCCGCTCCCAGCCCGCTGCTCTCGGCGGCGATCGTCGCTGCGATCGCCGCTTCGCATCTCGGCCTCGTCGCTCTGGTCGTGCTGGCGCAGGCAAGGGGCCCGCGCCGTGGCGATGCGATCGAGATCGAAGGGCCGCCAACGGCGCCGTTTGCCCGCGCGTTAATCTGGTTCTTCGCGCTTGCGCCACTGCTCGCCGCTACGGCGGCTGCCACTATCCTCGGCCATATATCGCCAAACTGGGCCGCACTGCTCGTGCTGATGTCGGGGCTGGCGGTCGTGGCGGCGGCGCCGAATCCCCTACGAACTCGAGCGGCCGCAGGTCCTCGCCGCAGCGTGGACGGCGGTGCTGCTGCTGCCGGCGTTCGTGATGCTGGCCGCGATCCTGCTGCTCCCGTGGGTCGGGGTTGCCAACATTCCAGGCCAGGAGCCCGCCGCATCTATGGGACGTTTCTTCAGCGACACGTTCCAGCGCCGTGTCGGCAGGCCGCTCGAACGCGTCGGCGGCGACGTCCACGTCGCGAGCCTGATCGCGCTTGCGTCGCCGAGCCGGCCGAGCGTCTACGATGCCGCGGCGCCGGCGCGGACGCCATGGACCAACGAAGCCGACATGCGCCAACGCGGCGCGATCCTGGTGTGGCCGATTGGCGATACTGTCGGCGCGCCGCCGGCCGCGCTGCGCGCGCGCTTTCCGGAGCTGGTGGCGGAAGTGCCGCAGACATTCGAGCGGCCGGTGCAGGGCTGGCTGCCGACGATCCGAATCGGCTGGGCGGTGATCCGGCCGCAGGCGGTGCGGTAGTGTCAGTGTCCCGCACGCGGCGCATCGTGCAACGATGCGCCGCAGATGCGGGACCTTCGAAAACGCAGGCATTTGTGAAGGTCCGGTTCTGCGGCGCACCGCGATGCGGTGCGCCGCGCCCGGGACACATTCTCAATGATACGCCTCGCCTTCAGCGACCTTGCCGCGGAACACCCAATACGACAGCGCCGTGTATCCGAGGATAAACGGCAGCAGGATCAACGTGCCGATCAGCATGAACAGCTGCGAGGAGGGATGCGCGGCGGTGTCCCAGATGGTGAGCGACGGCGGCACCAGATACGGGAAGCTCGACACGACGAGGCCGAGGTAGCCGAGCAGGAACAGCGCGATCGCGGCGAAGAACGGCAGCGCCTCGCGGCCGGTCTCGAGCCAGTGCCAGGCCGCCCAGGCGGTGAGCACGGTCACGATCGGCACCGGCCAGAGATAGAAGATGTTGGGCGTCGAGAACCAGCGCGCAGCGATGGGCTCGAATGCCAGCGGTGTCCACAGACTCACCACGCCCATCGCGCCGAGCACCGCGAGCAACAACACCTTGGCCTGCGCGCGCGCTCGGATCGCCACCGGCCCCTCGGTTTTCATCGTCAGCCAGGTGGCGCCGAGCAGCCCGTAGCCCGCAGTCACTCCGATGCCGCAGATCAGCGCGAACGGCGTCGCCCAGTCGAACGGTCCGCCGGCGAACGCGCCGTTCTCGACCCTGATGCCCTGGATCATGCCGCCGAGGATCGCGCCTTGCGCCAGCGCCGCCACCAACGAGCCGCCGCAAAACGCAACGTTCCAATACTTGCGGCTGGTGACCGCGACATGGCGGAATTCGAACGCGACGCCGCGGAACACCAGCGCCAGCAGCATCAGGATCACCGGCACGTAGAACGCCGGCATGATGACGGCGTAGGCGTGCGGGAACGCCACGAACAGCCCGCCGCCGCCGAGCACCAGCCAGGTCTCGTTGCCGTCCCAGAACGGCGCGATCGAACGCACCATCTGGTCGCGCTCGCGCTCGTTTTTGGTGAACGGAAACAAAAGCGCGACGCCGAGGTCGAAACCGTCGAGGATGACGTAGAGAGCGACCGCGCTCCCGATCACGCCGGCCCAGATCAGCGGCAGCCAGAATTCCATGTCGCTCCCCTGTGTCCCCGACGCGGTGCAGCGCAGATCCGGCACCTCAAGAACGCGCTTGTAAGATCCCGCGTCAGCAGCGCGCCGCTACGCGCTACGCTAATCCCGGGATACCCAACTCACGTCGCTGCGCCACCTCCCAGCGCCTCGCGGGCGGCGTCGGCGGCCGCCGCAATCGGCCGATTGGCGCCGGCCGGCGACGCCGGCTCGACCAGCCGGCCAGCCGGGCCCTTCTCGATCAGCCGGTTGATGTAGTAGATGCCGGCCGCGAACACGATCCCGTAGACGATCACGAACAGCGCGAGCGTCTGCGCAACCGTCGCCGCCGGCACCGGCGAAATTGCGTCGGCGGTGCGTAGAATGCCGTGCACGAGCCAGGGCTGGCGGCCGCTCTCGGTCACCACCCAGCCGGCAATGATCGCCACGAAGCCGATCCACCAGCTGCGCGCCGCCAGCACCAGATACCAGCGGGTCGCGAACAACCGGCCGCGCCACCACAGGAAGGCGCCAACAAGGCCGGCGGCGATCATCGCGCCCCCAACCGCCAGCATGATCCGGAACGCATAGAAAACCGGCCACACCGGCGGACGATCCTGCGGCGGCACGCTGGTCAGCCCGGGGAAGAGACCATTCGGGTCGTGCGTCAGCACGATCGAGGCGCCGCGTGGGATCGAAATCGCGAACACGTTGCGCTCGTTCTTCTCGTCCGGCCAGGCGATGATGTGGAAGTCGCCGGGTTTCGAGCCGTCCCAGTGCGCCTCCATGGCGGCGATCTTGATCGGCTGATGCTTGAGCGTGTTGAGGCCGTGCTGGTCGCCGATGAAAAGCTGTGCCGGCGCGAAGATCGCGAGCAGCCCGATCGCCATCCGCATCATGGTGCGCGCCTCCTCCTCGTGGCGACTAGCGAGGAGGTAGCGCGCGCCGACCGCCAGCACGCAGAATGCAGTCGTAAGGTAGGCCGCGTTGAGCATGTGGGCGAAACGGTACGGGAAGCTCGGGTTGAAGATGATCGCCCACCAGTCGACCGGATAGGCGATGCCGCCGCGCACCTCGTGCCCGACCGGCGTCTGCATCCAGGAATTGGCGGCGAGGATCCAGAACGCCGAGAGCGCGGTGCCGACCGCGACGCAGATCGCCGCCGTCAGATAGAGCCAGCGCGGCACGCGGTTGCCGCCGAACAGCAGGATGCCGAGGAACGTCGCCTCGAGGAAGAACGCGGTCAGCACCTCGTAGCCCATCAACGGGCCGATGACGTTGCCGGCCACCACCGAGAACCGGCTCCAGTTGGTGCCGAACTGGTAGGCAAGCACGATCCCCGACACCACGCCCATGGCGAACGAGACCGCAAAGATCTTGATCCAGAACTGCGCGATGCGGTGGAAGAGCTCGCGTCCGGTGGCGACGCTGATGAGCTCGAGCGTCGCGATATAGGCCGAGAGGCCGATGGTGAAGCTCGGGAAGATGATGTGGAACGCGATCGTGAATGCGAACTGCAAGCGCGCGAGCAGGACGGGATCGAGCTCCATGGGCGGAATCTAAGCCCAGAATTTGGGACGCGCAAACGCGGCAATCGCGCCGCGCGCCGACGCAGCGTTGGTGGTGCCTCGAAGGGTTTCGGCTGTGGCGCTGGCAACCAGCGCAGTGTCCATGTGCTCGGTCAGCTCCTGCAAACGGGCGGCAATCGGGCGGATCCAGCAATAGCTCTTGTGATAACGCTTGCCCGACTTCTGGTGACGCGACCCCGGCACTCGACGACGACGTACTCTCCTTGGCAACGAGGCGACGCGCCGTGTCGGCGTATTGATCCGCGAACCGCGCAAAAAACGGCCGCAACAACGCGTCACCGCCCGCTTGCCCTCAGAGGACTTCGACCATTTGTTCGTGCCGGTAGGCCAAGCAGAGATTCTGAAAGTTGTCCAACGGATTGAGGCTGCCAACCACGCCCGTCGAGGGGCATATTCATAGCCCATTCGTTGGCGAAGGCGACAACATCTGCTTAGAATATGCCGGACTAAGGGGGTAAACTGAGAATGCCCTGACAACCAGATCGCAGCGCCGTGCTGGATTGCGCTCGCCTTCTTGGGCTGTCTCAGCGCCCCCGATCGTCCCGTACTCACGAGCTTGAAAGAGGAGACGCTATGCCGAAATATCTCGTGCAAGGTTCTTACACTGATGAGGGTCTGAAGGGCCTGCTGAAGGAGGGCGGCTCGAAACGGCGAGCGATGGTCGAACAACTTGCCAAGGAGATGGGCGGAGAACTCGAAGCGTTCTATTACGCCTTTGGCAGCGATGACTTCGTTATTATTCTCGATCTGCCGAGCAACGTGGACATGGCTGCCACCGCCATAGTCGCACAGGCCAGCGGCATGGTGAAGTCACGGGTCACGGTCCTCATGACTCCGGAGGATGTGGACCAAGCTGTACAAAGGAGGGTCGATTTCCGCCCACCGGAGTAGCCACTCTGCTTAAGCGGAAATTCTCATCCAGACTGTCGCGAAACGAGCTGCCGTCGCCCGGCGCAAATCTCCTGCATGAGTTGCTTGTTCTCGGCTGCGCTCATGATGTTCCGCCATGAGCGATAGGCGGGTTGCCAAAAGCGCAACCCGCCGCTCCCCTTCGCGCGCGACGGATCATGCATGCGCTGATCCGCGTTAAGCCCATCAATTGCCGCCGCGCTCGATGCAGGCGGCAAGCCCGGCGCTGCGATGAATTTCGGAGCCGGTGCCGCGGCCGAAAGTCCGGTCGATGAAGGCCTCGCACTTGGCCGAGATTTCCGGCGTCGTGCGCACGCCGTGCATCATCAGCGTTTCCTGCTGCTGCGTCCGCCGCTGCTGCGCGAAGGCGGTTTCGACCGGCAGGAACTGAACCAGGCCGAGCGCCGCGAAGGACATCGCGGCGAGATGCCGTCCGGTATTGGTCATGTTGGTCTCCTCAAGATCAATGTCGATTGGTGCGGCCAATAGCTCGCCACATCCGCTCGTGAATCACGATCTGAGGATTGCGCGCCGGTTGGATAATCGCCGCGCAACGGAATGACCTGTTCGTCACAGCCGAAGAATGCGGCCCGGCTGGCCAGACGCGCAAGAAGCGGTCGCGAGGCTCAGCCGGCGGCTGCCGCTGCGTGGCCGTCGGCTTTGGCGTTTCGCCCGATCGTCGCGCCACGTGCCTTGCCGTTGACATGGGCATGCCGACGCACGAATGAGATGAACGCCTGCAGCGGCGCCGGGACCTGGCGGCGGCCCGAATAGTAGAGAAACACGCCGGACTTGGTCAGCGACCAATCTTCCAACAGGCGCACCAGCCGCCCTTGTTCCATGTAGGGACAGATGAACGGGCCCGGCAGATAAGCGACGCCGGCGCCGTCGCGCGCGGCGAACAAGGCCAGAAGCAGATCGTCGACCACGAGGTCACCGTCGACCGCGACTTCGAGCCGCTCGTCGCCGCGCTCGAACCGCCACGGATGAACGGCACCGTCGCCGTTCCAGCGGAACCGAATGCAGTTGTGCGCATGCAGATCGTCTGGATGCGCCGGCGCCGGATGGTTCTGCAGATACTCCCTCGAAGCCACCGCGACCATGCGGTAGCTGTCGGTCAGCCGTACCGCAATCATGTCCTGCTCGATGAGCTCGCCGATGCGCACGCCGGCATCGAATCCGCCCTTGACGATGTCCTGGCCCGAATCATCGGTGGTGATCTCGACCGTGATCGCCGGATGCGCGGCGAGGAACGGGGTGAGCAGCGGCGCGATGATATGCAGGGAGGCCGGGCGCGAAACGCACAGCCGCAACGTGCCCATCGGCGTGTCGCGATAGGCATTGACCGTTTCCATCGCCTTCCCGATGCCATCGAGCGCCGGCTGCAGCTCGGCGAGCAGTCGCTCGCCGGCCTCCGTCGTCGCGACGCTGCGCGTGGTGCGGTTGAGGAGCCGAATCCCCAACCGCTCCTCGAGTGCACGGATGGTCTGGCTCAACGTCGACGGTGCGATGCCGAGATTCGCGGCGGCGCGTGTGAAATTCCGCTGCTCGGCGACCGCGACGAAAGCCGTCAGTTCTGCGAATTCAGGTCCGCGCATTATTCGCCCTCGTCCATAAAGCCATTCCCGCTGCGGCAGGTAATCATGCACCCGGCTCCGCACCATATGGCGACTGTCGATTGAACCGCCAGGTGCGCGGACAGCACCAACGCGTGTCGGTCGAACGTAAGAATTTGCCGCGGTTTATGCGGGGGTTCAAATTGTTGTGAAAGGAACGATAACATGTTCAACAAGACGAGAATGGCGCTGGCGGCTGCGCTTGTTTTTGGCAGCGCGTCGGCGGTGATGGCGGGCGAGGGCTCGCCGGACCTCAGCTACCCGCCAGGTTACGACAACAGCGCTTCAGGACCGCGGCGCACGGCGCCGGTTGCCTGGCAGGGAGCGCGCGGCCACGTGCTGGAGAACTACGGCTGGGCGCCGCAAATCAACGAGCGTGCCTTCACGGCCGAGGAGAAGGTGCTGTTCGATCGCGCCACCGGCAGCCCTGATCACAACTGACCCGAGCACACGCTCTTGCGGAATCCCGCGTGCAACCGGGAACGTTCCATACGGCTCTGGCGGAGCCTGTCCTCGGACGGCGCGAAGCGCCGGTCCGAGGACTCTGCCGGGACAACTGTTGATTTGCGTTATCTACTCCGCCGCAAGCACGCGAACGCGCGGTTCCAGCTTCGGCCAGTCGGTAAGCCGCGCGCGGCGTAGGTCGTACGATGCCTGCAAGTTCATCCACAGCTCCGGCGTCGTCCCAAAATATTTCGCGAGCCGCAGCGCAATCGCAGCCGTAATGGCGGACTGCGCGTGCACGATCGCGTTCACCCGCCCAGGACTGACGTCGATATCGCGCGCCAGCCGGTTTTGACTGATGCGGTTCGGCTTCATGAACTCCTCGAGCAGGATTTCGCCGGGCGGAATTGGGGTGAGCTTCTTCACCATGAATCCATCCTCAATGATAATCGACGATCTCCACTTCCTCGGGCCCGCTGGCACGCCACACGAAGCAGATGCGCCATTGGTCATTGATGCGTACAGAATGCTGCCCTTTGCGGTCGCCTTTGAGCGCTTCGAGCCGATTGCCGGGCGGCACGCCCAGATCGCTCAACGAGCCGGCGGCATCGAGCAGCATCAGCTTGCGCCGCGCCGGCCGCTCGATCCCTCGAAAGCGCGGTACATCCTCATCCGCGAACAGGCGGGCCGTGGCCCAGTCCTTGAACGATCGGATCATCCGGGGCAATTGTATTCCACAATAGGGAATAGCGCAAGCAGAATGACTTAAGTGGAATGAGCCGCGCTCCACGCGCTGCGATTTGTCCGGCGCGCGCGCCTCATGCTAGCCTTCCGGCCAAAGATAAATGAACGAAAGATTTCCGGGGGGAACGTGCGGCGCGGACGGCAGATCGCGTGCGTTTGCCTGTTGGGCATCTTCCTGGCCGCCCTCATAACTTCGCTCGACTACTCGCTCACCGATGCGCTCGGCCCCGGCCCCGGCTTCTTTCCGTTCTGGCTGAGCCTGATCGGCGCCGTGCTCACGGCCGGCATCCTGGGGCAGGAAGCGCGCGAGCCCGATCCCGGCCCGCTCGAGTGGCCGCAGGGCCCGGCAGCCCTTCAGGCCGCGGCCGTTCCGGTCGCGCTTGCGGCCGCGGCCGCGCTGATCGAGCCGCTCGGTTACCGACCGACCATGCTGATCTTCATCGCCGGCCTGTTGCCGGTGCTCGGAGCGCGCTCGCCAGTCGGCATCATGCTCACCGCGCTCGCCGGCAGCTTCGGCGTGTTCCACGTTTTCTATTACTGGCTCAAGGTACCGCTGCCGCTCGGCACACTCGGCTTGTGAGGTAGACGCCGACCATGGACACGCTGCAGCATCTCCTGACCGGTCTGGCGGCGGCGACGAGCCTGCAGAACTTGAGCTTCGCGCTCATCGGCTGCATCCTCGGCACGCTGATCGGCGTGCTGCCCGGGCTCGGGCCGGCGGCCGGCACCGCGATCCTGATCCCGCTCACCTTCACGCTCGATCCGATCGGCGCGCTGATCATGCTCAGCGCCATCTACTACGGCGCCATGTATGGCGGCACCATCACCTCGGTGCTGATCAACGTGCCGGGAGAAGCCGCCTCGGTCGTCACCTGCTTCGACGGTTACCAGATGGCGAAACAGGGGCGCGGCGGCACCGCGCTCGGGATCGCCGCCATCGGCTCGTTCGTCGGCGGCATCGCCGCGACCCTCGCGTTGATCGTGGTGGCGCCGCCGCTCGCCCGCATTGCGCTCTCGTTCGGCCCGCCGGAGTTCTTCGCGCTGATGCTTGTCGGCCTCGCGCTGATCACCGGACTCTCCGGGCAGTCGCTGCTGCCCGCGCTGGTGATGGCGGTGCTCGGCCTGCTGATCGCGCTGGTCGGCATCGACCCGGTGCGCGGCGCGCCCCGTTTCACCTTCGGCTTGCCGAACCTCTACGACGGCGTCGGCTTCATTCCGGTGGTGATGGGGCTGTTCGGGGTCGCCGAGATTCTGCTCACCATCGAGAAGCCCTATCGCCAGGTGATCAAGACCAATCTGTCCTCGCTGCTGCCGTCGCGCCCGGAATGGCGGCGCGCGCTCGGCGCGATCGCGCGCGGCACCGGCATCGGGTTCTTCCTCGGGCTCATTCCCGGCGTCGGCTCCATCATCCCGACCTTCGTGGCCTATGTGTTCGAGAAGCGGATCTCGAAAACGCCGGAACAGTTCGGCGAAGGCGCGATCGAAGGCGTGGCGGCGCCGGAGAGCGCCAACAACGCCTACGCCAACGCCGCGATGATTCCGCTGCTCACGCTCGGCATCCCGTCGTCGCCCACGATCGCGGTGCTGATGGGCGCGTTCATCATCAACGGGCTCACGCCGGGGCCGTTCCTGTTCAAGGAGCGCCCCGACCTGGTGTGGGCAGTGATTGGGAGCTTCATGATCGGCAACGTGCTGCTACTGGTCCTCAACCTCCCGTTCGTCGGCCTGTGGGCGCGGCTCCTGCACCTGCCTTATCAATACGTCTGCGTCGGGACGCTGCTGTTCTGCGTCATCGGCGCCTATTCGCTGCAGCAAAGCGTGTTCGACATCGGCGTCATGATCGCATTCGGGATCATCGGCTATGGGTTGCGCAAGATCGACCTGCCGATCGCGCCCCTCGTGCTCGGGCTGATCCTCGGGCCGTTCATCGAGAAATCGTTGCGCACGTCGCTCGAAATGTCGGGCGGCGACTTCTCGATCTTCTTCACGCGTCCGCTCTGCCTGGGGCTGCTGGTGGTCGCCGCCGCCGTCCTCGTCGCCTCGATGCTGCGGCTGCCGCCGCCGCAGCTGCGCGAGTCCAATCCCTGAAGTCAAACAACCAAGGAGGAACGTCAGATGTATCGCATCGCAGTCGCCGCCGCCTTAGCACTGGCCGCCGCAAGCGGCAGCGCCGGCGCCCAGAGCTTCCCCAACAAGCCGGTGCAGCTCATGGTGGCGTTTCCGGCCGGGGGGTCGACCGACATCGGCGCCCGTATCGTCGCCTCGATCGCCGAAAAGGCACTCGGCCAGCCGATCGTGGTGGTGAACAAGGGCGGCGCCGGCGGCCAGATCGGGTGGACCGAGATGGTGCGCCAGCGGCCTGACGGCTACTACATCGGCTACATCAACCTGCCCGCCACCAATACCGTCATCCTCGACCCGGACCGCAAGGCGATCTTCACCGAGAAGGACTTCACGCCGATCATCAACCAGGTGCTCGACCCGGGCGTGATCTGGGTCCGTGCGGACAGCCCCTACAAGACCGCGCAGGACTTGATCGACGCCGCCAAGAAGGCGCCAAACACCATTCGCACCGCCACCACCGGCATTCTCTCCGACGACCATCTCGCCATCCTGATGACCGAGGAGGCCGCACCGGGCGCGGTTTTCCGCCTCGTGCACCTCGAAGGCGGCGCGGCTCAGTTCAAGGAGATCATGGCCGGCAACATCGACGCTGCGTTCGACAACGTCGGCAGCATCGTGCCGCGGGTGCGCTCGGGCGAGGTGCGCGCGCTCGCCGTGACGGACGACGTGCGCTCGAAGTTCCTGCCCGACGTACCGACCATGAAGGAGCTCGGTTATCCGACCGTGATGTCGAACTCCACCCGCGGAATCGCGGGACCGAAGGGCATGCCGGCACCGGTGGTGGCGAAGCTGCGCGAGGTGCTGAAGAAAGCGATGGAGGATCCCGAGCACGTCAGCAAGCTCGAGAGCCAGGGCCTGGCGATCAAGCTCATGGTGGGCGAGGAGTACGAGAAATATTTCGCCGATGCCCACGAAAAGGCCAAGAAGTACACCGAATGGGCGAAGAGCCGCCCGCAGAAATGAGCCTCATCCCTCCCCTGAAAGGGGCGGTGGCTCATCCAGCGTAAGCGAACGAGGAGACGGGTGGGGTCAGCATCGCACTCCCGCACCCGGCTTCGCTTCGCGAGAGCATCCTCCCCCGCAAGGGGGGAGGATGAAAGTAGCTACCTGGCCAGCGGGTCCGGGCGCATCTGGAAGCGCACCACCTGCGGACGGTTCGCCTTGCCGCCCTCGTTGTGGAACACGGTGCGGTCGGACGAGGTCGCCCACAGGCTGCGCCCCTTCCAGCCCGCGTTGGGATCGTCGATGCGGCCTTCCGCCCACTTGGCGAAGAAGCCCATGCGGTAGGGCACGCGCAGCGTGATGAACTTGCCGTCGACCAGCGCGTGGTAGGCGTCGCTCATGTTGCCGGTGGCGATCGGTACATTCTCGCCAAGGCCGAGCGTATTGTACTGATCGACCCAGGTGTAGTAGCTCGCCTCCACGCTGCCGTCGTCAGTGACGTCGCGGAACTGCGGCCCGGGGAAGCGGTAGAGCGTCCAGCCCTCGGGGCAGTGCTTGCCGGTCGCGCTCGGACCGTTGAGCACCTTGCATTTGCTTCGGTCGAATTTGCCGAGATGGCCGCTCGCGAGCGACGCCCAGAAGATGCCGTCGCGGCCGATATCGCCGCCGCGCGGCCCATAGCCCGGGAACGGCGGCTCGTAGACTTCCGTCAACGCCGTGTGGGTCGGGTCCGGCCGGGGCGCGACGCGCACGATACGCCCCGGATAACCGATCTGGGTTCCCCATATCGAGCCGTCCTTCGGGTTGATGCCAACCGCGTAGAAATTCGCCGCCATCCGCGTGTCCTTGCTCGGATCGGCGGGCTGGTCGGGCTCGACATATTCGTCACGCTTGCCGTTGCCGTTGGTGTCGAGGACATAAGGCGACCAGCCCTGCGACTTCACCTCGTCGCCGGTCTCCTCGAACATTTTGCGGTTGAGCCACCCAACGCCCCCGGCCCGGTAACGCCGCTCGAGACCCACAGGGTGTTGTTGACATCCTCGGCGAAGATCACATGGTGGGTCGGGAAGCAGGTCGAGATCAGCGTGAACTTCTCCTTCGCCGGGTCGTACATCGGACAGATGACGGCTCGCATTGTCGAGCCGGAACACTTTCGCCGACGGATGGTCTCCGTCCTTCTTGCAGTAGTCGGGATTGGCCGGATGACGGATGCGCGCCGCCGCCCACACGCGTCCCTTCTCGTCCATCATCTGGTTATGGATGCTGGCCTGGCTGTCCCAGATCGGCTCTGCCCCCCAGTGGGGCGACGGCGCCATCGGGTCATCCTTATGGTTCGGCGTCTTCGGGTCGCGCACCGGGTGCCTGATCTGGCTCGCCGTGTGCGTCTTCGGATCGAGCACCGGGAAGAGGTCGGTCGAGTTCTCCGGCGCCCCATAGAGCTTGCCGTTGGCATTGACCGTGGGCTTGCGCCGGTCGGTCGAGATCAGGTCATGCATGTAGCCGGTGGGCGTGCTCCAGTCCCACGTGGTGATGACGACGTTGCGCTCGATGCCTTGCGGCCGCGCCGGCTTGTCGAACGGCAGCTCGCCGGCGGCGATGCGATCGGTCCAGTCGCCGTAGAGCTTGAGCGCGCGCTGGGTGTCGAGCCGGCCGATGTCACTCGTCATTTGGGTCTGCGCCTGCCCGGCCATCAGCCGGCGTGCCCAGGCCTCTGCCGAGTCCTTGGAGACCTCGGTGAACATCTTCGGCATCGTGCGCGTGCCGGGGCTGCCGAGCGCATGGCACGACATGCAGCCGGTATGCTTTGATGCTGGTTGACCCATTCGGGCTGGGTCTTCACCGGCGCCGGCCGGAAACTCGGATCGCAGCCGGCACCTTGAGCATGTGAATACCAGTAGATCGGTGGGTAGTACTGCGCGGCTTCCTTCTCGCTCGGCGCCTTCACGGCGGTCAGATTGAGGGTCCGTGCCGGTCGCTCCGTCCACCTTCGGCGAGTTCGACGAGACCGTAGCCGCGCACCCATAGCTTGTACTTGGCGCTCGGCAGCTCGGGGATGACGTAGCGGCCCTGATCATCGGTCACCACCATCTTGGCGAACTTGGTCGGAAGGTCGATGGTCTCGGCGATCACCCAGACGCCCGCTTCCGGTCCGCCCGGGCCGCTGACCACGCCGCCGATATCGTTGATGCCGATGTTGACCGTGCCGGCCGCTTGCTGCGCCTGCAGGTCCGTTCTCGCGGCAATAATTGCAGCAGCGCTCAATGCTGCCAATCCAACGCATACCCGTGTCATTGTCCGCATGGCACCCTCCTCCCGTTTGCTCTCGAGCGTCGCCGATCATGGCGGCGGCCGCATCTACATTCAGTGCGCGCATCCGAAATCGCTGCGAGTGCGCTCGCCGCTCGAATTCCGGCCGCCCGCGCGGCAATCACACCAGCTTGACGTTCTTCAGCGGCAGGCTGCGCACCGGCTTGCCGGTCGCGGCGTAGATTGCGTTGAGCACCGCCGGCGCCACCACGCAGATCGTCGGCTCGCCGACGCCGCCCCAGAAGTCATGCGACGGCACGATCACGGTCTCGACCTTCGGCATCTCGGCAAGCCGCAGCAGCTCGTAGGTGTCGAAGTTCAGGCTGGTCATGCGTCCATCCTGAACCGGGCACTCGCCATAGAGAGTGGCCGAAAGCCCGTACGCGACCGAGCCCTCAACCTGCGCGGCGACCTGGCCGGGATTGACTACGTGGCCGCAGTCGAGCGCCAGAACCATGCGGTGGACCTTGACCTTGCCCTGCGGGCTCACCGAGACCTCGGCGACCGCCGCCGAGTAGCTGCCGTACCCCATGAACTGCGCGATGCCGCGATGCACGCCCACCGGCAGCGGCTTGCCCCAGTCGCCCTTCTCGGCCGCGGCGTTGAGCACGGCCAGGTGCTTGGGATGCTGGCTCATCAGCGCGCGGCGGAACGCCAGCGGATCCTTCCCGGCCGTACGCGCCAGCTCATCCATGAAGCATTCGATGTAGACGCCATTCTGGTTGGTGTTGACCCCGCGCCACGGACCGACCGGCACATGCGTATTGCGCATCGCGTATTCGATCAGCAGGTTCGGCACGCTGTAGCCGAGCTGCGCATCGCCCGGCTCCGCCCACATCCCTTGCAGCTGGCGACGGTCCTTGCCGCCGACGATCCCGCCCGGATTGAGGGTGGCATTGATCGACTGCCCGGACACACGCACATGCAGCCCGACCAGATTGCCGTCGGCATCGAGGCCGCCGGAGAGCCGGCACTGCGAGATCGGTCGATAGAAGTCGTGCGCCTGATCCTCCTCGCGGCTCCAGATCAGCTTGACCGGAGTGCCGGGGAATTCCTTGGCGATGGCGACCGCCTGGTGGACGTAGTCCTGCAGGCCGCCGCGGCGGCCAAAGCCGCCGCCGAGGTCGTGCCGGTAGACCTCACATTGCGCGAGCGGCAGGCCGGACGCCTCCGACAACGCCGCGAGCGAGGCTTCCGCATTCTGGCTCGCGACCCAAACCTCCGCCCTGTCGGCCGACAGGCGGACGGTGGCGTTCATCACTTCCATGCAGGCATGCGACAGGAACGGCGTGGTATAGACCGCCTCGACTTTCTTCACCGCCCCCGCAATCGCGCCGCGCGCGTCGCCGTTCTGGCGCTCGCCATTGGTCGCGCTCGCGGTCAGCCCCTCCTTGAGGTGCTCGGCGATGGTGGCGCTCGACACCTTGGCGTTCTCGCCCTCATCCCAGACGATCGGCAGCGCATCAAGCGCGGTCTTGGCGCGCCACCAGGTGTCGGCAACGACCGCCACGGCGCTGTCCTTCACCTTCACGACGCGGCGCACACCGGGGAGGCCGGCAATCTTCGATTCGTCGTAGCTCTTGAGCTTGCCGCCGAAAACCGGGCAGTCCTTGATCGCGGCGTTAAGCATGCCGGGCAGTTGCACATCGATCGCATAGATCTTCGACCCGTTGAGCTTGTCGGCGGTATCGAGCCGCTTCATCGGCTTGCCGGCGATCTTCCAGTCCTTCGGGTCCTTGAGCGTGATGTTCTTGGGATCCGGCGCCTCGAGCTTGGCGGCAGCCGCCGCGACCTTGCCGTAGGTGGTCGAGCGATTGGAGGCCGCATGCGTGATCACGCCGTCTGCCACGGTGAGCTCGCCGACCGGGACTTTCCACTCGTCGGCGGCTGCCCGCAGCAGCATCAGACGCGCGACCGCGCCGCCGCGGCGGACATAATCCTGTGAGCTGCGGATGCCGCGGCTGCCGCCGGTCGACATGTCGCCCCACACCCGCTTGCGCGCGAGGTTCTGCCCGGCGGTAATCGACTCGGTCGTGACCTTTCTCCAGTCGCATTGCAGCTCCTCGGCGACGAGTTGCGCGAGGCCGGTGAGCGTGCCCTGTCCCATCTCCGAGCGGGCGATGCGGATCACGCAGGTGTCGTCGGGCTTGATCACCACCCAGGCATTGACCTCCGCGCCGGCCGCAGCCGCGCCTTGTGCCGCCGCGGGATCGATGCCGAGCGGCAGATGGAATCCGAGTGCCAGCCCGCCGCCGGCGGCGGCCGAGCCGACCATGAACTTGCGGCGCGAAAACCTAGCGGCCTTGCCGCCAATCGAGTGTGCCACGGCAAACCTCCTCGAGCCTCAGGTCCTAGAGATGTCGCGGGCGGCAAGGTGCACGGCCGCGCGAACGCGCTGATAGGTGCCGCATCGGCAAATATTGGTCATTGCCTCGTCGATGTCGGCGTCGGTGGGCTTCGGCGTCTTCCGCAGCAGCGCCGCGGCCGCCATGATCTGCCCCGATTGGCAGTATCCGCACTGCGGCACGTCGAGTTCCGCCCAGGCCTTTTGCACCGGATGCGAAGAGTTGGTCGACAGCCCCTCGATGGTGACGATGCGGTCGGTCTCCTTCACGTCGCCGACGCGGATTGCGCAGGAGCGCGCCACCTCGTCGTTGAGGTGCACCGAACAGGCGCCGCATTGCGCAACGCCGCAGCCGTACTTCGTGCCGGTGAGACCGACCTGCTCGCGAATCACCCATAGCAGCGGGGTGTCGGCTTCGACCTCGACGTCACGGAGCGCGCCATTGATGTTGAGCTTTGCCATGAGGGTTCCTCGCAAGCGTTACTTCGACGGTCGATGCTGTCGTGCTTCTTGTCGACGGCGCGCGACAGGCGGGGATGGAACGATGAGGGGCCTGCCCGGCTACCGGGGACCTTAGCCGATGGACCGCGGGCCGCCTATGGCAGCCCGGCAGCATGGCCGGCGTCGTCACGCATAGTTGAAGGCGCCGGTGGACAACTCGGACGGCAAGCGGGAATGGCGAGCGGGCAGCCGCTATGGTCGGTCGCGTCACCTCTTCCCGCCTGCAATGAGAGGAAACCCGGGGGCACGCATGACCGAGGGCACCGCGCCGACCGCGCCGCCGTCCTTCCTCGACCGCTATTTCGGGCTGAGCGAGCATGGCACCACGCCGCGCACCGAGATGGTCGCCGGCGTGACTACGTTCCTGACCATGGCCTACATCATCTTCGTCAATCCGACGATCCTGGCCAATGCCGGCATGGACAGGGGCGCCGTGTTCGTGGCCACCTGCGTGGCGGCGGCGGTCGCCACGTTGGTGATGGGGCTCTATGCCAACTATCCGATCGCGCTCGCGCCCGGCATGGGGCTCAACGCGTTCTTCGCCTTCACGGTGACGATCACTTACCAGTACACGTGGCAGCAGGCGCTCGCCGCCGTGTTCCTCTCCGGCGTGCTGTTCTTCCTGATCTCGGTGTTACCGATCCGGCAGTACGTGATCGAGTCGATCCCGCACAACCTCAAGCTCGCGATCTCGGCGGGCGTCGGGCTGTTCCTCGGCATCATCGCGCTGCAAACGTCGGGCCTGGTGGTCGACCATCCGGCGACGTTGGTGACGCTCGGCGACCTGAAGAAGCCTGCCGCCATCCTGGCGATCCTCGGCTTCGTGCTGATCGTTGCGTTCAACCACCGCAACATAGTGGGAGGCACGCTGATCGGCATCCTGGTGGTCGCGCTGATCGGCATCCCGTTCGGGCTCACGCAGTATCAGGGGATCGTTTCGCTGCCGCCGTCGCTTGCGCCGACCTTCCTGCAGATGGATTTTTCGCGCGCGTTCGAGCTCACCTTCCTGATCGTCGTGTTCACGATCCTTCTGATCGACGTATTCGACAATGCCGGCACCTTGATCGGGGTCACCCACCGCACCGGGCTGATGGTCGACGGCAAGCTGCCGCGCATGCGCGAGGCGCTGATCGCCGACAGCTTCGCCGCCATGTTCGGCGCCGCCATCGGCACCTCCACGACCACCAGCTATATCGAGAGCGCGGCCGGCGTGTCCGCCGGCGGCCGCACCGGGCTGACCGCGGTCGTGGTCGCCATTCTGTTCCTGTGCGCGCTGTTCTTCGCGCCACTTGCCGGCATGATCCCGGCCTATGCGTCGGCCGCGGCCCTGCTTTTCGTTGCCTGCATGATGGCGCGGGGGCTGGCAGAAATTTCCTGGGACGACGTTACCGAATACGCCCCCGCGATCGTCACTGCCATCACGATGCCGCTGACCTATTCGATCGCGACCGGCATCGGGCTCGGTTTCATCACCTACGCGGTGATCAAGATCCTGTCCGGTCGGGTCGCCGAAGCCTCTCCCGCCGTCGTGGTCTTGGCGATCCTGTTCGCCGTCAAGTTCGCGGTCGGGGGGTAGCTCGGATGGCGCTGATGGTAGCAAATCGTGTCGGTCGCTCGGCTGCGCCCTCCCCCTCCAGGGGGCGGCGCGTCTCAAGCGCAATGGGGTGCGGCCTACTGTCAGGCGCTGCGCTTCTCGCTCTTCGCGAGGCTCTCGGCGAATTCCACGAACGCCGTCCGCAGCTCCCGGCCCGGGAATCGGTCGTAAGCCCTGATCAGGCGCAGCGCCCCGGGGGCAGCGAGGAACTCGCGCGACTTGTTGCCGGTCGCCACCCCGGCCTTGGTCTCGCGCGCGAAGAAGAATGTCGGCGGCACGTCCAGCGCCTCGGCGATCCGCGTCAGGCGGCCGATCGAGATGCGATTGGTGCCGTTCTCGTACTTCTGCACCTGCTGGAACGTAACGCCTATGCGCTCCGCCAGGTCCGACTGACTGAGCCGCAGTTGTTGTCGCTGTGCGCGCACGAGGCGCCCGATTTCGGCGTCCCGCGCATCAACCGATCTCGGATGCTGGGTGGTGGCGCTTTTCGCTCCGCTCATGTCGATGCCTGTTGTGCGCTCTGGGTGATCCCGTCGATTTGTCGTGCTTACCATTTCAGTCGATTGAAGGGAGCCCCGCCCTTCTACTACCGAGTGTAGCCTTTGAGGGCGCGCGAAACACGAGCATCGTTGCACTTAAACGCAATCCTGGATTTCCGAGTTCCGGCCTCCGCGCGCGCCCCCCGAACACTACCCTCGAACCTTGCGCCGGGCGATGCAGCATGATAGGCGCCCGGGCGTTTCGGGCTGACGACAACCGCCCGGTCAGCTGCCGCGCAGCCAAGCGTTGTCTCGCTCCACACCGGAGGTGAGACATGCTCCATGGCCGCGCCCCCCGCCCAGGCCCGATCTTTTTCATCAACATGGCGCGCGCCGCACGCGCGTTCGGCGACGGGTTCGCCGCCATCATCCTGCCGGTCTACCTCTCGGCCATCGGCTTCGGCCCGGTCGAGATCGGGATGGTCGCGACCACCGCGCTCTTAGGGTCGGCGCTGCTGACGCTTGCGATCGGTGCGCTGGCGCGCGGCCGGGAGCTGCGCACGCTGCTGCTCGCCGGCGCGCTGCTGATGGCCGCGACCGGGCTGGCGCTGCCCGCCTTCGAGCATATCGCGGTCATCGCGGTCGTGGCGTTTGTCGGCACGGTCAACCCTTCCGGCGGCGACGTCGGCATGCTGGTGCCGCTCGAACACGCCTCGCTGGCGCAAGGCGTTGCGCACGAGCAGCGCACCAGAACGTTCGCGCGCTACAGCCTGATCGGCGCCATGGCGACCGCCGCCGGCGCGCTCGCCTCGGCGCTTCCCGACCTTCTGGTCGCGCGCGGCATGAGCCCGGTCGGCGCGCTCAAGGCGATGTTCTTCGGCTATGCCGGCCTGGGCCTTGCCGCCGCGCTGCTCTACGCGCAGATCCCGCGCAAGGCAGCGGAGCCGGCGGCGGCGCTGCCGCCGCTCGGTCCCTCGCGTACGATCGTGTTCAAGCTGGCGGCACTGTTCTCGATCGACGCGTTCGCCGGCGGCTTCGTGGTGCAGTCGCTGCTGGCGCTGTGGCTGTTCGCGCGTTTCGAGCTGTCGCTCGCGCAGGCCGGCGTGTTCTTCTTCTGGTCGAGCACGCTTGCCGCCCTCTCCTACCCGGTCGCCGCCTGGCTCGCCAATCGGATCGGGCTCGTCAACACCATGGTGTTCACCCATATCCCGTCGAGCGTCTGTCTGATCGCCGCCGCCTTCGCGCCCGACCTGGTCTCGGCGCTGGCGCTGCTCTCCGTGCGCGCCGCGCTCTCGCAGATGGACGTGCCGACGCGCACCTCCTACGTCATGGCGGTGGTGACCCCGCCCGAGCAGCCGGCGGCCGCGAGCGTCACCGCGGTGCCGCGCAGCCTTGCCGCCGCCGTCAGCCCGGCATTGGCCGGCGCGCTGTTGGCCGGGCCGTTTCCAGGGCTGCCGCTGGTGATCTGCGGGGTTTTGAAGATCGGGTACGATCTAGCGCTGCTATGGTCGTTCCGGCACATCCGGCCCCCAGAGGAGCGGCCTCTGCCAGGCTGACGACAGGCCGCCGAGCTCTCGCTGGTGCGGGGGCGGCGGCCGGGGGACAGGGGCGCGGGCCGGCCCGGATTCCTATATTCTCCCGGACGGACGCCCCGGCCAGGGCGCTCCGAAGCGACCACCGGAGTGCGAGATGTCGGATTGTATGCATTGCGAGATCAACGAGCTCGTGCAGAAGCGCATCGAGGGCGACGGCGCCGATATCGCGGAGCTCGCGCAGATGATCGTCGAAAGCCTCGCCGATCTGATCCTGCTCGCCCCGGCGGCGGACCAGTCGAAGCTGATGGCCGACGCGCTGGCCCAGTTCGGACATACGTTCCTGGAACGCAGCGGGGCGATCGAGCCCGACCCATCAAGCGCGCGGCACTAGCCGGCGGCGCGGGCCGACACTAGCAGGAGGGGGATGATGTCGGGCGTACTCCAATTCTCGGCGACAGCTTCGGCGGCCTCGTGTCCATTCACATCCACGTTCTTGTGAGGGAGGTAACCGCAATGCCTGCACTGACAGGTTTCGGCGCATTCGACGACATTCCGGCCGAGCGCATCAGCGACAAGATCACGCGCCGGACGCTCTCCGGTGCGCAAGGCATGATGGTCTGGTGGGAGATGAAAGCCGGCGCGCACGCCGCCGCCCACTCGCACCCGCACGAGCAGCTGGTCTGGATCGTCAGCGGCAAGATGGATTTTCGCATCGGCGACGAACGCCGCGTCATGGGACCGGGCGATGTCGCGGTAATCCCCGGTGGGGTCGAGCACGAAGGCTGGTTCCCGGAAGAACTCGCTCGCGCTCGACGTGTTCGCGCCGCCGCGCGAGGATTTTTTGGCCGGCGGTCCGCCGCCCTACATGCGCAAGGGGTGAACTTCACACAGCCGACGGCGCCGCTTCCTGGTCCACGAGGGCCAGTCGCGGCACGGCTTGCCCTGGCAACAGCAGCGAACCCGGTGCAATGACCGCATTGGCGCCGATCCGGACGCGGTCACCGATCAGCGCGCCGAACTTCTCGACGCCAGTCCCTTGCAGCATTCCCGCCTGTCTGACTCGGATCTCCTTGTCGACTCGCTCGTTGCGATGGTTCGCCACGATGCTGCCGGCCTCGAGATTGACGTCGTTTCCGAGAATCGAATCGCCGACAAAATTGAAATGGGCAAGCTTGCTGCCCGCGATCACGAAGGATGACGTGAGCTCTGCGCGCGGACCCACCACGCAACCCTCGCCCAGCCAAACGCCGGCCCGAAGATAGGCCCCGGAAGCGACGAAGCATCCGGGACCGATCACAATCGGCCCTTTGATCATCGCGCCGGCCTTGATCGTCGCGGATCGATGCACCGCAATCGTGCCGCTGACGCGAAACTCCTTGTCGCGCAACCCGCGGAGGAGATCATTGACGATCGCGCTCGCGCGGGTCGTGATGTGCCACGGCTGATCATCCGACCCGCATCGCAGAGGAGACGATGAAAATCCGAAGATGAACGCCGCGAGCGTGGCCACCATCAACCCGCCAGCGCCTTCTTGATCGCCAAAAAGTCCCGCCAAGCGTGGCGCTTCTCCAGCGGCGAGCGCAGCAGGTAGGCGGGGTGGTAGGTCGGCATGGCGCGGATCTCGCGTGTGCCGGTATGATAAGTCACCCAGCGGCCACGCACCCGCCTGATCCCATCGGTGATGCCGAGCAGCGCGGCAGTCGCCGGCTTGCCGAGGCACACCAGCACGTCGGGATCAACCAGCTCGATCTGCCGCCGGATGAAGGGCAGGCAGATGGTCGACTCCTGCGGCGTCGGGTCGCGATTGCCGGGCGGCCGCCACGGGATGATGTTGGCGATGTAGACCGCGGTGCGATCGAGCCCGATGGCCTTGAGCATGCGGTCGAGCAGCTGGCCCGAGAGACCGACGAATGGCAGGCCCACGAGATCCTCCTCGCGCCCCGGGGCCTCGCCGACGCACATCAGGCGCGCCTGCGGATTGCCGTCGGCGAACACCAGCTGTTTCGCGGTCAGGCGCAGCGCACAGCCCTCGAAACTCGCCACGATGGCGCGCAGCGCCTCCAGGGTCGCGGCGCTCCTGGCCGCGTCGCGCGCCGCCATCACGGTGGCCTCCGCCGATGCAAATGCCGCGGCCGAACCTTCGTTGCGCGGCGAAGCCAACCGGCTTTCGGGCGGCCGGCGCATGGCAGCGGGCGGGCGCACCGGCTCCGGACGCACCGGCTCCGCGAGCACCCGCTTCGGGCGCGGCGGCGCGGCGGGCGAAGGGGAGAGCGCGACAGGACCTTCGTTGTCGGCGAAGCGATCGACCGGGGTCTCGCCCACGAGGTCTTCCACCCCCGCCTCGACATAGAAGCTGAGCAGCTCGCGGGCGGCCTTGGCGCGGTCAGGCGTCATCCACCCAGCATAGCACGCGCGCCGCGGCCGGCTGCATTGCTGCCTGGGCGCAAACGTGGAAAAAACGGTGCTCGATCCCATCGGCGCCGGTGCGCCGCAGGAGGACGCGATGGCCGAGACCGAACTACCCGCGCGCGAAGCGATGGAATTCGACGCGGTGATCGTCGGCGCCGGGCCCGCGGGTCTCTCTGCCGCGATCCGCTTGAAGCAGCTTGCGCCCGACCTTGCCGTCGTCGTGGTCGAGAAAGGCTCCGAGGTCGGCGCCCACATCCTGTCCGGCGCGGTGATCGACCCGGTCGGCCTCGACCGGCTGCTGCCGGAATGGCGCTCCGAGGATACCCCGATCAAGACCCCGGTGACCGACGACCGTTTCTATTGGCTCGGACCCTCGGGCTCGATTCGCTTGCCGAACCTGATGATGCCGCCGCTGATGAACAATCACGGCAACTTCATCGCCTCGCTCGGCGACGTGTGCCGCTGGCTCGCCGGCAAGGCTGAGGCGCTTGGCGTCGAGATCTACCCGGGATTCGCGGCCGCGGAGGTGCTCTATGGCGCCGCCGGCGAGGTCACCGGCGTAGCGACCGGAGACATGGGCATCGGCCGCAACGGTCAGCGCAAGGACACGTTCACGCGCGGCATGGAGCTGCGGGCGAAGTACACGCTGTTCGCCGAGGGTGCGCGCGGCAGCCTCACCAAGATGCTGCTGGCGCGCTTCGGGCTTGACCAAGGGCGCGAGCCGCCGAAGTTCGGGATCGGCCTCAAGGAGCTGTGGCAGGTCGCGCCCGACAAGCACCAGCCCGGGCTCGTCCAGCACACGTTCGGCTGGCCGCTCGACAACCGCACCGGCGGCGGATCATTCCTTTATCACTGGGGCAATAACCTCGTCTCGGTCGGCTTCGTCCTGCACCTGAACTACACCAACCCGTGGATCTCACCGTTCGACGAGTTCCAGCGCCTCAAGACCCATCCGCGCCTGCGTCCGACGTTCGAAGGCGGCAAGCGCCTCGCCTACGGGGCGCGGGCGCTCACCGAGGGCGGCCTGCAATCGGTGCCCAAGCTCAGCTTCCCGGGGGGCGCACTGATCGGCTGCGCGGCCGGATTCATGAACGTGCCGCGCATCAAGGGCAGCCACAACGCCATGCTGTCAGGGATGCTGGCGGCCGAGCAGGTTGCGGCGGCGCTCAATGCGGGGCGCGCCAATGACGTGCTGGCCAACTACGAGGAAAGCTGGCGCTCCTCGGCGATCGGCCGGGACCTGTGGAAGGTCCGCAACGCCAAGCCGCTGTGGTCGCGGTTCGGCACCGTGCTCGGCATCGGCCTCGGCGGGTTCGACATGTGGATGAATACGCTGTTCGGCTTCTCGCCGTTCGGCACGCTCGGGCACGGCAAGCGCGACGCCGATACCCTCAGGCCGGCGTCGGAGTTCAAGCCGATCGACTATCCGAAGCCGGACGGCGTCCTCACCTTCGACAAGCTCTCGTCGGTGTTCCTCTCGAACACCAATCATGAGGAGGACCAGCCGGTCCACCTCCTGGTCAAGGACATCGAGCTGCAGAAGGCGTCCGAGCACGACGTCTATGCCGGTCCCTCGCAGCGCTACTGCCCGGCCGGAGTCTACGAATGGGTCGAGGAAGGCGGCGTGCCGCGCTTCGTGATCAACGCGCAGAACTGCGTCCACTGCAAAACCTGCGACATCAAGGACCCTAACCGCAACATCACCTGGGTGCCGCCGGAAGGCGGCGGCGGCCCCAGTTATCCCAATATGTGAACGCGTAAATATGTGAACGCGTAAATCCCCAATCTGAGCGCGCAAGTCCGTCACGACCGCCGTCGTAGGTTCTGAATCCACCGCCGCGCCGTCTCGCGGGCGCGCCTCGGGATCGTAGGATATTGGCAAGTTCATGAGTCCAGCGGGGTTTTGGAGTTGAAGCGGCGCCCTGATCGCCGCCACGGAAGGAGCTTCAGAACACCACATGAGTGGCGGGCGACCACAACTTGCGAAGGTGCCCTAAAAGGGCCATGGTGCGAGCCGACCGGAGGGGCTGCTTCGCGGATGCCGCCTCATCCATGGAGATCATGATCCCGTGACTCGTTCGATCCCGTCCCGGAGCGCCGGCGTGCTGCTGGCCGCGGCCGCGTTGTTCCCCACCGCGGTGTTCGCGCAAGCCCCCACGCCGCAGGAGCTCTCGCGCATCTCCCCGTCCGGCAGCTACCTGGCGGCGCGCCACGCCGGCATGCAGCGCGACGCGGGGGCGGCCTCCGCCTACTACCGGGCGGCGCTGAAGGCCGACCCCAAGAACGGCGAGCTGCTCGAGCGTGCGTTCCTGTCGATCCTCGTCGACGGCGAGGTCGACGAAGCCGTGAAGCTCGCGGAGCGGCTGGTTCAGGTCGACCGCGCGCACCGGATGGCGCGCCTCACGCTCGGGGTCCGCAGCCTCAAGCAGAAGCAGTTCCAGCCAGCACGACAGCATCTTGCCCAATCGGTGCGCGGCCCGATCGCCGATTTGACCGCGGTGCTGCTGACCGCGTGGACCTCCTATGGCTCTGGTGAGACGCGAGCCGCGATCGAAGGCATCGACAAGCTCGCCGGACCGGACTGGTACGCGATCTTCAAGGATTTGCACGCTGGCCTGATCCTCGATCTGGCGGGCAACCGCAAGGAGGCCGGCAAGCGCCTCGAGCGCGCGCACAAGCTCGATCCCAACGCGCTGCGCGCGGTCGAGGCCTACGGTCGCTGGACCTCGCGCAATGCCGGCAAGGACGAGGCGCTCAAGATCTTCCAGGCCTTCGACAAGGTGCTTCCGCGTCATCCGCTGATCCTCGACGAGATGGATGACATCCGGGGCGGCGCCAAGCTGCCGCCGCTGGTCGAATCGGTGCAGGCGGGCGCCGCCGAGGTGCTCTACGGGCTCGGTGCCTCGCTCGGCCGCCAGGGCGGCGAAGACCTCGCCCTGGTGTACCTGCAGCTCGCGCTCTACCTGCAGCCCAAGCACGCTTTGGCACTGCTCTCGCTCGCCGATCTCTATGAGAATCTCAAGAAGCCGCAGCTCGCCATCAAGATCTATGAGCGCATGCCGGCGGATTCGCCGCTGCGGCGCAACGCCGAGATTCAGCTCGGCGTCAATTACGACGCGATCGATCGCACCGATGACGCCAAGAAACACCTCGAGAAGCTGATCCTCAGTCGCGCCGACGACCTGGAAGCCATCATGGCGCTCGGCAATATCCTACGGGCGCGCAAGTCGTTCCAGGAATGCGCCGACATCTACGGCAGGGGTATTGCGACCATCGCCAAGCCGGAAAAGCCGAACTGGCTGATCTTCTACTTCCGTGGCATCTGCTACGAGCGAGCGAAGCAGTGGCCCAAAGCCGAGGCCGATCTGAAGAAGGCGCTCGAGCTTTTCCCCGAGCAGCCCCACGTGCTCAACTATCTCGGCTACTCTTGGGTCGACCAGGGCGTTCACCTCGACCAAGGCATGGCCATGATCCGCAAAGCGGTGGATCAGCGCCCGGACGACGGCTACATCGTCGACTCCCTCGGTTGGGCCTACTATCGCATCAACAATTTCGACGAGGCGGTGAAGCACCTCGAGCGCGCCGTCGAGCTCAAGCCCGAAGATCCGACCATCAACGATCACCTCGGGGACGCCTACTGGAAGGTCGGACGGAACCTGGAGGCGCGGTTTCAGTGGTCGCATGCCCGCGATCTCAAGCCCGAGCCGGACGAGCTGAAGAAGATCGAAGAAAAGCTCAAATCCGGCCTGGTCGAGGGCACGTCTTCGTCCGCCGAGAACGTGCGCAAGCCCGGCAACGGTGGCTGAGGAGCCGCGGCGCACATCTTCCGTGCCGGTGTCGCACGAACATCCTCTCGCGGCGTTCGCGCCCGCGAAGGTCAATCTGACGCTGCGCGTGCTCGGCCGGCGCCGCGACGGTTACCATGACATCGACAGCCTAGTGGTGTTCGCGGACGTGGGCGACCACGTCAGCCTCGTCTCTGGCGCCGACCTCGACCTCACGGTCGGCGGGCCAAGCGCCACCGCGGCGGGCGACCCGGCCGACAACCTCGTCCTCAAGGCGGCGCGCGCGCTCGCGGCGCGCATCGCGGGCATGACGCTCGGCCACTTTCGCCTCGACAAGCGTCTGCCGGTCGCGGCCGGCCTCGGCGGCGGATCGTCCGACGCTGCGGCGGCGCTACGCCTGCTGGCCCGCGCCAACGCGATCGCGGCGGACGATCCGCGCCTGCACGAGGCTGCCGCCGCGACCGGCGCCGACGTTCCCGTGTGCCTCGATCCGCGACCGCGCGTCATGCGCGGCATTGGCGAGATCCTGTCGGACCCGCTCGCCTGTCCGCAGCTCGCCGCCGTATTGGTCAATCCGCGCGTGGCGCTTGCGACCGCAGATGTCTTCGCCGCACTCGGCCTTGCGCGCGGCGAGCGCCGCGCCGTCGCGGGGACCGAGGCGGCCGGAATTTCAGATCGCGGCGAGGAATTCCTGCGCCTGCTCGAGGCGCAGGCGAACGATCTCGAGGCGGCCGCGATCGCGATGCAGCCGATCGTTGCCGACGCGCTTGCTGCCCTGCGGGCGACGAGGGGCTGCCGCCTCGCTCGCATGTCGGGTTCCGGCGCAACCTGCGTGGGGCTGTTTGATCACGCGAGCGCCGCCGACGCCGCTGCGCGCCGGCTGCGCGCCGCCCATGCCGGGTGGTGGATACAGGCAACGACGCTCGGCGCCGGCTTTCCTGATCCATCCGACGCGGGGCGGTGAACAGAGCGCGGTGCCGCGCCTCAAGATAACGCGCCACCTGCGTAATTAGTGCGTGCGGCCGATCGTGAACTCGACCGCGTCCGAGAGCGCGGTCTTGATCTCGGCGTCCGGGAACAGCGCCAGCGCATCTTTGGCGATCGCGCCGTAGTGGCGGGCCCGCTTGATCGTATCTTCGAGCGCGCGGTGGCGGATCATCAACGCGACCGCGTGCTCGAGATCGCCATCGACGACTTCGCCCTGCTCGATGGTGCGGCGCCAGAAGCTGCGCTCGGTCTCGGACCCGCGGCGGAACGCCAGCACCACCGGCAACGTCACCTTGCCTTCGCGGAAATCGTCGCCGACGTTCTTGCCGAGCTTGGCCGCCTTGCCGCCGTAATCGAGCGCATCGTCGACCAGCTGGAACGCGATCCCGAGGTTCATGCCGAACGAACGGCATGCGGCCTGCTCGGCCCGCGGCCGCGAGGCCAGCGCTGGTCCCACCTCGCAGGCGGCGGCGAACAACTCCGCGGTCTTCGCCCGAATCACGGCGACGTACTCGTCCTCGGTGGTCGAGGTATTCTTGGCGGCCGCGAGCTGCATGACCTCGCCTTCGGCGATCACCGCCGCCGCCGCGGAAAGGATCTCCAGGGCGCGTAGCGATCCGACCTCGACCATCATCTTGAAGGCCTGCCCGAGCAGGAAGTCGCCGACCAGTACGCTCGCCTCGTTGCCCCACAGCATGCGGGCGGCGAGCTTGCCGCGGCGCATCTCGCTTTCGTCGACGACGTCGTCGTGCAGCAGCGTCGCGGTGTGCATGAACTCGACCGCCGCCGCCAGCCTGACGTGGCCGTCGCCTCGGTAGTCGACGAGCTGCGCCATCGCCAGCGTCAGGATCGGCCGCAACCTCTTGCCGCCCGAGCTGATCAGGTGGTTGGCCACTTCCGGGATCATCGTCACTTCCGATCCGGTGCGCGCCAGGATGGTGGCGTTGACGCGCTCCATGTCGGCTTCGACCATCTCGACCAGACGGTCGATCGAAGGCGGCTGGCTCTCGAATGGGACGATGACGGCCAATGCGCGATTCTCCGAGGTCCGCCGCCGGCAACCGAGGCCGCTTGCATCGGCATTGCCGCCGGCGACGTTAACGAGCATAGAAACGGCATGATGAGCCCGCAAGTGCGGCCCGGCGTCGCCCCGCGGTGCTTGTGCGTGAACAGGCGGCTCTCATCGATAGCGCGAGCAACCCGATGCGTGAACTGGTGCGGACCAATGACGCGGTGCTGGTCACCGCGGTCGAGGCCTTGCTCAAGGGCGCCGGCATCCCGCATCTGGTGCTCGACCAGAACATGAGCGTGCTCGAGGGCTCGCTGGGCGTGCTGCCGCGTCGCATCATGGTCCCGCGCGAGCATGTGCGTCCGGCGCGCCGGCTGCTCGACGATGCCGGGCTCGGGCGCGAGCTGCGTCCGGACGAGGATGTGACCGAGGACGCGGCGCTGGGCGCGCGCTTGAAATTGCGGCAACCCCGCAAGGGGCATCGGTTCGGCCATGACACGATCCTCTTGGCGGCCGCGACCAGCGCGCGCGGCGGCGAGCGGATCGTTGACCTGGGAGCCGGCGTCGGCGCGGCCGGCCTCGCGCTCGCGACCCGCTTTGCCGACGTCAACGTCACGCTCGTCGACATCGACCCGGACCTCGCCGATCTGGCGGCCGAGAACGCCAAGCTCAACGGGCTCGATCATCGGGTACGCAGCATTGCGCTCGACGTGGGCGCCTCCGAGCAAGAGTTCGCGGCCGAGGGCCTGGCGGCCGGCACGATTTACCGCGTCCTGATGAATCCCCCCTTCAACGATCCGGCGCGGCATGCCCGCTCGCCCGATCTCGCGCGCGCCCGCGCCCATCAGGCGTCCTGGGACACCGTCGTGACATGGACCGCGACCGCGGCGCGGCTGCTGCTCGCGGACGGCATCTTGACGCTGATCTGGCGGGCCGAGGGTCTCGGCCAGATGCTTGGCGCGCTCGAGCGCGGCTTCGGCGCCGTGACCGTGCTGCCGGTGCATCCACGCGAAAGTGCGCCCGCTATTCGCGTCCTGGTGCGGGCGGTCAAAGGCAGCGGCGGGCCGTTGGCGCTGCTGCCGGGTTTCGTCCTCAACGACGAAGCCGGACGCCCGACACCGCAGGCGGAGGCAGTCCTGCGGCACGGCGCGGGCTTGCCGCTCGGCGAGCCGTGATGTGTGTCCGGGGTTCCGTGAGCCGGTGCTGCGCCGCGCCAGGGAACGCGCATTGGTTCGCCGCCGGTGCTTGAGCAAAACGGGGCAACGGCTTATCTCCCACCGGCATGGACGAGCCTTCCCGCCTCACGCGGCTGCTGCTGCGGCTGCAATCGCTTCTGCCACGCGGTTTTCGTGCCGACATTCCGGTCGTGCCGGTGGTGCGGCTGACGGGAATCATCGGCTTCTCGACGCCGCTAAAGCCCGGCCTGACCTTGGCGTCGTGTGCGCGCGCGCTCGACCGGGCGTTCCGGAGCTACGGCCCGGCTGCGGTCGCGCTGATCATCAATTCCCCCGGCGGCTCGGCGGCGCAATCGCACCTGATCTTCAGGCGCATCCGCGAGCTGGCGCAGGAAACGTCGGTGCCGGTGATTGCGTTTGTCGAAGACGTGGCGGCAAGCGGCGGCTACATGATCGCCTGTGCGGCCGACGAGATCGTTGCCGACCACAACTCGATCGTCGGCTCGATCGGCGTGGTCGGCGGCTCGTTCGGGTTTCACCGGCTGCTCGACAAGATCGGCGTGGAGCGGCGCCTCTACACATCGGGCGAGCGCAAGGCGATGCTCGATCCGTTCCTGCCGGAGAAGCCCGAAGACGTCGCCCGGCTGAAATCGATCCAGCAGGAAATTCACGAGGGCTTCATCGCGCTGGTGAAGGAGCGCCGCGGCGCCGCGCTCGCAGGCCCCGGAGCCGATCTGTTTTCCGGCGAGTACTGGACCGGGCGGAAGGGCCAGGAGCTCGGGCTGGTGGACAAGATCGGCGACCTGCGCACGGTGCTGCGCACCCGCTTCGGCAACAAGGTGCGCACCCCGTTGATCACCAGCGCCCGCGGCCTGTTCGCGCGGCCGATGCCGGGAGTTGACGCCGGCGATATCGCGAGCCTATGGACGCGTCCGAGCCTGGCCGACGAGCTGGTTTCGGCGTTGGAGGCCCGTGCCCTGTGGGCCCGCTACGGCCTGTAGCGCGCCGCCGACTCAGCCGCGCCGCAATCTGCGCGCAGCATCAAATGCTCGCTCGAGGGGGAATCGCATGCCACTGGCCGTGTTGTGGATCCTGGGCGCCGTCGGCGCCCTCGCGGCTGCGCAGCTGATCGCGCGCGAGGCGCGCCGCATCAATGCCGAGCTGCACCCCGGATCCGGGCATTCGCTGCTCCAGCTCGCACGAACGCGAACGCGTGGTCCGCTTGCGGCGCGATCCGTCGAGCGGCGTCTACCGCCCGGATTGAAGCTCGGGGTCAGTTGGCGCTGAGCGCTGGCCGTCGGCTCGGGGCCTTGGCGCCTTTTTCGCCGAACACTGTCCCGCGACCGAACAGCACTGCGGTGAACAGCAGGACGTGGCCGATGGCGACAATGAGGGCGAAACCCAGTACCAGAATGGCGATGATCAAGGTCGTGAGCATGGTGGTCCTCCTTGCACTTGACCAGTAGGTCCACCAATTCGTCGCGGCTCGTCGCGGCCAGGTTCACGGTTTTTTGCGGCTGCCTTGACCCTCCAGGGGGGCGCCGATAGGGTCCGCGGCCCCGCGTTCGAGGCCATTGCCGAATGTCTGATGCCGATCTGCCCGCGCACATGCGCCCGGAGCGCTCGTTTCAGGGTCTGATCCTGGCGCTGCAACGATTTTGGGCGGATCAAGGCTGCGTCATCCTGCAGCCCTATGACATGGAAATGGGCGCCGGCACCTTTCATCCGGCCACCACGCTGCGCGCGCTCGGGCCCAAGCCGTGGAACGCCGCCTATGTGCAGCCCTCGCGCCGGCCGAAGGACGGGCGCTACGGCGAGAACCCCAACCGGCTGCAGCACTACTATCAGTTCCAGGTGATCCTGAAGCCGTCGCCCCCTGACCTGCAGGACCTCTATCTGCGATCACTTTATGCAATTGGTATCGATCCCAAGGTCCACGACCTGCGCTTCGTCGAGGACGACTGGGAGAGCCCGACGCTCGGCGCCTGGGGCCTCGGCTGGGAGTGCTGGTGCGACGGCATGGAGGTGTCGCAGTTCACCTATTTCCAGCAGGTCGCCGGCTTCGAGTGTGCGCCGGTCTCGGGCGAGCTGACCTACGGCCTCGAGCGGCTCGCCATGTACGTGCAGGGCGTCGACAACGTCTTTGATCTTAATTTCAACGGCCGCGAGGGTGACGAGAAGGTCACCTACGGCGACGTGTTCCGGCAGGCCGAGCAGGAGTATTCGCGTCACAACTTCGAGCATGCCGACACCGGCATGCTGTTCGAGCAGTTCCGGATGGCGGAGGCCGCGTGCGGTAAGTACCTCGAGGCCGGGTGGACGGCGGGCCACAATCAGGGCCGGCACCTGATGGCGCTGCCGGCCTACGACCAGTGCATCAAGGCTAGTCACGCGTTCAATCTTCTGGATGCGCGTGGCGTGATCTCGGTGACCGAGCGGCAGAGCTATATCCTGCGGGTGCGCGAACTGGCCAAGGCCTGCGGCGAGGCCTGGCTCGCGACAGAGGCCGGCGGCGCGGGCGCGTTGTCCTCCCGTGCACGGCGAGGGTCGGCGAACGCGGGAAGCGCGGGAGCCGAGGCGGGGTGAGGACTGATGAGTAAGCGTTCGACGCTCAGCAAATTTCGTCGTGTCCCCGCCAAGGGAGGGTAAGGCGCCGGCCCATGCCCGACCTGCTGCTCGAATTGTTCTCGGAAGAGATTCCGGCGCGGATGCAGGCGAAGGCCGCCGAGGATCTGCAGAAGCTCGTGACCGGAAAGCTGGTCGACGCCGGCCTCGTCTACGAGGGCGCCAGGACGTTCGCGACGCCGCGCCGGCTGGCGCTGTGGGTGCAGGGGCTGCCGGTGCGGCAGCCGGACGTGCGCGAGGAAAAAAAGGGCCCACGGGTCGGTGCCGCGGAGAATGCCATTGCGGGGTTTCTCAAGAGCGCCGGCTTTGCGTCGATCGATCAGGCCTCCGTGCAGAAGGATCCCAAGAAGGGCGAGTTCTACGTCGCCTTGATCGAGAAGCCGGGACGGCCGGCCATCGACGTGATCGCCGAGATCGTGCCCGAGGTGGTGCGCGGCTTTCCGTGGCCGAAGTCGATGCGTTGGGGCGCGTCCTCGGCCAAACCGGGGGCGCTCGGCTGGGTGCGCCCGCTGCATTCGATCGTGGCGACCTTCGGGCCGGAGACCGAGGCGCCGGAAGTGGTGCCATTCGCGGTCGACGGCATCGTCGCCGGCGACGTCACGCGCGGCCACCGGTTCCTGGCGCCGGCGCCGTTGCGCGTCCGGCGGCTCGATGATTACGCGGCCAAGCTCGAGGCCGCCAAGGTGGTGCTCGATCCCGCACGCCGGCAGGAGATCATTCTGGCCGACGCCCGCAATCTCGCCTTTGCGCAAGGTTTCGAGCTGGTCGAGGACCCCGGCCTCTTGGCCGAGGCCGCCGGCCTGGTCGAATGGCCGGTGGTCCTGATGGGCGCATTCGACGAAGCGTTCCTGTCGATCCCGCCGGAGGTGATCCGCACCACCATCCGCAACAATCAGAAGTGCTTCGTGCTGCGCCGACCGGGGGCCCCATCCTTCGAGACGCCGCCTGCGGCGGCTCCTCAGGATGAGGGAAACACGGAAGCGCTATCTCAGCGTCCTCGTCCTGAGGAGGCGCGAAGCGCCGTCTCGAAGGATGCGCTCGCCAACCGCTTCATCCTGGTCGCCAACACCGAAGCCGCCGACGGCGGCAAGGCGATCGTTGCCGGCAACGAGCGGGTGATCCGCGCGCGGCTCGCCGACGCGAAATTCTTCTACCAGGCCGACTTGAAGCTGCCGCTGGAGCAGCGGTTGCCGAAGCTCGGGGAGATCGTGTTCCACGAGAAGCTGGGCACGCAGGGCGAGCGCGTCGCGCGCATCGAGCGGCTGGCGCGCGCGCTGGCGCCGACGGTCGGCGCCGACGCGGAAAAAGCCGCGCGCGCCGCACTCCTCGCCAAGGTCGATCTCGTCACCGAGATGGTGGGCGAGTTCCCCGAGCTGCAGGGCCTGATGGGCAAGTACTACGCGCTCGCGCAGGGCGAGGATGCCGCGGTCGCGCGCGCGATCGAGGAGCACTACAAGCCGCTTGGACCGTCCGATCGCGTGCCGACTGATCCGGTCTCAGTCGCGGTCGCGCTCGCCGACAAGCTCGACACCCTGGTCGGCTTCTGGGCGATCGAGGAGAAGCCGACCGGAAGCAAGGACCCGTACGCGCTGCGCCGGGCGGCGCTGGGCGTGATCAGGCTCGTGCTCGACAATGGTCTGCGGCTGTCGCTCGCGTCGATCGGCGTCGAGCACGCCTATTACCTGCACGGCGAGCTCAGCAAAAAAGGAACCATCGATGTCTCCGGGCACCGTACGAAGGCTGGGCTTGGAGTAGCTCAAGGGATACTGGAGGCTCGCGTCGGCTTCGATCTCAACCGCGACGGCCTGGGCAAGCTCATTCTGGTCTCGAGCGTCGTCGATCCCCACTACGGCCTGCTGTCGTTCTTCGCCGACCGCCTGAAAGTCCAGCTGCGCGAGCAGGGCGCGCGCCACGACCTGGTCGACGCGGTGTTCGCGCTCGAAGGGCAGGACGATCTGCTGCTGATCGTCCGCCGGGTCGAGGCGCTGGCGAAATTCCTGGCGACCGAGGACGGCAAGAACCTGCTCAGCGGGTACAAGCGCGCCACCAACATCATCCGCATCGAGGAGAAGAAGAGACTCGCGCCTCTACCACGGCAAGCCTGATCCGCATCTCTACCTGCAGGAGCAGGAGCGCGAGCTCGCGGCCTCGATCGCCGCCGCCAAGCATGAGGCGGAGGCGGCGGTCGAGCGCGAGGACTTCGAGGCCGCCATGCATGCGATCGCGACCTTGCGGCCGTTCGTCGATGCCTTCTTCGACAAGGTCACGGTCAACGTCGAGATCGCCGACCGGCGCGAGAACCGCTTGAAGCTGCTCAACGAGATCCGCGAGGCGACCCGCGCCGTCGCGGATTTCTCCCAGATCGAAGGGTGATCGCATGCGCGGCGCGCGCACGCACCGCATGCGACGCAGCGGGGGCCTGCTGACGTGCGCGCGGCAGACATCCTCTCGACCTTGTTCTGGCTGGCGGTCGCGCTCGGCATCACCTGGGCGGGTTTCGACCTGCGCCTCGGGACGCGCTCTTGCCGATGCTGCGCGCCCGGCGCAAGGACTGGCGGTCGAAGAGGCGCGGTAAGACGCACGTCGCGCCATAGCGACCACCTATGACTGCTTGAAGAATATTTTCAACGTGCCAATTCACAATGTTGGATTTTATTGGCAGGATATGCCACGGCAAGCGCCACGCTTCCGTTCATAGGAGGCTTCCAAATGTCTGCGCTTCTTTTACAGCTCGCGCTGGTCTCCGAGTCCGGTCAGGTTCCGATGAAAGACGTGATGAAGGTAGCGGCCGCGCTGCAGAAACAGGCGACGCGCGATCTCGCGCCCATATGGGAAGTATCGGCGACGGTCGACGCGTTCGAAACGTTGGAGGATGTCCCGCTCGGATATTGGCCGATGATTGTCAAAGACAACATCGGCTTCAACGCCGCGGGCATTCATCTCGACAAGGACGGCCAGCCTTACGCGCTCATTACTGCGTCGTCGGATATCGATACCTGGGCGCTGACCGCCTCTCACGAAACCCTCGAGATGCTGGTCGATCCTTTCGGCAATCGGTTGGTTGCCGGCAATTCGCCGAAGCCGGGTCAAGGGCGCGTCGACTTCCTGGTCGAGGTCAGCGATCCATCCGAGGATGCCCAGTTCGGCTACAGTGTGAACGGCATCCTGGTCTCGGATTTCTACACGCCGCGTTTCTTCGACCCGGTGCCGGCGCCGAGCGTGCGTTACTCGTTCACCGCCGCCGTGACGAAGCCGCGCCAAGTCCTGCGCGGCGGATATCTGTCGTGGTACGACCCGGTGTCGGACAATTGGTGGCAAGAGACCTGGTTCGAAGGATCGAAGTCGAAGTTCGTCAACCTTGGCCGGCTGGATGCGAAAGCCGGGAGCATCCGGTCGCAGATCGATCGGCTGACCGCCAAGGAGACCCTGAAGGCAATTGCCAAGGGCCGGCCGGCCGCGAAGGCAGCGGGCCTCACCGCCGCCGCGGCGTTGAACTCCACGTCGTCGCGGGCGGAACGTTGGCGCACACAGATAAATGCCGTGATTGCGCAGGCACCGCCCGCAGGCGCTGCCGCTTATGCGCGGCGCCGCACCGCCCGGCGGAAACCCCGGACATAGGAACTTGGTCCTCGCGCACCGAATGCGCTATCCAGGCCCTCGACAGGAGGGAACCGATCCGGCAACGAGACGGTTCTCTCTCATCCGAGTGTCGCGAGGTAAAGACATGGGCGCAGGATCGGACAAAAAGGCTCGGGCCGAGCGTGCGGCTCGATTGCGCGAACAAATCGAGGAGTTGCAACGCGAGAGCTCGGGCAAGGAAGGCGCGTCCGGTTCAGCCGACGCGCCGGCGCGTAAACTTAGCCCGCGCGAGTTCATTCACAAGCGGATGCGCGAGTTGAGCGACAAGAAGTAGGTCGAAGGCGCACGCGATCTGGCCACGTTCCCTTCTGGCTCCGTTAGCCGGCGCCGCTCGAAGGGCGTGTGCCGCGGTACGGAGCGCCGATCCGGGTGCGCTTCTTGGATGCCTCACGGGCCGTTGCCGCATGCCGAAATCCAAGCCCTTGCGCGGTCAACTCCGCAAGCGCTCCGAACGGTCCGCCTCCCGTCCGCTGCTGGTCGTCGACGGCGACTCGTTCGCGCACCGTGCCTATCACGCGCTGCCGAAGAGCATCCGCCGCAGCGGCGATAAGGGCGGCGGCGCGATCCTCGGGTTCGCGAACTCGCTCGTCCGCCTCTACGAGGACGAGCGCCCGCGCGCCGTGCTGGTGGGCTGGGACACGCTGGAGGCGCCGACCTTCCGCCACGAGGCGTTCGAAGACTATCAGGGCGGGCGCGAGTTCGACGACGAGCTCGTCGAGCAGCTCGCCGCGCTGCCGGAATTCGTCGCCGCCTGTGGCTTCGCCAACGCCAAGGCGGCCGGCTTCGAGGCCGACGACTTCCTCGCTGCCGCGGTCGCCCGCGAGGAGCGCCGCGGCGGCACCGCGGTGGTGGCGACCGGCGACCGCGACGCCTTCCAGCTCGCCTCGTCGGCGACGACGATCGTGCAGCCGGTACGCGGCGGCGGCGTCGCGCGCATCGGCCCCGACGAGGTCAAGGCGCGCTACGGTGTCGAGCCGCATCAGGTGCCGGACTTCATCGCGCTGCGCGGCGACCCGTCCGACCGGCTGCCGGGCGCGCGCGGCGTCGGCGCGGTCGGCGCCGCCGACGTGCTGCGCCGCTACGGCTCGCTCGAGAAAGTGCTCGCCGCCGGCCGCTTCGCCGCGCAGGCGGATGAGCTGCGGCTCTACCGCCGCATCGCCACCATGGATGCGTCCGCGCCGGTGCCGCCGTTGCGCAACCAGACGCCGACCTGGGACAAGGCCGCGGCGCTCGCGCGCGCCTGGGAGCTCAACGCGCTCGCGGGCCGCCTCGCCGGCCTTGCGGCGCGGTAAGACCTCATGTCCCGCACGCGCCTTGCTAACGCGTGGCGAGCGACCGCGACAGATAACGCAGGGCCGCAAGGCCGGGCATGAAGAAGTAGGCGCCGCCGCGCATCGTGACGAAGTCCGGCATGTTGTGGACGCGCCGGCGCGCGGGCGTGCCGGGGAGCCATAACGGCGTTTCGGGAATCGCGAAAGTGGCGTGAGTGCCCTTGCTATAGCGGCCGCGCCGGCCGATCAGCGGATCGACCACGTCGTTGAGCGCTTCGAATTGCGAGTTGTTGACCCAGGTCGCCTGCACGAACTCGAATTGCCGCGCGATATTGGCATTGAGGCAGATGAAATGCAGCCCGCGCTCGCGGCCGTCGTCGCCATTCGTCAGCATGTCCTGTGGGTCGAACGATTCCGCGAGCGGTGGCCCGTAGGTGCGGCCGCGCCGCAGCAGCCGGTGCCGCTTGTTGGCGGCAAGTGACTCCTCGCTGCCGGGTCGCGGCGGCAGCGAATCGCGCGGGTTGGTGCGCCGGATGTGCGCGCCGACCGGACAGCGCAGCCCGTGCCGGTCCTCGTTGTGGAACATGAAATCGTCGGCATTCGCCAGTGCCGGGTCGTCGGCGTCCGGCGCCAGTACCAGGGGCGCGCCCGACGGCCAGCGGCCGACCATCTTGGCCGCCAGCCACGCCCGCCGCTGCGGCGTGCCGTCGAGGTTGCGGATCGCCTCGTCGACGTAGCGCCAGAAGGCGTACACATCCTGCCGCAGTTGGCGGAAGACCAGGTAGGTGCCGTTGCGGCCGAAGTCGGCCATACCCGAGCCCTCGACGTCGAGCTTGAGGTCGTCGCCGGGATCGAGCGCGCGGTTGATCAGCGGCCGGCCGGTGTAACGACCGAATTCGTTCTGATAGCCGAGGATGAATTCACCCGGCTTGATCGCGCCGGCCGGGCCGGCCCTCCGGCTCAGGCCCTCGATCACCGCGGTGGTAATGGCATCGCGGAAGCCGAAATGCTCCTTGTCATCATTGAGCCAGCTGGTCTCGCGTTCGATGCTCGCGATCCGATGCGCCTCGAGATTGGCGCGTTGGCGCGCGCACAGGCCCTCCAGGTGCGACCCGGTCTTGGCGTAAAGCATGAGCAGCGCGTGCAAGGGCTGGCCCGGCCCGCCCCACTGCCATTTCTCCGGCGCGTTGTGGCCGTCGTCGCCGAGCACGCGGCGGCGGTGCGGCGTCGTCATCCCGTAGCGGAACTCGTCGGAGAAGCCGGCAAGCAGCGTCGGGTCGCACCCTAGGCGTTCGAGGCCCGCATGCGTGAAGGCGACGTGCGCGTGCTGCTGCTCCTCCTCCCGCTCGCGTGCGCCATCGATCACGACCGTCTCGTCCGCCAGCAAGGTGGCGAGCCACTGCCGCGCCGCCGTGCGCCCCTCCGCGCCGTCGGCAAACCTGAGCAGAAAGAAACGCGCAGCCTGGTGACGGCCGTGGCCGCGCACGATCAGCCCCTGCATGTCCTCGCGCTCGAGCGCGATCGGCTCGGCCGGCGGCTTTCCCCAATCGCGCCGCAATGGGCGCAGCCAATCGATGCCCTGCTTTTCTCGCCGCGGCTTCGACAGCCCCTCGCGCAGCCGCGCGTTCTCGGCGATGGTCACCGCCGACAGGTTCGGGTAGGCCGAATAGAACACGCGGGACTCGAGCATGCGGTTGACGTTGTGCCGCTTGAACGGCCCCTCGTCCCAGGCGCCGTCGAGCAGCAGCCAGCGCGTGCGCGGCCACTGCGGACCGTGGCTGAAGATCGCGTTCATCCCCCACGCCACGAGGTCGATGAAGTCGCCCATGTAGTTTTCGTGGCTGCCGTCGTAGCTGGTGGTGAACAGCATCCGCCGCTTGTCGTCGATGAAGGTCCAGCGGGCGAAGTGGATAGTCTTGATCCCGACCAGGTCCTCGCGGTCGAAGAAATAGCGGACCACGTGCTTGGCTAGCCACAGGAACGCGGCCGCGGTCACGAGCCGCAGGCGGCTCGGCTTGCGAAAGCTGAGCGCGCTGAACGGATTCTGCATCGTGCGATCTTCGCGGCTTCGGATCGCGCTGACGTGGGCGTGATCGGTCGGCGACGGCGGAACCCAGGTCTCGGTCTTCTCCTGCCAGCGCAACGCCAAGAGCCATATCAGCAGCAGCGGCAGGCCGATGATGAGCCCCGGGATGGCCAACAGGATGATGACGATGCGGGCGAGCGTACGGCGCAGGCGCCAGCCGAGGTCGTCCACCGGCTCGAGCGCCCAGTGCAGCGACGGCTCACCGCGCACGAAGCGCTTCACCTGTTCGCGCAGCGCCTCCGGATCCTGCGACGTGACCTTGGCGCGGTCGAGGAATTTCTCGATCTCCTCGCGCAGCATCGCCTCGCAGCGAACCTGCGCCACCGTCCGCCCGATCGCGTTCACGTAGGTGGTGGCGTCGGGAATGAGATGGTCCTTGAGCCAGCGGCGGCGGCCCTCGTCGGTCGGCGGCACCGGATCGACGCAATACGGCCCGATGCGATCGAGCTCGGCGGCCGCGATGCGGGCGAGCTCGTCGAGATGCGCGTCGGCGGTTCCGTCGACCTCGGCGATGTAGGCGAGTCCCGGCTCGACCCGGCCGAGCTTGGCGTCGATGTCCGCGTGCACCAGCAGGAACCGGGCGGCGTGGATGCGCCCGGATTGGCCGAATGGGCGCCCGTTCGCCTCGACCTGCTCGCGAATGGCGTCGAGCTCCTGCTTGAGCGCGTTCACGCGCTCGGGCTTGACCGCGGCGTAGACCGTGACGCCGCTCTGGTCTTGCCAGCGGCCGGCGTCCTCGGTCGGTAGCGCGCGCGGATCGCTCGAGAGATCTTCGTCGCCGGTCGGCTCGTAGCGCTTGATCGAGTTCATGTCCTGGCGCAGCTTCGACAGCTCCCAGTACATGCGCTGGCGCGCCCGGCTCATGTTCCCCAGCGGCCGGTGCGCCTTCAGGCAATGCCACGGGGTGTAGGAAAGCCTGTGGGCGAAGGCGAACTGCTTGGCCCAGTCGTTCTGCTGCTGCGGCAGCCGGAGCGTCGCGACCGGGACGAACGGCGACAGCCGCTCCGGCCAGCGCACGCCCGAATTTTCGATCGGCATGCGGTGCGGGTCAGTCTGCAGCTGCACCATGATGTCGAACTCGACATCCTGCTTGGCGAGCGTGGCGGCGAGCGCGTCGCGCAGGTAGTTGTCGGGCGGGCGGCGAAACGGCCAGCGCGGAATCGGCGTGCGCGTCTTCAGCCGCGGCACCACTGAATACATCATCGCCTGCCCGTCGCCGAGCAGGTAGGGCACGCAGCTCCAATAGCGCGCCTCCAGCGGGTTGTGCTGGGTCTCGTTCCACAGCGCCTGCATGATGAAATCGAGCAGGTGAGTGTCGCCGGGACGGATGAAGTAGAAGATCGCCGTTCCGCGCAGCGTCTGCGCGTGCAGCTTCGAGTTCTCGAGGATGTTGGGACTCACGAACGCCGGCGTCGAGACTCCGATCAGGTCCTGCGTGTGCTTCTCGTCGTCGGGAAAGCCTTCCCGCTCCCCCTCCACCCCCATCAGTTTGATGGCGATGCTGGCGAAGCCCACGTCCCTGATATCGGGCGGACTGTCGGGACCGGGGCCGGCAAAGCGCACCCAGGCCTTGAAGGTGCGCGGCTTGGCGAAAATGCCGTGCCGCATGTGTTGCGGAATATCGTCGCGGATGATCACCTCGCCTCGCACCACGCCGTGGGTCTTGGTATTGCCCGCGCGCAGGAACTGCCCCGGCTGGTACTCGCGCCGGATGTACGCGCCCATGTCGGCGATGACGCGGTCGACGGCGGCCTCTTCACCCGGCAGCCGCTTCTCCTCGGCGATCCCCAGGCCTTCGTTGCGACGGCGCAGGTTGATCAGTGCCTGCACCACCCACGCGATCGGCTCGCGCAGCGTCGCATTGAACAGCGGGCGGTAGAACGGATTGGCCCAGCGCAGGAAGTACAGGAACTTGCTCGTGACGCGCTGGACCGCCTGCTCGAAGCGCAACGATTCGTCCTGCGTCGTCCGAGCGTCCTGCGGATCGACCCGCAGCGATTCAGTGCTCATCGCCCGGCAGTCCTGCGCACCTGCTCGCCCGGCCAGCAGTCTTCTTTGACGGCGGCGCCCTGGCGCTGCGCCTCGTCCGCGTTGAAAAGCGTGAAGTTGAGGAGGAACATCTTATTGGCGTACGCGCGCCCCAGATAGAAGCCGGGCCGCACCATGCGGATCTCGTCCCGGATCCTGATGCCGCCGCGGCCGGCGGCGGAATCCGGGCTCGGGCGGTAGTCCGGAAGCTCGTCGCTATAGGCGTAGTCGACGATGATCGATTCGCGGCGGCCGTCGAGCAGGCTCTGTCCGCAATAGACCTTGGCCGGAAACAGCAGCCACACGTCGCCGCTGAACAGGCGGCCGAGCGGCCCATCGCGCCGGACCTCCGTCTTGCGGACAGTCGTATGGTTTTCGACCAGGTCGTGCAGATAGGGACGGTCCTCGATCATGTTGCGCAGCAGGCCATTGTCCCGCTCGAACACCTTGCCCTTCCACAGACGCCCTCCGACGATCTCCACCACTTCGAGCGCGCGCCCGGCCAGGCGACCGGGGATACCGCCCAGGATCTCCTCCAGGCGGTCGTTGAGGCTGTCGCCCTGGGCAAAGAACAGCGCACCGCGGTACTGGCCGTCCGGGATCGGTCCGGCGGTGAGCCGGCCGTAGATTTGGTCGACGTGCTCCTGCGAGAGCGCCGCGATGTTCTGGGGCGTCAGCATCATCAGGTCGGCGCGCGAGAGCGGACAGTCGTGCTCGACGCGGGCGAAGTCTACGCGGAACTTCTTGGCCGGATTGTCGGGATCCTTGAGCGTCGGATCCTCGCTCGGGGCGAAAGGTATGTTGACCCCTGGGGGCGGCGCGCCCGGCGTCAACCCGGAGCACGGGCCGGCCGCCGGCGTCGGCTGCGCGGCCGCCGGCGACCGGGCGCGCTGCCCGGCTGCCGGGGTCACGACGCTGCCGCAAAGGACACTGGCGAGCGCCGCCGCCGCGACCGCGTCGATCCAATAACGTCGCATCGTCTTGCCCCCTTCTTTCACAGCGTCGCCAGGAAGGCGATCAGTGCTTGCTTGTCGGCATCGGAGAGGTCCTTGCCGAACTCGTGCCCGGCGTTCTCGGTGCGCGCCAGCGCATTCGAATAGAAGCTCTGGATGAAGTCGCTGTGCTCCTGGCTGATATCGAGCCGTAAGCGGCCATCGTCGATACTCAGTCTGGCGTCCAGGTCCCCGAGACCTCGCTGCAGCTCGCGCAGGCGGTCCGGCGTCAAGATGCCCTCGTATTGCTTGGCCAGCTCCGCCGGACGGCGCTTGCTCAGCACGAGGTCGCGGATCAGGTCCTTGATGCGCAGGCTGTTGATCAGCACGGCCGGCTTGCCCTTCGGCACGACCATGCTCAGTCCGATCTCCACGCCGCCGATCGTGGTCTGCGGCGCGATGTCGACGATGACGTCCTCATCGGTGAGCGTGACCTTCGGAATGCGCCTGCCCGGATTGAGCAGCTCCGCCATCGAGTCCTTGAACAGCTTGTAGCGTCCCTCGACCGGGATCGTGCTGTCGAACGGCACGCAGGCCGGCGGGTTGGCGAGCGGCTTGCCGTCGCGGTCCACGTAGGGCGGCGAGTAGAAATCCGCCTTCGGATCGCTCGGCTTGCCGCACAATTCCGGCCCCATCGCGTTGTTGTGCATGAACGGCGCGAAAGCCCAGACGCCGAGCAGCGACGGCGGCCGGTAGTAGCCCCGCCCGCTCCCTTTCATGATCTCTCTGAGATTCGGGTCCGGGGGACGAGTCTGAGGATCCCACAGGGAGAGCGCGGAATACTCGGCCCAGACCCGGCCCGGCATGTGGTTGGAATGCATCGCGCGTGCGTGGTTAGTTCCGACCGTGCTCGCCAGCACCGGCTTCTCGTGGCTGAGGAAGTCCTTCCGCAGCGTTGGATCGCGCGGCACGGTGGCGCGGAAGTCGACCTTCTCGAACGGCGGGTTTTGGCTCGAATGGCACCGCGCGCAGGTGCGCGCGAACACTTGCTGGCCGCGCGCGACCGAGCCCTCGCCGAACTCGGCGTCGAGCTGCTTGTCGAGCTCCTGCGGATTGGGGAGCCCGCGCGCCTGCCACAGATGCGGCGGCCGCTGCGCCAGGAAGAATGCGGCGGTGTCGCCGAGCCGATCCTCGATGGCGCGGAAGCTCGCGCAGTCGCGGCGGCACTGGCCGATGTCCATCGGGGTCTGCCCGTAGTTGCGCTGCGCCGGGTCGGCCGCCCGCGCGTCGGAGACGTGATTGAGCCAGCACTGCTCGGCGCACGACCCGATGTTGAAGTAGACCCGCTGGATCGCCTCCTCATGGCCGATCGAGTCCTCGCCGCCCTTGAGGATGTGCCGGACGCGCTCGTTGCGCTCGCTCTTCTGCCAGCACTTGCCGGGCTTGGCGGGCTCGCACCAGCAGGTGGCGGCCCCTCCCGGGCAGCTCGAAGCCTTGCGCCATTTGAGCACGCGATGCATGTGCACCGGGCGCCGGATGAAATTGTTGATGGCGTTCATCGTGCCCGGGTTGGCGACCGTGTCCATCGGGATCGCCGAGGTGTCGACGGCGCCCGGCCGGCTGCGGGCGATCAACTGCCATTCGAGCGAGTGCGGCGACATGCCGGAGGCCAGGATCTGCGAGATCCGGCTGTACTGGGCGCCGACCAGCCCGTCGAGGTTCTCCCATTTCGGGTTGTTCGGATCGGCGGCCGGCTTGAGCGGATTATGCGAGATGTGGCAGGCCCCACACGACATGCCGAAACGGAACGGCGGCTCGATCGAGCCGTCGAACAGCCGGTTGGTGCGTGCGTCCGGGCTCGTGCCGCCGGCGAGCGGCTTATTGTATTCCTCCCAGCTCGCGAGCGAGCCGTTGAGCTTGCGCCATTTCTCGGCGTCGAACCGCGGGTTGGGGAACTTGCGCAAGCCGAGCGCGCCGGTCGAGGTCCCGAACCGCAGGTCGCACGGGTCTTGCCGCTGGTCCTTCTGGCCGTGCGGCGTATTGACGTCGAACGGCGCGTCTTTGAACTCGCAGGCCGGGTCGCGGTAGCCTTCCCGGCCGACGAACCGCAATAGCTCCGCATCTCCCGGGCACCACTGGAAGCCGTAGGTCTCGTCGAGCGTCTTCGCCGGACAGCTTGTCGTCGCCCGGAACGCAGCAATCGGGATCGGGGATCGCGCCCCAGGCCTGGAACAGGTCGCGTTTGTTCTTCGCCGCCAGGATCTTGTACCAGTCGATCGCCGCCCCGAGCCGCTGCGGGTACGAATAGGTCCAGAACCGATCGTTGAACGCGGTCGCGAAAAACCAGATCTCGCGCCCCGCGCGCACTGACGGCGACAGGTTCGCTTCCCCCGCCGCGAAGCCGGGGTTGAGCGCGCTCTGTGCCTGGCCGCTCGCCGGCGACAGCAGCGCGACCAGCGCGGCGGCGAAGCAGCCGAACAGAACCTGGCGGATGTGCGCTGCGCGCATGACGCGGGCCCCCTTTGTGTTGCGAGGCGCGCCCGCCAGACGGAAAGGGAGCGGGCGCCCTCGGCCGCGGCTGAATAGAGTTGTCGCGAAATTACTTTCTCTTTAGAGATGCGAGCTAACCATACCGGCGCCGCGCTGCCAAGCCGCTTTCGCGCAAACGGCGCGCGAAAGCGCGGTGCGCACATGATTGCTTTCTTCTATCGTAGTTGTGCGCGTGCGCCACTTCGTCGCCGCCGATCCGCCGTGCGCGCTGGTCGAGCGGCTCAGCGCGCGCTTCCTCGGCACCGACGGCGACCTCAAGCTTTTGATCGAGGCGCCCGATACGCGGCCAACCAAGCTCAAGCGGCCGAGCGAAGGCTGATCTCGATCTGGCGCGCTCGGATGAGGCCTGATGCCCTAGCGCCGCCGACCACAGGGGGCAACCCTTGTCGTTGCCCTTTGCGAGTTTGCCGCCCTGTGGGTCAGTCATGCCGACGCATGACCAGCTGAATTTGCGGCTGCTCTTGTTCGGCTCCCGAAAGAATGATTGCATGATTGATCCCGCGCACCGGTGCGAGGCACGAGTGGTCGGTTGGGAGCAGCCGGCATGAGCGCGCTCACCATGGCGAACATCCAGGAGTCCATCGGACGCGACCTGGGTGTGTCGGATTGGCTGACGGTCGATCAGTCGCGCATCAATCAGTTTGCGCAGTGTACCGGCGACGATCAGTGGATTCATATTGACGTCGAGCGCGCCAAGCGCGAGAGCCCGTTTCGCGGTCCGGTCGCGCACGGCTATCTGAACCTCGCGCTGATCGCCCGGTTGTCCATAGAAGTCGGTGTGCTTCCGAGGGACGCCGCTGCCGGCCTCAACTACGGACTCGATAAGGTCCGCTTCCTGGCGCCGGTCAGGGCTGGCGCCAGGGTTCGATTGCGCGTCACCCTTGTCGGCGTCGAGCCGAAGGACGGTGGGCAGATCGTCATGAAGACGAAGAATACGTTGGAGATCGAGGGTTCCGATCGGCCGGCGTTGATTGCTGACGCGCTGACGCTGGTCGTTCCCGCCTGACACGGGCTGCGGTCGTGGCGGCCGTCTGCAAAGGCTGGGTCAAAGGAGAATCACATGACGATGACGGCCGCGGCTACCGCGCGCAAACAGGAATACTCACCGCCGCCCATCAACGGCGACTTCTACCGCATCGCCGACCTGCTCGATGCGAAGGAGCGCGCGGTTGCCCGGCGCGTGCGCGAGTTCATGGAGAGTGAAGTCGCGCCGATCATCGAGGACTATTGGGGCCGGGATCAGTTCCCGCACGAGATCATCCCGAAGCTTGCCGCGCTCGACGTCAAGATCGCAGGCGTCGGCTACCAAGGTTATGGCGCTGCCGGCGGCAGCTGGCTGCTCAACGGCATCATCGCCATGGAGATGGCGCGCATCGACTCGTCGATCGCCACCTTCTGGGGCGTTCACACCGGTCTCTCGGCCGGCTCGATCTATCTGTGCGGCGACGAAGCGCAGAAGCAACGCTGGTTGCCGCCGATGATGCGCTGGGAGAAGATCGGCTGCTTCGGCCTGACCGAGCCGTTGGTCGGATCAGCGACCTCGGGCGGCATGCTGACGACCTGCCGCCGCGAAGGCGACGTCTGGGTCCTCAACGGCCAGAAGAAGTGGATCGGCAATTCCACCTTCTCCGACATCAACGTCATCTGGGCACGCGACGAAGCGTCAGGTCAGGTCAAGGGCTTCGTGGTCGGCAAGGACAATCCCGGCTTCGCGGTCGAGAAGATCAAGACCAAGATCGCGCTGCGCGTCGTGCAGAACGGGCTCATCACCTTGAAGGATTGTCGGGTGCCGGAGGCCGATCGCCTCCAGAACGCCAACAGCTTCAAGGATTGCGGCAAGGTGCTGCGGATGACGCGCACCGGAGTTGCTTGGTTCGCCGTCGGCTGCCAAATGGGCGCCTACGAGCATGCGCTGCGGTACGCGCAGCAACGCGCCCAGTTCGGGAGACCGATCGGGGGTTTCCAGCTGGTGCAGGACCTGCTGGTGCGCATGCTGGGCAACGTCACCGCTTGCCAGGCCATGATGCTGCGGCTCGCCCAGTTGCAGGACCAGAGCTTGATGCAGGACGAGCACGCGTCGCTCGCCAAGGCGTTTACCACGGTCAAGTGCCGAGAGACCGTCGGCTACGCGCGCGAACTGCTCGGCGGCAATGGGATCTTGCTGGAGAACCATGTGGGCCGCTTCGTCGCCGATGCCGAAGCGATTTATTCCTATCTATGAAGGCACGCGCGAGATGAACACGCTGATCGTCGGCAAGTCCATAACCGGGCTGAGCGCGTTCGTCTGAAGGCGCTGCCGGCGCGCGGCGGCGGCTATCAGTATGGAGGGAGGGCGACCATGATGGGCAGGCCGATATGGCTGAGCGGCCTGAGGCTTGAGTGCATTCGCCGACGGGAGAGGCATATCGATCGTATCGAATATGCGCGCGGGAGGCGCCAGGACCATGACTCAACGTTTGGAAGCGAGCGAATCGCATTCTGAAATGCTGTCCCAGGAGGCGGCGCGCAGCACGCTGGCGCTCAACCCGCTCATCGGGATGCGTGGCAAGGACCTGATGGACAGCGCCGCCGTCATGCTCAAGGCAATGGTCAACGAGCCGGTCATCGCCGCCCAGGAGTCGCTGTCGTTCTTCAGCGAGCTCGGCAAGATCGTCACCGGCCAGTCCGAGCGCGCGCCACAACCCGGCGACAAGCGCTTCGCCGACGCCACGTGGAAGGACAGTCCGGCGCACCGCGGACTGCTGCAGGCGTACCTCGCCTGGGCCGAGGCGATCAATGGTTTCATCGACAAGACCGGCCTGTCCGACGTCGACAAGACGCGTGCGCACCTGATCGCCAACATCTTCATTGATGCGGCAGCCCCTACCAACAGCCTGCTCGGCAATCCGGCTGCCGTCCGGCAATTCTTTGACACCGGCGGCCAGAGCCTCTGGCGCGGGCTCAAGAACTACATCGAGGATCTGGCGCAGAACGGCGGGCTCCCGGCCCAGGTCGACAAGACGCCGTTCAAGCTCGGGGTCAACATCGCGACCACGCCGGGCGCGGTCGTGTTCCGCAACGATCTCCTCGAAGTCATTCAATATGCGCCGACCACGACGGACGTCCGCAAGCGTCCGCTCGTCGTGACCCCGCCGCAGATCAACAAGTTCTATTCCCTCGATCTGTCGCCTGACAAAAGTCTGGTTCAGTTCCTCCTCAACAGCGGCTTTCAGACCTTCTGCGTGAGTTGGCGCAATCCGACCGCCGAGCAGCGCGACTGGGGCCTCGACACCTATGTCGCCTCGCTCGACGAGGCGACCGACGCGGTGCGCGAGATCGTCGCGAGCGAGGACGTCACCATGATGGGGGCCTGCTCGGGAGGGATCACATCCTCGGCCTACGCGGGGTGGCTCGCGGGCAAGGGAGAGGCCAAGATCAAGAACATCGTGGTACCGGTCTGCGTGCTCGATATGACCAGCAGCGGCGACAGCGCGTTCGGCTCGCTGGTGACGCCCGAAACGATGCGCGCCGCCAAGGAGGCCTCGCGCATGCGCGGGGTGCTCGATGGTGAGGAGCTGGCGCGGGTGTTCGCGTGGATGCGTCCGAACGACCTGATCTGGAACTATTGGGTCAACAACTATCTTCTGGGCAAGCAGCCGCCGGCCTTCGACATCCTGTTCTGGAACGCCGACACGACCTCGCTGCCGGCGCGATTGCATCATGACTACATCGATCTGTTTTTCACCAATCCGTTCGTCAATGCCGGCAAACTGATATTGAATGGAACGGCGATCGATATGAAGCGCGTCGCGATGGACGCCTACGTGGTCGCGGGGGTGACCGATCACATCACGCCATGGAAGGCCGTCTATCAGACGGCCAGGATCTACGGCGACGACAGCACCTTCGTGCTATCGAATGCCGGCCACTTGCAGAGTCTCCTCAACCCGCCGACCAACCCGAAGGCATCCTTCGTCACCGGACGCGCGAAGGCGCCGGACGGCGATGCGTTCCTCGCCGGCGCCGAGAAGCGGACCGGGAGCTGGTGGCTGCACTGGCGCGATTGGCTAAACGAGCGCTCCGGGCCGGAGGTCCCGGCCCCCGCCAGGCTCGGCAGCAACCGCCATCCCGCGGAGGCCGCCGCGCCCGGAACCTACGTGTTCGACTGATGCCGGCGGCAGCCGAGCCAGGCGGGCGGCGCGGCGCGTCGAAGTCGAACGGCCTCGATGTGCAGACGATCGAGGTCGATGGTCAGGCGCTGCGGGTCGCGGTCCGGCGCCGCGCAAGCGATCGCCCGCCGCTGCTGCTGTTCAACGGAATCGGCGCCAACTGGGAATTGGCACAGCCGTTCATGGCGGCGCTGTCCCGCACCGAGGCGATCATTTTTGACATTCCCGGCGTCGGCGGCTCGCCGCTTCCGTCCTTTCCCTATCGGCCCTCGACGATCGCACGGCTCGCGGCAAACCTGCTCACCAAACTCGGGCACGCCCAGGTCGACGTCGCCGGCGTGTCGTGGGGCGGTGGGTTGGCGCAGGAGTTTGCGTATCAGCATCCCGACCGGTGCCGCAGGCTCGTGCTTGCAGCCACCTCGCCGGGCGCGGTCATGATCCCCGGCAACCCTTTGGTGCTGTGGAAGCTGGCGACGCCGCGTCGCTATCTCGACAAGGGATACATGCGCCGCGTCGCGCCGCAGATCTACGGCGGGGCGTTCCGCCGCGAGCCGGACCTGATCGATCGGCACGCCAACGCGATGTCCGGCGCGAGCCGCCTCGGCTACCTCTATCAGCTCCTCGCCGTGGTGGGATGGACGAGCCTGCCTTGGCTCCGATCGCTGACGCAACCGACCCTGATCCTGGCCGGCACTGACGACCCGATCGTGCCGTCGCTCAATGCCCGGATCATGGCGCGCATCATGCCGAACGCCCGGCTCAAGCTGATCGACGACGGCCACCTGTTCATGCTGACGCGGCCGGGTGAAACCGCGGCCATTATCGAGGACTTCCTGGCCGGGCCTGCATGAGCAAGTGTCACGCATCGGCGTCGTACCCCGAGCGCCGCGGAGCACGTAGGGCTGCGACTATCTCTGCGCCTCGTTCGGCGGTATAAGGCCACCCGTTCATTGCCGGGTTGCGATCACGCAACGGCAAGAGTGCGCGCCGCCACCGAGGTCGCGCGCGTAACCAGGTACATGACAACATGTCCGCGCATCCGAAAGCCGTGGCCGCGCAGGCCCTGCATCGTTTCGGGCTCGGCCCGCGTGCCGGCACGATCGACGCGATCGCGCGCGACCCGCGCGGGGCGCTGCGCGCCGAGCTCGAGCGGCCGGGCGTGGGCCTCGTCGCCAACGCCGACCTTTTGAGCGCGAGCCAGGCCGCGACCGCCGCGTTCAACTTCCGCCAGCAGCGCCAGGCGCGCGAGATCGCGATGCGCCAGGAGGCCGAGGAGCGCGCCGCCACCGCCGCCGCCGGCGCCGATGCCGGCATGGCGATGGAGCCGAAGCCGGACGACGCCGCGGGCGCCAATGCGGCGGCGGCGCCGCGGCCGCCCGAACCCGACCTGCCGGTCGAGCTCTTCCGCAAGGAGGTCAAGGCGCGGCTCGATACCGCGATGGCGGCCGAGCTCGGTTTCGTCGAACGGCTGGTGTGGTTCTGGTCGAACCACTTCTGCATCTCCGCCGACGTGACCCAGAGCATGGCGGGCGGGTTCGAGCGCGAGGCCATCCGCCCGCAGGTGCTCGGCCGCTTCGCCGACATGCTGCAGGCGGTCGAGAGCCATCCGGCGATGCTGTTCTATCTCGACAACACCCGCTCGATCGGCCCGAAGTCGGTCGCCGGCCTGATCGGCCGCACCGGGCTCAACGAGAACCTCGCGCGTGAGATCCTCGAGCTGCATACGCTCGGCGTGCGCTCGGTCTATGACCAGGCCGACGTGACCAGCTTCGCCAAGGTGCTGACCGGCTGGACCATCATTCCGGCCGCCGGCAATCCGACGCACGGCAACGAGTTCGTGTTCAATCCGCGCCTGCACGAGCCGGGCCCGCAGCGCGTAGTCGGCAAGGTCTACGACCAACCCGACGTCGCGCAGGGCCGCGCCGTGCTCGCGGATCTCGCGCGCCATCCGGCCACCGCCGCCCACGTCGCGCGCAAGCTCGCGCGCCATTTCGTCGCCGACGATCCTCCGCGGCGCGCTGGTCGAGCGGCTGGGCGCGCGCTTTCTCGACACCGACGGCGACCTCAAGGAGATCGCCAAGCTTTTGATCGAGGCGCCCGAGACCTGGGAGGCGCCGCCCACCAAGCTGAAGCGGCCGAGCGAATGGCTGATCTCGATCTGGCGCGCGCTCGGCGTCGCGCCCGAGCCGCGCCGCGCGCTCGAGGCGCAGGCCTATCTCGGCGAGCGGCTGTGGCGTCCGCCGGCGCCGAAGGGTTTTGCCGACGATCAGGCCGCCTGGATCGACGGGCTGGCGCAGCGGCTCGACATCGCCAACCGCGTGGCCGAGCGCGTCGCTGCCACGACCGAACCGGAGGCGCTGCTCGAAACCGCGCTCGGCCCGCTCGCCTCCGCCGAGACGCGCCAGACCGTCGCCCGCGCCGAGAGCCGGCAGCAGGCGCTCACGCTGGTCGTGATGGCGCCCGAGTTCCAGCGGAGGTGACGGTGAGCGCAGCGGAGCCCCGCAATGCTCATGCATGGCCGCGCCGCCGCTTCACCTCTCACCACTCGGGGAGAGGTCAGATTGCGCGCGAAGCGCGCCGGTGAGGGGGCGCCGCGCTTCCGAGATGCCCTCACCCGGCTCGGACCTGCGCTCAGCGCTCGACCTCTCCCTGCAAGCGGCGAGAGGCAGAACTGCATGAGGTGATGCGATGACGAAGTGTCTGCACGCCGCCACTCGCCGCGAGCTGATCGCCGCCTCTGGCGTGCTGTTCGCCTGGCCGTTCCTGCCGAAGCTCGCGCTTGCCGAGGGACGCGACCCGCGCTTCCTGACGATCGTGCTGCGCGGCGGGCTCGACGGGCTCTCCGCGGTGGCGCCGGTCGGCGATCCCGACTGGGCGAAGCTTCGCGGCGACCGCGGCCTCAAGCTCGACGGCACGCCGGCGGCGCTGCCGCTCGATCCCTTCTTCGCGCTCAATCCAGCGATGCCGAACTTCTACCGGATGTACAAAGCCGGCCAGGCGACGATCGTGCACGCCGCCGCCACGCCCTACCGCGAGCGCTCGCATTTCGACGGCCAGGACGTGCTCGAGAGCGGGCTGCCGCGCCCGGGCCGCGCCGATTCCGGCTGGCTCAACCGCGCCCTCGGCACCCTCGAGCCGGGCGGCCGCGTCAACCCGCGCGACGGGCGCGCCTTTGCGGTCGGCCCGGTGACGCCGCTGGTGGTGCGCGGGCCGGCGCCGGTGCTCTCGTGGACGCCGCAGCGCATCCTCCCGGCGAGCGACGACACCATGATGCGCCTCGTCGAGCTCTACCGCCACACCGATCCGGAGCTCGCGCGCGCGATCGAGGGCCGCATGGGGCTCGTCAGCATGGCGCGTGCAGGGCGGCATGACCGCGATGGATTCGACCGAGGGCAACCGCGCGCCGGAAGGTTTTGCCGCGCAGGTGCGCGCCTACTTCGCCGAGGCCGCCGGCACCGCCGCGAAGTTCTTGGCGCGCGCCGACGGGCCGCGCATCGGCGCGCTCGCCTTCAACGGCTGGGACACCCATGTCGACGAGGGCGCGGCCAGCGGCCGGCTCGCAACTTTGCTCGGCGCGCTTGACGGCGCGTTCGCGGCGGTCGAGACCGCGATGGGGAGGCCTGGCGCGAGACCGTGGTCGCGGTCGTCACCGAGTTCGGTCGCACCGCGCGCATCAACGGCACCAACGGCACCGACCACGGCACCGCCACGGTGGCGCTGCTCGCCGGCGGCGCGCTCAAGGGCAGCCGCGTGGTCGCCGACTGGCCCGGGCTGAAGGCCGCCGACCTCTACGAGGGCCGCGACCTCAAGGCTACCACCGATCTGCGCGCCGTGCTCAAGGGCGTGCTCAAGGACCACCTGCGCGCCGGCGATCACGCACTGGCGACGACGGTGTTTCCGGATAGCGGCGATGTTGCGGCGATGACGGGGTTGGTGGGGTAGGCGTTACTCGCCGTTAGCGATTGCGTTGGTGCTCGGGGCTGGACGGCGCAGCGCGAGATGGCTTTCTTCGAGTCGCGATCCCGCACTGGCTCGTTGTTTTGCCGTAACCTTTTCCGAAAAACCGGTTCCCACTTTTCGGGATCACGCGCGCCCGAGTGAAACGCGCTTTTGCTTTTGATTGCTGCCGTCCGTGCGCCCGGAACGGCGAACGGACGCGATCAGCCGATTACCCGGCCATAGGTGGCCTGTTCGAACCGGAAGCCCTCATCCGACACTTCGGTGATGCCGTTGTTGTAGTTTCCCCAATGGCAGAGCGCGTGCAGTATCGCCACGCCGACGATCGGCACGCGCAGGCCGGTCGCGGTGTATCCCATGCCTTTACCGAGAAAGAACTGGGCGTAGTCCTTTGGATTGATGTCGATGTCGTTGGGAGTGTCCGGGCTGAAGCAGCATTTGGAGTGGCCCGATAGGTTGGCGCAGCGGCGGTTGCGGGGTTCGTAGACGAACACGAACGGGTCCGTGCCCCAGTGCAGGGCGTGACGCGCCTGCGTCTGCGTCATGCCGCCATAGGCCATCAGGTTGTTCACGATCAGCGAGATATAGGCGCATTCGGGCATGGAATAGCGCAGATATCGATACAGATCCGGGCAGAGCTTTCTTTCCGATCGCGTCATGCGCATTGCTCGCACCTTTCCTCAACGGCAGGTCCCGACCCGCGAACGCGCGCAGGTGGCAGAGCTCTGCTCGTTTGGTCGTGCCGCGCGCCGCGGTGGTTCACGCCCGCGAACCGCACGCCTTAGAGGTGGTCCGTGGCGCTGAACCTACCGCCGTGCGTGCTTCGAGACGCGCGCGTTCCGCGCGCTCCTCAGCATGAGGACGCTTGCACGGGGTTTGGGAGGCGCTGGAATCGTTGGTCTTTCTCGGCCAGCCTCTGAACACCGAGGCGGCGACGCGAAAGATCGCACGGGCATTTCGAACCCGGCGCGCCGCCACAGCGACCAACCCAAGGAGTTAGCCCTGAACCGACTATTGAGCGACCGCCATGCCCATCTACACGGCCCGACCCAGCAACGACGCGCGGCTCGGATTGCGAGCGATCGAGGCCAACGGACCCGGCGTCGGGCCAGCCGCCGATCCTGTCGACGGCCCGTCTGCTTCGGAATTCGCGCTCGGCGGCGCTTCGTTCGAAGCCATACGGCAGAAGAATTGGCTCGTGGCGAATTTCGAGCCCATCGGCTTGTTCCCCGACGAGCCGGATACCTTTCTGTTTGGCAGCCGGGGGAAGGCGCTGGCGAAGACCACGGAAGCCGTGGACGCGCGTGAGTCCGATGCATTTGTTGCTGCATCGGTTCCGGCCCGCGCGATCCTGCTGAACGGCGACGCAATCGCGTCGCCGATCCCAGACTACGTCGGGCCGGCGCGACACATTCCGACCGGCGCCAATCAGACGCTGACGGTCGGCGCCGCCCAAACCGAGACGATCGCGCAACCGAAGAGCGCCGGCGATTTCCTGTTCCAGCCAGTGATTCCGCTGCCGGTCGATGATTTCGATACCATCCCGCCGCCGCCGACCCATTCGATCGGCGAGGACAATCTCGAAGAGCTGATGGACCACCTCAACCGCAGCGGCGAGAAGTGGGATCCGACCGATCCCGACGGCGGCGTCACGTTGCGGGTCGCCTTCCCGCAGGAATACGACGACATTCCGCAGTTTTTCCGTGACTGGGATGGCTTCGACACGCCGGTCGACGCCTGGGCGAAGGGGCTCGATTTCTTCGACGAGGAGCAACAGGCATTCGCGCTGCAGGCGGCGCAGGCGTGGGCCGACATGGCGAACGTGCGGTTCGAGCTGGTGGGACCGGACGAGGAAGCCGACATCTATTTTTACGGCCGGAATTTCAACGACGGCGGCGCCTTCTCGTCCGGCATCGACGCGACGCACGGCAGCCGGATCGCCATCAACGTCGAGAACGGATGGCCGGACATGCAGCCGGGTGCGTCGGCATTCCCGATGCTGATCCACGAGATCGGCCACTCGCTCGGCCTCAGTCACCCGGGCCACTACAACGTCGGCAATTACACAGGCTACAACTGGGACGCCGAATACATCGAAGACACGAAGATGTATTCGATCATGTCGTACAATTCCGGCACCTATACCGGCTTCGACCCCGGCGGCCTGCATCCGAGAGCCATCACACCGCGGTCGCACGACGCCTACGTCATTCAGCAGCTCTATGATCCCAACTGGGAGACACGCGCCGACGATAGCACCTATGGCTACAATGCCTCCGGTGTCGGCGACCTGTACGACTTCGACAACTATGGCGGTGCGGGCGAGTTCGATCCGCCGCTGCTGACGATCTGGGATGGCGGCGGCGAGGACTGGCTCGATCTCTCGGACGATCCATCATCGGTGACGCTCGACCTGCGGCCGGGCGCGTTCTCCAGCACGCACGGCATGACCTACAACATCTCGCTCGCCTATGTGCCCGACGACGCGCCTGATGCGCTTGCGGGCTACATCGAAAACGCCCGCGGCGGCGACGGCAACGATACGATTACCGGCAACACGCAGGACAACCACCTGGTCGGCAATGACGGCAACGACACGCTCACCGGGCTCGAGGGCGACGACCGGCTCGTCGGCGGATCCGGCAACGATGTGCTGCTCGGCGGGTCAGGCGACGATCACCTCATCGGTGGCGGCGGCGACGACGTGCTCAACGGCGGCGTGGGCGGCGACTGGGCGATCTTCGATGACTTCGTGCTTGCTCCGGTGACGGTCGATCTCGGCAAGACCGCGCAGAAAACCGGCGCCGGCGGCTTCGACACGCTGCTCAGTATCGAGAGCGTCGAGGGCACGAGATACGCGGACACGCTCAAGGGCTCCGGCTACGCCAACGAGCTTGTGGGCAATGCGGGCAACGATCAGATCTGGGGTTATGGCGGCAACGACCGCATTGTCGGCGGGGCCGGCGACGACCAGCTCTGGGGTGGGACCGGTGCCGACCGCTACGAATTCGCTTCCGGATGGGGGGACGACCGGATCGCCGACTTCGAAGTCGGCATCGACAAGCTGGACTTGCGCGCGCTCGCCGATGCGGGAGCCCCGCTCAAGATCGGCGTCCAAGCCACCGCTCAGGGGACCGTGGTGAACTGGGGTGACGATTCGATCCTGCTGGTGGGCGTTACCGCCCTTCCGCCCGGCGACCTGCTGATCTAGGGCGGCTGATCGCGCAACCGCGGGAGCGCTTCGGCCGAGCGAGGGAGATGGTCATGACCCGCACCGTGCTGGCGGTCGCCGCGATGCTGTCGGTGACCGCGAACAGTCCCGCCGCAGCCCAATACGATTATCCGGGCGAGTATGCGCAAAGGTTTGACGGGATCTCCCTCGGCGGCGGCGCCGCAGGGGCGCGGCCGAACCGTCGAATCCATTTCGATGCATTCAGAGGCGGCGTCCGGGTCGACGCGACCAGGACGCCGAGGATCCGCCAGCTCCGGATCAAATGAGGTTCACTTCCCCTTGTAGAGAGCTCAAACAAAACGCTGCGGGTGACTGGATTGCTTCGTCGCTGACGCTCCTCGGAAGAAACGGAGGGGAAACGACTCGCAGTGACGGAGGCGGAAGGGTTTTGGGTCCCCCACGCCGTCATCCTGAGGTGCCCGAGCGAAGCGAGGGCCTCGAAGGATGCTGCTCTGCCGTGCAGCTGCTATGTTGTGCGTCCTTCGAGGCTCGCCCGACTTCGTCGGGCGAGCACCTCAGGATGACGAGTGAGAACAAGCGTTGCCCCCCACAACACCGTCATCCTGATCAGGATGAGGGATTGCCAAGTTTCATCCAGATGGATCGGCCGCCAGGCCGGTGCGCAACTCGCAATGACACGTAAGGCGCGAGTTCGATCGATCAAGCGATCGCGTATTCGCGCCTGACAGCATCGAGCAACGCCCGCATCTCGGCCGGCGATCGTAAGTGGTGGACGCGCTTCGATTGCGCCGCCTCGGCGACGAACTGGCGGTACTTCGGCGTCAGTGTGCGATGGCAGCCCCAGATCACCTTGTAGCTGTTGATGGTGCTGCGCCAGATCGGACTGTTTTGAGGCCAACCCTCCGGCGGCACGGACAGCGCCTTCAGCAACCGCTTCGTCGCCCACCAGTGGTGCATGACAAGCGGCAGGTCGACGTAGATCAACGTGTCGGCTTGCGCGAACCGCTCCCAGGCCGAAGCGACGCAGCCGAAACCGTCGATGATCCATTCGTCTTGCCGCAGCAGCTCCGCATGCGCCCGCAGGTACTGCTCGTGCGGAACCTTGCCGCCCCCGGGCTTGAACTGGATCAGATCGAGCGGGTAGAGCGGCAGCCTCGTGAGCTCCGCCAGCCGTCGGGCCAGCGTCGACTTTCCGCCTCCGGTGTTGCCGAACACCGCGACCCTCTTCATTCCGGCACGCTCGGTCGACATCTCCGGCTCGCGCGCTTGAGTGTCAAGCCGACGTAACGCTTACGCGTTCTCGCACGCGGGCGATACTTGTGCCGGTCGGGTGGGCGCCCGGTCTCGACGAATCCGCGGCAACGCTCGACCGAAGGTCGGCACGCCAAAGGCATTGATTGGCATTCCGCCTGCGCAAGGGCTGCCACTTCTCTGCCACACTCGGCGGCAATAGGCTTGGGCCAGCTGATTGTCGGGGGCGACGATGGTCAGCGGGGTTGCGTTCAGTGAGTGACCAGGCAGCGGCGGATTACCGCAAACGCGCCGCGGAGTGTGCGGCCGCAGCGTCCACCACCAAAAATCCACAGACCTGGGCCCAGCTGGTGATGCTGGCGGAGAAGTGGGTCAAGCTCGCCGAGCAGCGCGAGCATTCCGACGCCGCGCACGGCACCGGGCCGCCGCGCCAACCCCGCGAGCGCTGAAGCGCGTCATCGGCATTCGCGCGTCGCCGCGCGCGCAATGCGCCGCATCCTGCACTCCGTCATTGCCAGCGAAGCGGTCGCCTGTCATCCCGGCCGAGCGCCGAAAGACGCGAGAGCCGCAGGCTCATGGATTGCGACTCGCGCTCGCTCCGCTCGCTTGGCCGGGATGACACTGTGGCGGGAGCGAAACCATGCGGCTGCGGCTCCTCGCAAAGACAAACGCGCCTCTCCAGCACGCGCGCTCGACCTACTCCGCCGCCTGCGCCGGGGCGGCGTCGATGAAGCCTCCGGACTGCCGCCGCCACAGCTCCGCATAGTGGCCGCCCGAGCGCAGCAGCTCGGCGTGCGTGCCCTGCTCGACGATGCGGCCACGGTCGAGCACCACCAGACGGTCCATGCGCGCGATGGTCGAGAGCCGGTGCGCGATCGCGATCACGGTCTTGCCCGCCATCAGCGTGCCGAGGCTCGCCTGGATCGCCGCCTCGACCTCGGAGTCGAGCGCCGAGGTCGCCTCGTCGAGCACCAGGATCGGCGCGTCCTTGAGGATCACGCGCGCGATCGCGACGCGTTGGCGCTGCCCGCCGGAGAGCTTGACGCCGCGCTCGCCGACGTGGGCATCGAAGCCGCGGCGGCCGCGCCAGTCCGCGAGCGCGCCGATGAACTCGTCGGCGTGCGCGAGCCGCGCCGCCTCGACGATCGCCGCCTCGCTCGCGCCCGGGCGGCCGTAGCGGATGTTCTCGCGGATCGAGCGATGCAGCAGCGAGGTGTCCTGCGTCACCACCGAGATCTGCGCGCGCAGGCTCTCCTGCGTCACCGCGGCGATGTCCTGGCCGTCGATCAGGATGCGGCCGTCCTCGACGTCGAAGAAGCGCAGCAGCAGGTTGACGAGCGTCGACTTGCCGGCGCCGGAGCGGCCGACGAGCCCGATCTTCTCGCCGGGCGCGACCGCAAGCGTGAGGCCGTCGATCAGCCCGGTCTCGCGGCCGTAGCCGAAGCGCACGTCCTCGAAGGCGATCGCACCGCGCGGCACTTCGAGCGTGGCGGCGTCCGGCCGGTCGGCCAGGCCGATCGGGCGCGCGATCGCCGCCATGCCCTCCTGCACCACGCCGACGTTCTCGAAGATCGAGGTGACCTGGTAGGCGACCCACCCGGAGGTGTGGATGATCTGCCAGGCCAGCGGCAACGCCATCGCGACGGTGCCGACCTCGACCGCGCCGCGCGCCCAGAGCACCAGCGCGAACGCGCCGGTGCCGGTCAGGAGCAGCGCGTTAAGGCTCGACAGCAAGAGCGCGAATAGCGTGTTGAGCCGCAGCGAGGCGTGGAACACGCCGGTATGCTCGTCGACCGCGTCGCGCACATAGGCGTCCTCCTGGCGCGCGCGCGCAAACAGCTTGACGGTCAGGATGTTGCTGTAGGTATCGACCAGCCGGCCGGTGAGCACGGAGCGCGCTTCCGACACGTCGTGCGAGCGGTCGCGCATGCGCGGCACGAACACCCGCAGCAGCACCACGTAGCCGGCGAACCAGACCAGCACCGGTAGCGCCAGCCAGCGGTCGGCGGCGGCGAGCAGCACCACGGCGCTGGTGCCGTAAACGACGATATACCAGACGCCGGTGATGAGCGCGACCAGGCTCTCGCGGATCGCCGGCCCCGTCTGCATCACCCTGTTGGCGATGCGGCCGGCGAAATCGTTCTGGAAGAACGCCCACGATTGGCGTGCGACGTGCCAGTGGCTCTGCCAGCGCACCAGGTTCTGGACGTTGGCGGAGATCGCCTGATTGGCGACCATGTTCTGCGCCGTGATCGCGAGCGGCCGCGCCACCAGGACCAGCAGCGCCATGCCGAGCAGCAGGGGCCAGGACTGCGCGAACAGCCGGTCCGGCGTGCTCGCCGTCACCAGGGTGACCAGGCGGCCGATGAACACCGGAATCATCGAGTCGAGCAGCGCCACCACGAGGCCGACGACGAACAGCGCGATGAACAGCCCCTTGGCCTGGCGGGCGAAGTGCCAATAGAACGCGATCAGCCGTGGCGGCGGCTCAGGCCGTTCCGGCAGCCCGGTCGGCTGCAGCAGTCTCTCCAGCAGGGCGAACATGGCGGATCTGCATAGCGCGCGGTCAGAAAAAGTGGCCACCGGTTTTTCGTCCGACCGCGCGCCAATCTTGGCGCGGCGCGCAATCCGGGCGGTTGACCGGTGACCACTCAGCCTGATTGCGCGCCCGACGCCGCGGCCGGCGCGGAATGCGCGCCGGCCGGCTGGCGGGATCGAATTCGTTACGAGGCGGGCGGGCCTTTAGTCGCCATTCGTGTCGGGATCGTGGCGCAGCGCCACTGCGTGCTGCACTGCGCCCGGGACACGGGGTCAGTTCAGCACGTCGTTCGCGGCCGTGATCAGTCCTGCGGTGGGGTTGGCGGTGCAGTAGGCGGCGAGCTTGGCGGCGTCGCTCTGCATCTTGTCGAAGTCGAGGATCGGCGGGTCGTCCTCGTCGGTCCAGTAGCCCTGCAGCCACACCAGGATCAGCCCGACGTTCTCCTTGCTGCTCTCCAGGAACTGCTTGCAGGTGACGGTCGACAGATCGAGCTTCTGGGCGGACGCCGGCGTTGCGGTCGCCATGACGATGGCGGTGAGGGTGCCGAGCAGGATTCGCATGCGGATTGTCCTTGTCAGGTGCAACGGGGCCGGATTAGCTCACCAGCAGGATAGCTTGGAAGCCCCCCGTCCTGCCACGTGTTTGTGACTCAGTGATTCTCAATCGACCGGCGGCCGACCCTCTCCGTCATTGCGAGGCGCAAAGCGGCGAAGCAACCCCGAAACCGCACTGCCGCGCTGGATTGCTTCGCCTTCGGCTCGCAATGACGGCCACGGCACGGTGAATGCACGAACCGAAGACGAGACGACAACGGAGCAGCGTCGATGATCGACCTTTACTACTGGACCACGCCGAACGGCCACAAGATCACGATGTTCCTGGAAGAGACCGGGCTGAAGTACAAACCGATCCCGGTCAACATCAACAAGGGCGAACAGTTCAAGGCCGAGTTTCTAGCGATCTCGCCCAACAACCGCATCCCGGCGCTGGTCGATCATGAGCCGGCCGGCGGCGGCAAGCCGGTGGCGGTGTTCGAATCCGGCGCCATGCTGGTCTATCTCGCCGAGAAGACCGGCAAGTTCCTGCCCAAGAAGGGCCGCGCGCGCTACGATGTAATGCAGTGGCTGTTCTGGCAGATGGGCAATCTCGGGCCGATGTCGGGACAGAACAATCACTTCAAGAACTACGCGGTCGACCAGCTGCCCTACGCCATCGATCGCTACCGCAACGAGGTCAACCGGCTCTATGGCGTGCTCGACAAGCGGCTCGCCGACCGCGCGTTCCTGGCCGGCGATTACTCGGTCGCCGACATGGCGTCGTACCCGTGGGTGGTGCCGTGGGAGCGGCAGGGGCAGAGCATCGACGACTTTCCGCGTCTCAAGCGCTGGCTCGAGGCGATCGCGGAGCGGCCGGCGACCAAGCGCGCCTACGCGCTCGCCAAGGAGATCAACCCGAACCCGCCCGGCATCCGCACCGCGGAGGAGCGCGCGATCCTGTTCGGGCAGACCGCAGCCTCGGTCGCCGCCGCGGCCGCGGCGGCACGGTGAACATGGGGAGCCGTCATTGCGAGCAAAGCGGTCGTCATCCTGAGGTGCCCGAGCGAAGCGAGGGCCTCGAAGGATGCTGCTCTGCCATGCAGCTGCTATGTTGTGCGTCCTTCGAGGCTCGCCCGACTTCGTCGGGCGAGCGCCTCAGGATGACGAGTTAGAACAAGCGTTGCCCCAACAACACCATCATCCTGATCAGGGTGAGGGATTGCCCAAGTTTCATCCAGGTGGATCGGCCGCCAGGCCGGTGCGCAACTCGCAATGACGGCTCTGCCCGCGTCGCTGCGCTCCCCATGGACGTAACCAGACCATGACTGCTGCGCAGCTGCCCGGTATCCGCGCCTGCGTGTTCGACGCCTACGGCACGCTGTTCGACTATGCGTCGGCGGCAGCGAGCTGCCGCGACGCGCTCGGCGACAAGCTCGGCGCGTTCACGGCGCTGTGGCGCGAGAAGCAGCTGCAGTACACCTGGCTGCGCTCGCTGCAGGGCTCGCATGCCGACTTCTGGCGGGTAACGGGCGACGCGCTCGACTATGCGCTCGAGGCGCTCGACATCGACGACGGCGCGTTGCGCGAGCGGCTGATGCAGCAGTTCCTCACGCTTCGCCCCTATCCGGAGGTGACGCAGACGCTCGAGCGGATCAAGGCGGCCAATCTCAAGACCGCGATTCTGTCGAACGGCTCGCCCGCGATGCTGCGCCCACTGATCGAAGCCGCCGGCCTCGGGCATCTGCTCGATGCCGTGCTGTCGGTCGAGGAGGTCGGCGTCTACAAGACCCACCCGGCGGTCTACCAGCTCGCTGTCGACCGCCTCGGCGTGCCGGCGCGCGCCATCAGCTTTCAGTCGTCGAACGCGTGGGACGCCTATGCGGCCTCCGCCTTCGGCATGCGGGTGGTGTGGTGCAACCGCTACGGCCAGGCACGCGAACGTCTGCCGGGCTCGCCCGACCGCGAGATCCGCACGCTCGCCGAGCTCCCCGCCCTCGTCGGCGCGTAGCCGTCATTGCGAGCGAAGCGAAAAT
>CAWBFP010000028.1:0-124727 GCA_963788095.1 uncultured Alphaproteobacteria bacterium | reverse complement strand
TTGCGCTCCGAGGAAGAAACAGGCGGATAGGTTTCGGGCCTCCCACGCCGTCATCCTGAGGTGCCCGAGCGAAGCGAGGGCCTCGAAGGATGCTGCTCTGCCGTGCAGCTGCTATGTCGTGCGTCCTTCGAGGCTCGCCCGACTTCGTCGGGCGAGCGCCTCAGGATGACGAGTCAGAATAAGCGTTGCTCCCACAACATCGTCATCCTGATCAGGATGAGGGGTTGCAAGTTTCATCCAGGTGGATCGGCCGTCAGGCCGGTGCGCAACTCGCAATGACGGCGGTCAGCCTTTGCGCATGCGCACGGAGGGCGTATTGTAACGACCAAACCGCGGCCGTTAGCAAGGGATCAAGCCCATGTCGCAGGCGATGGAAAAGGCCGAAACCAAGGCGCCGAAGCTCCTGAAGGATGCCGACTTCGACTGGGAGGACGCGTTCGATCTCGAGAGCCAGCTTTCGCACGAGGAGCGCATGGTGCGCGACACCGCGCGCGACTACGCGCAGGAGAAATTGTTCCCGGGCGTGATCGAGGCCTGGCGCGACGAGAAGACCGGCCGCGGCATTTTGGCCGACATGGGCGCGCTCGGGCTGCTCGGCCCGACGCTGCCGGAGACCTACGGCGGCGCCGAGCTCGGCTACGTCGCCTACGGGCTGATCGCGCGCGAGATCGAGCGCGTCGATTCCGGCTACCGCTCGGCGCTGTCGGTGCAGTCGTCGCTGGTGATGTGGCCGATCTACGCTTACGGATCGGAGGCGCAGCGGCGCAAATATCTGCCGAAGCTCGCCAACGGCGAGCTCGTCGGCTGCTTCGGGCTGACCGAGCCCGACCACGGCTCCGACCCCGGCTCGATGGTGACGCGCGCCGAGAAGGTCAAAGGCGGCTACGCGCTCACCGGCGCCAAGATGTGGATCTCGAACTCGCCGATCGCCGACCTCGCGGTGGTGTGGGCGAAGCTCGACGGCAAGATCCGCGGCTTCATCGTCGAGCGCGGCACCAAGGGGTTCGAGACCCCGAAGATCCACGGCAAGCTGTCGCTGCGCACCTCGGTCACCGGCGAGATCGTGCTCGACCACGCGATCGTGCCGGAGGAGAACCTGCTGCCGAACGCCAAGGGGCTCGCCGGCCCGTTCGGCTGCCTCAACAACGCCCGCTACGGCATCGTCTGGGGCGCCATGGGCGCGGCCGAGTTCTGCTGGCACCGCGCGCGGCAATACGTGCTCGACCGCAAGCAGTTCGGCCGCCCGCTCGCCGCCAACCAGCTGGTGCAGAAGAAGCTCGCCGACATGCAGACCGAGATCGTGCTCGGGCTGCAAGGCGCGCTCCGGCTCGGGCGCATGCTGGAGGAGGGGACCGCCGCGCCGCAGGCGATCTCGCTGATGAAGCGCAACAACTGCGGCAAGGCGCTCGACATCGCGCGGGTCGCGCGCGACATGCACGGCGGCAACGGCATCGCCGACGAGTTCCACATCATGCGCGTGGCGGCCAACCTCGAGACCGTCAACACCTACGAGGGCACGCACGACATCCACGCCCTGATCCTCGGCCGCGCGCAGACCGGCATCCAGGCGTTTTCGTAAGCCGTCTCTACGGCCGCTCGCGCGTCCTTAACCTCTCCCCGCTTGCGGGGAGAGGTCGACCGTGCTGAGCGCAGCGAAGCGCGGGCGGGTGAGGGGCATCGACGCGGGGCACGGCATTCCGGCACGCCCCCTCACCCGGCTCGGACCTGCGGTCCTCGCCGACCTCTCCCCGCAAGCGGGGAGAGGTAAGAGGCGGCGCGTCGACCGCTACTCGCGCAAGAATTCGTCGGCGGTGAACAGGGCGCGGAAGGGAACCCCCTCGGCCGCGAAAGTCTCGGTCGCGCCCTCCTGGCGGTCGACGATCGCCAGCACCAGCACGACCTCGGCGCCCTCCTCGCGCACCGCGCGGATCGCCTTCACCGAGGACCCGCCGGTGGTGGTGACGTCCTCGACGATCACCACCTTGCGGCCCGAGAGCGTCTCGCCCTTCGGCAGCCCCTCGACCAGCTTGCGGGCGCCGTGGTCCTTCGGCTGCTTGCGCACGAAGAAGGTGCCGAGCGCGCGCCCGCGCCGGTGCGCCGCGATCGCGGCCGCGGTCGCGATCGGCACCGCGCCCATTTCGAGGCCGCCGAGGGCATCGGCCTCCACGCCGTCGAGCGCGTCGAGCACGAGCTCGCCGACAAAGCTCGCGCCGGCCGGATGGATGGTGGTCGGGCGGAGGTCGAAATAGAAGTCGCTCTCGCGCCCCGAGGCGAGCGTGATCTTGCCGCGCCCGAACGAGCGCTCGCGGATCAGGGCTTTGAGCTGCTCGCGCATGGCGGCCGTATAGCGCACGGCGGTGCGGGGCGAAATCCGCGCGGCGAAAACTCCTGTGGGCAGGGCGAAGCGGCGCTTACCTCTCCCCGCTTGCGGGGAGAGGTCGACTTCCGAGCGAAGCGAGGAAGTCGGGTGAGGGGACATCTCCGAACGCCATGCCTGCGGCGATGGCCCCTCACCCGGATCGTCTCGCTGCCGCTCGACGATCCCACCTCTCCCCGCAAGCGGGGAGAGGTCTAGCGGAGCGAACGGCGCGACGGTGCGTTAGGCCACGAGGCCGGCGTCGTGCAACCGGGCGATCTCGTGGTCGGGGAGGGCGAGGACGCGCGCCAGGATCTCGTCGGTGTGCTCGCCGAGGCGGGGGGCGCGCGCCGGTGCCCCGCGGTCCTCGCCCATGAACGAGGCGGCGGGGCCGGGGGTGAGGTAGCGGTGGCCGCTCGGGTGCTCGACCGCGGCGAACAGCGGGTTTTCAAGCGACAGCCGCGGGTCGGCGCTCAGCGCCTCGCGCACCGTGCGATACGGTCCCCAGCATACGTCGCGTTGATCGAACGCGGCGGCAAGATCGGCGAGCGGCCGCGCGGCGACCGCCGCCTCGATCAGCGGGAACAGCCGGTCGCGATGCGCAAAGCGCAGGCCGTCGTCGTGCGCGAAGCTCACGTCGAGCTCGCGCTCGAGCGCGGCGGCCGGCTGGACAAGCGCGAGCGCGTCGAGCAGACCGCGCCACTGCCGCGGCGTGATCGCAATCACCATCACGCGCTGGCCGTCGGCGGTGACGAAATCGCGGCCGAACGAGCCGTAGAGCGTGTTGCCGAGGCGCGGCCGGTCGCTGCCTGAGGTCGCGACCTCGGCGATCTGGCCGAGGTTGCCGAGGGTCGCCATGGCGACGTCGCCGAGCGGGGCGCGCACCTCCTGGCCCTTGCCGGTCAGGCGCCGATGGCGCTCGGCGGCGAGCAGCGCGAAGGCGGCGGTCGCGCCGGTCAACAGGTCCCAGGCGGGGAGCACGTGGTTGACCGGCGCGCCGAACTCGGGCGGTCCCGTGATCAGCGGATAGCCGACGGCGGCGTTGATGGTGTAGTCGACGGCGGTTGCACCGTCGGGCCATCCCATCACCCGTACCGAGATCATGTCGGGACGGAGCGCGGCGAGCCGCGCATGCGCGAGGAAGCCGTCGGCCGGGTAGTTGGTGAGGAAGATACCGGCGCCCTCGCCCGGTGCGGTCGCGATGCGCACGGCGAGCTCGCGCCCCTCCGGGCGCGCAAGGTCGAGCGCGACCGATTTCTTGCCCTTGTTGAGGCCTTCCCAATAGAAGCTCGCGCCGCTTGCTGGCGCCAGCGGCCAACGCTTGAAATCCGGGCCGCCACCGATCGTGTCGAAGCGGATCACCTCGGCGCCGAGCTGCGCCAGGTAGAGCCCGCACGACGGCGCCGCCACGAACGAGGCGCCCTCCACGATGCGCAATCCGGTGAGTAGATGGTACATGGGTCGCAAAGCCTACATCCGTGGCGGCGCGGCGCGCCAGCGGCGAAACCCAGCCGTCATTGCTGGTTGCGAGGCGATCGGCAGCCGCATGCGGCCCGTGATCGAGCAACTCGGGCTGTTGGCGAGGAACTAGGGTATATGCAGTGGTCTGGCGCGGGTGCGCGCGCACACCCGCGGCAGCGGCATGGGGGAGGCGGCATGATCCTGATCGAGCAGCTTCGCTACGTCCGCCTCGGCACCCGCGACCTCGTCGCTGCCAGCGAATTCGCCCAGCATATTCTCGGCCTCGAGCCGACGGAGCGCACCGATGCGCAGGCGTCGTTCCGCTCGGATTCTCGCGACCATACGCTCGTGTTCGTCGCGGATGAGGCGCGCGCGCAAACGATCGGTCTGCAGTTGCGCGATGAGGAAGCACTGGATCACGCCGCGGGCCTGCTCGTGCGCGCCGGCCACCAGGTCGTGCCCGGCGATCCGGAGGCGGCCGCCCGACGCAAGGTCAAATCGTTCCTGTCTTTCGCGGGTGAGGATGGCGTCAGCGTCGACCTCGTCGTGCGGCCGCTGCATTCCGGCTGGCGCTATTTCCCGTCGCGGGACGCCGGCGTCACCGGCTTCGAGGCGGTGGCGCTGCGCGCCAAGAGCATCGACAAGAGCGAAAACCTGTGGACGAAGATCATCGCAGGAAGGGTCAGCGACTGGGTCGGCGATGCCGCCTACATTCGCTTCGACGGCGCGCATCATCGCTCGCCCTGCATCCCTCGTCGACGAGTGGTATCCTGGCGGTCGAGTTCGCCGTCGAGAGCGTCGATCAGCTGATGCAAAGCAGCTACTTTCTGCAGGAACGGCAGGTCAGGATCGTGCATGGCCCCGGCCGCCGGCCGACCTCGCAGCAGATGTTCCTCACCTTTGCGGGCCCGGAGGGCGTGTTGTTCAGCTATGTCACCGAGGGCCGAACAATCGATGAATCCGACCATCGCCCGCGGCAGTTCCCGCGCCGCGCGCACTCGTTCTGCGCGTGGGGAAGCCGCAGCGATGTGCCCGAGTTCAACCCCGACACGACGCTGTGCAAGCAAAGGGGGCACGCGTGATCAAGCTGCAAAAAGTCTGCTACGTCAGGCTCGGTACCCCGGATCTTGAAAGCGCAAGGCGCTTCGCAACCGACATCCTGGGTCTTGAAGTCGCGCACGCGAGCCGGAAGAGCTGCCATTTCAAGTCCGACCAGCGCGAGCACACGCTGTGCTACCTGGAAGGTGATCCGGCCATTCAGATTGCGGGCTTCGAGGTCGCCAGCAAGGCCGATCTCGACGATGCCGCGACCGAGCTCGATGCACTTGGTCACACGGTCCACGTGGGTAGCCGAGACGAGGCCGATGCGCGGATGGTCCGCGACTTCATCGGCTTCACCGATCCGTCGGGCAACCGCATCGAGCTGGCCTGGCGTCCCGCCGTCGGCGGCACCCGCTATCATGGCACGCGCGATGCGGGGATCACCGGGTTCAGCCATATCGGACTGCACTCGACCGATCCTGTTCGGGACGAGGCGTTCTGGACCAAAGTCTGCAATGCACGCGTCAGCGATCGCATCGGCGACGCGCCGCTGCTTCGCATCAACGAGGTGCATCATTCGATCGCCCTGTTTGCGAGCAACAGGACCGGCATTCAGCACATCAATCATCAAGTCGAGAGCGGCGACGACATCATGCGCTCGCTCAACTTCCTCAACGAGCGCGGCGTCAGGATCACGTTCGGTCCCGGCCGTCATCCCTCGTCATCCGCAAAGTTCCTCTATTTCGAGGGTCCGGACGGCATGGTGTTCGAGTATTCATCCGGCGTGCGGCTGATCGCCGACGAGCTGCTCTATCGCGAGCGCCAATTCAGGTCCGACCCGAAGGGCTTCTGCCAGTGGGGCGCGAAACCGCAGATCCCGGAGTTCAGCTAACTAGACCGCCGCAGGTCGAGGCGGTCCGCACGCTGCGCTTGTTATGACGCCCAGCAGCCCGGAGATTGTGCAGTGCACCACGCGCGCACCAGCGGCGGAATGTCGCTTGCGCAGGGCTGCCGATCATCGCGCGAAGTTGATGCGCGGGCCCATAGGCCCCGTCTATAGTTCCAAATTGGACTACCGAAAAAATCGGCCGCGGGGCGGAGGCTCCGCGGCTTGGGCATCAACCCGATGGGGAGGCCAAGTATGGCTCGTCTCAATATCAATGGAACTGTGCGCGACGTTCAGGTCGAAGACGACACGCCGCTGCTGTGGGCGTTGCGCGAGCAGGTCGGCCTGACCGGCACCAAATACGGCTGCGGCATTGCGCAATGCGGCGCCTGCACCGTGCATATCGACGGCGAAGCGGCGCGCGCCTGCTCGATCACCGTCGGCTCGATCAAGCCCGAGCAGAAGATCGTCACCATCGAGGGCCTCTCCCCCGACGGCTCGCATCCGGTGCAGAAGGCGTGGGTCGCCAACGACGTGCCGCAATGCGGCTATTGCCAGCCCGGCATGATCATGGCGGCGGCGGCGCTGTTGAAGCAGACGCCGAAGCCGACCGACGCCGACATCGACGCCAACATCACCAACATCTGCCGCTGCGGCACCTTCCAACAGGTGCGCGAGGCAATCCACGCCGCCGCGAACGCCTGAGGAGGACCAAGATGACTTACATGCCGAAAGTCGATCGTCGCTCCTTCGTGGTCGGCGCCGCCGCCGCCGGCGGCGGGCTTGCGCTCGGCCTCTCGCTGCCGTCAGGCGGCGTCACCCCGGTGCTCGCTCAGGACGGCACGCCGGAAATCAACGCCTGGGTCGTGATCCGTCCCGACGATACCGTGGTGGTGCGCGTCGCGCGCTCCGAGATGGGGCAGGGCACGCTCACCGGTCTCTGCCAGCTGGTCGCCGAAGAGCTCGAGGCCGACTGGTCGAAGGTGACGTGGGAATATCCGACGCCGGGGCAGAGCGTCGCGCGCAAGCGGGTGTGGGGCGACTTCTCCACCGGCGGCAGCCGCGGCATCCGCATGTCGCACGAATACGTGCGCAAGGGCGGCGCGGCCGCGCGCATGCTGCTGGTCCAGGCCGCGGCCAACGAATGGAAGGTGCCGGTCGGCGAGTGCGCCGCCGCCAACAACGTCGTCACCCACAAACCGTCGGGCCGCAATCTGCGCTACGGCCAGCTGGCGGCAGCGGCCGCCAAGCTGCAAGCGCCGGATCCGAAGGATGTCCCGCTCAAGGATCCGAAGGACTGGAAGATCATCGGCAAGTCGCTCAAGCGGCTCGACACGCCCGACAAGGTGACCGGCAAGCAGGTCTACGGCTTCGACCTCACGCTGCCCGGGATGCTGACCGCGGCGACGATGGAAAGCCCGGTGCACGGCGGCAAGGTGAAGAGCTTCGATGCCGCCAAGGTGCAGGGCATGCCCGGCGTCAAGAAGGTGTTGCAGGTCGGCGAGACCGGCGTCGCCGTCGTGGCCGATACTTACTGGCACGCCAAGACCGCGCTCGAGGCGCTGCCGGTCACCTGGGAAGAGGGCGAGAATGCCAAGGTCTCGAGCGCCTCGATTGCCGCGTGGCTGAAGGAGGGCCTCGATGCCGAGCAGGCGTTCGTCGGCAACTCCAACGGCGACGCCAAGGGCGCGATCGCGGCGGCGGCCAAGAAGCACGAGGCGGTGTACGCCTACCCGTACCAAAACCACGTGTGCATGGAGCCGATGAACGCGACCGCGCGCTACACCCCGGAGAAGTGCGAGGTATGGGTGCCGACCCAGGACGGCGAAGCCTCGTTCGCGGCGACGCTCGCCGCCTCCGGCCTGCCGGCCGACAAGTGCGAGGTCTACAAGCTCCACCTCGGCGGCGGCTTCGGCCGGCGCGGCGCATTCCAGGACTACGTGCGCCAGGCGGTGCTGATCGCCAAGGAGATCCCCGGCACGCCGGTGAAGGTCCTGTGGTCGCGCGAGGAGGACATGCTGCAGGGCCGCTTCCACCCGGTCATGCAGTGCAAGCTCGTCGGCGCGTTCGACAAGGACAACAACCTGACCGGGCTGCACATGCGGCTGTCCGGCCAGTCGATCCTGGCAAACGTGCGGCCGCAGGTCGTCGACCAGAACAAGGGAATGGACCCGCTGGTGTTCCAGGGCCTGATGCGGCCCGGCAACGAGCACATGTTCGGCTACACCATCCCGAACCTCCTGATCGACCACTCGATGCGCAATCCGCACATCCTCCCCGGGTTCTGGCGCGGCGTGAACATCAACCAGAACTGCATCTTCATCGAGTGCTTCATGGACGAGCTGGCGGAAGCGGCCGGCAAGGATGCGCTCGAGTTCCGCCGATCGGTCATGAGCGGCAACCCGAAGAACGTGGCGGTGCTCAACGCCGTGGCCGAGCAGATCGGCTGGGGCAAGCCGGCGCCGCAGGGCGTGCATCGCGGGCTCGCCCACATGCACGCGTTCAACGCCTACGTGGCGGCCGCGGCGGAAGTCTCGGTCACCAACGACAAGATCAAGGTGCACCGCATCGTGGCGGCGACCGACACCGGCTACGCCGTGAACCCGGGGCAGATCGACCGCCAGGTGGCGGGCTCGTTCGTCTACGGGCTCTCGGCGTTGTTCTATCAGGAGTGCACCGTCAAGGACGGCCGCATCGAGCAGACCAACTTCGACACCTACAACTCGATGCGGATCGCCGAAATGCCGAAGGTCGAAGTCGATTTTGATGCCGAGCGGCGGCACGGTCTGGGGCGGCGTCGGCGAGCCGACCATCTGCGTGGCGGCACCGGCGGTGCTCAACGCCTACTACCGGGCGACGGGCAAGCGCATCCGCTCGTTCCCGCTCAAGAACCACAACATCGCGTTCGCGTGAGCGCGTTGCGAAGCGGCGGCCCGCGCGGCCGCCGCTTCATCCTTTGTGGGTGATGGTCGCCTTGCGACCTCGCCCTTTAGCGTCAGTGCGAGGAGCGAAGCGACGAAGCAATCCAGGGCGACGCCGCCGTTCTGGATTGCTTCGCCTTCGGCTCGCAATGACGATATCCTTAAGGAGCCGCGCGGCACGCGCGGCGTCTTGAAGGATGTTCGCCGCATGAGCACAACGCGCTCCGCCATCGCCGCTGCTGTTCTTATTGCATGGTGCGCGCCGGCCTTGGCGTCTGATGCGCCGCCGGGCGCCTTGTCGTGCGCCGGCTGCCATGCGCCGAGCGCCGCGGTCGGCACCCCGGTGCCGCCGCTCAACGGTCGCAGTGCCGCCGAGATCGTCGCGCAGATGGAGGCGTTCCGCAGCGGCAAGACGCAGTCGACGGTGATGGACCGCCTGGCCAAGGGTTTCAGCGAGACGGAGATCCAGGCGATCGCGGCCTGGTACGCCGCGCAGAGATGAGCCGTACCGTGACATCGCCGCCTCTCAGCAAAAACGAAAGGCGGGCACGGCTTCGTGCTCCCTCCCCCCTTGCGGGGGAGGGTTGGGGAGGGGGGTATTGGCCAACTCAGAATTGGCGACTACCCCCCTCCCTGTCCCTCCCCCGCAAGGGGGGAGGGAACGCTGGAGCGAAGGCCTATTCCAAAGCGATCGGGCCAAACAGCGAGTCACCATCGATGTGTGGATGCGATACTCGGAAATGGGAGAGGGAGGCGGACGCGGTGCCCGCCTTCCGGCGCGATGACACGCGCGCCAGCCGCCGGACGTTCCTCAAGGCCGCCGCCGCGGCGAGCGCGTCGGCGGTGATGCCGATGCCGGCGATCGCGCAGCCGACGCCGCCGCGCGTGGTGGTGGTCGGCGGCGGCTTCGCCGGCGCGACCGCCGCCCGCACGGTCAAGAAGCTCGACCCGCGCATTGCGGTGACGCTGGTCGAATCGAGCCCGAGCTTCACCGCCTGCCCGTTCTCGAACAGCGTGATCGCGGGCCTGCGCGACATCGGCGCGCAGCAGTTCGCCTACGACAAGATCGCCGCCGACGGCGTCGTGCTGGCGCGCGGCACCGCGAGCCTGGTCGACCCGCAGGCGCGCAGCGTCGTGGTCGGGGACGGCGTGCGCGTGCAGTACGATCGCCTCGTGCTCGCGCCCGGCATCGACATCCGCTGGGACGCGCTGCCGGGCTACGACGAGGCGGCGGCCGAGCGCATGCCGCATGCCTGGAAGGCCGGCCCGCAGACGCTGCTGCTGCGCCGGCGGCTCGAAGCCATGGACGACGGCGGCCTGGTGGTGATGTCGGCGCCGGCCAATCCGTTCCGCTGCCCGCCCGGGCCGTACGAGCGCGCCAGCCTGATCGCGCATTACCTCAAGACCCACAAGCCGAAGTCGAAGCTGATCGTGCTTGACGCCAAGGACCAGTTCTCCAAGCAGCGGCTGTTCCAGAACGCCTGGAAGGAGCTTTATCCCAACCACCTCGAGTGGGTGTCGCTGTCGAGCGGCGGCAAGGTCATCTCGGTCGATCCCGCTGCCGGCGCGCTCATCACCGATTTCGGCCGGCACGAGGCCCACGTCGCCAACGTGATCCCGCCGCAGAAGGCCGGCCGCATCGCGGAGATCGCCGGCGTCACCGACCGCACCGGCTGGTGCCCGATCGACCCGGTCACCTTCGAGTCGAAGCAGCAACCGAACATCCACGTGCTCGGCGACGCCACCATCGCGGGCGGGATGCCGAAGTCGGCCTTCACCGCCAACGCGCAGGCCAAGGTGGCGGCGGTCGCGATCGTCAAGCTCATCGCCGGCGGCACGCCGCCCGAGCCGAAGCTGATCAACACCTGCTACAGCCTGGTCGCGCCCGACTACGGGATCTCGGTCGCCGGCGTGTATCGGCCGGTGAACGGCGTGCTCACCGAGATCCAGGGCTCGGGCGGGGTGAGCCCGCTCGACGCGCCGCCCCCGTTCCGCGCGCTGGAAGCAACCTTCGCCGACGGATGGTTCAACACGATCACCAGCGAGGTGTTCGGTTGACCGTCATTGCGAGCGAAGCGAAGCAATCCAGTACGACCTTGCCGCTCCTGGATTGCTTCGTCGCTTCGCTCCTCGCCATGACGGGGCTCTGCGCCGTCGCGGCCGGCACTGCCGATGCACAAGAGCCGCTGCGGCCGTATTCGGTGGCCGGGGATGCGATTGCGGCCTCGCTCACCGGGCAGCCGGGCGATCCGGCGCGCGGCCGCGTGATCGTTACGAACCGGTTCGTCGGCTTGTGCCTGCTCTGTCACTCGGGGCCGTTCCCGGAGGAGCGGTTCCAGGGCGATCTTGCCCCCGACATGCGCGGCGCCGGCGCGCGCTGGTCGGAAGGGCAATTGCGGCTGCGCATGGTCGATTCCAGCCGGTTGAACGCGGACACGATCATGCCGATCTATTACCGTACGGAAGGGTTCACGCGAGTTGCCCCGGCATTCCGCGGAAAGCCGGTGCTCACCGCCGGGCAGATCGAGGACGTGGTGGCGTTTCTGACGACGCTCAAGGATTAGTTCAGATGTCGGTAATCCTCGTCCACGACGGTGCCGCTTCTGCACCTCTCCCCATCGGGGAGAGGTCGGATTCCGCGCGCCAGCGCGGAATCCGGGTGAGGGGGCCCCGCGCGCGCCGGCAAAGCTCTAACCCCTCACCCGCCCCCGCTTCGCTACGCTCAGCGCGGTCGACCTCTCCCTCCGGGAGAGGTGGCTCAGCGCGAGCGGCACGGTCTAGCCGAAGATGGAATGCACCATGAAACAGCAAGACCTAAGCGGCGCGACGCGGCGCGGCGCGCTCAGGGCGGCCGGCGCGCTGGCGCTCGGCGGCGCGGCGGCCGCGGTGACGCGGACGCCGGCGGCGGCGCAGACCTCGGCCGCCCAGGAGGCGGCCCGCAAGGCGGCGATGCAGGAGGCGATCCGGCAGGTGGTCGGCGAGGCCAAGGTCACCGAGGGCAAGGTGACGGTCGACATTCCGCCGCTGGTCGAGAACGGCAATACGGTACCGTGCACCGTCGTGGTCGACAGCCCGATGACCGCCGCCGAGCACGTCAAGGCCATCCACGTGTTCAACGAGAAGAACCCGCAGCCGAGCGTTTTCAGCCTGCAGCTCGGCCCGCGCGCCGGCCGCGCCAGCGTCTCGACCCGCATCCGGCTGCAGGATTTGCAGACCATCCACGCCATCGCCGAGTTGAGCGACGGCTCGTTCTGGTCCGGCAGCACGGCCGTGGTCATTACGCTCGGCGCCTGCCTGGAGGACTTGATCTGATGGCCCGCACCCTCATCAACGTGCCGCCCAAGGCCAAGCGCGGCGACGTCATCTCCGTCAAGACGCTGATCTCGCACGTGATGGAGAGCGGCTACCGCCACTCGACCACCGGCGCCGCGATTCCGCGCGACATCATCCGCTCGTTCGCGGCGAGCTACAATGGCGTCGAGATCTTCCGCGCCGAGCTGCATCCCGCGATGGCGGCGAACCCGTTCATCTCGTTCCACACTGTCGCCACCGAGAGCGGCACGCTCGAGTTCAAGTGGGAAGGCGACAACGGCTTCGCGCAGACCGCCTCGGCCAAGATCACGGTGGAATGAGGCCCGCGCGTCATCGCGAGCAGCGTAGCGACGAAGCAATCCAGAACGGCGGCACCGCTCGTCTGGATTGCTTCGCTTCGCTCGCAATGACGGCTCCTTCTTTCCCGTCATTGCGAGGAGCGTCAGCGACGAAGCAATCCAGCAACGGCACCGACGCCCTAGATTGCTTCGCTTCGCTCGCAATGACGGGGACGGTCGCAGCGTTCTTGGCGCTCTCAGCCGCGCCCGCTGCCGCCGAGATCCCGCTCGGCGAGCGGCGCTCGGGCTTCGAGCTGATGAGCCCCGAGACCCAGGCGATGCAGCGCGACGACACCGCCAATCCCGGCATGCTGTGGGTGGGCGAGGGCGAGGCGCTGTGGAACCGCAAGGAGGGCAGCGCGCAGCGCGCCTGCGCCGACTGCCATGGCGACGCGACGCAAAGCATGCGCGCCGTCGCGGCGCGCTACCCCGCCTTCAGCGCCGAGCTCGGCCGGCCGATCGACCTGCAGGGGCAGGTCAATCTCTGCCGCGCGCGGCGGCAGAACGCGACGCCGCTGCGCTTCGAGAGCCCGGAGCTGCTCGCGCTCACGACCTACGTGGCGCACCAGTCGCGCGGGCTTCCCGTGGCGGCGCTCGATGACGAACGGCTGGCGCCGTTTCGCGAGGCGGGGCGGCGGCGGTTCGTCGAGCGCCAGGGCCAGCTCAATTTCTCCTGCGCGAATTGCCACGAGGACAATTGGGGCAAAAAGCTCGCCGGCAACGTCATCCCGCAGGCGCACCCGACCGGGTATCCGATCTACCGCCTGGAATGGCAGGGCATGGGCTCGCTGCAGCGCCGCCTGCGCAACTGCCTGACCGGCGTACGGGCCGAGCCCTATGCGTTCGGTGCGCCGGAGCTGATCGAGCTCGAGCTCTATCTCAACTGGCGCGCACGCGGCCTCCCGGTTGAGACCCCCGGCGTGCGGCCGTAGCCCGGACCGTCCACCACCACGATGCGGGGGCGCGAGCCTTGGGACTCCGCCGCGCCGTTCTCGTATGCTTTGCGGATCAGGCTCATTCGCCCGGAGGTTCCAGTGTCGACGATGTGGAAGCAAGCCTCGAGTGCGGCGCCGGCGGTGCTGGCACTTTGTTTGTCGGCGGGTGTCACGATGGCGCAGCAGCCGACGGATGCGCAGAAGAATGCGATCCGCAACAACTGCCGTTCCGACTTCATGGCCAACTGCTCGGGCGTCACGCCCGGAGGCGCCGAAGCGCTGCAATGCCTGCAACGCAATTCGGCGAATTTGTCGTCCGGGTGCCGAAGCGCGGTCGCCGCGATCAGCCCGCCGGCGGCGCCCGCCGCAACCCCGGCGCCAGCGCCCGCGGCTGCTCCGGCTGCGGCACCGGCGGCGCCCGCGGCTGCGCCGGCACCTGCAGCTGCTCCGGCTGCGGCACCCGCGGCCGCCCCGGCCGCGGCGCCTGCGGCCGGCACCGCAGGGCCGCCCCGGCAACCCACGAACGCGCAGCGCGCGTCGATCCGCCAGGCCTGCCGAGCCGATTTCCTCTCCCTCTGCCCGGGCGTGCAGCCGGGCGGCGCGCAGGCGCTGCAGTGCCTGCAAGGTCATGCGCCTGAGCTTTCCGCCGGCTGCCGGCAGGCGCTCGCTGCCATCAGTGGCGCAGCGGCGGCGACCGCAGCAGCACCTGCGGCATCACCGCCGCCGGCCGCCGCTGAACCTCCGATCGGATCGGTGCCACCGCTGCCGCCCCGGTTCCGGCTCGAAATTCTCAATATCTGCAGGGCCGATCGGATGCAGTTCTGCGGAGCGATGCCCCCCGGCGGCGGCAGACTGATCGATTGCCTCGTCGCCAATCAGGCTTCGCTTTCGCGCGGCTGCCGGCGGGCCCTCTTGTGGGCGAGCCGCTGACGGCGAATCGTCTACGGGTCTGGCGAATTCTCCGCCATTTGGGCGGCAACCATATGTCAAGTCGGCCAGTTCCCTGATCGGGACTGGCCGGTCGCCCGCGACGGCGAGCGCGGGATGCTGCGGTCGCGCGTCATGCCCAAAATCCGACAATGCGCTCGATCAACCAATAGGCGGCCAGCGTGCCGATGACGTAGGTCGCCGCCACCTCGAGCCGCGCCCGACCCTGGTCCGCGGGGGTGAGATGGGCGACTGCGCGCGGGAGCCACCAGGCTAGCGCCATGACCAGCGCGACGAAGGCGAGCTGCCCGACCTCGACGCCGAGATTGAAGAACAGAAGCGCCAGCGGAATTGCATGCGGCGGCAGACCGACCTCGGCCAGCGCGCCCGCAAAGCCGAAGCCATGCAGCAGCCCAAATGCGAACGCTACGAGCCAGGGCCATCGCGCAGTAAGCTCGGCTCGCCGCGGCGCGCCCTCACGATCTCGACTGCCACCAGCAGGATCGACAGCGCAATCATCGCCTCTACCGGCCGGCTCGGCACGCTGACGAAGCCGAGGGTCGCGGCGGCCAGGGTGATGCTGTGGGCGACGGTGAACGCGGTCACGGTCATTACGACGCGCCGCCATTCCCCGACCAGGATCACCAGCGCAAGCACGAACAGCAGGTGGTCGAAGCCGAACAGAATGTGCTCGATGCCGTGCATGAGATAGGCACCCGCCACGGTCAGCGGCCCGCGGGCGGGCGCTATTTCGACCCATGGCCTCGACGGTCGAATGAGCTCGGTCACGTGTGTGCCGTCGAGAAGTTCGAAGCGAAACAGCACGTCCGTAATCGTCAGTTGAAGCCCCGGGAATTCGATGCGCCTGCCGGCAAGCCCATTGGGCCTGGCATCGATCCACCGTCGTTCGACGAGGGAATCGGTCAGCTCCTGCACGACCGGGTCGTTCAGATTTCCTAGGTCGTCAGGGAGCTTCAAGACCACGGGAAGGCGCATGCCGGCAAGGACCGGCGTCCGCCACACCACGTTGAACTGGCCTTGCGCGATTTCCTTGATCTCAAGATAGGCCGGACGCGACCTCGTGTGCATGTGCCGCGTTGAGCGAAAGCAGCAAGGCTTGCAGCAACAGGGCAAAGAGCCCTCGCATGCTCCACGAGTCTGTCACCGGTTCACCTCGCGAGCGGTAGCAAGACCCTGTCTTCCGCCCGCCGATGGGCCGCCGCCCGCCGCTGATTCCGTTGGCGGCGGCCGGCAATAGAATCGTGTACTTGGCCCGAATGTCGGAATAGGCTTTTTGCCACGCCTGCGCCTTCTGCTCGCTGAGCCAGGCGGTCTTCACATCTGATTCGATCTCCTCGAAGGCGGGCACCCGACCGGGAATGACGGTATCGACGTACACAAGGTGCCAGCCGAAACCGGATTCGATCGGGCCCTGCCAGGAGCCGGAAGGAAGCTTTGCGACCGCCTGCGCGAACCGGTGGCCGAACTCCTTGCCGAGCATCTCCGGCGCGCGATCACGATAGTAATCCTGGAACATGAACGGATCGGCGAGCGTGGCAGCGAACTCGACGTCCTGCGGCTGCCCGACGAGCTTGGTGACCGCGTTCTCCGCGTCGCTGCGGGCGCGCTCGCCCCGTCGGTCGGGCGAGAAGTACAGGTGGCGGAAGCTGAACCGGCCGGGCTGCGCGAACAGGCCCGTGTTCTTCTGGTACCAGGCTTTTAGCTCGGCCGTCGTCGGCTCATGTGCGGCGCGCGACGTCCTCGGCCAGGAACTGAATTTCTGCGCCATGCGGCGCTTGACAATGGTATCGTCCTTGTCGAGGCCCATCACCAGGGCCTCGCGGTATAGGATCTCTTCCTGGACCCTGTTTTCCACCAGGCGGCCGAGCTCCTGCGTCGTCGGCTCGCGCCGCCACTGCGCCTGGAACAGCAAGGCGAGTTGGGTGAGCTCGTCGAGTGACAGGCGGATCTCCTTCGCCGAAGTAAGACCCGTTCTGTCAGCCTGCGTGACGCTGTAGGCGGCGAACAGTGCGGCGCCGACCAGGAGGAAATGAACCAATGGCTCGCGCAGATATCGATGCATGGAGTTCCCCGGGCAATTCGCAATCATGTCTTTACGGCGACACCAGGAGGGGACGGTTGTGCGCCGTGCAACAGGCGATAGCGCTCCTCCCGACGCAAACGAGGGAGAACGTGCGATCGTGGTAGCTCAGCGCAAGGGACTTACCTCTTTCACCGCGGGGATGATCTCGTAGTTGGCGTAGCCGAACTCGTTGCTGCGCGCCCCCACATACTTGTCGCCCAACTTGTAGACGGTGATCTCGAGCGGCGTGCCGACCAGCGCGGTGACGAATCTTGCCATTTCTGATGTTGTACGGTCTGCGAGCTTCCGACATAGCTTGCCTCGACCGGATCGCCGACCAAGCCCGGCAACGTCATCTTCTTGTCGACGTACCGAATCTGCGATTGGCCCTGGTTGCCGGGGAAGCGTTGCGTGACATACCCCGGATCGCTGGGCGTCAGCGGCTTGCCCGATGTACCCTTACCGAGGGCGCCATAGATGATCATGTACTTGTCGCCGGTGACGGTGTTCTGCAGCCACACCGACTTTTCCACGATCAGCGCCTTGAGCTGGGCGTCATTGAGCGCGACGGCGCCTTGCTGCTTCAGATCGGCCACGGTGATGCCCGGCTTGACGTTCTTGCAGCGCCTCCGCACTTGGCGTGTACCAGATCGGCGAGCCCCAGGCGCGCTCCTGGACGGTCGCGGCGACGACGTCGGGCGGCGCGATGCCGAGCTGCTTCGCCTGGATCGTCGTCCAGCGCGGTGTCGGTATTTCGAGCACGCGGGCGTAGTAGAAGGCGTGCAGGCTCGGATCGAACTCCGGATCGGTCCACACCGTCTTCAGCTCCACCGCGCCGATCGTGTTGGTGTACGTCGCATTCGCAACGTCCACCGTGCTGCCGATTGGCGGGACTGCGCCGGTCCACTTGTCGGGTTTGCGGTCTCCCGCCCACACCGACATCGAAGATCTTCTCGAAGCTCTGGCCGTTCTTCGTCCAGCCCTTGACGATCTGGATGCGGTCGAGATTGCCGGAGGTCGGGTCCTTGACCGCCCACACCATGAAGGTCGGCGCCTTGCGCCTTGGCCGGCGGCAGGTCGCCGCCCATCGGCACGCCCTTCGCGTAACCGGTCTTCACCCAGTCCTTGTCGGCCATGGCATCGGCCGCGTGTACTCCCACCCGCCGAACAGACGCACCTTGATGTGCGGGCCGCTGACCGCGAAGGTCTCCTTGCGCTGCATGGCCTCGAAGAGGATGCGCGCGTGTTCTCCTCGGCCCACACGCCGGTCAGGCCGGCGGTGCCCTCGGTGCGCGCGTCGAAAAAGCCGCCGACGAGAGTGCCGGACATGCGCACCTCGGATCGTCCCGTCCGTGAACGTGTGACCGCCGAAGAAATTGTCCTGCCGGTAGGGAACCCCGGTGTTGTGCGAGTCGGACGCGGCCCCGAACCCGAACTTGTACGGGTTGAGGCCCTTGGTGTCCTGCATGGCAAGGCCGTCCTTCAGCGCCTGGCGGGCGTAGCTGCCGACGATGTGCGGAATGCGTCCCGGCGGGTCACCCAAGCAGGATCGACATGAGCTCGAAGCTGGCGAACTCATCGTTGGGCGACAGCAGAGGATGCGTCTCCGACGTGCCTTTGAGCTGCTTGATCTCGATCAGCGGCTCGTTGCGCATGCGCGACGCGGCATAAGCGGCGTCGATCGGCCGGCCCTTGGTGTCGACCTCGGTCGGGAACATGCGGCCGTCGGAGAGATTGGCGTTGTGCGAAATCGCGAGCAGCTCGTTGCCGGCCTTGCGCTGACCGTCCATCCAGTTCCACAGATCCACGGGGTGCGACGAGTCCGAGAGCCTGAAAGGTGTCGGCGGCACCTTGGCGCAGTCCTTGAAGAAAATGTTGCGGTGGAGGTTCATGTTGTTCGGCATCGACGTCCACTCGTAGGAGCAGAACGCCGTGAACTTCCCCGGCTCGTTCGCCTGGTTGGCGAGTTCGACGTTCCTCTTCCAAACTGCGCCGGCAATCTCGGGGGACATGAGCGCCTTGACCGGCGGTCCGGGGACCAGATCGTTGATCGCGTATAGAGCGACCCTCGTCATCTCGGCCTTGTGTCTTCTCCTTCAGGATCAGGGGCTGTGCAGCGGGAATCTTGCTGACCGCCGAGCCGGGCTCGTTCGCCAACTGAATCACGCCGGCGTATTCGGAGTGGTCGGTAACGCCCGCCCAATCGAGCGGCGTGTCGATCTTGATCTCGTAAGCCCAGTGGATGCTTGATTGGCTCGCCCTTGAAGTACTTGTACGCGTCGGCAGGCGTGGTGAGGGTGTTGCCGATGCTGAACGCGTCGAGCGACCAGCTGGTGTGGACGTGGGTTTCGCCGAAGTAAGCGTTGCGTTCCACGTTCCGTTGCTGCGCCACGAGCGCTCCCGGCGCGGCAACAAAAGCGGCCAACGCCACCGGCAGGATCGTCAATGCATTGTTCTTGAATGACTTTGACCGGGGCGCTCTCTGGAGCAACATTGGGAATCCCTCCGTGCTATGCGTGCGAGTTGGCGTGGCCGATTTATCTGGGCGTGTTGGCAATTGACTGGAGCGCTGACCTGGCCGCAGGGTGCGGGCTGCGTTGGAGGTAGTTGACGATGGCAAAATGGGAAGCCGGATCCTTCACCACGTCCGAGCGGAGAAGCGTAACGTAGTCCGTGGTGGCATCCCAACACTCCCAATCGGCCAGCTGCATCGCGACGAAGCCTGCCATTGCCTTGCGCTCGTTGATGAAAAACCTGTAGGCCTCGATCACGCGGTCGCGCGCTATGGCGGCATTGGCACCGCCCTGAACACTGAGCGCGAGCAACGCAGCATTGATTTCGGGCAGGGTGCGCGTGCGGTCTGCGAGGTAAGCCTTCTCGATGCGGCCTACGCGGGACGGTCCCTGCAACTCGAGGTCGGCTGCAAGCATTGCAGCCAGATTCGTAGCATCATGCGTTTGCCAGGCCACCTCGAGGCGCTGCTCGAGGCTGGCTGCTTCATCCGAACCGCCCGCGATGCCGAGCAGCAGCACATAGGTCGGGCGCCGTGCGGCCAGTCCCGGGTCGTCGATCCACCTGGCGATTGTCGCGGCGTCGAGCAGCGGCTTGAGCGAGCGCATGGCGCCGTAGGGCGCTCGGCTGATCTCGCCGAACGCGATCTGGTTTGCCAAAGGCTCCGGATGTTCCAGATAGGAGACGACAAGTGCGACCCGTTCGCGCCACCGGGCGTCCTCCGGCGCGGACGACGTTTGCGTCGTCACGGGCCAGCTTGTGTTCGGGCGCACAGTCCCGGTATTGCCGATCAAAGCCAGCCGCCGCAACCATCCGGCATATTCGACGCCGATAGTCCCGATGCTCCTCCACTGCAGCGCAGGCCCATTGCGCAGCAGCAACGCTGGCCCGCCGTCCCGCAATGTCGTCCCGTCTGCGCCAAGAACCTCCCCGGCGATCGTCCGATCAGTGACCTTGCCCTTGACGACTTCGACAATCCGATAACCGCTCTTACCAATCACCGGCACGGCGAGCACCGCCTGTTCGGCCGCGTCCAGCTGCTGCCCGGGAGTAACCGCCAGTCCCGCAAAGCAAATCGGGCACGCTTTTGCGTCGACGGCGCTGATCAACAGCAACGCGGCCAAGGCGTACCGCACCGGGCCTCGGCGTGGCAATCCGACGCTGGGCGATCGCGTTGGCATCGGTCGACTTCGCTCCCCCTCGCCCCGCGCGTGGTATCGCGCCGAGAGCGCGCAACGATTGCGTATCCTACGGTCCGCTGTCGGCCGGCCGATATTGTCCTTTGGGGCAGGCGTCGTTGGCCGACAATGAAATCGTCCGCGGCGCCTCGATCGGGGGTAGCGGGCGGTTGAGACCCGACCATGCCGGCGCGCGCACCCTGCTGAGGTCACCCTCACCGAGATCGTGCTCTGCGAAGGCAGGTGTGTCTTGCGCTCGTCGGACGTGAGTTTGCGCCATTCGGCGACTTCTCGATCACATTCCGCGAAGAGCTCGTCCACCAGTGGGCAAAACCGATCGACCTCTATGAGGCTCCCCAAGACGGCGCGTTTCAGTGCCCCTCGCGACACGGACCCGATGAGTGATGACCTGCTCGCGCTGCGCGGCCGACTTCGGAATAGGTTTCCAGAAAGAGCGCAACCTGTCCTTGGCTCCATAAAGGCGCAGGGTCCGAACTCCCGAGCTTCCGCAACGCTCGGTCGGAGCCCGCTGAAATCGCCCGTGAGCTCTTGCAACGAGACGACCGTATCCGGTCAACTCCTTTTCTTCTTCGACTGCGCTCCAGCAACCTTGAGCTTGTCGCCATAAGCGTAGCAAGCGTAGAGCGGGAACGCGTTGGGCGGCTCGCTGGCGGTCAATCACCGATAGTCTCTAGCACCAGCGAGGGCGTGCTGAATGACTCTGTGCTCATCACTCGTGAGACGCACCGGTCCCAGCTTGTAGGTAAGGTTGGCGATCTTGCCATTGAAGCGGAACGGCACCTGATAATCCTTGTCCTCTACCGGCGTGCGGGTATCGACGCCGACGTCGAAGGTTTCGTCGATCGCCATAATGAACGGTATCGTGTGTGGAACCTTCATGTTGGCGACCTCCCTGCCATCAACCTTGAGCACGCCCGTCCCGCCCTTGCCAAAACCGGGACCATCGTAGGTGAAGTCGAACACGATAGTGTGCCTACCCGGTGTGAGTACCTCCTGTCCTTCCCAGCGGAACCGCTGAAGGTCTACGAAGTTGTACAAGAACACCGGTTTTCCTTTCAGCAGGTAAAGACCGTACCCGCCGAACCGACCTCCCAAAGTTGCAATCATTCCTTCACCGCCCTGCACAACCTCTAACTCGGCGGTGATGGTGTAAGACCTGTTCAAGATGCTCGGGGCATCGCTGTCGGGGATGCCGGATACCTCACCCGAATAGGTAAAATCGGTTCGCCCGGCAGTCGCGCTCGGCCGAGGCGCAACAAGGCGCGGGAGGACTGAGTTGTCCAACGGAAACACGTTGTACTTCGTCGCCTCGACCAGAAAGACTTCCTGCATCTGCCTCAGCTTGTCGGGCATCCTGCCCGCAAGGTCTTTTGCCTGCGAGAAATCTTCGGTGAGGTTGTAGAGCTCCCACTTGTAGCCGTTGACGACGTCCTCCGGCAGCTTGGCCGTGCCCAGCAGCCAGGGGGCCGCCGGCGGCGTAGTGTTTGCATACCAGCCTTCATGGTAGACGCCGCGATTGGCAAACATCTCGAAGTACTGCGTCTTGCGTGCGGATGGCGTATTGGCGTTCGCCTTATCCCAAGTGTACGCCATGCTCACGCCTTCAATCGGTTTCTGCGCGATGCCGTTGACCATCAGCGGCGCCGAGATGCCGGTAGCTTCGAGGATGGTCGGCACAATGTCGATCATATGGTGGAACTGGGTGCGGATACCGCCCACATCCTTGATGCGATTGGGCCACGCTATTGTCATGCCCTGACGCGTACCACCGAAGTGCGATGCCACCTGCTTGGTGTACTTGAAGGGCGTGTCGAACGCCCAGGACCACGCCACCGACATGTGCGGGTAGGTCGCGGCCGAGCCCCATGCGTCATAAGCCTTCATCTGTTCGGCAATGGGAAGATCGAGGATGGCGTTATACGCGGTCATCTGATTGGGCGTACCGACCGTGGTGCCTTCCGCACTCGTGCCGTTGTCACCACTGATGTAGATGATGAGCGTGTTGTCCAGCTTTCCCATATCTTCGACGGCCTGGACCACTCGGCCGATCTCATGATCGGTATAGGCGACGTAAGCGCCAAATACTTCAGCTTGGCGCGCGAAAAGCTTCTTCTCATCGGCCGAGAGTGCATCCCACTTCTTCAAGTCATCCGGCCAAGGGGTCAGTTCCGTATTCGGCGGGATCGCGCCGAGCCGTTTCTGGTTGGCGAAGATTTGTTCGCGCATGGCATTCCAACCCATGTCGAACCTACCCTTGAACTTGTCGACCCATTCCTTGGTCGGTTGGTGCGGCGAATGTGTTCCGGCCGGAACGTAGTAGACAAAGAATGGCTTATCCGGCGCGGCCGCGTTCAGCCGACGCATATGGCTGATGGCCTCATCGGCGAGGTCGGTGGTGAGATTGTAGTTGGGCCTGCCGATCCAGGGGAAAATCTGCGTGGTGTTCTGGAAAAGATACGGTGTCCACTGGTCGGTTTCGCCACCCATGAACCCATAGAAGTAGTCAAAGCCCATCCCAACGGGCCATTGGTCGTAGGGTCCTGCAGCGCTGTATTGATAGCTCGGTGTGTTGTGGTTCTTCCCGAACCACGACGTGGCGTAGCCATTCTGCTTGAGGATTGTGCCGATGGTTGCGTTTTCCACGCCGATAACCGAGTCGTATCCGGGGTAGCCGGTCGACTGTTCGGCGATGATTCCGAAGCCGACGGAGTGATGGTTGCGGCCAGTGATCAAAGCTGCCCGCGTAGGGGAGCAAAGTGCAGTGGAGTTGAATTGCGTATAGCGCAGCCCCATGGCCGCGATCCGGTCGAGCGCTGGTGTCGGAATCACGCCGCCGAAAGTTCCCGACACGCCGTAGCCCTGGTCGTCGGTCATGATCAGCAGGATATTCGGAGCGCCCTTGGGCGGCACCACTTGCGGCTGCCAATAGGGCTTCGACTGCGAGGCACCCAGGTTGATCGTGCCACCAAATCTTGGCGGCGGATTTGGCAGGTATTTCCCGTCGATCGTCGTTGTAGCGCCGGGCGAACCGGGAACGCCAGTCGTCTGTTGGGCGTAAGCACCGATTGCCGCGAACGACAGAAACAGTGATGCGAGTAGCCCGCGCGGGGCAACTCCGGAACCGACAATCACCGCCGAGATCACGCCGACCGCTTTCCGCTTCATGTGATTTCTCCTTCTGCGAGGTGGTTATCGCTGATTGTGGATCGCTTCGATTTCAATGCGATCCGCCACGGTCGTACCCGCTTTTCCCATGGTTGCGATTCTCGCCTCGCTACCGCGCGCCCCGATATTGTCCAGGGGCGGCCGCGTGAGTGGCGGCCGTTTCTTCCATTTCGTCCTGCAGCAGCAGGGCGTAAAGCGCGCCCCAAGCCCTGTTCATCCCCGCACCGACTTCGGGTTCGCAGTGACGAAAGAACTGCCGACCGAGATAGTCGACAAGCGCGTGGCGTTCCATGCGCAAGCTCCCAAGCTAACCCGACCAACTGTGCTTCCAATAGGCCTTTCGCGATATTGTCCTTTCGGGCAATGCTGAAGCGCCGAGTGACCAATCGGCGAACATCGGAACGAGCACTCGAAAAAAGCTAGCTGCCGAGAGGCCGCAGCGCGTTGCGCAATGGCTCGCTGGAAATTTCCATGATCCCACTGAAGGGGTCGCCCAGCTCTAAAACCAAGTAGATCGCGCCGGTAGCCGAGAGCGCAAACAGAAAGAGCGCGCCGATCACCATCGGGCTCGGCTGCGCGAACAGGCTGAAGCTCATGAAGATGCACGTAAGCCAGAACAACAGCACGGCAAAAAACGGCATCGGAATGGGACCGGACTGTTGCGTGAACAAGGCCAGGCGCGTCTGCGCCAGATCGGTGACGGTCTGGGCGGCCCGCGCCTGAAGCGAGCGCTGCACGTCGTTCTTAGGGGAGAGCTGCTGTACCCTTAAAAAGAGCGCCTCGCCCTCGCGGGTCGCTTCGAAGGGTGCGGCGGAGCGCGAGCCGCTTTGATGCCATATGCGATCGACCGTGGCGCCGATGCCGTGGCGCATCAGCTCGCGCAGCGGGCGCGCGTCGTCGCCGTATTCGGCGAGAAGGTAGTCGAGCAGGACGAGGTTGGCAGTGAACTGTTTCACCTGCGCACTCTGGGTGTCATACGAGCTCTTGGCGTTGCCGATCAGCAGACCGAGGACGAGGGCCGCCAAGGTCCCGATCAGGCCGGTGCCCAGCCTCACCACATCCTTGGTATCGCCGCTCAAGTGATGGTCGGGCAGGGCATTCCGCACCAGCACTCCCATGAGAATGCCGCCCAGAACGCATGCAAGCGTGATCAGCCCGAGTACGGTTTCACTCATGCTGCCTCTTCACATGGGCGGCGCATGCTACGCGCTGCACGGCGCGCAAAAGGGTGCCGCGATGATCCTCAATCCGGACCGGTTGCTGCGCGGCTTTGGAGGCTTGGCGACCATCACAGATATGCCGTGTAGGAGCTGATCCACACGAGGATCGACATGAGGATACCGATCGCCCCGGCATTGTCCGCGAACGCGGTCGCGGTCCCGGGCATGCCGAGGCGAAGTTGCTGCCGGTCGACCTCCTTTGGGACTGAGATCTGGGCCGGATAGGCCTTGGCGCCTCCGATGGAGCCCACGCGCGCCAGCATGCCGGACGCAGCGACCTGCCCCTGGCCCACGCCCCGTGGAATGTCCACGATTGTCGCCTCGAAGATGCGACCCGGAACGTCGTCGAATACCAGCTTGACGGCTGCCCCGGCCTTGACGGTCTGAAATCCGTTCGGGGAGAACATGGCGACGACGGTGATTTCGTCGGTGACAATGAATGACATGATCGAACGAGCCTGAAGAGCTCGGTCCCCGACCGCCGCTGCCATCACCGAGACGTAACCGTCGCCAGGCGCTCGGATGGTCGTCTGATCGAGCTGCCATCTTGCGTCGTCAAGCTGGGCCTGGATTTGAGCAACGGCCGTGTTCACGCCGCCAATTTCCGAGTCGACGGCAAGCTTTGCGCTTAGTTGGGCCGCCTTGGCCGCCAACAACTGCGCGGCCACGGTCTCGTACTGCACTTGCGTATCCTGCTCCCGGAAGGCGGTCGTGGCTTGCTGGCCGGTCAACTTGTGAATGTCAGCCAGACGTTGCGTGTTGAAGGCAAGCTGCTTGGTCAACCCCTCGACGTTAGCGGTGGCCTGCTCGTAGTTCGCCTTCAGCTGCTCGGCCTGCTGCTTGGCCTGGACCAGCGCTGCTGCCAGCTGGCTGACCTTGTATTGAAACGGTGCCGGATCGATCTGAAACAGAACCGCGCCGCTCTTCACCGGCATGTTCGGCCGCACCGGTATGGCCGTGATTTGTCCGGAGACGTTGGGCGTAACCTCGACGACGCGGCCGGCGACGACAAAGCTGCCCGACGGCGTGAGATAGTTGAACAGGGCGAGGAATACGGCAAGGATGAAAGCGCCGACGAGCACGACCAGCGTACCTGACCCCCATCCCCATCTCACGAGCTTGAGCTTGGCGATAAGCAGCCAAACCAGCACCAAGTAAAGCGTCAGGATGATAAGCATGGCTTGATCATTCCTTGGGCAGCTTCTTCGCCTCAGTTGCCATCTCAAGGCAGGTCAGCAATTCGACGTAGCTCCCGATGCCCTTGATGTCGGTTGCCGTGGCCACGCACGTTTGCTGGATGCCCGGCGCAAATTGGTTCCACTGCTTGGTGAGCTGTTCCTGGGCCTTCTGCTCGTCGGCCATGCAGGCGTCCAGCATGGCCTTGTTTCTATCCGGGGCCTCGGCGCGGCAGGTGCGGCTGACGTCGAGCTTCGGCAGGTCGCGCGCGGCGACGCCGCCCGTCTGCCAGGCCATCGCGGTGACAGCCAGGAGAATGAGAAGCGTGACTTTGGTCAAAGGAACCTCCCTCCGATCCGGCGTGAAGCCGCGATCGCGATATTGTCTCTGTGCACAGGGCGCGCGGCCTTGACGATCAACGACGGCGCGATCTCAAGCTCGGCCTGATCGATCGCCTTCTGCATTGGTACTTGAGCCGGCGCGAGCGGGCTCGGCTGGGCATCGGCGAAAGCCGGCAAGCAAAGAAAAACCGCAGCGGTACAGGCGGTCGCGGTCATCCGACGCGCGATGACGCACGGCGATGGCATGGGTGGCGCCCCCTTTTTCCAAATGGGATCGAAGGTGCCGATCAGCCTGACATCGCAACCGCGCGGACCGATATTGTCCTTTGGGGCAACCGCGGCCCGACGGTGCCGTCCGGGCGAGGCTTTTTTCTGGAACGCCGCCGCTGATTACGGGAGCAGAACAGTAAACTTCCACCCGTGCAATCCGGACACCAGGCGAGGATGGACGCGGGATCCGATCGTCCGCGCTTGGTCATGATCAGTCTCTCAATTCTTCGCCCAGCCTCATGCTTTGGCCTGAGCGTGCCCGATCACCGGAGGGTCGGCCGGTCAGTTGTTCGACCCGAGCTTCACCGTCAGCTTGTTGATCTTGCCGGTGAAGCGGAACGGCACCTGGTAGTCCTTGTCGTCGACCGGAGTGCCGGTGTCGATGCCGACATTGAAGTACTCGTCCCACGCGAGCGTGACGGGCAGGCTGCGCGGCATGGGGTGGGTGTCGACGACGTTGCCATCGACCTTCAGGGTGCCGGCGCCGCCCTTGCCAAGGCCCGGGCCGTCATACTTCCAGTCGAACTCTAGCGTGTGCCTGCCCGGCAAGAGCGCGTCGTTGCCCTGCCATTTGACGCGTTCCAGACCGATCAGATTCCACGTAAACACCGGCCGGCCCTTCACCAGGTAAAAACCGTAGCCGGCGAACCGCCCCCCATCGGTGACCAGCATGCCCTCCGCGCCAGCTTGTGGAATCTCGACCTCGGCCGTGATCGTGTACGATCGATTCAGTAGGTTGGGCGAGGCGCCGGTCGTGGGGAACGGCACATTGGTCACCTCGCCTGTGTAGGTGAAAGCGGTCCGGTTCGGAGAGTAAGTCGGCTTTGCCGCGATGAACCTTTCGAGACGAGTGTTGTCGAGCGGAAAGACCTGGTATTTCGCGCCCTCCAGCATGAACATCTGCTGCATCTCCCGCAACTTGTCAGGCATCCTGGCGGCGAGGTCGTTGGCCTGCGTCCAATCATTGTCAAGGTTGTAGAGCTCCCAACGATAGCCGTTCATGACATCCGCGGGCGGCTTGTCCAACGTGAGGATCCAAGGCGTCACCGCCGGGACCGTCGAGGCGATCCAACCGCCATGGTAGATGGCGCGGTTGCCGAATATCTCAAAATACTGCGTCGTCCGCCGGCCTGGTGCGTTGGCGTCGGCCTTTTCCCAGGTGTACGCCATGCTCACGCCTTCGATCGGCTTCTGAGCAATACCGTTGACCATCGCCGGCTCCGGCAGGCCGGCCGCTTCGAGAATGGTCGGCACGATGTCGATCACATGGTGGAACTGGTGGCGGACGCCGTCAGTGTCCCTGATGCGCGCGGGCCATGACATGGCCATCCCGTTCCGGGTGCCGCCGAAGTGAGAGGCCACCTGCTTGGTCCACTGATACGGCGTGCTCCAGGCCCACGCCCATCCCACAGCGTAATGCGGGTAGGTCTGGTCGGAACCCCAGGCATCGTAGAACTTCATGTTCTGTTCGACTGTCGGGGACACTGCGTTCGCGACGGCGAACTCGTTGAACAGGCCATGCAAGGTGCCCTCGGGGCTGGCACCGTTGTCGCCGCTGATATAGATGACGAGCGTATTATCGAGCTTGCCGATGTCGGCGACCGCCTGGACCACGCGTCCGATCTCATGGTCCGCATACGCCAAGTACGCGGCATAGACGTCGGCTTGGTGGATGTAGAGTTTCTTCGCCTCGGGCGACAGCGTATTCCACTTCGGGATGCTGTCCGGCCACGCTGTGAGCTGGGCATTCTGCGGAATCACGCCGAGCTTTTTCTGATTGGCAAAGATCTGTTCGCGCAGTTCGTTCCAGCCCTTGTCGAACAGGTGCATTCCGCTGATCTTCTTGATCCACTCCGGCGTCGGATGGTGCGGAGAGTGCGTGGCACCCGGCGCGTAGTAGATCATGAAGGGCCGGTCAGGCTGGACCTCGTGAAGCATTTTGATGCGTCCGATGGCCTCGTCGGCCATGGCGGTGACCAGATTCCAGCCCGAATTGCCAAGGAAGGGCTGAATTCGGCGTGACGCTTAGCGTTCACGGCGACACCGCGGAGCTCGGCTTGTTCAATACGGTGCGGAAACCGAGATGCCCCGCACTACATCGCAGCCGCCCGGACCGATATTGTCCTTAGGGGCAAGCGGCCCGGCGGTGCCGTACGTGTTTTGCCGTAATTCGAAGGTATTGCTATGACTGGCGCGGTCTGGTCTGGCTCACTTCCGTTCAAAGCCATTCGTTGCATATGTCCCGAATGCTTGACCGTCCACCTCGAGGGTCCCCTCGGCACGTGAGTAACGGAACGATGCCTGTTGCGCGCTCGTTAGGGGGCCTCCGAGGCTGGTCAAGAATTGCACCGTCCATTGCCGCCGTGGCGATTCTCCTGGCAACAGTCGTGCTGAAGGGGGCGGTGGCGGCCGAGCCGAAGCGCGTGCTGATGCTGCACTCGTTCGGTCGGGAGTTTGCGCCGTTCAACGAATTCTCGATCATGTTTCGTGAACAGCTCGTCCGCCAGTGGGGGCAGCCGATCGATATCTACGAGCCGTCGCTCGAGACCGCACGCTTCAGCGATGGCCGCGAGGACGGACCGTTCATCGATTACCTGCGTGCGCTCTTCGACGGTCGCAAGCTGGATTTGATCGTCTCCATCGGAGGGCCGGCAGCACGCTTTTTCCAGCAGCACCGGGCAACGCTCTTTCCGACCACGCCGGTGCTGATTGCAGGGACCGAACAGCGGGTGATCGAAGCCGTTACGCTGAACACGACCGATACGGTTGTTCCGATTGCGCTCGACGTGCCCGCGATCGTCGACAATATTCTGCAGGTGTTGCCCGAGACAACCACGGTGGCGGTGGCTAGGCAACTCGCCGTTGGAAAAGTTCTGGCGCTTGGAATTGGAGCGGGAATTCCAGCGGTTCGCCGACAGGGTGAACTTCGCCTGGTTCAACGAACTGTCATTCGAAGATATCCGCAGGCGGGCGGCGTCGCTGCCGCCGTATTCCGCGATCCTCTATACGCTGTTTGCAATGGATGCGGACGGTGTGCCCCAAGAGCAGAACCATGCGCTCTCCCGTCTGCACGCAGACGCCAATGCCCCGATCTTCAGCTATATCGAGACGTTCCTGGGCCATGGCATCGTCGGAGGACCGCTGCTCTCCACGCAGAACATCGGCCGGCGGTCCGCTGGCATCGCGGTTCGCATCCTCCGCGGCGAAGCGCCATCCGATATCAAGCCGCCCCCGATGCGACTGGATCGGCCAGTTTTCGATTGGCGCGAGCTCAAGCGGTGGAACATCAGCGAAGCGCGGCTGCCGGCGGGCAGTGAGATCCGCTTTCGTCCGCCGACCATGTGGGAGCAGTATCGCTGGCAGCTCATCGCCGTCATGTCTGCAGTGCTCGTCCAGGCGGCGATTATCGCCTGGCTGCTGTTCGAGCGTCGTCGTCGCCGGGCCGCGGAGCTGGAGTCTCGGCGGCGCCTGCTGCAAGTCGTTCACTTGAACCGCACGGCTGCCGCGGGAGCGCTATCGGCCTCGATCGCGCATGAGCTCAACCAGCCGCTGGGTGCGATTCTCAGCAATGCCGAAGCCGCCGAGCTCTTGCTGCAAGCAAAGACGCCCGACATCGGTCAGCTCAAGGATATCCTTGCTGACATTCGCGAGGCCGATCAACGCGCGGCCGAGATCATCGTTCATATGCGCCGCTTGCTGAAAAGAAGGAATGAGAGCGAGATCGAGAAGCTCGACCTGAACGAAACCATCCGCAGCACGGTTCATATTCTTGAGCCCGAGGCGATGAAGCGTGGCGTTGCACTCAGCGTCAACGGAGTGCCGGGCGTCGTGCGCGTCCGGGCCGACCAGATACACCTGCAGCAAGTGATCTTGAACCTGGCGATGAACGGGATGGATGCGATGCTCGAGTCCGTGCCGGGGACGCGCAAGATCGACGTGCAGACCGCAGTGATCGGCGGAGCCGAAATCGAAGTATCGGTTGCCGACTCCGGGGCCGGCATTCCGAGCGACAAGCTGAAGGACGTTTTCGATACGTTTTATACGACCAAGCAATACGGCACAGGACTCGGGCTATCGATCGCCCGGACGATAGTCGAAACCTACGGAGGAAAAATCTGGGCGGAGAACCGTACCGGCGGCGGTGCGGTGTTTCGCTTCACCCTGCCGCTGTCCGAACCCCGTCCGGCATGACCGTAGCATCGCCGATCATTCACGTGGTGGACGATGACACCACTTTCCGCACCGCCGTTGCCCGCTTGCTGCGTGCTGGCGGCTATCAGGTCGCGCTCTACGAGTCCGGCGACAAATTCCTGCAAAGTCCGCCCACCGACAGTCCAGGCTGCATACTGCTCGACATGCGCATGCCCGGGCTGGGCGGTCTGGAAATGCAGGATCGTCTCGCCAAGCTCGAGAACGTCCTGCCCATCGTATTCCTGACCGGGCACGGGGATATCCCCACGAGCGTCAAGGCGATCAAGGCTGGCGCAGAAGACTTCTTGTCCAAACCGGTCTCGAAAAGAACGTTGTTCGAGGCGACGGAGCGCGCCCTGGCGCGCTACCGCGAGCGGCGAGAGCGGCGCGACCAGATGCGCGCCATCCAGGCCCTTGTGTCCAGCCTTACGGCGCGCGAGCGTGAAGTCTTCTCGCTGGTCGTGCGAGGCAAGCTCAACAAGCAGATCGCCTTCGAGCTAGGGGCCTCGGAACGAACCATCAAGGCGCACCGCCACGCGGTGATGGGCAAGCTCAAGGCGCGGTCGCTTGCCGAAGTGGTTTCCATTGCCGAGAGGCTTGGAATGCTGGCCACCGCGGAAAGCGCCAAGCCGGCTTCGCCGCCTCCAGATAGGGGCTCGCACGACTGACCACCGCCCTGCCGGATTCAACCACGAGCGGAGTGTCAGCCTGCCGCCCTGTCAATTGCCCGCATCAACAAATGGGCCGGAAAAGGCTTTTGCAGATACCCAATGCAGCCCGCCTCTGTCGCCTCCTTCTGCACCACCTCATCGTCGAAAGCGGTCATGAAGATGACTGGAACGGCGGATCCGGAAGCCGCGAGCCGGCGCCGCAGTTCGATACCGGACATGCCGGCCAAATGGATATCGACGAGCAGGCAAATTGGATTGGACCCCGTGTTGCGATCAAGGAATGCTTCAGCCGAAGCAAAAACCTCCGCATCGAAGCCGTAGGCGACCAATAGACGTTCAACCCCCTTCAACATACGAGGGTCGTCATCGACGATCGCCACGAGCTTTCGCGGTACCGACATCAATCCTAAACCCGCGGTTTCGCGCGAAGGGCGGGCGGTCCCGCCGCTGCTGTGGAGGTGAACGGCTTTCCATCAGAGACAACAACACTGTCCGCCAGTTAGCAGACCGAATGATATTGTCCTTTGGTGCAAAAGCGCTTGGGCCGAGGACGATCCTGATGGGCCGGGCCGCAGCTGGCATCCGGCCGACGGGCAAAACGCCTAGCCGCTTCCGGGAGGCTTGCGCGGTATTATGGCGCAAACGCCGCCGACCTTTGCGGCGTGTATTATCCGGACTAAATCGGGCGATGAGGTGCCCGCCGGGGCACTAAGCCCCGACCGCCTCGTTGATCACGTTCGCGGTGTCAGACAAACAGCAAAACATCGAGGAATCCGTCATTGCGCTCTAGGAAAGTCCTTATGTCAACAGGAGTATCTGGCGCTCCGACGGTAATCCCTGGTGCACTGGGGGTAACATTGATTTCGGCCACACGAGGGAGAGCGTCCTGCAGGATTGTACTCCCGGTGATGACAAAGCGCTCTCCGAGGAACGGGAGGTCCTCCCACAAAGCGCTACCAAGTGGGTCTTCCGTTTGCACCTCGACGAGATGGTCACCAGGCAGGACAAATGTGACTAACGTGTCAAGACTCCTGAATGTACCGCGCGGTCCGTTTACGTCGAAGGTTGTTGGGTATGTGCCCCAATGAATCGTGTCACCAACGCTGGCGGAGCCGTCTCTGTTTGTATCCAATAGGGAAGCTATCAACAGGTCCTTGCCTGGCTCGTATTTATGATTTCCGTTTTGATCCGTGAAGGCCACGGCGAGGAGATGCAGCTCGGGATGCTTGTCGAGCACATGATCGGGGATGTGTTCGAGCGCTTGAGACGGTAACGGCTTCGGCATTTGGGTGCTCCCTTAATGAAGGCCGGTGCAGTTAGCGGTTCGGCATCGACGGAAGACATTGTCGCTGCTTTCCCCCGTTGCAGCGTGAGGCGAGCTTATCCGGCCGATCGGCCGCGTCAATTTTTTGGTGGCGTTTGCGCCATAATACCAGATTTGCGCACCCACCTTGGCGCGGTGTCCGGTCATCCCCCGCTCGTCGGCGCGGCGAATCCGGAAGCCGCGAGCCGGCGCCGCAGTTCGATACCGGACAATGCCGGCCAAATGGATATCGACGAGCAGGCAAATTGGATTGGACCCCGTGTTGCGACCAAGGAATGCCTCGGCCGAAGCAAAAACCTCCGCATCGAGGCCGTGAGCGAGCAATAGACGTTCAACCCCCTTCAACATACGAGGGTCGTCATCGACGACCGCCACGAGCTTCGCGGTACCGACATGAATCACAAACCCGCGGTTTCGCGCGAACGGCGGGCGGTCCCGCCGCTGCTGCGGTGGTGAACGGCCTTCCATCAGAGACAACAACACTATCCGCCAGTTGGCGGACCGAATGATATTGTCCTTTGGTGCAAAAACGCTCGGGCCGAGCACGATCCTGAATGGGCCGGGCCGCAGCCGGCATCCGGCGGACGGGCAAAACGCATAGCCGCTTCCAGCAGGCTTGCGCGGTACTATGGCGCAAACGCGACCGACCTTTGCGGCGTGTATTATCCCGACCGGATCGGGCGATGAGGTGCCAGTCGGGGCATCAAGCCCCAACCGCCGCGTTGATCACGTTCGCGGTGTCAGACAAACAGCAAGACGTCGAGGAAACCGTCATCGCGCGGTAGGAAAGTCCTTAGGTCAACATTAGTATCTGGCGATCCCGGAAAACCCCCTGGTATAGTGGCGGTAACGTTGATTTCGGATTGAAGAGTGCGCGCGTCCTGCAGGATCGAAACTCCGGTGATGACAAAGCGCTCCCCGAGGAACGGGAGGTCCTCCCACAAAACGCTACCAAGTGCCGTTTGCACCTCGACGAGATGGTCACCAGGCAAGACGAATGTGACTAACTCGTCAGGACTCCTGAATGTACCGCGGGGCCCGTCTACGTCGAAGGTTGTTGGGTATGTGCCCCAATGAATCGTGTCACCAGCGCTGGCGGCGCCGTCCCTGTTTGTATCCAATAGGGAAGCCATCAACAGGTCCTTGCCTGGCTCGTATTTATGATTTCCATTTTGATCCGTGAAGGCCACAGCGAGGAGATGCAACTCAGGATGCTTGTCGAGCACATGATCGGGGATGTGTTCGAGCGCTTGAGACGGTAACGGCTTCGGCATTTGGGTGCTCCCTTAATGAAGGCCGGTGCAGTTAGCGGTTCGGCATCGACGGAAGACATTGTCGCTGCTTTCCCCCGTTGCAGCGTGAGGCGAGCTTATCCGGCCGATCGGCCGCGTCAATTTTTTGTGGCGTTTGCGCCGTAATACCAGACTTGCGCATCCACCTTGGCGCGGTGTCCGGTCATCCGCCGCTCGTCGGCGCGGCCGGAGCGGTTCTGGGAGGTTTCGATACCCTTGTCGGCGATGCCGGCTTCCTTCAGCGCCGCGAGCGCTTTCGGCAGCGCCCGGCAGGCGGGCGCAAAGACGACGAGTTGGCGGCACCCATGCGTCGACTAACCGCCTCAGGGGACGCCGGATTCTGGGCGACGGCGACTTTTCGCTTCCGGCCGGTCTTGCGCAATTTGGCGCCGAAGGAGGGCACCATGAGCGCATCTGAGGCCGGGGCTTGGGCTCCCAGATGCAGTATTCGGCTGCCGGCGATTTCTCCTTGCTGCATGCAATACTTGCTCATGTGGCGAGAAAACCGGGCGCCTGAGCGCAAGATGAAAATACCGGCAATGGGCCTCCCCCGTTGGCGGCGCACGGTCTGGTTGACGATGGCCCACCAAAAATGGACAAACGCCAGTCGTCGGCGACGCCACAATTCGTGCTATGATGCCGGTGCAGTCCTGTGACCTGCGAGGGGGACCGAAGTGCGACCGGTAGATCCAACAGCCGTCAGTGTCTGGATGCAATCGAAGCCCGATCCCGCGCCAGCGCAGCTTGCGACTGACGGGCGCGGGCGCCTCGGCAGCGCCGCCGCGGCCCGCTGCGCTGCCGCGTGCGCGGCGATCATGACGTTGAGCGCCTGCGAAGAGGGCAAGAACGTCTACGTTCCACCGCCGCCGCCGAAGGTGCTGGTCGCCCAGCCGGTGCAGGAGCCGGTGACCCGCTACATCGAGCTCACCGGCAATACCAAGGCCTTCAATCAGGTCGACCTCGAAGCGCGCGTGCAAGGCTTTCTCGAGCAGATCAATTACCAGGACGGCACCTTGCAAAAGAAGGACACTGTCCTGTTCGTCATTCAGCAGAACACCTATCAGGCGCAGCTCGAGCAGGCGAAGGCTTCGGTGACCGGTGCGCAGGCGGAACTGAAGAAGGCACAAGCAGAGTTCGAGCGGCAGGCCGACCTGGTCTCGAAGCAGGTCTCGACCCAGGCCAACTATGACAAGGCGCTGGCGCAACGCGATTCGGATCAAGCCAACGTCCAGACGGCCCAGGCGAACAACACCATTGCGGAGATCAATCTCGGCTATACGACCGTGAAGGCGCCGTTCGACGGCATCGTGGCGCGGCACCTGGTCAGCGTCGGCGCGCTGGTCGGCTACGGGGGTCCAACCAAGCTCGCGAGCATCGTGCAGGTGGCGCCGATCTACGTCTATTTCAATGTGAGCGAGACACTGACGCTCCGCATCCAGGAGGGGCTCGCCAAGCAGGGCAAAACCCTGCGCGATATCCCCGAGGTCCCGGTCGAGATCGGGCTGCAGATCGAGGACGGCTATCCGCACGTGGGACGTCTGGACTACGTCGCGCCCAGCGTCGATCCGTCGACCGGCACGCTCGAAGCGCGCGCCGTATTTGAGAACAAGGACATGCGGCTGATGCCTGGCCTGTTCGTCCGGGTGCGGATCCCGGTGCAGAAGCTCGACAAGGCGCTCTTGGTTGCCGACACGGCGATCGGGACCAGCCAGATCGGCAAGTACCTGCTGGTGGTCGGCAAGGACAATACCGTCGAGCAGCGGCCGGTGCAGGTCGGCCAGCTGGTCGGTGGGCTGCGGGTCATCGAGTCCGGACTTACCGCCGACGACTGGGTCGTGACCGGCGGCACCCAGCGTGCCATTCCGGGCAACAAGATCGATCCCGAAAGAAAGCAGATGGCGGCTGCCGGGGGTGCGCGATAGCGGCACGGAGAGTCGCCTAGGGGCGCGCGCCTCTCAAGACGGGGCAAATCCATGTTCTCGCGCTATTTCATCGAGCGGCCGGTCCTCTCCAACGTGATCGCGTTGGTCATGATCCTGATCGGCGCGGTGGCGCTGTTGCGGCTGCCGGTCGCGCAATATCCGAACGTCACTCCGCCCACGGTCTCGGTGACCGCGCGCTATCCGGGCGCGAGCGCCATGAGCGTCATGGAGACGGTGGCGTTGCCGATCGAGCAGCAGGTCAATGGCGTCGAGGGCATGCTCTACATGCAGTCGACGAGCGCCAGCGACGGCTCCTACAACCTGATCGTCACCTTCGCGATCGGCACCGATCCCAACATGGCGCAGGTGCTGGTGCAGAACCGGGTCTCGGCCGCGCTCGCACAGTTGCCGCAGGCGGTGCAGGTGCAGGGCGTCAAGACGCAGAAAAAGTCGACCGCCGTCCTGATGTTCGTGACCCTGACGTCGCCCGATAACCGCTACGACAGCCTATTCCTTGCCAATTACGGGGTCATCAACCTGCAGAACGAGCTCGCCCGCCTCCCGGGCGTCGGCAACGTCAATGTGTTCGGCGCCGGCCAGTATGCGATGCGCATCTGGATGGATGCGGACCAATTGCAGGCGCGCGGCCTCACGCCGAGCGACGTGATCAATGCGATCCAGCAGCAGAGCCAGATAGTCACGGCGGGAGTCATCGGCATGCCGCCAACGCCGTCCGGCCAGAACTACCAGTACACCATCAACGTCACCGGCCGCTTCAACGACGTCGGCGACTTCGAAGAGCTCATCGTCAAGGTCGACAACGAGGCGGGCGGGCGCATCACTCGCGTCAAGGATGTCGGCCGGGTCGAACTCGGAGCGCAAACCTACAGCCAGACCTTCAAGCTCGACAGCGCCCAGGCCGCCGGCCTCGGCATTTACCAGCTGCCCGAGGCCAACGCCATCAACGTGGCCGAGGCGGTCCGCAGCAAGATGGAGCAGCTCGCCAAGGCGTTCCCGCCCGGGCTCGTCTACAGTGTCCCATTCGACACCACCACGTTCGTGCGGGCATCGATCAACGAGGTCTATATGACCCTGTTCGAAGCCGGCATCCTGGTCCTCATCGTCATCCTGGTGTTCCTGCAGGACTGGCGCGCCATGCTGGTGCCCGCCACCACGGTGCCGGTCACGATCATCGGCGCGTTCGCGGCCATGGCGGCACTCGGATTCACCGTCAACCTGTCCACGCTGTTCGCCATCGTGCTCGCGATCGGCATCGTGGTCGACGACGCCATCGTCATCGTCGAAGGCGTCGCGCGCCACGTCGAGCACGGCATGCCGGGGCGCGAGGCCGCCGTGAAGGCGATGGGCGAGCTGTTCGGCCCGATCGTCGGCATCACGCTGGTGCTGATGTCGGTGTTCATCCCGGCTGCCTTCATGCCCGGCCTCACGGGTCAGCTCTATCAGCAGTTCGCGCTGGTGATCGCCGCAACCGCGCTGATCAGCGCCGTCAACGCCATGACCTTGAAGCCGACGCAGTGCGCCCTTTGGCTGCGCGCGCCGGTGCCGCCGGCAGAGCGCAATGTTTTCTACCGCGGCTTCAATGCGGCCTACGACGTGGCGGAGCGCTGGTACGCGAACCTGATCCGCCGCATGGTCGATGTCAGCGTCGTGATGGTGGCGGTTGCGCTGGTGCTGATCGGCATCGCGTTCTGGGGCATGACGCGCGTCCCCACCGCCTTCATTCCGATCGAGGACCAGGGTTACGTAATGGTCAACGTCCAGCTTCCAGATGGCGCTTCGCTCGAGCGGACCGATCGCGCCCTCGATCAGGTATCGAGGATTGCCAAGGCTACGCCGGGCGTGGATCAGGTCATCAGCATCGCCGGCATCTCGGTGCTGGACAACAATGCGACCTTGCCCAGCTCCGGGCTCGCCTACGTGATCCTCAAGGACTGGTCGGTGCGCGAGAAGAGCAAGGGACAGGACCTGTTGTCGCTGTTCCACAGCCTGGACGGGGCCCTCAAGGCGCAGGTGCTCGACGCGGCGACCACGATCATCCCGCCGCCGCCGATCCAGGGCGTGGGCAATGCGGGCGGCTTCACCCTGATCGTGCAAGTGCGCGACGGCAGCGGCGACTTCGTCAAGCTGCAAAACGTGACCAACCAAGTGGTGGAGAACGCGGCGTCACAGTCGGCCCTGCGGACCGTGTTCACGTCGTTTCGCGCGTCGACGCCGCAGCTCTACCTGGCTATCGACCGCAATAAGGCGGAGACGCTGGGGGTGACGGTCGGGCAGGTGTTCAGCACGCTGGAAAGCTACATAGGTTCCAGCTACGTGACCCAGCTCAACAAGTTTGGGCAGGTGTTCCAGGTCTACGTGCAGGCGGAATCGCAGTTCCGCATGCGGCCCGATGACATCCGCAACCTGAAGATCAAGACGCCCACCGGCGCGATGGTGCCGCTCGGGACCCTGCTGGACGTCCGCGAGGACGAAGGGCCTTCGCTGATCAGCCTCTACAATCTCTATCCGGCGGCGACGGTCTCCGGCCTGCCGGCTCGCAGGCTTCAGCTCCGGTCAGGTGATGACGCTGATGGAGCAGATCGCGGAGCGGACGCTGCCGCCCGGCATGGGCATCGAATGGTCGGCGATGTCGTACCAGGAGAAGGTGGTCGGCAACCAGGTCTACTTCGTCTTCGCGCTCGCGGTGCTGCTGGTCTATTTCGTGCTCGCGGGCCAGTATGAAAGCTGGCTGCTGCCGATCTCGGTGATTTTGGCGGTGCCGATGGCGCTGCTCGGGACCGTCGGCACGCTGCTCGCGCTCGGAGTGGCCAACAATCTCTACACCCAGATCGGCCTCATCCTGTTGATCGCGCTCTCCGCCAAGAACGCGATCCTGATCGTCGAATATGCGCGCGAAAAACGCGCGGAGGGCATGGCGCTGATCGAGGCGGCGGTGGAAGCGGCGCGGCTGCGCTTCCGCCCGATCCTGATGACCTCGTTCGCCTTCATTCTGGGCGTGGTGCCGCTCGTGATCGCTACCGGAGCCGGCGCCAATGCGCGCCGCTCGATCGGCATCTCGGTGTTCAGCGGCATGCTGGCCTCGACGTGCCTTGCGGTGCTGTTCGTGCCCTCGTTCTACGTCGTTCTGCAGCGGATCGAGGAGTGGCGGCAAACCCGCAAGAAGCCGAAGCCTTCGGCGGCGGCTGAGGCGCCCTCGCTCCAGGCGTGAGCGCGTCCTCTCGGATACGCGGGTGCCAGTATGGGCAGTATCCGCGCCGCGGCAGTTCACGGCATGCCCACGATGAATCCGTGCCTCGTCCAGTCTCGCCTGCGGTATGGAGTCGCCCGGCTCATAGGGGGCAGGGGCAGGTCGCACCTGTTCCCGTTTTGACATAGATCAATAACTCCGAAACGGAGTGCGAACAAAATCACGGCCGAGGACCCAGGCTTGCGACCTCCACGTGCCCCGTCCGTCAGCGTCCTGACCACCAGACAAGGAATCGAGCATGGTACGCTGCAATCATTTCAACGCGATCGCTATCCGACAGCGACTTGCAGCCATGTTGCTCTGTCCGTGCCGTGTCAAACGCATCATGCAGAGATCCACATCCATCGCTTCGAGCACGTGAAAGCCAGATCATGATCGGACAACTCACAAGCGGCGAACGCCAGTCTGCGCTCCTCATGCTGCTGGTGCTTGCCGTCGTCGGATTTGCCATGGCCGTTGCCGGGCGGAACGACCCTCTCGGCGGGCATGGCGCCTTGATCGTTCTCGTCGCGCTCGCGGGGATCTTTGCCGTCATCTCCGGATACTATTTGCCCGCGCCGACCGAGGAGCGCTTCGAGCACTATTACGACGACCCGACCAAGGCCGGCATCATCCTGGCGATGGGCTGGGCGGTGTTCGGGCTTTTCGTCGGGGACTGGGTGGCCTGGCTCCTGGTTTATCCGGAACTCACCTTCGATGCCGGCTGGTCGAGCTACGGACGCCTCCGCCCGGTCCATACCACGGCGGTCATTTTTGGCTTCGGCGGCAACGCGCTGATCGCGACATCGCTTTATGTTCTGCAGCGCACGTCGCGCGCGCGCCTGCCGGATCAACTGAGCCCCTGGTTCGTGCTGTTCGGCTACAATCTGTTCTGCATCCTCGCCGTCACCGGCTACATGATGGGCATCACGCAGTCGAAGGAGTATGCCGAGCCGGAATGGTACGCCGACATCTGGCTGGTGATCGTCTGGGTCGTCTATTTCCTCATCTATCTTCGCACATTGGCGCGACGCAAGGAGCCGCATATCTACGTCGCCAACTGGTACTACATGGCTTTCATCCTGGTCGTCGCAATCCTGCACATCGTCAACAACCTTGCCGTTCCGGTATCTCTCGGACACGCGAAATCCTACTCCGCCTTCTCGGGCGTGCAGGACGCGATGACGCAATGGTGGTACGGCCACAACGCCGTGGCGTTCTTTCTGACCGCCGGCTTCCTCGGCATGATGTACTACTACCTGCCCAAGCGCGCGAACCGCCCGATCTTTTCCTACCGGCTGTCGATCATCAGCTTCTGGGGCATCACCTTCCTCTACATGTGGGCGGGCTCGCATCACCTCCACTACACCGCGCTGCCGCACTGGGTGCAGACGCTCGGGCATGACGTTCTCGGTGATGCTGCTGGTGCCGTCGTGGGCGTCGGCGGCCAACGCGCTGCTCACGCTCAACGGCGCCTGGGACAAGGTCCGCGACGACGCGACACTGCGCTTCATGATGGTGGCCGCGGTGTTCTACGGGCTTTCGACCTTCGAGGGATCGTTCATGGCGATCCGCTCCGTGAACTCCCTCTCGCACTATACCGACTGGACGGTCGGCCATGTCCATGCCGGCGCGCTCGGCTGGGTGGCCATGATCACCTTTGGCGCGATCTACGCCTCGGTGCCCTGGCTCTGGAAGCGGGAGAGCATGTATTCAGCGAAGCTGGTCGAGGTTCATTTCTGGCTCGCGGTTGCCGGGACCATCATCTACGTCTTCGCGATGTGGAATTCCGGCATTATCCAGGGACTGATGTGGCGGACCTACAACGAGAGCGGCACGCTCGCCTACTCGTTCGTCGACTCGCTCGTTGCGATGCGTCCCTATTACATCGCGCGCGCGATCGGGGGCTTGCTCTTTCTCATCGGCGCCGTCGTCGGCTGCTACAATATCTGGATGACGATCCGCACTGCGCCGCGGAGCGCGGGCGAAGCGGTCTCCGACAGCCCCGACTCGGTGCTTGCGGGTACGCCCGCGCTTCAGCCGGCGGAGTGACGCGCATGTTCGGCCTTCACTATCGGCTCGAGCGCAAGGCGGTGGGCCTCGTGCTGGCGATCATCGGCGTGACCAGCATCGGCGGCATCGTCGAGATCGCGCCGCTGTTCACCATCCATCAGACGGTCGAAGACGCGCCCGACATGCGCGTCTACACGCCGCTCGAACTTGCCGGCCGCAACATCTACATCCGCGAAGGCTGCTACGCCTGCCACTCGCAGATGATCCGGACCCTGCGCGACGAGGTCGAGCGGTACGGCCCCTATTCGCTCGCGGTCGAGTCCAAGTACGACCATCCGATGCTGTGGGGCTCGAAGCGGACCGGGCCGGATCTTGCGAGGGTCGGCGGCAAATACTCCGATGACTGGCACGTGGCGCATCTGAACAATCCCCGTGCCGTGATGCCGGAATCGATCATGCCGGCCTATGCGTGGTTGTCGCGGACGGCTCTGCGGACCGACGATCTCGGACCGCAGCTCAAGGCGATGCGGGCAGTCGGCGTGCCCTATACGGACGAGATGGTCGCCAATGCGGCGTCGGATGCCTATGGCCAGGCGGCGCCCGACTCTGCCGCAGGCGGAAGGCGTGACAAAGCGCTACGGCGCAGGCGACGAACGTACGGGCGTTCGACGGCGCGCCCGGCACGCTGACCGAGATGGATGCACTTGTCGCCTATCTGCAGATTCTCGGGCGGCTGACCGACGCGGCGCACAAGCCCGTTGCCGCAGCCGGGAGATGACGATGGAATTCGATCACGGCACCCTCGTATGGTTCTCGAAGTCGTTCGGCCTGTTCTACCTGATCGGGCCTGTCGTTCCTGGCGGTGGCCTACGCCTGCTGGCCGTCGAACAAGGCGCGGTTCGACCGGGCGGCACAGTCCATCATTCATGACGAGGACAAGCCATGGCGGTGACCGAACGCGATCCGCATACGGGCTATCTGACCACCGGGCACGAGTGGAACGGCATCAAGGAGCTCAATACGCCGGTGCCGCGCGCGGTCTATTTCTTTCTCATCGCGACGGCTCTGTTTTCTCTCGGTTACTGGATCCTGTTTCCCGCTTTCCCGCTCGGCTGGACCTACACCAAAGGCCTGCTCGGGATCGATCAGCGCACGACCGTCACCGAAGCTCTGAAGCAGGCGGCTTTGGATCGCGAGAGCTGGACCAAGCGGATCGCGGCGGAGAGCTACCAGGCGATCCAGGCCGATCCGGCCTTGATGACGATCGTCCGCCAGACCGGACGAACCTTGTTCGGCGACAACTGCGCCGCCTGCCATGGCTTCAATGGGAAGGGAGGCAAGGGATTCCCCAACCTCACCACCGCGTCCTGGCTGTGGGGCGGCGACGCGGAAACCATCGCCGAAACGATCCGCGTCGGTATCAATTCCGACCATCGCAACACCCGTGTCGCGCAGATGGTCGGCTTCGGACGCGGTCCTGTCGCGCGCCGACGTGGAGAACGTGGTCGGTTACGTTCAGTCCCTCTCCGATGCCACAGCCACAAAAGCGATTCCTGCGGGCAAACTCGAGGACGGCAGGAAGGTCTTTGCAGCAAACTGCGCCTCCTGTCACGGCGACGACGGCAAGGGAAAGACCGATTTGGGCGCACCCGATCTGACCGACGGACACTGGATCTACGGCGGGGATCCGCAATCGATCTTCGCATCCGTATGGCACGGCCGGCAGGGGCACATGCCGACATGGGAAAACCGCCTCAGTGCGGTCGAGCGCAAGATTCTCGCCCTTTACCTCGTCGATTTGAGGTCGCGCGATCAATGAGCAGCATACCGGCCCGGACGCTATCCAAACGCAAAGCCGCGCTTTGGCTCGCCGTCGGCTTCGGCCTGCTGGTTCTCTTCGCAGCCAATGGCCATCTCGTCTATGTCGCGATGACCTCGCAGCCGGACTGCGTCGATCATATCCGGCGGGGCGAGGCGCATGGGAAGCAAAGCCAATTCAGCGCTGCGCGATCTGCATGTTCGCCGGGATGAACGCCGTTAGCGAAGCGGAGCGAGACGGACGATGACAACAATCCCAGCCGTGCTTCCCCCGACACCGCGAGAGAAGACATGGAATCGCCATCTGGCGCCATCGGCTGCTTTCAAATGGCTGGCCGCCGGGTGGCACGACCTGACCGACCAGCCGCTGACCAGCCTCAGCTACGGCGCCGCGGTCTTCCTGATCTCCATCGCAATCGTGACCGGTCTCGTTGCGTTCGGATGGGACTATATCCTGTTTCCGGCGCTCGCCGGATTCATGGTGGTCGGACCGCTGCTCGCAATCGGTCTCTACGACAAGAGCCGCCGTCTCGCCGCCGGAGAACCTGTGAGCTTGGCGCGGATGTTTTTTGTCAAGCCCAGGTCTGGCGGTCAGGTTCTGTTCACGGGCGTCCTGCTCTGTCTGTTGATGCTGCTATGGATGCGCGCCGCAGTCATCATATACGCCCTGTTCTTCGGGCTGAGACCGTTTCCGGGTCTCGATAACATCGCGCCGATGCTGTTCACCACGCCGACCGGCTGGGCGATGTTGCTCGTCGGCAGTGCCGTCGGCGGGCTGTTCGCGGCATTTTCGTTTGCCATCAGCGCCTTCTCGATCCCGATGCTGCTCAGCGAGCGCGTCGATGCACTGACCGCGATGGGCACCAGCACCGCGCTGGTCTGGAACAACCTGCCGGTGATGGTCGCCTGGGGCGCGATCGTGCTCGCCCTTTTTGTCATCAGCCTTGCCACCGGTCTTGTCGGCCTGATCGTCGTGTTTCCCCTGCTGGGTCATGGCACCTGGCACGCCTACCAAGCTGTTCGCTCATGACGATCGTGAAGGGGGCGATCGCAAACATGACGATCATGAGCGGGGCACGCGCTCGGATCTGCAACGCCAGGGCCGCCCGATGAGTTGCTGCGCACCGAGCGTTGAGCTTGCTGCGGCGGCCGAGGCCGATCGCCACCGCAGCGCCCAGGCCGAGCTACTGCTCGCGAGCCGCGAGGTCGGCAACGGGCTGCACCGGACCGATCTTTCGGTCCCCGGCATTCATTGCGGCGCCTGCATGAAAAAGATTGAGGAGGCGATCGGCGCCATGCCGGGGGTCGAGCGGGCGCGGGTCAATCTGTCGACCAAGCGTGTGACGATCCATTGGCGCGCCGCCACTGCACCGCCGTTCGTCGAGTCGCTCAATTCCATCGGTTACGATGCCCATCTGTACGATGCGGCCACCGAGACCAAAGACGAGACGCTGACGGGATTGATCCGCGCCCTGGCTGTCGCAGGCTTCGCGGCAAGCAACATCATGCTGTTGTCGGTGTCGATCTGGTCAGGCGCCGACGCGCAAACGCGGGTCCTGTTCCACTGGATTTCCGCGGGGATCGCACTCCCCGCCCTGGTTTATTCCGGACGCATCTTCTTTCGCTCGGCATGGCAAAGTCTGAGCCACGGCCGCACCAACATGGATGTTCCGATCTCAGTCGGCGTACTGCTGGCGTTCGGATTGAGCGTCTACGAGACCGTCCATCACGGACCGCATGCCTACTTCGACGCCGCGATCTCTCTCCTGTTCTTTCTCCTGATCGGACGCACGCTCGATCATATGATGCGCGAGCGCGCCCGTGTCGCGGTCAAAGGCCTGGCGCGTCTTGCGGCGCGCGGCGCATTGGTGCAACGGCTTGACGGAAGCAATGTCTATTTGCCGGTGCAGGAGATCGAGCCGGGGATGACGATCCTGCTCGCGGCCGGTGAGCGTGTTCCGGTCGATGCTCGCGTCATCCAAGGACAATCGGAAATCGACCGTTCCTTGGTATCCGGCGAAAGCCTGCCGCAGCCGGCCGGAAACGGCTGCATGTTGCAAGCCGGAACACTCAATCTGACCGGCCCTCTCACCATCGTCGCCACGGCCGCCGCCAAGGATTCGTTCCTCGCGGAAATGATGCGGATGATGGAAGCAGCCGAGTGCGGCCGTTCGGCGTATCGGCGCATCGCCGACCGCGCAGCGCGGATGTATGCCCCAGTCGTTCACCTGACAGCCTTGCTGACATTCGCCGGCTGGATGATTGCGACTGGCGATGTTCACCGCGCGATCACGATTGCGATCGCCGTTCTGATCATCACATGTCCCTGCGCGCTCGGACTTGCCGTGCCGATGGTGCAAGTCGTGGCAGCCCGGCGTCTTTTCGAGCAGGGAATCATGGTCAAGGACGGCGGGGCGTTGGAGCGCCTTGCCGAGACCGACACCGTGATCTTCGATAAGACCGGCACGCTTACGCTTGGCGAGCCACACCCCGTCAGGGGAGACGTCGCCAGCCGCGAGAATATCGCCATCGCACGGGCAATCGCGTTGCATTCGCGCCATCCCTATTCCCGTGCGCTGACTGCAGCATACCGAACCGACGCAGGAGCGCCGATCGTGCTCGATCGCGTATCCGAGCATCCGGGATCGGGCGTAGAGGCGGTGGCAGGCACAACCACATACCGGCTGGGGCGCGCCGAGTGGGCGCTCTCCGGCGCGGCATCACCACAATCCGCAGCGGCGGCGAGCGTCGTCCTCTCGAAAAACGGTGAGTATCTCGCTGCGTTCAACTTCGAAGACCGGCTTCGTCCCGACGCGCGGAACGCAGTCGAGGCGCTCGCGCGCAGTGGATTATCCGTCGAGCTTCTGTCCGGCGACCGGGAAGAGCCGGTCTTGGCTCTCGCGACCACGCTCGGCATCCCACACGTCGCCCGCGTTTCTCCGGGAGGAAAAGTCGCGCATGTTGCGTCGATGACCGACGCAGGAAGAAAGCCTCTGATGGTCGGCGACGGCCTCAACGATGCGCCGGCGCTGACCGCCGCCTACGCATCGATGGCACCGGCGTCCGCAGCCGATGTTGGTCGCAACGCTGCCGACCTCGTATTTCTTCGGGAGAGCCTGATGGCTGTTCCGCAGGCGATTGCCGTGGCGCGCCACGCCGCGCGGCTGGTTCGGCAGAATTTCGCCCTTGCCATCGGGTACAATGTTATTGCCGTTCCCATCGCCATTTTCGGCTATGTGACGCCGCTGATCGCGGCGATCGCCATGTCCTTGTCGTCGTTGCTCGTCGTGGCGAATGCCCTGCGCCTGGGCGGGATGGATCGCCGCCAGCCGAACGGCGGTTTGCCGGGAAGCAGCATCGGCGCATTGTGCGGCGCGCGTGGTGGTGCCCGATGACGGATTTCTTCTACCTCGTTCCTCTCGCACTTGGTCTTGGCCTCGCCGGACTCGCGGCATTCATGTGGTCGCTCAAGAGCGGCCAATATGATGACCTTGATGGAGCTGCCGAGCGAATTCTGCTGGATGACGGCGACAAGCCGATTGTGCCGCCGCGGCGAGACATAGCCGATGATAGGCCGGTCAAGGCATAGCTGCCGTCTCAGAGTTCTGGCTGCTGGCGTACTTCGACGATCGAGCCGACGACTGGAGCAATTCGCTTACGCTAAATCACTCTCCCCGGCGGGCTATTGCGTGCAGCTCGTGAATGTCAGTGAGATGAGAAGTTGCGGTCACGTAAGGCGGGCACGGCCTCGTGCTCCCTCCCCCCTTGCGGGGGCGACTGAACGGCCTGGGAGGTATGGTTGCCAATTCGACAGGCCGACGCGGCGGTTCCCGCAGCATCATGTAATCAGCCCGATTCTGCGGCACTCTGCTTCCGTAGCCATGAGGACGCGCTGAGCTTCGCTCGCCATTCCGCTGAGAACAGCCACAGGGTCGCTACCGCTTATAAACTGCTCGGGGTGGTCGAACGCTATGCCGAAGGCGAAATTTTCCTTGTCGCCAAAATCAGAGCCCTCGCCCCAGCCAAGGATTTCGACCTCGCATTCTTCAGCGTTCCAACGGTGGTGGAGCCCGACCTTTATGCCGGGGATTTGGAAGGCGACGCTGTACCGGTCCAGTTGGATGGGGGTCAAGAAAGCGTGCTTCTTAGTGTTGGCCAGCTTGTTCAAGCTCCACAGAAGTATATTCCCACATTTGTACGGCTTGAATGCCCGAAAGAGCGCCAGGATTTCAGGCGGGAGATCATCGCAACGTCGTCGCGCAATGACATTTTCCAGTTGGGTCGCATCGTCAGCGAGGGGGAAGTAAGCGCGCTTCGGCGCCTGGACGCCCGAGGCCACTGCCGCAGCGTACCCCGTTTGGTCCAAAACAGCGCGCAATCCACTAGCGGCATCCAAGACAATCCCAGGAAGATCTTCGAAGAACTCTCTGTTGAATTTGATCTTGTGGCGTTTTGCTCGTCCCTGGTCGTCCTTCTCGATGACGTAGGACCAATCTTTGTTCTTCCTGAACGCTATCGTTCGGAAGTGAAAGTCCTCGACGTGCTGCTTTGCGCGGCGTAGGGTACGTCTTGGGCTTACAAATGGATCGGCCACGAAGTCACTCCCAGGAACAGGCTAGGGTTTCCGCATATCTTCAAGATGCTTGATTCGTGCCCGCAGGTCTTGAATGTCACCGTCCAATTTTTCCACAAGATCATATAAGACCTGAACTGCCTTCGCTGGTTCGAGTTCTCGGTTTAGCGGGTCAGTAAAGTACTTGATCGACACTTCGTGTTTGTCGGTCATTTTGATTTTGCTCCAGGCAAGAGGACGATCTGGCGGCCATGGCAAGAAAACACCCCGATCCGACGAAAGACCCTGAATTTCAGAAGGTCGTCCGGCATTTTCTCAGTACGCCGCACAAGCCACACAAGTCGTCTGCAGCAAAGAAGGTCAAGGAGAAGCGCGGCGCCTCCTCCAGGCGGAAAACCGCCTAGCCTTTTGCCTAGGCATTCGTGGTTTCGTGAGATATCCGATACGTGAGCCGCTTGCCCTCGATGCCCTTAAGAGCAAGCGCCGCACGCTCCTTATCGGTGACCTTGCGGGTGTTCCACTTCAAATCCCATTCCGTAAGGTAGCGCGGAAGATGCGCTTCGCTGATTGAATGGTGCGTCCCGAACACCGCGCGCTTCATGAGGCTGAAGCGGCACTCGGCCGTGTTCGTATGGGCGTCGCCGCGAACGTATTCGTCGGCGCCGTGGTTGACTGTCTCATGGCGATCAAACTCTTTGCCGACGTGGAAATATTGACCGGCCTCATCGGTCAACAGGGATGACTTGCGATCGACGTGAGTGACGATCAGAGGGCGCAGGTCGTCGCCGCTGATCTTGGCCACGCGGAATGAATGCGAGTGGCCGTCGCGATCGACCAGGGCAAACACGGCTTGTTTGCCAGCACCACCAATGTTCTTCTTGTTGCGCTTGCCGACGCGCTTGTTCTTCTCTTTCCCGCCGATGTAGGTTTCGTCGGCCTCAACGATCTTGCCTGAGCCGCCAAGCGGGCCGCGCTTTGTTGGCGTCATGCCCTCGCGGATACGATGGGCCATGAACCATGCGCTCTTGTAGGTCACGTCCAACATTCGGGACAGTTGCAGTGACGACATGCCTTTCTTCGAGGCGGCAACCAGATGCGTCGCCAGCAACCACTTGTGCAAAGGGATGTGGCTGCGCTCGTACAGCGTCCCGACGCGGACCGTGAACTTGTCGCGGCAGTCCGAACAGTGGTACCAGCCCGGCCCCATGCTCTTGCCGCCAAGGGCGCTCACAGTCTCTTGCTGGCCGCAGAACGGGCAGACGGGACCGTCGGGCCAGCGCGACGCCTCAAGAAATTCGCGGGCCTTGGTCTCGTCAGTGAACGCCGGATTGGTAAGATCGCACAAGGCAAACTCCTATGGCGGCGATCATGCCACAGGCGTCCGTTCAGTCAAGTACATAGTCGCCCTTGCGGGGGAGGGTCGGGGAGGGGGGTATTCGCGAAATCAGAATTGGCCCTTACCCCCTCCCTGTCCCTCCCCCGCAAGGGGGAGGGAACGCTGGAGCGACGCGTTCGTGAGAGCAAAAGCGCAAATTTCAGTTCGGCGCTCAGAGGGCGCCGCGCTCTACGAACAGGCCCGTAGTCTCGGGATGGAGGGCATCCTCTCAAAGGTGCGCGATGCACCGTACCGATCAGGGCGCGGTGACACGTGGGTCAAGGTCAAGTGCTGGCAACGCCGCAAACTCGTCGTCGTCGGCTTCGTGCCCGAAAGCACGGCTGGGATCGCCGCGCTGCGCCTCGGGGAGATGTGCGGCGGCAAGCTGATGTACGCGGGCAAGGTCGGCACGGGCTGGAGCCGCCAGGACGCGGCCGACATCCGGCGGAAGATGGATGCGCTGGTCCGGAAGAGGTCGCCGCTAGACGAGCCAATCAGGAAGCCCGATACCCGTTGGGTCGAGCCACGCTACGAGGCGGAAATAGCGTTCGCGGACATGACCGACGACGGGCTAGTGCGGCACCCCCGTTTCCATGGTCTCTCGCTCACTTAGCTTCTCGCCCCCACCGCAACTACAGGACTGGAGGCTCGAGCTCGCAGCAGGAGCTTGCTGCAATGTCGAGCTAGCCGAGGCCGTTGATAACGTGACCGCGCATGCATTATAGTGTCGTTCTCCTGTGAAAGCGTCGCGTGAATGCTTATGATCGCCACGCTCCTCATATGGCTAAGTGCCGGCGTCGCCGTTCTCGCGCTTGCTGACCTGTTGTTGTCAGAAAAGCAAAAGGAGTGGCTCTCCAAAACCGTGATCAGGGTCTGGAGCATTCTCGACGAGGCGAGGGGGTGGTCCTTTTCTGATTGGCTCAAACAGCCGCGAGCTCGATGGTGGCTTGCCGTCAGTTTGGGGGTATTTACGACTTTGCTCATTAGCGAAAACGAATTTCTAATAAACAGGTTCGTCATATCCACTGCTACGCCTACGCCCAAGTTGAACTGGATAGAGATCGCCGGCGTTATCGCTGCCTATCTTGTCAGCGTGCCCCTCCTTTTTCTTTTAGCATGGTCGCTCCTTTCGTGGCTTCTGCAACGCAGAAACCTTAACCTCGCAGTGATTTTGTTTTCAGCATTGTTTGGCTACCTTGCCGTTGTTTTTTGCATGGGATTAATTCAAGGATATCTCACGGGTGAGGTCTTCGGTCCCATCAGGCATGAGGGCCTACGCTGGCTTCAAACTATTTTGCTACTGCCTTTTTTGCTCGCTTTTCTATGCACGCTATTGGTATTCCTCTCAATTGCGGTTGCATATGTGGCGTCTGCGATTTTGTATGTTTCAGAGTTTGTAGTTCGTCGCATTGCTGAATACCCGAAAGGGCCGGTTCTTGCCCTCAGTGCATTCTTTGGCGGCATTGTCGCCTTGATAAAAGCGTTTGGATGATGACATCAATCATTAAGCTGGTTGGAGTTATCAACGTCGCACTATGGCGGACGCCTGATAGATTGCGTGGTAGAGGCATAATGCCACTTACGTTGCGAGTGCGTGGTGGTGGAACGTCACAAGGAGGACCCGATGGAGCCTCAACCGGCCCCGGCTACCCCGCGTGTGCTTGCCCCCCTCAGGTCTCAGCTGGACTGGTACTGGACACTTTCCCCGTCTGGTCGCGCCGCGTTCTGGGCGACCTTCGGTGGCTGGGCGCTCGACGCCTACAACCAGATGACCCTCGGCTTCGTCCTGCCCGCCTTGAGGACCGAATTTGCGCTTTCCACCGCGCAGGCGGGGCTGCTCGGGACCCTCGGCTTGGTGATGAGCGCGGTGGGCGGCGCCCTGGCCGGGGCGCTGGCGGACGCGGTGGGACGCGTGCGGGTGTTGATCCTCTCGATCGGGTCGTATGCTCTGTTCGGACTCTTGGCCGGCTTTGCACAGTCGTACGAGCAGCTGGTGGTCTTCCTCATGCTGCAGGGCCTCGGGTTTGGCGGCGAGTGGGCGGCAGGCGCGGTGCTGGTGGCGGAGTACGCTCAGGCGCAGCAGCGTGGGCGAGTCATCGGGGCCGTCCAGAGTGCGTGGTCGATCGGCTATGCCGGCGTCCTGATCGCCAACACCCTCGCCTTTAGCCTGGCGCCGCCTGAAATCGCCTGGCGAATGATGTTCTGGCTGGGCGCGGTGCCGGCTGTCGTGCTGCTGTGGGTGCGCACCCGCGTGCAGGAGTTTACCGTGTACCGCGCCGAGGTAGCGGCGCGCAGCGCCGGTCCGGGACAGGCAGGCGCCAGGCCTGGCAGCGCGCTGCTCGGGCTATTCCGCCGCGACCAGCTCCGCGTCACCCTGGCGTCCGCGCTGCTCTCGGTCGGTGTCATGGGCGCCGGGCTTGCCGTCTGGCTGCCCACCTATCTGGAGCAGGTGCGCCACCTGACGGTCGCGGGCCTCGGCGCCTACATGGGAATTCAGGTGATCGGCGGATTCGTGGGCTGTGTCAGCGCCGGCTACGTGCTGGACGCGTTGGGCCGTCGCCGAGGTCTGGCGCTGTTCGCGCTCGGCAGCGCGCTCTCCGCCTGGGCTTACGTCGTGCTGCCGCTCGGCGACGCCTGGCTGGTGTTCGCCATCGGCTTCCCGCTCGGCTTCTTTGGGTCTGGCATCTTCAGCGGGCTGGCGGTTTACCTCGCCGAGCTATATCCGACTGAACTGCGCGGCGCGGGACAAGGATTCGGCTACAACATCGGGCGCGGGATCGCCGCGGTCGGGCCCGCCGCGATCGGCGTTGCGGCGGCGCGGGTCGGGCTGAGCGACGCGCTGGCGCTGGCGGCGACGAGCTACGTGCTCTGCCTCGTCGCCCTGCTGTTTCTGCCGGAGACTCGCGGCAAGCACCTGACCGGCTGAACTGTTGGCTGTTTGAGCCAGGACTGGTTGACGTCCCGGCGAGGGTTGGTTCATTCCCGGACCGCAAACGTAGCTATTCGTCAGAGCCTGCAACAACGTCGCGATCAAGATCTTTGGGATGGAATGCATCTTCGGCATCCACTGGACGGTCGAACAGATCCGACCGTGGATCCTCGGTACCATAGAGCTGTTCGGGCCAGATCGCTGCATGTTCGCGAGCCACCTGTCGATCTGCAATCTGGCCTGCGGCGTTCAACAGCTTTACGCCGCTTATCTTGAGGTGATCGCGGGCTTCAGCGCCTCGGAGAAGCGCCAGATGCTCCACGACACGGCCGCCGAGATCTACCGGTTGTGATTTTAGACATCTGATCGGTTAGGCCGAAGTCCACCGCTTCAAGTATTGTTGTCGGGGACCGAGGTCCCATGGCGGTCAGTCCGGCGTCTTGCCGGAAAGCGTCGAGGGACCGCCATCGGTCGCGGACGCAGTCGGGGCGGACGCATAGAGCGGGCTCGCGTAGTAATGCGAGAGCGCAAACCGCAGCAACACGCCGATCGCAGCCGCGAGCGGCACCGCGATCAACAGGCCGACAAAGCCGAACAGATAGCCGAAGGCGAATAGCGCGAACATGAGCCATACCGGATTCAAATGCACGCGTCGGCCGACGAGATATGGCGAAAGCACATAGTCCGCCAGCGATTGCCCGACGAAGAAGATGGCCGGGACGAGCAGGATGATCGTCCAGTTCGGCCAAAACTGCGCAATTGCGACGCAGGTCGAGACCACAAGGCCGGTCAACGACCCGAGATAGGGGACGAAGCTGATCAGGCCCGCGGCGATGCCGATCAGGATACCGTGGTTCAACCCGATCAACGACAACGCCGCTGCGTAGAACACGCCGAGCAGGAGACACAGCGCGCTTTGGCCCCGCACGAAACCGCCGATCGTGTCGTCGATCTGGCGCGCGAGCGCCCGCACCGTCTCGCGGCGCGCCGGCGGCACCCAATTGTCGACCACCGCGATCATCTTGTTCCAGTCATAGATGAGGTAGCAGGCGACGATCGGGGTCACCACCGCAAGCGAGAACACCGAGATCAGCGCCCGGCCGCCGGACCAGGCGGATCGCAGGAACGTTCCGAGCCAGCCCGTCGCCAGCGCCGTGAGCTCACCGACGGACCGCTCCGCTTCGCCCAGGCCTTCGCCGATGATCTTGCTCAGCCATGGCCGGCCCGGATCGGTGGCGAGCGCCTCCAACTGTTGGAGGTAGATTCGGAACCTGGTCGATGAAGTAGGAAAGCTCGCTGACGATGATCGGGGCCGTCAGAACGACCAGAACGACGACGCCGACAACGAACAATCCCATGATGAAGAGCGTCGCGACCAGCCGGTTCATTCCCAACCGCTCAAGCCTCGTGGCCACGGGATCGAGCAAATAGGCCAACACCATGCCGGCGACGAATGGCAACAAGACCTCTCGCAGCAGCACGACCACGGCGGTGACTGCCGCGAGCATCGCTATCCAAAACACGATCGGCCGCGTCACGTTCATAGCAGGGCAGTGTGAGCGGATTGGCGGCGGCAAGTCAAAGTGGAAGTCAATAGCGCCGGGCCGCGGCACCGAACCACCGATGCCGGCGCCTGAAACCTGATCGCAGGCCCCCCGCACAGAAGACTGACGCGCCGCAGTCGCAATTTTCTTTTGGGTTGCCGCAACGAAAACTTGCCCACGCCTAAGAGCTAGTGGAATCTTTGCGCCGACAGCGCGATAGACGCGCTCGGCAAGGAGCCTCGCACTTGGCACAGAAATATTACTTCGTCAGCGACCTGCACATGGGCGGCGACGGCCGATTGCAGCATTGCGACTACGCCGCCGAGTTCATCGCATTTCTGAAAGGCTTGGAAAAGGAAGGTCCCGACACCGAGTTGCTCATCGTTGGAGACACGTTTGGGTTCTGGGAGCTGACTCTCGTGGACGGAGTCGAAAAGCTTGAACACATAATCAACGCGCACCAAGCGATTTTCGATCAGCTCAGAGTTACCGGGGCGTGCATCAAGGTGACCATGATGGTTGGCAACCACGACTACGAGCTGGCTTGCAATCCTGCCTATGTGGACAAACTCCAAGCATACAACATCCATTTGGACACGAACTTGGTCCTCATCCGCGACGTGGGCGACAAGAAAATCTGGATCGAGCACGGACAGCAACGCGACGAATTCAACACGTTTCCGCGATTACGGCAATCTCTATGCCCTGCCTGTGGGGTACTTCATTACACAAACTTTCGTGAGCGGGGCGAGCCGGCATTCGGACTTCGGCAGGGGAGACTGGCTCAAGGATATCCGCTCGGTCGGGACGATGCAAATTCCCGATTGGATCCTGTCGAACTACTTTTACCGAGAGATGAGCACGGTGCTGCGCTGGCTTGTGTTGCCCTTCTTGCTGCTCGCCGGAGTGACGATCGTCGCGATCCTGGGCGAGCTCCTGCGCGTCCTGGGCATTTTCGATTACAATATTCTGTTCCACAACCCGCTGATGCGCAGGTTGGGGATAATCGACGACGTCCTGCAGGTAGTGATCACCATCAACTCCATCTTCTTGGTGCTGTTCGGTGCACCCATGGCGATTTTTGTGCACGACCTGACGCGAACCTTGCGTCGCTTCCGCCTGCTCACAAGCCACGGGATGACGCCTGATCTCGATTCGGAAGCATCTTATCTGAAGGGGGCGCAGGAAGTGTTCGAAAGGGATGACAAGGTAGCGGTATTCGTCTTCGGGCACACGCACGCGGCGTTTCTGAAACGGCTGGGACCAGCAGGCCAGGTGGTCCTCAACACCGGAACTTGGCTGAAGCTATTGCACCGTGTCCCGGTGCGTCTTGGCTATTTGCCGGCGGTCTACTATCCCTCGTATCGCTTGAATTACTTCCGCATCGAGGCGGAAAACAACCACGTCGTCATCGACTATGTCATGATTCCCAAGACGCCCGAGCGCGAGCTGACCTGGCTGCAGCGTCTGCTGACATTGGGGAAGACGCCCAAGCAGCAGGAAGCTATCCCGGCGAAGACGGTCCTCGATTTCTAACACCAACTCTGCAGCGCCATCTACCCGGCAACGAGCCTATTTCCGGCCGAGATACTGGAACAACGTTCTTCCCCACCAATCGCTTTCAATTTCTTCCAGCAAGGGGCCGTTGATCACGGCACGCAGCGGGCTGCCTTTCGGTAGAGCAATCGCATAGTTCTGGCTGTCAAAAACGATGTCGAGCACGCGCAATGTTGCCGAGAAGTCTCGAACGACGATCCAGGTCAACAGGGGCTTGTCATAGACGAAAGCGTCGAGCGTACCCCCTTGCACCGCCCGCAATGCTTCCTCCGCTGTGGCGAAGCTCCTGTGTGCAATACGTTGGCGGTTGAGATAGTCGACCGTCGCCGAGCCCGCGACAGCCCCCACCCGGACGCGCCGCAGGTCGTTTTCGCCATGCACAGTTCCTTGCAATTCGCGCTTGGTCAGCGTTGACGTGATTCCGGCGGTGAGCACCGCAATGGCAATGACTGACGCAATCATCCAGGCCGCAGCGACAATTCGTCCTGCGAGTGTCATGGGCGCGTTCTGCGCAGCGCCTGCCTGCGTCATGGCAATCGTTGACCACCAAACCCCGCTGCCGAGACCTTTTGCGCCGCCAGCGAAGTGCTGGGTCTGGCGTCGCTCCAGCAGCCAGATCACTGACCCGACGCACAACGCGATGCCGAGCAGTATCAGGACGGCCTGGAAAAAGCCAAATGAGCCGAGCGCGCGCAGGACTGACATCCACCTGCCTTCGTTGACGGACACCGCAACGCCCAGGCCGGTGCTGTAGAAAGCGTGCGTGAAATCCACCACTCGCTCGCGTGCCGCCGTGACCGTCACCGCCGCGATCGCGGCGTCGAACGAGCCGTCGGCTGTTCCTTGCAGCAGGGCCTGGACTGTCGGCTGCTCCGAAAATCGGTAGCGCAGGTGGAGCCGTTCTGCGATACGCCGCCAGAGGTCGATGCTGATGCCATGCCAGCTGCCGTCCTCATGTCTGATCGCAAACGGCGGCGCCTCCTTGGTGGCGACCACCAGCTCTTTGTCCGCGATCGGGGGGGTCGCGGAACCGGCCTGCTGAGCACGCGCGCTCTGCGAAGCGAGCGGGAGCGCCGCCAAGGCGACCACAGCGCGCCGGCAGCAAGACATTGGGCCCAATTCACTCGCATGAATTCGGAGATAGATGAGGTGAAGCGCTTCCGACCGTCAGAGCACGACCGCCGTGTCGGCGCGCGACGCGGCCTCGTGGTAGCGCGCCGGCCGAGCAGCTGAGCCAACCTGCCCACGATCCATCCGTCCACAGCTGCAACAATCGCAGGCCGAACTCCGCCTTGCACCTCGGCTCGATCGTGTCCATGCTCAACCTTTCGAACGTATTCGATGCCGATCGAAGGGTGGCAGCGATCGACGCGACCCACACTGATCTATGTCAAGAATACGATCGCGGCCCGGTGCTACGGAATTGCGCGGGAACTTCCGCCGCGCGGCTTTACCATTCGGATAGGCATCGATGGACGCGTTTCTGAGATAGGCATAAATGGCCACGCCGCAAAGGGCGTAGGGCGTGGCCGCCACGCCTGCAGAAACTTCCGCGACACACGGTCGCGTTCCGTTGGCACAGGGCAACAGGAGACCACTTCGATGAACGCACGCCAGGATCACTCTTCCCGCGCCGGGCAGACACCGGGCACCTCGCACAGCGATGCCCAGGCGACGGCGAGCACTCAGTCGGCCACGTCGAACAGCCCGACCGATGACATGGGCAGACTGCGCGACGATGTCGCAAGCCTGAAGGAGATGGTCGCGCGTTTGGCCTCCCAGGCAAGCAGCGAGGCCGGCAAGACCATCCGCGAAGCTGGCCAGACCGTCGCGTCGCAGATCGGGACCGCGGCAAGCGGCGTCGCCGGCGCCAGTTCTGAGCTCGCCGCTTCCGCCAAGGAACAGGCCAAAACCCTTGCATCGGAGCTCGAAGCCGTCGCGCGCCGCAATCCGCTTGGGGCGCTCGCCGGCGCGCTGTTCGTCGGTGTGCTGATCGGGATGATGTCGCGGGGCCGTGGCTGATGCTCGGCGCATTCGTCGACGTCATGCGCGCCGACGTCGATCGGCAGATCACCTGGCTGAAGGCCGAGGTCAAGCGACAGGCACGGTACGCGGCGTTGACCGCCGCGCTTGCCGCCGCCGCCGCGCTGTCGGCACTTGCGGCCGTCGTGGTCGGCTGCATCGCGCTCTACTGGTGGCTCGCCATGCGGTACGGCCCTGGTGTCGCCTTCGCGGTGCTCGGGGGCGGCTTTGCGCTGCTCGCCCTTTTGCTGTCGGTGCTGATGTTCGCGCGGGCCCGCCCGAAGGTGCCCCCTCCGCCGACGCTGCAGAGCGTGCGCCCCGCGACACTTGTCGACACGCTCAAGCAGACGGGTTACGGCGACGCGGTCACGGCCGGCGAGCAAATCTCGAGGATTGCCAACGACAACCTCCGCCACGGATCGCGCAAGTCGCTGTTCGGAACCTTGGCGCTGGCGGTGCTGGTCGGCCTGGTCGTCGGGCGCGGGCTCCGCAAGTGATGCGCGGGCAGCGGCGGACCCGGAACAGAACGTCTCAAAGCCCGGATGTACCGATCGCTCCGGATCGCGCCTGAGCGCAGCTCAGACTTTCAAATCCGCTTTCAGGCCTGGCATGGGCAGTATCCGCGCCGCGGCGGTTTCACGGCATGACCACGATGAAATCGGTGTCGTGTCCTGTCTCTCTGCTGATGCCGTAGTCGGATACGATGAGTGAAGAGCCGGGCGTCAGTCGTTCGGCGATTCGCTCGATCACATCCTGCGGTATTTCGATGCGATCGAGAGCAGCATTGGCCTGGTCGGGGGACGAAGGCGCTGGCGGCGTCTCCACAATCTGGTTGCCAGGCTGGCGCCCCTTGGAGACATGGACCGTGCGCGCAAATTTCTCGGGCATCGAGATCACAGTCCAGCGAAGCGCAACGCCCTCGTCCTCGCCCCGCATTGCGGTAAACACATGTGTTCCCAGAGGCTGCTCCGGATCCTGGACCGTGATCGGGCTATCGAACAGCGGCGTGAAGGCTTGACGCACGAACAGCCTGCCCAATTTGCGACTCACGAAAACGGAGATCGGGGCGGGCTTCCGAGGTGCGGCTGCCGCCCGAGCGGAGGCTGCAGCCGCAACATCGGTGGCTTGTGGCCCGCCGACATCGGGCGTCGACGGCGGATACACCGCCGCGGCCGCCATGATCGTGTGATCCGCATCGGCAACCCGAGACTCCAGCGAACCGGAAACGGCTTTCGGCTTCGCCGCAAAAAGTCGTGCATTGGCAATGTCGACCGGCCGGATGTCATCGGCCGTGATGATCACGCGGGTGCCACGCCTGGTGAGTTGCCACAGTCGAACGGCAAAGTCCTTTTTCAGGCGAATACAGCCGTGTGAGGCCGGATACCCCGGCACAACACCCTCATGCAGCGCTATTCCGGACCACGTGATGCGCTGCATATACGGCATCGGAGCATTGCTGTAGAGGTTCGAGCGGTGCCATCGCTTTTTACCGATGACGCTGAATACGCCGAAGGGCGTCGGATGGCGCGGCACACCCGTGGAGACTGAAGAGCGTGCGATCAGCGCGCCATCGTCATAAACCGAGATCCGCTGGTCGGCGATCGAGACGATGATCTGAAGGGGGCCTTTCGGAGCGTCCGGTGCTGGCGCTTTCTTCGCCAATCTTGGCTTTTTGTGCCTGTGGTGGTGCTTGTGCCGGAACGGAGCATGCTTGCTCCACCACGACTGCGCCTGTGGCCAGAACAGGAACTGGGCGTGTGCGGGCTCTGCGGCCACGATGCAAAGGGCAAATGCCGCCAGGATCACCGCGCGGATTGATCCCGCATTGCCACTAGCCATCACACGCTCATGCCGACCCAAACTGCTCGGGAGCTTGCGCGCGGGGTCATTCAAGGTTGTGCGCTCGCCCGGTTTGCGGTGCTGCTCACCTTCGACGGGCTATGCTTACCGAACGGTTAACGAGAAAGGGTGCTTTGCCGGCTCGGCGGGCTGGTCGGGCCGGGATCGTTGCGCACGGCCAGCTGGTGCTTCGTTGCCGGCAATCTCGCCTTTTGCGCATTCTTTGCTGGCAACGCGGCGTTTTGCACGTTCGCCCGGCCGCGCTTACTCGCATACTCTTGACCGTCGATCGGCCCGACATGCGGCGGGTCGCGACCGAGATACGGTCGCCCGATCCCCAGCTCCTTCTCGCGGGCATCGATCCACTTCCACAACTCTTGGCTCGACAGGTATCGCTGCATACGGGTGTCGCCCCTTACGCTCACGAGATCGGCCGCAAGCCCGCGGCCATAGCCGCCGCGGCGGGTCCCGCCGTGGTATGAGCTGTCGCTCGCTGCCTTGTTGCCGCTTGCGATCGCTTGCCGGTAATTATCGCGGAAGGCGCTCGTTATGCCTGGCATGAACCCGGCGTCGTCCATCGCCCGAAGCGCCCGGTAGAGCTTCAGCCTGAAGCCACGATCCATGCCTCCGATCACGTAGTCCTTCAGCGACATGCCGGCTCGCTCTGCCGCGATCGGATCCTTCCAGGTGAAGTCTGCCTCGACGTACTTCGTAATGACTTTGGTGACGGTCCGCGTTTTGCCCTTCTTCTTGACTTGCACCTTGATCCGTTCCGTTACCTTATTGGTATCGACTTTCGGCGTCCGCTGGTACAGCGACCAGAGGTATTCGTCGATACAGATTTGCGGCACAATGCACTCGTCGGGAGTTTCGACCGAGCTCGCCGCCGCGTTGGTTTGGTTTGGCACGGGATCGGTCGTGCTCAGGGATGCGAGCAGCACAGGCGGCGTGGCGGTCGGATGCGTCGGACGCGAGTCGGGCAAAGCGGCACCGCCGCTCTCGATATCCGCGACGGCTACTCCGTCCTCGTCCATTGCAGTTGCCGGCGGTGCGTCGACGCGCTCGGCGCCGGAGGTTGCGGATGCAGCCGGCCCGTCCGCGATCGGATCGGCCGTGCTCGCGGATGCGAGCAGCACGGGCGGCGCGGCGGCCGCCACCACGGGACCAGGCGCGGCCAAAGTGGCGTCGCCGCCCTCGATATCCGCGACGGCTACCCCGTCCTCGTCTATTGCGGTTGCCGGCGGTGCGTCGGCATGCTTGGCGCCGGAGCTTACGGGCGTTGCCCGCCTGTCCTCAATCGACGCTCCGGTGTTCTCGACGCCGAGCGAACCGAGGCCGGCGAGGCTGACAGCAGCCCAACCGGCGAGAACGACCGTTCCGCCCAACGCTCCGACTACAGCAAATCGCCGCGGGCCCACGACCCCCTCCAGTCTCGCAAGGCTTCACTTGAGCCAAGGCTACGTAGGCAGGCACCAGACGGAGCTGATTCTCCGGACAAGAGCGGAAACTCGCTATTGTTAAGAAGCCACACCGCCCGCTAAAGATTCGGTTAAGGTTAATCTGCGCGGCAAGCGCTGCCGGCAGAGCCGGGCAGGATGGCGCGAAGGCGACGAGTGGCGATATCTATGCGCCGACTAACGTAACGAGTGCGCCAGTTGCGTGGATGCAACACCCAAAATCGAAAGTTAGAACTGCTCAACCCAAGACTTGACGGCTGGACAATACGGGTTTCTGCTCAATTCTGTCACTGTGCCGCCTTGTGCTGCGCCATTCGGCCGGCGCACCGCTCGTGCGGCACGGTGCGGCTACTCGCCACGCGCCGGTCGGCATCCCCCGACGCCCCCCGAGTGCCGGCCGGCGCACTCGCGTCCATGAGCCTGTCACGGACGTTGGCCCATTCGCTCAAGCGACCTCACCTACGCCGAGGCCTCACCCACTCCGGCGCGCAATCAAGCAATGGCACGACGTGCGCCCGCACACGTAGGAGCGCGCGCGAGGCCTTATGCTGATCAGTATGGGCCCGGCTTCGCACCCCGCGACCGTCAGCCTCCCCGCGGGATAGCTTGGGACGCCAACTGAGCCGACATCGTGCGCTCTCGGGTGAGTTGTCCACAAAGGCCCCTTTGGCTTGCGACGCGAATATCCAGGACCGTTCTATTCTATGTTAGCATCGATGCTCAGTTGGGGGGCAATTGCGTTGACTGGCGAGAATCGCGAAGTAGCGGAACGCGAGGAAGCAGGTAGGACGCATCCGCGTCCAGAGGCCATTGACGTCAATGCCGAGCGTTTTAGCTCCCTGATCACGCGCGTGGCCGGCACCTCGGAAAAGGAAATCGACAACCTGATCGCGGAATTGCAGGCGATGCGTAATTTCCTGAAGGCCGAGGGCGAGCGCGTGCAGCGCGAGCTCACCTCTTACGCCCGCGCCGCCCAAGCGGCGCTGTCGTCCGTCGAGTTCATCTCCGAGGCGCTGGTTCGCGAGAAGCACGCGGCTCAGCTCTTTGATGGGGCTCAACGATTGCCCGGCCCCGCGAACACGCAGGAGGGCGGTTAAGAGCGTCCTTTCTCTTCCGAAAAAGCCATTCGCACCCGCGAGGACGCGAGCCGCGCCGCGAGGCATCTCGAGCACGCGAGCCGGACCGTCTCGGATGGGTGCTCGGCGAGGATGACGTGCGAGCTCGGGCATTCGGGCCTGTTCCCAGGAAGAGTGGGACCCGGCGGGGGGCTAACCTTACCGGGCCCCTGGGGAGCCGGACACGGGATCGGGAGTATCCGGTCCCCAACTGAGAAATTTGCGGCTGGTCGTGGTTGTTCCGTGCCTCAGTCTAGGTCGTGCGTGGCGCCGGCCGCTCACTTGGCAATTCGTAATCTGGTCGTGCCGGCGTCGGCAACTGATCACTCATTGCCTCGGGATGCTCGTCGGCGAGCGCCGGGATGTAGGCGAGCGAAACCGGTTTACCAAATGCCCAATAGGTCGTGCGCCTGATGCCTGTCCCCGACATGGATACGGAAGGTGCCGCGCTGGATCGTCGGCGACGTCTGCGCTGACCCACTTTTTCAGATTGATCGACGGAGCTTGCTTGCTCCTTCACCGGAGCAACGGACTGCCGGTCCGCGTTGGCGCCGAGATTTTCGAGTCGTTGATGGGCTTGGTCTATGTGCGCAGGAAGATGGTCTTCATCGGTCGAGTCGGTTCCCATCTCGAGACGTTCGGCTCATATCGACCGGAAGTAAATCTATCCGACGATATACGGAGGTCTGCGCCCAACATCGCAATATTCTTGATGCGAGCTGATCCACTGCCAACTGTGCGCCCGTAGATCGTTCGGCATATGGACGAAGCTACGACGGACTCACATTATGACCAGGCAATACGTCCGAGGGCCGATTCACCAACTTTGCGGTTGACGCATCAGCGAACGTATCATGCTGGGGCTCGGCATTGTCGGCACCGGGACCGGACTTGCGGGCTTGCTCTGGCTTGTCGCTCAGTTGCTCAAGTGAGCCGCACCTCCGGCTGAGCGCAAACAGAATCGGCACACGGACAGGAGCGCGCATCTCGCACAACGACATTGTGTCGCTTTCGGACCCGCGGAATTGAGATCAGCGCGCGTTACTTCTTTCATCTCCATCATGCAAACGACGCCCGGTTTTTGCGCGGCCGTAGCCTCCCCTGTCCGTGCCCGCCGCGCGCAAGCGAGGCGCGTCTTGGATGCGTTGCTCAGGGTGCCACGAACGTACCGATGGAACACGGCAATTCATCGGCATTTCAGGGCGCCCTGCGCAGGTCTCGCACAGTCCGCGGCTTCAATGCCTTCAGTCGGCCGCCGTATTCGGAATAGAGTTCAGCGAAGTCCTCTGCCATCTCGTAGCAAAGCTTGAGCCGACGGGAGCGCCAGTTAGCTCCGACCTCTCCGCAGCTTTGCATCTCCATGGTCAGCGGTTCTGGCCATGCGAAATGGTGTACAAGGTGTTCGACGAGCGGCTCCAGGAAGCGCAGCTCGCGAAAGCTGCGCGCATAAACCTCAAGCTTGCCGCTCGCCGGCCCGTAGACAACCTCGACCCGCTGGGTCGGCTGCTCGGCAGCCCGCAGATGCGGCTTGAGCAATGTCTCCCACGACCATTGCGCGGTCGTGAAATCATCCTTGCAGCTCTGCTGGCGGTCCGTCGGCATGCCCGCTATGTCCGCAAGCTCTTTGTATTGTTCCGGATCCGATCCGACCATCAGGCAGACGATGTGATAGGCGCGCTGCAAACTCATTGCGTGCGCGTCGTAGTAGATCGGTTTTTCTCCGGTTTTCTGGTCGCGCAGGTCGGCCAGGTACCACCCCTTTGCGGCCTCGATGAGAACCCGATGCGAAAAGCTGCTGCCGAGCTTCAACGCGGTCAGGATGGCGAACGCATCGGCAGCGTCCTCGTCTCGACCAGCGTTCGGGATCTTCATTTCGGCAAGCACACCGTGACCGACTTCGTGCGCCGTCACGAACAGCATGTTGCCGATGACGAACTCGATCAATGCCCGCCGCTTGGACAGGGGCAGTTGCTTGAGGCGCGGTTCCGTTTCGGCAAGCGTGCGCACAGCTGCTGAAAGGCGGGCCTCAAATCCAGCGGGATCCGGCATGGGCGGTTGCCCAAACACGGGCATGCTCCCTAAGGCTACGACCAGCGCCGCCGCACCGGCCCCGCACCAAATCTGCATCAATCCCAGCCCTCCCGAGTTGAATTGTGAGCTGCCGCGCTTCTCTGCGCAATCCGTCATCATAGTACGCGGTCGAGTTCGCTACCCTGTGCGCGCATCCAACAGTCGAATTGACCGGGCGCGCCGATTGGCACCAGTGCCGGCCGGCCGCCGCCACGCTGTCGCAGCGGCCCTGAACCCGTTTGCTTCCCTACCGTCGGTTAAGTACGGATTGGGGCGGTGGGAGGAGCGGGAATGCGCGACGTGCTGATCGTCGGAGCGGGGCCGGTCGGCCTCACCCTCGCTATCGACCTCGGGCGGCGCGAGGTCGCGTGCCGCATCATCGACAAGGCGCTGGCGCGGCTCAAATATTGCCGCGCCATCGGCGTTACGCCGAGGACACTGGAGGTGTTCGAGCGCCTCGGCGTGGCGCGGCAGGCGATCGATGCCGGTCTGTGGATTACCGGCATGCGCTCGGTCCTCGCGGGCTGCGGCGGCGAGGACATGATCCTGCCGGATCTCGGCCTGCCCTACGCGCAGCTCGGCGTGCCGCAATACGAGACGGAGCGCGTGCTGACCGAGGCGCTTCTCGGGCGCGGCGTCGCGATCGAACGCGGAGTCGAGCTGGTGGGCCTGACGCAGGACGCGGAGTGTGTCACTGTCGAGCTCAAGGACGCGGCGGGGGCGACGACAAGGGAGCGCTACGCCTACGTCATCGGTTGCGATGGCGCCCACAGCGTCGTGCGCAAGGCGATCGGCGCCACCTTCGAGGGTGAGGCCTATCCCTGGCCCTTCATGCTCGGCGATGTGCATATCGACTGGGACCTGCCCTACGGCATGGGGCTGCGGGCGATCCGCCTGCATGATGACCGGCCGCCGGACATGTTCATTGCCATCCCGCTGCCGGAGGGTGGGCGATATCGCGTGTCGATGCTGGCGCCTGCGACGCTGCCGACCACAACGGGCGAGCACGGTATCCAAGCCGAGACGCCGGGACCAAGCTTGGCCGATCTGCAGCAGGTGGCGGACGACCTCCTGCCCGGCCGACCGCGCCTCTCGGACCTGCGCTGGTCGTCGGTGTTCCGCATCAGCATGAGGCTCGCCGATCGCTACAGCCAGGGCCGCGCCTTTGTCGCCGGCGATGCGGCGCATATCCATCCGCCGACCGGCGGGCAGGGCATGAACACCGGCATCCAGGACGCGCACAACCTGGCCTGGAAGCTTGCTTTGGTGCTGAAGGGCGAGGCGCCGGCCTCGCTCCTCGACAGCTACGAAGCGGAGCGCCGCCCCGTCGGCGCCGAGGTCGTGGCGCGGACCAAGGCGGCGAGCGAATCGATCGGCCGCGACAGGCCCAAAGAGGACCAGCAGCTGGTGGATGCGCAGGTGCTGGTGTCGTACCGCGATGGGCCGATCGTGCGCGACGATTGCGGAGCCGAAGCCGATGGGCCGAAAGCGGGTGACCGGGCGCCCGACGTGGCGGGGCTCGCCCGGCAGGGGCTTGGCTTCCCGCTGCGACTGCACGAAGTCACGGCCGGGACTGACCATGTGCTGCTGGCGAGGCCGCAGGAGAACATCGGAGCGCTCTCGGCCCTCGCAGCCGATCTGGCGAGGCAACGCGGTCGGCTGGTGCGAGTGATGGCGGTCGTCGACGGCGCGCCGACGCAGCATCCGAGCCTTACCGTAGTGGGAGATAAAGGGAACGGATTTGCCAAGGCCTACGGGGCGGCGGGAGCGATCCTGGTCCGGCCCGACGGCCACATCGGCTGGCGGGGCGCCTCTTGGAGGCATCCGGGCCTAGCGGAGTACCTCGACATGCTCTTCAGCCAGCGAAGCGCGCGCATAACTTGACGCTCGCGAACCCGGCGAGATCGAGCTGACGATTGTCGTTAAAGGGAGTCCGCGATTGAAAGCGCGGTGGTCCGGACCCTAGCGGAAGAACGAGAAGAATGACGGAAAATGACGTGACCCGCCCGATTGAGCATGGGCTATCGCGCCTCCAGACCCCGCGCGCGCAGCGCGTGATCGGGCTGATTGATGGGGCTTGCTGGTCGCCGCCCTGCTGGCGACGGTCGCACCCTTCAATTTGGCCGTTCTTCCCGCCTCATCCGTGCCCGACGGCTTTGCGGATGCTGTCTTCGCAGAGCACGCCGCACCGACAGCTGCCTTGGCTTCATCTCGATTGGAAAAAACTTTGCCCTTCTCGAGCACGACAAACTGGGTCGTCGTTGGCGGGATCTCTACGATGCTGCACTGCCGTGTCGAAGTGTCCTGGACGATGTAGTACTCGCCCGCGGCGGCCCCCGTCGCCGAGCTGAGCAGGAGGCTCAGAACGCCCAGAACGCAGATTTTTTTCATATCTCGGTGCTCCACGGGGGCTTCGTACGGCTGGGATCCTTTCCGCGTGCGCATCATTGACACACTGTGTTTCCGGATCATTTCCTCGGCGCCCGAGTCACGTTTCACGAGTGTGTCGTGGTTGACTTACGGCCTGGAGCTCCCGGCGTTTGCCGCGTGCGGCGCTCAGATCGGACGCTCGGTCGCGTCGAGATCAACGGGCTGGAATGACGGATGGTCCCGGTGCCGGGGAACCGATTCCCGCTTTTCGGGATCACGTGCCGGGGGTGCTCGCCTGTGGCGCGGCGCCGTTTTTGCGGAACGCGCCGCGGCGCCGCGCCATGATCGAGCGAATCTCGCCGATCTTCGAGCTGATCGCGCCGAACTGCTCGTTCCGAATATTGTCGCCGAGGTAATGTTCGGCGAGCCATTCCGAGAGCTCGTCGAGCTGCGCCTCGATGGCGTCGAGATCGGAGGGCGAGGCGCTCTTGATGGTCGGCAGGAACTCGGGAAGGCTCGCGATCCGCGCGAGTATTTCCCGCGTCCGGCGCCGGCCCCGCATGGCGGCGAGCCAGGCCCCGGTCGTCCCGATGGCCCCGAAGAGCATCGAACCTATGAACAGGTAATTGATCGACTCGTCGAGCAGGTCCGGTTTGTCCCCGTTCAGGTAGGCCAGGGTTCCCGGATGGATGGGGAACAGTTTGCTGTCGGTATCGGGCGCGTCGATCTGCCCGGCCTCCGGCAAGCTCGCCGCCAGCCGCGCCTTGGTGGCGAGGATCAGGCGCGTGATCTCGCCGGCCGCATAGTTCGAGAGCGATGGCTGCGACACCAATCGCACCGAAGTCGCCAGCGCGGTTGCGCTGTCGGGTGGCATCGGCGGCGAGCCGACGAAGGCGCCTTCCGGAATGTCGAGCAACTCGTAGGCGGGGTAGCGCGCCACGATCGCATCGGCTTCATCGAAGTCCAGGAACTTCGGCGGCTTTTTCGCCGCGCTGCGGACTGCGCGCGCGAGCTCCGCGATCGCCCCCTGATCGGGCGGTCCGACCGCAAGCAGGGCGGCGACATGCTTGCCGGCGGCGACCGCGCCGGCATCCTTGGGCGACAGCACGCGCACGTGCCCCTGCTTGACCCCGTAGAACTCGAGCACCACTTTTTGCAGCGGATCCATTTGTGCGGATGGCGTCACCACGCCGATGGTCTTGCCGGCGAGACCCGACCAGTCGTCGGCCGAGGAATGCGGAGGCAGGATCGTGACGACCGCGATCTTGCGCACGATCGCGAGGGTGCGGCCTTCGGCCGCCATCGGATTGTCGCTGCGCACCAGGGCGACGTCGACTTTCTTGTCCTTGAGCGCTACGGCGCTGGCATCGAGATCGGGGGTTTGCACGTACGAGAGGCGAATGCGGGGATACTCCTGCGTCACCTCGCGCCTGAACGCGGCCGCGAACTTCTCGGCCGGCTCGCCCCATGGGCCTACAGCGACACGGATCGTGTATCGGGGTGAAAACAGCCAGGGATAGCGATACCAGGCAGCGAACGTGAGTGCTGCCAGGCCGAGCGTGAGCAGCAGAACTATTCCGACGCGAACCGCGGTTCGTTGCATCACAGCGGTTCCGGGTTGCGATCGGCGTTGCTGCCGAACACGGGCTGCGGATCAGCGGCAACGCATTGCGGCAGCGCGCATTCGCGCGCCGACTGCGCAAGCTCGAGGTTCAGCGTCTCGCAAGGAGTTTGCCCGGACATCTTCGCACAACGCATCGAGAACCAGCCGAGCTCGCCGAAACCGCGCCGCACCGCGATCCGGGTGACGGTCGCGGCCTCGGCGACATTAGCACGTTTATCGCCCGCTGTGGCCCGACAGACTGCAGGCCACCGATGCGGCGAGACCAACGGGCCAGCGAAAATTCTCAGCTGCTGAAAGACCGCAGCGCTTGGCGCACCGGCGCGCTGGAAAATCTGCATGACCGCGCTGAAGGGGTGATGCTGGACTGCGCTGGGGCTTCTTCGGCTGGACCGCTCAAATCAGTTCTGGGGCATCTTCTTCGCCGCGGTTCCCATTTCAATGCAGGTCAACAATTCGACGTAGCTTTGAATGCCGGCGATGCTGGTGGACGTCCCTAGGCAGGTTTGCCGGATGTCGGGCGCGAATTTGTCCCACCCCTTGGTGAGCTGTTCCTGGGCCTTCTGTTCGTCGGCCAGGCAGGCGTCCACGAAAGCTTTGGCGCGGTCCGCGGACTCGCCGCGACAGGTGCGTGCGACGTCGAACCTCGGCAGATCGCGCGCCGCCACGGCGCCGGTCTGCCAGCCGAGCACGGTGACGGCCAGTACAATCAGGAGCGTCGCCTTGGTCATCTGGAAAACCCCCTCCATCGTGCGCACGGTTCAGTCCGACTGGCCGGCCCGTCCGATCTGCCGGTAATAGCGGATCGCGCCGGGATGCAGCGGCAGGAAGGTGTTGCGCTCCATGTTGGCCGGCACGGTCGCGGCCGCGGCGGCGTGCACCTCCATCATCTCTTCGTGCTTCTCGAACACCAGGCGCACGATGTTGTAGACGAGATCGTTCGGCAGGTCGGCATGGGCGACCGCGAAGTTGTAAAGCCCGAGCGTCTGATAGTGGCGCAGCAGCGACGGGTAGGTGCCGGCCGGCACGCGCGAGGGCGCCAGCTCCGGCATGACCAGGCGCAACGCGACCATGTTCTCCGCGGTGAGCGCGACGTATCGCACCTTGTCCTTGGCCTCGAGCTCGATGAAAGCCGGGAACGGCGCGCCGGCGGCGGCCGCCAGCACGTCGATCGTGCGGGCATGCATCTGGGCAGCGAGTTCCGACCACTCGCCGTAAACGAAGGTCGCCGGCACCTTGAGGGTATTGAAGAACGCCGGGAAGTAGGTCGCCGAGGTGCCGCCGCGGGGGCCGATCCCGATGCGTTTGCCGGCCATCTCGGCGAGCGAACGGATGTTGGATTCCTGCAGCACCATGAGCTGGAACGGCGTGTCGTACATCGGGAACATCGCGCGCATCGAGCGGGCCGGCGGCTTGCCGGTCCACACCCCGGTCGCGTTCCAGGCCTGCAGCGCGATGCCGGTGGTGACGAACACCATTTTGGTCTCACCGGCCTCCAAGAGCTCGATGTTCTCGGTCGGCCCTTCGGTCGCGCGCGACCCCACCGGCAGGTCGAGGGCGCGGGTGAGGATCTTGGCGAGACCCTCGCCGTAAACGTAATAGGTCCCGCCCGGCGAGGCGGTGCCGATGGTCAGCTGGTCGGGCCAGTGCGGCTCGCCGGCGCGCACCGGCGCCGCGGTGAGGACGAGCGCGCCGAGCGCGCCGGCGGCCGCCAGAAGCTGAATGCGCATGACCTTGGTTCCCCGCGGCTCAGGATGGCACGTGGCCTGCCGCCGGCTGCGGCAGCAACGGCTCGGGTGGCCCCATCGCGGCCTCCGGCTCCTCGGCCTCGGCTTCGGTCTCGTGATCGAGCACACGGCGCATGCGGTCCTCGTCGAGCGCGTTCTCCCATTTGGCGACCACGACGGTGGCGACGCCGTTGCCGACCAGGTTGGTCAAGGCGCGCGCCTCCGACATGAACCGGTCGACGCCGAGGATCAGCGCGATGCTGGCGACCGGAATGGTGCCGACCGAGGCGAGCGTCGCCGCCAGCACGATGAAGCCCGAGCCGGTGACGCCGGCGGCGCCCTTGGAGGTGAGCAGCAGCACCCCGATGATCCCAAGCTGCTGCCACATGGTCAGCTCGGTGTTGGTCGCCTGCGCCAGGAAGATCGCCGCCATCGTCAGGTAGATGCAGGTGCCGTCGAGGTTGAAGGAGTAGCCGGTCGGGACCACCAGCCCGACCACCGACTGCCGGCAGCCGAGATTCTCCAGCTTGGCGATCATGCGCGGCAGCACCGACTCGGAGGAGGAGGTGCCGAGCACGATCAAGAGCTCCTCCTTGATGTACTTGATGAACTTCAGGATGCTGAAGCCGGCGAACCAGGCGATGCCGCCGAGCACGAACAGCACGAAGATCAGGCAGGTGACGTAGAACGCGATCATCAACTGCGCGAGCGAAAGCAGCGTGCCGAGCCCGTATTTGCCGATGGTAAAGGCCATCGCCCCGAAGGCGCCGATCGGCGCCGCCCGCATGATGATGGCGACGATGCCGAACAGCGCGTGCGAGACGATGTCGATCAAGGCCAGCATCGGCCGCCCGCGCTCGCCCAGCATGAACAGGCCGAACGCGAACAGGATGGCGAAGAACAGGACCTGCAGGATCTCGCCCTCGGCGAAGGCGCCGACCACGGTGTTGGGGATGATGTGCATCAGGAATTCGACCGTGCCCTGCTGCCCGGCCTTGGTGGTGTAGACCTGGATCGACTTGGTATCGATCGAGCGGGTGTCGACGTTCATGCCGACGCCGGGCTGCAGGATGTTGACGACGATGAGGCCGACGATCAGCGCCAGCGTGGTGACGACCTCGAAGTAGATCAACGCCTTCAAGCCGACGCGGCCGACCTTCTTCATGTCCTCCATGCTGGCGATGCCGTGCACCACGGTGCAGAAGATGATCGGGGCGATCAGCATCTTGATCAGCTTGATGAAGCCGTCGCCGAGCGGCTTCATGGCCTCGCCGAGCTGCGGATAGAAGTGCCCGAGCAGGATGCCGACCGCGATCGCGGCCAGCACCTGCACGTAGAGGTGCGAATAGATCGGCTTGTGCGGGACCGCTGCGCCCGTCGCCTGCGCTGCCACCATGGGTTCGCCTCCTCTGGATCGATCGGGCCGGTTCGTCCGACGCGCCAATCATTCCAAATTTTTGCCCGGAAACATAGCGGTCTGGCAGGCCGGCCGTCGCTCTACCACAACCGATGGCGCGGCCTCGCGGCCGACACGGTCAAGGCCGGAGTGCCGTCATTGCGAGGAGCGTCAGCGACGAAGCAATCCAGAAACCGCACTGCCGCCTGGATTGCTCACATGGGGATGTGCCAGTAGTTCAAGGTCTCACACTTTGGGGTCACCTCTTTGTTCGAGCGAGGAGCACCTCTTCGTCCCGAGCGTGGAGTTTTGAAGATGGCGCGCGCAGATCGGGTCAAGGTCGGCCCGCAGGGCCGCCGCGCAGCGGCTTGGCCTTGACGCGATCGAGCACGCCATCAGGCTCCAGCGGTCGGGACGAAGAGCGGTTCATGATGCAAGGAGGACCATTTGCAGTTTTTCTACGATCGAGGTCGAGCCGGTTTCGCGATCAGGTTTGACGCCAGATCAAACTCACATTCGGTCGGCCGCACGAGCGTGCCGTACCAGGATTCCGCTTGCGGCGGGCGGCTCGAGAGGACGAAGCCATTCTTCGCTACGGCTTTTGAAGCCATGCAATCCATCGGTTCGTCCGCCCGGATCGGCCGAGACTGATCGGGTCTCGGCGGATTGGTCATGGTCCTGTTGCTGCTCAACTGTGGGTGAGGTGGCTCGCCTGACGAGACGCCTGGCTTGCCGCCTAGGCAGCGCCCTTGAGCGCCGCACCTTCGATCACGACGCCGGCGGTGACATACTTCCACAAGGCGACCAGCAGCTTGCGCGCCAGTGCGACGATGGCGACCTTGCGATGGGCTTGCGCATGGAACCAGCGCGCCAGTGCCGACCCCGGTTGATGGCGCAGCCAGAGCCAGGCGAGCTGCACCAGCTTCTTGCGCAGTCGCGCATTGCCGGCCTTGGACACGCCTTGCTCATGCGCGACCGACCCGCTCTGCCACGGCGTCGCCGCCAAGCCCGCATAGGCGGCGATCTGCCGGCGATTGGCAAAGCTCCGGTAAAAGCACTCGAACCAAAGCGCAGCCGCAAATTCCTCCCCGATCCCCTTCACCCCCAGCAGCATCGCCAGCGGATGCTCCCGCGTGTTCTCGTCCACGCTCTGGCTCAACCTCGCCAGCATCGCGTCCCGCTCCGCCTCGACCGCCTTGATCTGCACAAGCAGCAGCTCGAGCCGGTCGAGCTCGCGGCCGATCTGCGCCCTCAGCTGCTGGGGCAGCTCACGCCCGTCCGCCGTGCGCAGCGCCTCCAGCCGCGCCCGTCGATCGCGCCGCAACGGGGCATAGCCCGAGATCCCTTGCGCCAGCAAAAGTCCCTTGATCCGGTTGACATGCCGGATCCGCTCGTCGAGCAAGACCTCGCGCTCACGGCCGATCCGGCGGCGGTCCTCTTCCTCGGCGCAAGGGGCTACCACCATCGAGCACACCCGCGGTTCGCCCCGCTTGTAGGCCAGCAGCACCCGCAACAGCGCCTCACCGTCGATCTTGTCAGTCTTCGCCCGCCGCCGCCGGCGCGGCACCGCAACCGAGGCGGCGTCCACCACATGGCTCTCGATCCCCTCCTGCTGCAGCACGCGGTGCAGCGAGAACCCGTCCAGCCCCGCCTCCTGGATCGTAATGATCGGATAGTTCTTGCCGGTGCGCGCCAACGCCTTGCGCTGCAGCTCCGCAAACTTCGCCAGCAGCGCCCCGAGATCTCCCGCCACAACGCCGTGCTTCGACATCTTTTCGCCGTTGCCCGGCGACAGCGAAGTGATCAACCAAGTCGAACGGCTCAGTTCCAACGAAACAAAAATTGCGCCAAGATGCGTTCGGATAGCGGTCGGTTCAGTGTCAGCGATACGATCAGCGAGCAACATCGGTCGTCCTCCAGGTTGAGTGGGTTGAAGCAACCTCAGTCTGGACCTGGACTCGGCTGCTATCCACTCCCCATGGAATCTTCGCTTCGCTCGCAATGACGGCGCCTTCCCGTGCGCGCGAGGTGCCGCCTACACCGCGGTGCCGGTCTCTTCGTCGAAGAAGTGCAGGCGCGCCGGGTTGACGGCGAGGCGGACCGGATCCTGGTGGCGGATGCCGGTCGTCGGCTCGACCGCCGCCACCATCGCGGACGGCCCGGCCTTGACGTCGAGCAGCGTCTCGGAGCCGAGCTGCTCCACCACCTCGACCACGCTGTCGAAGGAAAGCTCGCTTCCGTCGGCGCCCGCCGCAATGCGCAGGTCCTCGGGGCGCACGCCGAGCGTCACCGGCTTGCCGACATAGGGGCGCACGCGCGCCGCGTAGGCCTCCGGCAGCTTGATGCGAAGCCCCGGGTTCGACACCCAGATCGCGTTGCTGCTGTCGGCGACCGTGACGTCGACGAAGTTCATGGCGGGCGAGCCGATGAAGCCGGCGACGAAGCGGTTGGCCGGCTGGTTGTAGAGCTGGAGCGGGTCGCCGACCTGCTGCACCACGCCGTCGCGCATCACCACCACGCGATCGCCGAGCGTCATCGCCTCGACCTGGTCGTGGGTGACGTAGACGGCGGTGGTGCCGAGCCTGCCGTGCAGCTTCTTGAGCTCGACCCGCATCTGCACGCGCAGCTTGGCGTCGAGGTTCGACAGCGGCTCGTCGAACAGGAACACCTTGGGATGGCGCACGATGGCGCGCCCGAGCGCCACGCGCTGGCGCTGCCCGCCGGAGAGCTGGCGCGGCTTGCGCTTGAGCAGCTCGTGGATGCCGAGGATCTCGGCCGCCTCCTGCACCCGCTTGGCGATGTCGGCGGCCGCGAATTTGCGCATCTTCAGCCCGAACGCCATGTTGTCGTAGACGTTCATGTGCGGGTAGAGCGCGTAGTTCTGGAACACCATGGCGATGTCGCGGTCCATCGGCGCGAGATCGTTGACGCGCTGCGCGTCGATCGAGATGTCGCCCGAGGAGATCTCCTCCAGCCCGGCGATCATGCGCAAGGTCGTGGTTTTGCCGCAGCCCGACGGGCCGACGAAGACCATGAACTCCTTGTCGCGGATCTCGAGGTTCACGTCTTTGACTGCGTGCACGGCGTCGTAGAACTTGTTGATGCCCTTGAGGGTGACCTGCGCCATCGCCGTTCCTTGACTCCCCACTTTCGTGTCGTCCCCGCGAAAGCGGGGACCCAGTAACCACCGCGGTGGCAGATTTCCTTCAACTGGCGGTTACTGGATGCCCGCCTTCGCGGGCATGACGGATTAGCCCTTGACCGAGCCGGTGAGGCCGGCGACGTAGTGCTCGACGAAGAACGAGTAGACGATCGCCACCGGGATCGAGCCGAGCAGCGCGCCCGCCATCAGCGGGCCCCAGAAGAACACGTCGCCGCGGATCAGCTCGGAGACGACCCCGACCGGCACGGTCTTCTGCTCCTGCGAAGAGATGAACACCAGGGCGTAGATGAACTCGTTCCAGGAGAGCGTGAACGCAAAGATGCCGGCCGACAGGATGCCCGGCACCGCCACCGGGATGATGATGTAGACCATCGCCTGCCAGCGCGCCGCGCCGTCGATGCGCGCGCATTCCTCGAGCTCCTTGGGGATGGCCTTGAAGTAGCCCATCATCAGCCAGGTGACGAACGGGATCAGGAAAGTCGGATAGGTCAGGATCAGCGCCCACGGGGTGTCGCCGAGCTTATAGTTGCGGATGATTTCGGCGAGCGGGATGAACAGCAGCGTTTGCGGCACCAGGTAGGTGACGAAGATGGCGGTGCCGAGCGAGCCGGCGAACGGAAACTTCAGCCGCGAGAGCGCGTAGCCGGCGAGCACGCCGCAGACGAGCGAGATCGCGGTCGAGACCAGCGCGATGAACATGGTGTTCCACATCCAGGCGCTGAACAGCGTCTCGGCGAACAGGTACTCGACGTGGTCCCAGGTCGGGTTGGTGGTCCAGAACGGGGTGTAGTTCTTGGCGTTCCACGGGCGATAGAGCTCACCGTCGGGACGGAAGGTCGTGACCATCATCCAGTAGAACGGGAACAACAGCCAGAACACGAACAGCGCGAGCGGAATGCGGAAGTAGACCCAGCGCCGCCATTTTGCTCCTTCGATCATGGCTCAGCGGGTCTCCACGCGCCGGATGTACATCAGCTGGAAGATGACCACGAGGAACAGCACCGGGAACATCGCCAGCGAGATCGCCGCGCCCTCGCTCAACAGGCCGGTGCCGACGCCGAGCTGATAGGCGTAGGTCGCGAATAGATGGGTGGCGTTGGCCGGGCCGCCGTTGGTCATCACGTACACGATCTGGAAATCGGCGAAAGTCTGGATGACCGAGAACAGCACCACCACCATGGTGACCGGCAACAGCAGCGGCCAGGTCACGTGCCAGAACCGCTGCCACGGCTTGGCGCCGTCGATCGCCGCCGCCTCGTTCAATTCGGGATTGATGGTCTGCAGCCCGGCCAACAGGCTGATGGCGAAAAACGGCACTCCGCGCCAGATGTTGACGATGATGATCGAGATCATCGCGAGATCGGGATCGCCCAGCCAGTTGATCCGCTGCTTGATCAGCCCGAGCTGGAACAGCACCCAGTTGATCACGCTGAAGGTCGGATCGAACATCCATTTCCACGCGAACGTGGAGAGCACCGTCGGAATGATGAAGGGCAACAGGATGAAGGCGCGCACCAGCGCCTTGCCCTTGAAGACGCGGTTGAGCAGCAGCGCCAGCCACAGACCCAGCGCCAGCTTGAACACCGTCGTCACCCCCGTATAGAGAAAGGTGTTGTAGACGGCGGTGCGGAAGATCGAGTCGTTCCAGATCTTGTAGAAGTTGGCGAGGCCGACGAAGTCGCCGCTCACGCCGACGCGCGAGTTGGTGACCGAGAGCAGGATGCCGCGCACGAACGGGTAGGCGATGAAGGCGCCGAGCAGGACGATCGTCGGCACCAGCAGCACCATCGCCAGCCAGCGCTCGTCCTCCAGCACGCGCTGCCGCGTCATCGCGCGCGCCGGACCCATCGTGCCGACTGTGGTTACCGCCATGGAAAGCTCCTCGCGGTTCACCCGTAGGGGCGACCCTTGTGGTCGCCCTCAAAGCCGCAGATCCGAGGGGCGCCCCACAAGGGGCGCCCCTCCGGTCATTGACCGACGTGCATGCACCGCTCAGCCGTAGATCTTCTTGAGCTCGCTTTCCGCCCACTTCACGGCGTCCTCGGGCGGCATGCCCTGAACGGCCTTCGCGTACATGTCGGTGATGACGTATTTCGACAGTACCTCGGCCGCCTGCCGGCTGGCGGTGCCGGCGTAGCCCGGCGTGCGCCCGAGCTTCCCGGCGACCTTGTAGGGCGTCATCACCGGATCCTCTTCCCACACCTTGTGCTTTTCCCACTCGGCGGTCGGCGGGGTGGCGAAGCCCTTCTGCGAGATGAACCACTTCTCGTACACCGGCTTGGAGTGCAGCCACTTCAGGAAGTCCTTCGCCGCCTTCTGGTTCTTGGAATAGCTCGGCAGCACGTGCGAGTGGTAGGTGTGCATCGAGAACTGGCCGGCCGGCCCCTTCGGCAGCGGCGCGTGCAGGATGTCGGTCTTGAGCTGCGCGCCCTTCTCGGTCTTGTACTGATCGGGCCGGCGCAGCGACTCGATGTAGATCGAGGCGCCGTTGAGCGTGGCGCAGATCGTGCCTGAGAGGAACGCGCGGTTGTTGTTGGTGTCGTCCCAGGCCAGGCCGCCCTCGTCGTGCGCGTCCTTCCAGAACCCGGTCATGAACTTGACCGATTTGACGGTCTCCTTGCTGTTGAGCGCGACGGTCTTGCCGTCGGCCTCGACCTCCTTGCCGCCCCACGACCACAGGTACGGATAGGAGAACACCGGGGCGTCGCCGAAGGTGTGGCCGAGGGTCTGGCCGATGGGATGGCCCTTGGCTTTGAGCTTCTTGCCGACCTCGCGGTACTCCTCCCAGGTCTCCGGGAACTTGGTGGCGCCGACCTCGTCGAACCAGGATTTGCGGTAGGCGATCATGCCGCCGATGATAGCCCACGGCATCGACAGCCACTTCTTGCCGTCGTTGGAGTTCGACTTGACCAGCGGGTAGTGGCCGCCTTCGGCCTGCCCGAGCGGCTCGACCACATCGCTCATGTCGACCAGGCTCTCGGCATAGAGCTGCGGGTGGTTGTTGTTGAGCATGACCAGGTCGGGGCCGGCGCCCGACTGGATCGCCGAGGTGATGCGCGGCTGCAGGTCGTTGGCGTTCACCGCCTCGAAATTGATCTTGATGCCGAGCGCCTTCTCGCCCTCGGGGAACAGCTCCCGCCGCAGCAGCGTGTCGGACGCGGGAACGAAGTCGTTCCAGCGCAACAGGTGCACCGTCGTGGTCTGGGCGACCGCCGGCGCGCGGCCGGAGGCCAAGATGCCGGCCATGCCGCCGGTTGCGGCCGCAGCCGCGCCTCCGCTCGAAAGCTTGAGGAAGCTGCGCCTGTGAAAACGTGCCATTCGTCTATCCTCCCTGGCCATGTCTTGTAATTCGCCGGCAACTCTATGGAGGAGATGCCCGCCGTTCAAGGGCAGATGCTAGGCAAAAGGTCGCGCTCCATGAAACCTTTGTAAGGTGCGTTAAGGCGCACCTGGGCACGCAGCGCACGTGCGGCCCCACAAGATCGTGCGCACGCGCGCTGGCGCGGCGATTTGCGCACCCGACGCCGGTTCAAGGGGCTACGGTCACTCATCGGTGCGCGGCATCGTAGCCCGGGTGAGCGCAGCGAAACCCGGGGAGAACCCCGCAGGGGTCGCGAGGAGGAGAGGTGATGCTCAACTCGCCAGTCCCTCGATTGCGAACACGCGCGCCGGCGCGCCGTCGGCGCCCGGGATGCGCAGCGGCGCCGCACAGAGGAACGTGCGCGCCCGCGTCAGCGCCGAGGTGTTGACCAGATACTCGATCAGCGTCACTCCAGCGCGCAGCAGCACGTCGTGGGTGACGTGCTGCTCGGTCGGAGCGCGCTTGCCCTCGAGCAGCAGGCGGATCGGATAATCCTGCGGGAAGTCGAAGGCGACCGCCGAGGGCTTGCGGGTCGCGAGCCACTCGGCGGCGTCGCGCGTCAGCCATGGGGCCTCGGTCCAGAACGCCGGCGTTGTGCTGTCGCGTTGCAAGTCCCAGCCGGCGGACAGGAGCAGGATCTCGCCGTCGTGGCCGCCGGGATCGCGGGCCGCGAGCGCGTCGGCGTCGATCGCCGTATTGGGTGCAATCGCGCGCAGGTCGAACACGCGCGCCGATCCGACGACGCGCGACAGCGGCGTCGCCTCGATCGTCGGCGCATCGGCGACGAAATGCGCCGGCGCGTCGACATGGGTGAAGCCGTGGCAGGTAGTGGCAAGTCGCGTGATCCGGAACTGGTCGCCGGCGCCGATGTCGCCTCTGACGCTGATCTCGGGCTGCCAGCGGAAATGCGCAGCGATCGGCATGCTCAGGTCGATGATCTCCATGTCCGCTCCTTGTGTCTACGGGTTCTCTCGGCGGTGGCGGGACGATTGTCGGTCGGCAAGTTATGGGTACACTAAAAGCGCGCACCGAAAACGCATCCGTCGTCCTGAGGCGCTCGCCCGACGAAGTCGGGCGAGCCTCGAAGGATGATCGAGAAGTCGCACACGCAGGTGTCGTGCGTGCTTCGAGGCTCTCCCCGACTTTGTCGGGGAGAGCGCCTCAGCATGACGGGCTTAGAATGTGCAGAAGGCACTCGGCCTGTCGGCGCCACTGTGAGCCTGGGGAGCCACCATGGTCGGACGGCTGCAGAACAAGGTTGCGATCGTCACTGGCGGGGCGGGCGGCATCGGCGCCGCCACCGGCCAGTTGTTCTGCGAGCAGGGCGCGCGCGTGATGCTGGTCGACAGCGAGGCCGACGCCATGCAGGCGGCGGTCGCGCAGATCCGCGGCAGCGTCGCCGGGGCCGAAATCGCCTCGCTGGTGGCCGATGTCGGCCGCGAGGAGACCGCCGCACAGGCGGTGGCGGAGACCAGACGCGCCTTGGGGCCGCTCGACGTGCTGGTCAACCTCGCCGGCATCCGCGCCTACGAGCCGCTGGCCGAAGCGAAGAGCGAAACCTGGCAGCGCATCATCGCCGTCAACCTGATGAGCTACGCGTATTTCGCGCGCGAGGCGCTGCCCGACCTGCGCGCCTCCGGGCGCGGCGCAATCGTCAACATCTCCTCCACCCACGGGGTCAATCCGCGCGCCGGCATGGGCCAGTACGACGTCACCAAGGCCGGCATCATCTCGATGACGCGCACGCTGGCGTTCGAGGAGGCCAAGCACGGCGTGCGCGTCAACGCGGTCTGTCCCGGGCTGACGCTCACCCCGTTCCATCTCCGCCGCGCCGAGGCTGCCGGCCGGACGCGCGCCGACCTCGATCGCGAGGCGGCGGACGGCTGCCTCATCGGCCGCTGGGCCGACGCGCGTGAGGTCGCCTTCCCGATCCTGTGGCTCGCCTCGGAGGAATCCTCCTACGTCACCGGCGCGGTCCTGATGGTCGACGGCGGGCGCTTCGTGAAAACCGGGCTGTGATCGCCGGAACTCCTTTGGCAACGGGCGAGGGCGGGGCAGGTTGTCCTGCGGCAGCCTGGAGCAAGGCGTTAGGAACTCGGTCAGCGGTATTGGGGGAAGCGGTGATTTGACTTAAGTCAAAGCAACGGCATCGGCCTGCATAGTAGCTTTTGGTGGTAACATCGCGATGCGACGTTGCGCCGGGACTCTCTTCAGAATCCGACTTTCAGGTCGAGCATGGCGGAGCACTCGGGCCATCCGGACGGCGGGCCACAGCGTCAGCGGCGCATGGAGATTTTTGCCTTTCTGTTCCTGACCGCCGTGGTGATGCCCGCGCTTGCTGTCGCCACGGTGGGCGGATACGGGCTCGCCGTGTGGATCTATCAAATGGTCGTGGGCCCGCCCGGGCCGCCGGCGCCGGGATGACGCCATGACGCGCGACCGCCGACAATTCATCCGCGGCCGGTGGATCCCGCAGACCGCGAAGCTGCCGTCGCCGGGCGGAACCGCGGAGATCGCCAGCATCCTGGTGCAGACGCGCCCCGAGCGGTTGGCCGCCGCGGAAGCCGCCATCGACGCGATCGCGGGGGCGGAGATCTTCGGGCGCGACGCGCGCGGCAAGCTCGTCGTCGTGGTCGAGGCCGTGGGCAGCGAGCCGATCGGCGAGATGCTCACGCGCATCTCGCTGCTCCCGGACGTGGTCACGGCGACCCTCGTCTATCACGCCATCGATGCCGACTAAGGCTCCGTCGAACGAGGACAAGCCATCATGAACAAGAGCAAGCCGAACCGCCGCGATTTCCTCAAGCTGGAAGCGGCCGCCATGGCGGCGGTCGCGGGCGGCATGGCAACACCCGCCGGCGCGCAGAATCTCATGGCCGAGCGGCCGAGCAGCCTGCTCGCCTGGGACAAGGCACCGTGCCGTTTCTGCGGTACCGGCTGCAGCGTGATGGTCGCGACCAGGGACGGCCGGGTGGTCGCCACCCACGGCGACATCAAGTCGGAGGTCAACCGCGGCCTCAACTGCGTGAAGGGCTACTTCCTGTCCAAGATCATGTACGGGCACGACCGGCTGACGCGGCCGCTGTTGCGCAAGAAGGGCGGCAAGTTCGACAAGAACGGCGAGTTCACCCCGGTCGGGTGGGACGAGGCGTTCGACGTCATGGCCGAGAAGTTCAAGACCGCGCTCGGAAAGCAGGGTCCGAGCGGCGTCGGCATGTTCGGCTCCGGCCAGTGGACGATCTGGGAAGGCTACGCGGCGGCGAAGCTGTTCAAGGCGGGCTTCCGCTCCAACAACATCGACCCCAACGCGCGCCACTGCATGGCCTCGGCGGTCGCCGGCTTCATGCGCACCTTCGGCATCGACGAGCCGATGGGCTGCTACGATGACATGGAGGCGGCGGACGCGTTCGTGCTGTGGGGCGCGAACATGGCCGAGATGCATCCGATCCTGTGGACGCGCGTCGCCGACCGGCGGCTCTCCGCGCCGCATGTCCGCGTCGCGGTGCTTTCGACCTTCGAGCAGCGCTCGTTCGATCTTGCCGATCTTGCGATCGTGTTCACGCCGCAGACCGATCTGGCGATCCTCAACGCCATCGCCAACCACATCATCAAGACCGGGCGCGTGAACCGGGCGTTCGTCGACAAGCACACGACGTTCCGGCGCGGCCAGACCGACATCGGCTACGGCCTGCGGCCCGAGCATCCGCTGCAGGTCAAGGCGACGGGCGCCGCCAAGGCCAACGACGCGACCGACATGACGTTCGAGCAGTTCGCGCAGTTCGTGTCGGAGTACACGTTCGAGAAGGTGTCGGCGCTCGCCGGCGTTCCGGTCAACCAGCTGCAGGCGCTGGCCGAGCTCTACGCCGATCCCAAGGTCAAGGTGATGAGCTTCTGGACCATGGGGTTCAACCAGCACACGCGCGGCGTCTGGTGCAACAATCTCGTCTACAACCTGCATCTTCTGACCGGCAAGATCGCCGAGCCCGGCAACAGCCCGTTCTCGCTCACCGGCCAGCCCTCGGCCTGTGGCACCGCGCGCGAGGTCGGCACGTTCTCGCACCGATTGCCGGCCGACATGCTGGTCGCCAACAAGGCGCATCGCGACATCGCCGAGAAAATCTGGCAGCTGCCGGAGGGCACCATCCCGGCGCAGCCGGGATATCACGCCGTGCTGCAAAGCCGCATGCTCAAGGACGGCAAGCTCAACGCCTACTGGATCCAGGTCAACAACAACCTGCAGGCCGCCGCCAACGCCAACGAGGAGACCTATCCGGGCTACCGCAATCCCGAAAACTTCATCGTGGTGTCGGACGCCTATCCGACCGTGACCGCGCTCGCGGCCGACCTGATCCTGCCGGCGGCGATGTGGGTCGAGAAGGAAGGCGCCTACGGCAATGCCGAGCGGCGCACGCAGTTCTGGCATCAGCTGGTCGAAGCTCCCGGCGAGTCGCGGTCGGATCTGTGGCAGCTCATGGAGTTCTCGAAACGCTTCAAGATCGAGGAGGTGTGGCCGGAAGACCTGCTCGCCAGGAAGCCGGAGTATCGCGGCAAGACACTGTTCGACGTGCTCTACCGCAATGGCGAGGTCGACAAGTTTCCCGTCAGCGACGCCGATCCGAACTATGCCAACCAGGAAGCCAAGCACTTTGGATTTTACGTCCAGAAGGGCCTGTTCGAGGAATATGCAAGCTTCGGCCGCGGCCACGGCCACGATCTCGCATCGTTCGACGCGTATCACGAAGCGCGCGGGCTGCGCTGGCCGGTGGTGAGCGGCAAGGAAACGCGCTGGCGCTTCCGCGAGGGTTTTGATCCATACGTCAAGGCGGGCGAGGGGGTGAAGTTCTACGGCAACCCGGACGGCAAGGCGCGCATCTTCGCGCTTCCGTACGAGCCCGCCGCCGAGGCCCCGGACGCCACCTATCCGTTCTGGCTGGTGACCGGCCGCGTCCTCGAGCACTGGCACTCGGGCTCGATGACGCGCCGCGTGCCCGAGCTCTACCGCTCGTTCCCGGAAGCGGTCTGCTTCATGCATCCGGACGACGCGCTGGCGCTCAAGCTGCGGCGCGGCGACGAGATCAAGGTCGAATCCCGCCGCGGCTACATCCGCACCCGGGTCGAAACCCGCGGACGCAACAAGATGCCGCGCGGCGTCGTGTTCGTGCCTTGGTTCGACGAAGGGCAGCTGATCAACCGCGTGACGCTCGATGCCACCGATCCGATCTCGCTGCAGACCGACTTCAAGAAGTGCGCGGTGCGCCTCGCCCTGGTGGGGGACGCGCGATGAAGCCGCTGCAGCGCGTCGCCCTGCTTGCGGCCGCGGCCGCCGGCCTGTCGGCGTTGGCAACCACGCTGCCGGCGCAGAGCCCGACGCCGGTGCCGCTGCTGCTGCGCGGTCCGACCCCGCTCGATGAGATCGCGCCGGCGCCGCGCATGACGCCGATGCGCAACACTTCCGAAAAGGAGGTGCGCAACTACCCCGAGCAGCCGCCGGTCATCCCGCACACGATCGAGGGCTACCAGGTCGATCTCAACGGCAACAAATGCCTGTCCTGCCATGCGCGCTCGCGCACCGGCGAGTCGCAGGCGCCGATGATCAGCATCACGCACTTCATGGATCGCGACGGCCAGTTCCTCGCCACCATCTCGCCGCGGCGTTTCTTCTGCACCGCCTGCCACGTGCCGCAGCACGAGGCCAAGGCGCCGGTGCCGAACGACTTCATCGACATCGACACGCTGCTGGCGCGCTCGGCGCCCGGAGGCGTGCGCCGATGAGCACGGCGGAAAGCCCCGAACGCTCGTCGTTCTTGAAACGCGCATATCGGTTCGGCTGGGAGCTGTGGGAGGTGCTGCGGCGGCCGAGCTCGGTCTTCAGCCTGGGCGTGCTGGTGCTCGGCGGTTTCGTGGCTGGCATCATCTTCTGGGGCGGCTTCAATACCGCGCTGGAACTGACCAATACCGAGAGGTTCTGCACCAGCTGCCACGAGATGCGTACCAACGTGTTCGAGGAGCTCAAGTCGACCGTGCACTTCACCAACCGCTCGGGTGTGCGCGCGAGCTGTCCGGACTGCCACGTGCCGCACGACTGGACCCACAAGATCGCGCGCAAGATGCAGGCCTCCAAGGAGGTCTGGGGCCACATCTTCGGCACCATCAGCACGCGCGAGAAATTTCTCGACCATCGGCTCGAGCTCGCGATGCACGAATGGGCGCGGCTGAAGGCGAATGATTCGCTCGAATGCCGCAACTGCCACAGTGCAGTCTCGATGGACATCACCAAGCAGGCGCCGCGCGCCGCCGACGCGCACCAGCGATTTCTGTTCACCGGCCAGAGGACCTGCATCGACTGCCACAAGGGGATCGCGCATCGGCTGCCGGACATGCGCAGCGTGCCGGGCTGGCAGTAGCGCGGGCGCCGTCACCGTGATGATCACACGCCGCAAACTCATCACGCTTGCCGGCGCCGCGACAGCAGCCTGGCCGCGACCGGCGCGCGCGCAGCAGCCGGCGTGGACGCGGCGCCTTCCTTTGCCTCCGCCGCGGAGCCTGCCTTGGCCGTTGAAGTCGCTGGCGAGCGCCGAGACCTCGCTGAGCTATGACGCGTTCGGACGAATGGTGATGCGCATCCGCCACGATGTGCTCAAGGGCGTCTCGCCCGAGATGGTCGCGTGGTGGTTCGGCAATATCGGCGGTGGTATGGAGATCGAGGGGGCGAGGCTGAACAAATACCTGGTCTGGCATCCGCAGGATCATATCCTGTGGGAGCTCGTGGAGCCCGGCCCGGACGGGCGCGCGAGCGCCGGCGCAAAGTTTCGCATCGTCGAGGCCTTCGGCCGCAACCCGGACTTCTACGTCGACGTGATCGACACCGTGACCCGACTGGATGCGACCGGAATTACACTGGTCGGCTACAGGGCGGGTCAGCAGGTGACACATCTCAATCACGACTTTGCTGCCGTCGACGGCGGGACGCAATACCTGTCGACGCTGACCGTCGGCACCACGTTGCCGGGGATGCGCGCGGTTCTGAACCCCCTCATCCACCGCGCCATCTTTCCGGAGCCGATGGGCCATGCCTGGCTCCGGCATAATGTCGAGGAAGTGGGGCTGCTCGAACACATCATCCCGCTCATCTACCCCGGCAGTCCCCAGCCCTAACGCGCGCGGTCCGGGTGTGAGGCTAACCCGCTCGTTTAGCTTGACGCTCATTTCCATCTCGCCAAGACACTCTCGTTCCAATAAATCAACAAGCGCGGAAATAAGGGGCGAGCTCGGGCGGAAAGCAACGAACACGACAATCAAAGGAGGCGAGACCGACGTGAAGACGCGAAACGTGTTGCGCTGCGTGCTGGCGATGACCCTTGGAATGATGTCCGCTTCACAGAGTCACTCACAGCCGAAATCGGATCCAGCTCGCGCACCCGATCTGGTTGTGTTGAATGCGGCTGTGGTCACCCAAGATGCGCAACTACCATCGGCCCAAGCCCTAGCGGTGTCTGGTGATCGTTTCGTCTATGTTGGCGCCGACGCGGGCGCTCGTGCGCTCGTCGGAGAGGGCACGAGGGTTATCGATCTGAAGGGGCGTAGTGTCCTCCCAGGCCTGATTGATTCCCATATCCATCCGACGCTGGGTGAATGGCTTTGGCGCCAGCTTTGTCAGGTCAGGGGGTACACCACGAGCGAGAATTACGCGACGCTTGCGGCGTGCGCTCGCGAGTCAAAACACGAGGGTTGGGTGGTCGCTTTCGGATGGTATTCCACAGACAATCCGAAAGTGGATGAAATCACCCTCGCCAAACTCGATGAGATCGTCCCAGATCGCAAGCTCGTTGTTATAGCGAGAGACGCCCATAACCTCTGGCTGAACTCCAAGGCTTTGCAGGCGTTCAACATTACGAAGGACTCAGTCGACCCCCGGGGTGGAAAAATCGGACGCGACCCTAAGACGGGGCTTCCAAACGGCGTCCTTTACGATGCGGCGACCAATCCCGTGTTGGCCGTCCTGCGGCGCAATTCGCCATATGCGGTGGATAACTTGGCGATCTACCGTCAAGTCATACCCTACCTCAACAGTCTTGGTCTGACATCCATTCTGGACGCGCTGGCAGACGACGATATGGAACGAGCCTATCACGCCCTTGACGCCGAAGGCGGGCTCACCATGCATGTGTCCATGGCGTTCCGGATCAATCCGGACGACTACCGGACTGCGATACCGAGGATCGCCTCAAAGCGCGCCAGCCAAACAGCTCACACACGTGTTGACTACGTAAAAGTGTTCGGAGACGGAAATCTTGAGGACGGTCTAGCCGACATGTTGCAGCCCTACCGCCTGGAGCAGCGATCATTTGACGGCTACTTCACACAGGAGCAGATGAACGAAATAGTCCACTTGGCCGAACAAAATCGCATCAGCATCTACGTTCACTGTATTGGCGACCGGTGCACGAATAAAGTCCTCAACGCCGTCGCTCTTGCCCGTAAGACGTCCCCTTGTGACTGGTGTCGCCATACGATCACGCATTTGTCGTGGGTTGCTCCATCCGATATGCCCCGCTTTAAACAGTTGGGCGTCTTGGCGAACATCCAAGAGGGATGGCTGGCGCCGAGGGTGTTTGGCGGACCGCCGGGCTACAACTATCTCCAAGCAGCAGTGCCCCAGATCGGAAAGGCGATCGCCGAGCGTATGTACCCCTTTCGAGACCTGCGCGATGCGGGCGCTCATGTTGCGGGCGGAAGCGACTGGTTCTTCACGGATGAAAACCCGTGGCATAACATCGAGTCAGGCGCGACGTCCAAGGATCCGGGTGAGGCGTCGGAAGAGCCCATGCTCCCGAACCAAACCCTGCCGGTGGGCTTCCTTTTGCAAGCAAGGACGATCAACGCCGCCTACCAGTTGCGTGTTGAGCATGAGAGGGGGTCGATCGAGGTCGGAAAGAAGGCCGACTTCATCGTTGTCGATCGGAACATTCTGACGGAACCTGTTGATCGCATTCACGATACCAAAGTGCTCATGACTTTTTTTGAGGGGCGGGAGGTGACGCGGCACTGAAGTGGTTGCACCACTTCGTACCCCCCTGCGCGCGAAGGCGCGCGTTGCGCTGGGCGGCGCTGCGGCGCGCTTAAGGTTACAAGAATGAAGGCTAAACTTGACGACCTCGGCGGCGGAGTATTTTCAAGCTCCCCGGCCGAGTTTGGCAAGTTTCTGGCCGAGGAAACCGAAAAATGGGGAAAGGTCGTGAAATTCGCTGGTATCCGACCGCAGTGACCTTTTTACCCGATGCCCGCTCCGGGTCGCGCATAGAGCGTTTTCACACAGCCAGGGTCAATGAACGAACCCGCTCGCGCGGGAGGGCGCTGCGCGCGGAGCGGCGCCGGGGTCGACCTGGCAGGCGAGGGCGCGGTCGCGCAGGCGGCAGCTGACAAGGCTGTTCCCGGCCTGGCCAATAAGCTTGCCGTTCCACGCCGTTCGCTCCACGGCGTCGCGCTCCCACAGCATGAATCCAAAACGCTGCAGGATCACTGAAGCCTTCCTGTGGACGGGCAGGCCCTTGATCCTGGGAACGCTGGTGCCGGTCGGCGGCTTGCTCAGCGCGGTGCCGCCGGAGCCGACTACCAGTTGCGGCGGCCGGTCGTCGGAGAAGCTCAGGGCCTCGAACAGGTGAATGTGCCCCGAGACGATCATCTTGATCCCCGGCTTCAGCCTGTGGCCCAGCGCCTTCTGTAGAATTGTATTTTCGACCTTGCCGCCGCTTATGCCGTTGAATGGCGCATGCGTGACCACCCAGGCGTTGCCCGGAATGCCGCTCGCGACGGCATCATATCCCGCCCGGAGCTTTTTCTTGTCGGCGGCTGGTTTCTTGGGCGTAGGGTCGTCCTCATCCCCAGGGATGGCCGAACTGTCGATCACGACGAATCCGATATCGCCGAGGTCGACGACGAAGGGGTCGCTCATGTCAGGACACTTCGCGCCCGGCCGGGGACCGTCGAGGAAACGGAACCAACCTTCGGCCGCGCGGGCGCAGATCTCGTGATTGCCGCGCGCCATGATCCATGGTGCGGCGGCGAGGAGCGGCTTCGACGGCGTGAAGAAATCCGCTTGCCAAACTTCCCATCCGAAGCCGGTTGGCGGGCAGGCCGCTCCCGTGCACGACTCGCGATAGAGATAGTCCCCGACATGGATGACGAGATCCGGAGCGGCGTCGGCCGCACGCCGTGCCAGGTCCGCATAGGGCCTTGTGTCACGAGCATCGCCGATCCAAACGGTGGTGCGCAACTGTACGAGAGATGAAGGAGGGCCCTTCGAGGTCGGCAATCAGGTGTTGATCTCAAGCCACCGCAAGCTGCTGTCGTCAAAAGCGATGGTGGTGAACGTTGCGGAAAAGTCGGGACATGATTCCGGCAGGCGAGGTTGAGAGAGGCGAGCGCAAGCGAACCGCCGATGAAGTGTCGAAAGCGGATTAGGCGATGTCAAAACCGGGGGGTGACCCTTCCTCCGGGATCAGCTCGGGAGAACCCTGAAGCCTGCCTGAGCGGCATCCGGCATATAGGCGGCGCGAAGCTCAACCAGGCTCTTGTATGGAACGTGAGAACCTAGACGGCGATGGCAAGGGAAAAGGCACAAGTGGCTCAAACCGCGAGGCCGAAAGTACCGATGCGCCAGATAGGGACGGACTGCTTCGTAGTAGCGATGAAGCGGGGCAATGCCCGTGGAGCGAAGGGAGCGGGTCATCGCCATTTGGCTCGGGTCAACCGGCAACGGGAGGAACCCGGTGTTCAATGGAAGGCGGCAGCCTTCAAGCGGTGGCACGAGCCGGATAAGTCGAGAGGCTTAAGTCCGGTTCTGTGAGGGGCTCGGGGTGAAATTCCCCGGGCCTACTCGGCATACGTGCGGGTCGTCGCAATCCTGCCGCTTATCCTTCTTAGGCCGCTTCTCCTTCTTAAGCCGGCATCCGGTGTCGCCCAGGACCACGATGCGGTTGATTACGGCGGGGGGAACTGGGAGCAGTTGATTGCCGTTGAGGACGGCCCGCGCGGTGCCGCGCTTCAGCGTTGCCTCGCACACGGTCACAGGAAATTTCGGCGGCGGCTTCGATCCTTTGCTATCGCCCGGGAACAGCAGCTGCGGGCCGGCGCGCACGTGCATTGCAACCTCCTCGCCGTCGGCGCGCAACGGCGGACAGGTTGCGTCGGTGGTGATCACGCGGACGCTCGGAGCGCCGGCCGGGCCGACGAGTTCGACCATGCCTGCAGGGGCTCCGCCCGGGCGGCCTGCGGAAAGGTCGTCAGCACCAGCGCTACCGCGGCCAGGCCAACCGCGTGTGGCGGCCGAACACAGGATCCAAAAGCTTCAGCAATGCATGACATCTTCGCTCATCCTCGGCTCAGTTCCATATTCGCGCCAAAGACGAAGCTCTTGCAACGGCCGTCTCCGTTCGCCTGAGCGGCTGGCGCCGGCCACAATGTTCTGGGCCACCACCCCCGCGGCCCTAAGCGGATGCTTGCACACTGCCGGCTGCTTCACGACCGCCTCTCAACGCTGCTGGCAGACTGCTCAGGATGTCGGTTGCCGCGGCCGTCCGGCGCATGGCAGGTGCCGATCGCAACTGCGGCGCGTAGGGCCCCAAGCCTCTCCTGCCGGCGTTCCACGCGTGCCCAGCTCCGGCAAACCTTCGGGCGCGCAGATGTGAACGTCGGTACAACCGACTGCGACGAACGTCTATGCGAGCTTCAACTCTTCCAACCGACACTCAATCATAAGGTCGTAGTAAAATCAGAAATAGCACCTCTTGCCACAGCTTCGTGTATAATAGGAGGAAATGTGCGGTTTCCATCAAAGGGTACGCCATTTCCTCGCTCGCGAAATTCCGAACGCAAAATGATAGGGGGCCATGCCATGCTGCTGGTCACGTTCCACGGCGCCATCAACAACGTCTATGTCTACGAGACGCCGTCCGGTTCGCTAGTGACCGACAAGGCGCTCCAAGTGCCGCACGACGTGACGCTGTCGGAATTGCGCACGATGGTCGTCGCCGGCAACTTCCTCTATGTAGCGAACGGTGCCAAGGCGGCCAGCACCGTGCTGTGCTACCAAGTGCCTACCTCCGGCTCCTCATTCAGCTACGTCTCGACCGTCATCGGCCCGCAGCTCAGCAAGGAGGGTGACTTCGAGACCGCCATCGCCCATCCGTTCGGGATCGCCTTCGAGGGGAGCGGGACCTGCTACGTGTCCAACCAGGACACGAACGTGGTGGCACAGGTCGCACTGACCTCCAACGGCGAGACCGGCAGCCTGCGGAGCGGCTGCCAGTCCGCGTACATCAAAGGCCTCTATCCCAACGGTAAGTTCCTCGACGGCACCTACGTCGCCTCGCAGGTCGGCAAGCTGCATCAAGTGAGCGTAGCGACGACCGCCGTGCCGGCAAGCCAAGGCGGGCTTGGCGTCAAGTTCGATCACTCCGGCAAGGTTCAGAACAAGGTGCTGAATTCGGTGCGCGACGTCGCGATCGCGAATGGAATCCTGTTCGTGTGCGATGAGCCGGATCGGGTGGTGAATATGTATTCGCTTGTCGACGGCACCTTCCTGGGAGCCAGCAATACGCTTGCGGGAGGCCCGACCCATTTGGCAATTTCCAACGGCGGCCTGTACGTCAGTGCAGGGTCGCCGCTGTGCTGGGGCGAGCTTCCCGCCGGCATCCAAGGAGCGTCGCTCACGTTGCAAGCGCTGACGGTGCCGGGGCAGTCGAGCGCCACCAAGATCGGCGGCATCTCGTTCGACGGCGCAACCGCTTATGTGCCGTTTCAGACCGGCACAGGCGGGGTCAACCCTGGCGGAGCAATCTACACCTACCAATTGACGCCGGGCGCGCCGTCAAGCCCGCCGGCGCTGTCGAATGCGACGTTGTTGACAAAAACCAAAGACACCCCCGAGTTCGTGCTTTATCTACCGCAGGCGTAGGGAGTGCAGGCCGGATTTTAGCGCAGCGAACCAGGATAGGTCGGGTCGAGCGACCGCCGGTGTCTCCGCTCTATCCGGGTTACGCGGGAGGTTCCGCCATGGCTAGATCAACGCGATTGACGCTCTTCGCTGCGCTCGCTCTTTTCACGCAGTTGCCCGAAACCGCCGCCGCGCAATTCACGTTGGAAAGAGTCGTGCTGGTCAGCCGGCATGGCGTTCGATCACCGACCAGCATGGACAAGCTCAAGGAGTACACGAAGTCACGGACCTGGCCCTCATGGCCGGTCGCAGACGGGTGCCTGACAACACACGGTAAGACTGCCGCCTCGCGCATGGGCGCGTACTATCGCCGCGAATTCACCGCACGCGGGCTATTTTCGGCCGGCCGGCGGCCGGCCGCCAACCAAGTTTTCGCTCTGGCCGATGTCGATCAGCGCACGAGGGAGACCCGCAACGGCTTGCTTGAAGGTTTTTTTGCACGTCCGCAAACCAAAGACGTCTGTACGTGCGCGCACCCCCCACCCGACCCGCTGTTTCACCCCGTGGGCGCCAAGGTTTGCAAAATCGACCGGGATCTTGCCGAGAAGGCGGTTATGGAGCGAGCAGGCGGCGATCTCGAAAGCGCGCTACGGCCCTATCGCCATACGGTGAAACAGCTACAAGAAGTGCTCGACTGCTGTCAGCCCCAGTTGTGCGCGGCCGGCGTTCTCTGCACGCTTGAGACGGCGACGGCTAAGCTCAAGGTAGCGGATGACAACGTGAGCTTGACGGGTCCGATCGCCATCGGGTCGACGGTATCGGAAGTATTCCTGCTCGAATACGCAGAAAACATGCCAAGCAAGCAGGTTGCATGGGGCTACCCTTCCACGCCTGACAGTATCAGGCCATTCCTGAAGTTGCATGGCCTGGAATTCGAGCTCCTGCAGCGTACGAAGTATCTCGCAAAACTTCAGGCCTCCGCGTTGGTGCGTCAAGTTCTCGAGACGTTGCGCCAGACCGCCGAAGGAACCTACGACCCGATTCGGACGGTGCCGCGCGAGGCCAAGCTCGTCATATACGTCGGCCACGACACCAACCTCGCGAATATTGGCGGGATGCTCGAGGTGAATTGGCAGCTAGGCGACTATCTGCAAAACGAGACGCCGCCGGCCGGCGCGATGGCCTTCGAGCTTCTGCGTGACAAGACCGGAAAAGCTTTCGTTCGCATGGCGTACTACAGCCAGACCCTCGATCAGATGCGGAACTTGACGCAGCTGAGCCTCCCGCGCCTGTCGGGCCCGGCCAGAAAAACCACCCCGAACGTGGCTAGAATTGTAATTCCCTCCAAATTTTGCTCCGAACCAAAGGATGGCGCGTGCTCCTGGAATGAGTTTTACACGGCGGCCAAGCACGAGGTTGTCGACGCCTGCATCCCGCCGAAGCAGCTTGATCAGTAACTTCGAGGCGATCGTGGAAGGACGCAAGCTTGTTGAATACCGGCAGTGTACTCCGTTTTGGCAGAAGCGTCTTGCAGGTCGGAAGTTGTAGCCGACGACACCAGAGCCGCGGGCCGCTCGTTGCTTATCACGCCATCAGCCTCGGGTTTTACGAAGGCGAATTGCTGCGCCGGATCGATCCGCTGCACCGCAGCCTCGGTAAGTTCTTTCAGGACGAGATAGCGTCTCCGCTGGAACTCGACTGCTACATCCGCCTGCCGGAGGAGATTCCGAATTCCAGATTGGCCGCAATTGAGAGTCCCACCGCGCTCGCGATGCTGTTGGGTTTTCCGATCCGGCTCACATTGGCGACGTTGTACCCTCGCTCCAACATCTACAGGGCGCTGGTAGCGAATCCGGGGGCCGCGATATCGCTCGATGACAAGCGCGTCTATGCGCGCAACCTTGAAGTGCCCGCCGGCGGCGGCGTCGGCACTGCCCGCGCGATAGCACGCGCCTACAGCGTCTTCGCGACCGGCGGTCGGGAACTGCAGCTGCATTCGCAGACCTTGCAAGCGCTGAGCGCACCTGCGGTGCCTGCGGCCTCTGGATTCTACGATCAGTGCATGAAGGGCGAGATGCGGTACTCGCTTGGCTTCTTCAAGCCAGGTCCGAGCTTGCCGTTCGGGCACCATGGATCGTTCGGGGCGCCCGGCGCGGGCGGCTCCTTCGACTTCGCCGATCCGCAAGCCGGAATTGGTTACGCCTATGTCACCAATCGCATGGGCACAACGCTTCCGTTGGATCCACGCGACGTGGCGCTGAGAATGGCGATCTCTTCGATTGTGACTTGAGCTGGGCCAGCTGCGCGACCGGCTCAATATTTCGGATGCCGATCTAAGCAGGTTTCGGTCAGTTGACCAACGGATGCGCCGGGGATGCGGCGTCAGCTTTCGCCACCTGCGGACATGCGGTCGCATTGGCTCTCGGCCTCGTTGTTCTTGTCATCGCTGTCATCGAGCTCGAAAGCACTGCCGCCGCACGTTGGGCACTGCATCTCGTCGTCGGTGCCTTTTTCAATGACGCCCCATCGCCGTTGCAATCAGGGCAGGTCTTCATGTTTACCTCCCGCGTGTCGACGGTCATGCCCGCGGGCGGGGTCGCTGGCTGCCGGCCCTCGTCTTCGGAAGCAAGTTGCAGCCAACGCCGTCCTAAGATGAGCAAAGCCGTTCGATCACCCTCCGAAGGCGCCTCGTCGTCGTCAATTTGCGACGGCGGGCGCGTGCTCAGGAGCGCCGAGCTGACGCCAAGCATCCCAGATCCGCTCGCGCTGCCGGCCAACGATCGGGTTGCGGGTGGGGGGCGCCCATCGTTTCCATCCTTCAATGGAGAAACGAGGAGCGATCTTGAGGAATTCGGCCATGGTCGCTTGTGCCTGCCCCTCCTCTCCGATCCCGAGATAGGCCACTGCCAGCAGCGACGCCGAGCCCGAAAAGGAAGGGTTCGCTTGACGTGCCTTCAAGAGCCATTCCAGGGCCGCTTGATCGTCGGCGATGTGCAAGGCGGCCATACCCGCCCAATAATACAGGACGTGTATGTTGGGTTCCGAGGGGTTGAGCTCAAGCGCCTCCTGGATGTGACCGACAGACTCATGCGCCCGTCCAGCCTCGATCTTGATGCGGCCGAGCTCGGCATGCGCAGCAAAATAATTCGGATTGAGGGAAAGCGCGTGATTGAGCGAAGCGATGGCCATGTCCACCTCCCCACGGGCTCGCAGCAGCGAGGCACGCAGGTAGTGACCGGGTGCATTTCTAGGGTCGAGCTTGATCAGGCGCTCGATCGCGTCGTCGGCCTCGCTCATGGCGAACTGCCGCTCCTCCCACGGAATCCACGCATTATGAACCTGTACAAGCCTGGTTATTGCAAATCCCTGCAAAGCCGGAACCGAATTGACGTCGAGCTCGAGCGCCTGCTTGAACAGCGACTGCGCCTCGCGTGTGCTGTTCCGGCTGCGCTCCGTCTCATGCAGGGCACGTCCCTGTAACGCGTAGTGCCCGGCCTCCACCTTCGCTGGAAGGGGGCGTCGACTCTCGGCCGTTCGCACGTGAATGATAAGCGAGCGCGCGATGCGGGCCGCGACGCGGTTGACGGCGTCGCTCTGGCCCGGTTTGAACTCGAACGGCTCAGACCAGATTTGCTGGTCGGTCTCGGTCTCGATGAGCCGAATATTGGCCCGCTGGACGTCGCGGTCGGGCAACATAGTGCCGTCCACCACGTACCTCGCGCCGAGCCGTGCGACCGTGAGTGATGATGACGGTTCCCGATCGTGGGCCACCGACTTGATGACGAGATCGAACCCTCGGTGGGCGCGCGCGAGCTCGGAGCGGATTTCCGCCTCGAGCCCTGCCTTAGATCCATTTTCCGAGCCCAGCGTCGTGAAGGGCACCACCGCGATCGTCGGCGCCGCCATCATGGTAAGAACGCCGGGGGGACCCGGAACCTGCTGCCATTGCCACAGCATCCAACTGACAGCGACGAGCGCGGCCGACAGGGCTATGGCAAGGACTCGATTCGAGCGCCGCGATGAACCCTCTGATTGGAGCGCAGGCGCCGTCTCACTTTCATCCGCAGCCGCCTCGGTAGTTCCAGCGCCGGGCTTTCCCTGCGCGGCAGCCGCTGGAGCTACGTCCGGCGCGCAGGCGGGCACAATCGCAGTTTGGGGCAAGCTTGTGAGCTCGTCCGCACTAACTGGCGAGCTCACCAATTCGGCGTTCAGCAGATAACCCCTGCGGGAGACAGTCTTGATCAAGCTGTGGTCGTCGTCGCCCAGCACCTGTCGCAGTTCCCGAATACGCTGGACCAGCGACTCATCGGTGACGGTCACGTGCGGCCAAACGGCTTCATGAAGCTCCTGCTTTGAGACCAGCCGCCCGGCATTCTCGGCAAGAACACGCAGAACGTCGAATGCCTTGGGAGGCAATTCGATCTCGCGCTCGGCCACCCGCACGCACCCGCGCATCAGATCGAGGGTAAAGCGATCGAACTGCAGCTGCCGTGGGACGATTTGATCCATTCAACCCCCCGCTCATCTCGCCCAGGTCATAAAATCATAGCCGAAAAATCAGCCAATCGTCATCAGCCCGCGACTATCGAAGCGGGGAGCCGGCCTCAGTCCAGCCGTCCTGCTGAAGGTAGCCGGTCATTTGGCGGTCGATGAACCGACCGCCGTGATAGCCGCCCTTGATCCTGACCAAGGCTTTGGCGCCGAGGTCGACCCCACTCTCTTCGAGCGGAGGCACCGGATACGGCGCGCGCTGCGCCTTGTGCCATGCCAGCTGCTCCACATCGTCGAGCAGGCGCAGGCGCGAGCCGCTCCAGGCGAGCCAGGCGTCGATCAAGCCCGCTGTCAGCCGCTGCGCCAGACGGGGGAGCGGCTGCAGGTAGGGACCGCGCCAGTCATAGACCCTGCGGCTGCATATGAGGTCGGCCGGCGGGTCGGTTGCCTCGGGATCTTGCCGCACACCGACGTCGGTGAGGTCATCGAGCTCAAACTCCCAATCGCCCGGCGAATTGCTCCCCGGCGGCCATGTGCGGCCATCCAGTCGGAAGAACACATCCTCATCGGCGTAGAAGAACTGCGCGCGCGCGACGTAGCAGCCGTCCTTGTCGAGGGAGCTCTTGATTTGATACGGGAACGTGACCGCCTTGCCGTCGCTGCGCCGCAGGTGCGGGATGGCGGTCTCAAAACCGGTGAGCGCGGCGTCCCTCGGCAGGAAATGCCATGCCGAGCGCGTGCGGACCCCGGCAAGGGTAGCGCGGGCAAGCGCTTTCTGGGCATCGACGAAGTGCCACGACAATGCCGGGCTCGCGAGCGGCTCGAGGAACGGCCGGAGACCGTTTTCGACCGCCGTGTCCTTCTCCTCGCGTCCGGAGCCGACACGCCGCAAGCGCGGTGACCAGGTGCCGTTCACCCAGCCGCCCCAGGCGTCGATGCGCGAAGGCTCCGGCCCGGTCGCCTCGGTCGGCGGCCAGCAGGCGAGCGCGTCGAACAGCGCGTCATCGACACGCCGCCACAAACCGTATGGCGGGATTTCTGCGTCGATGCCGGATGAGCGGCGCCACTGCTCTGCAGAGGCGACATGATCGATCGACCAACTGAGCGACTGCCGGCCGCGGTCGCGGTGATCGTAGCCCGGACCGCCATAGCTCTCGGACCGGGAGGTCACGAGCAGCGGATAGCGAACTTCAGCGTCCTCGTACGAAAAGCGCAGTCGTGTCGGACCGCTCGCCGGCCGGCGCAGCAAGGTGCCGGCATCTGCGACCGCGCCCTCGAAGCGCACGCGCTGGCCCGAAGCGCGGTTGAGCAACGTTTGCGTCTGCGCATCGAACGTCCACCAACCGATCTGGTCCAGCATGATTCAGCCTCGTGGACGCGGCGATTACCCAATGCTCAGAACGCCGGCGCGTCCTTCAGATTCGGAATGTGGCACGACGCGACTATGAAGCAGTTTCGGTCTTCTGTCGTTTGACCAGATCCGCGCGCGCCGCCATGGGGCAATAGAACGTCACCAAGGCCGGCATCATGTCGATGACGCGGACATTGGCATTCGAGGAAACTAATCATGAGTTGCGCGTCAACGCCGGCTGTCCCGGCAAGTGGCTGTCTGCTCCCTGCTGCTTAGCGCCGCGTTGTCCAGGCCAACCAGATAGCCACAAGCGCGAGGGCCGCCGACAAAATGCGCCGCACGACCTCATGGCGCGGCCCCTCGAGCAGCCAAGGCCGCAGCTCGGCCGCCAGCACCACGATCGCCGCATGGACTGCGGTGGCGATCGCCACATAGAGCAGGCCGAGGACCGTCATCTGGAACGGGATCGCGGGATCTCCCGGAGCGCTCCGAATGAAGGTGGGCAGGACCGAGACGAAAAACAGGACGGACTTCGGGTTGAAGACATTCGACAGCAGGCCGCGCATGAACAGGGGGCCGGCGGTGGACAGGAGATCGGCCCGTACGGGCGAGTTCTCCTTCGCCGGCCGCCATCCTTCCCAGGCGAGATAAAGCAGGTAGGCGACTCCGATCCAGCGCAGCGTCTCGTAGAGCCACGGCTGCTGCGCAATGAGCGCGCCGGCGCCGAATACGGTGACCGTCGCATGCAGGCCGAGGCCCGTCGCGACACCCGCCGTGGCGATCAATCCCGCCATACGACCACGCGCGAGCGCGAGCGTGGCGAGATAGGCCATGTTCGGGCCAGGGGTGAGCTCCAGAAGAAGGACAGCCAGAATGAACTCGAGCACGGGCGTCTCCGGCGCCTGACGGACGACGGCGCGCGACGCGTCGGACAGTCCGGGTCAATGTGCGAGCACGGAGCAGCGCGTTGAACGCTTGACCAGGTCGCGCGTAACGCCGCCGAACATCCATTCGCCGAGCCGGGTGTGCCCGTGGGCGCCGGCGACCACAAGATCCGCGCCGATATCGCTTGCAATCAGCTCCAGGCGCTCACCGGCGTTATCGATAGCATCGGGCACCAGCAGGTCGGCCACGACGCCGTGCCGCGCCAGCCAGCCCGCGACGTCATTGACGCGATTGCGGGCGGCCTCGGGATTCTCCTCGCCCTCGGGCACTTCCGCGATCGTTACCTCTTGGGCTCTTTGCAGCAGCGGCAAGGTATCCCAAACCGCGCGGCGCGCCTCGCGCGTGTCCTTCCAGGCCACCAGCACGGTGCCGAGCTCGAGCCACTCGGCCTCCGGCGGAACGAGGAAGACCGGCCGTCCAGCCTGCATCACGAGCGCACTTGGGTCGAGCCGCTGGGCTGGATCGAGCGCCCACCCGTCGCGGTTGGTGCCGGTGATGATGAGATCGGCGGCCCGCGCCTGCTGAGCCACATAGGTTGTGGGGTTGGCCAGCGCGCTGCGCCATTCGACCGACTCGGCACGGCCCTTGGCGGCGGCCCGGAAACGCTGCTCGATATCGGCCAGCCGCTGCGCCAGCTCGACCCGGTCCTGCTCCAGCAGCCCTTGAGCAAAAGCGCCGTCCGCATAGTACAGAGGCGTCGATTGCTCGCAGGCCGCAATGCCGATCAGCCTGGCGCCGAATTGCTCCGCCAACTCTCCGGCGATCCGCAAACGTGCATCGTTTGGATGCTCAAGCTCGAGTTGCACCATCAGCGTTGAATAGGTCATCGTTCACCCCTTGCGGAGACATTGCCAGCGCCCAAGCAGGCGCGACCCCGCCTGCGTTGAACCGATTGACCTTGGGGCCACGCGTTCACAACGCCTTGGCCGGGTATTCCGGCGGCGTGAAAACCATGCCCGACATCGGATCCATCCAGACCAGGTGATCCTCTACCTTGCGCACGCCCGCGATATTCTCGGCGGCGACGATCAGCGCCGCGCGCTGCGCTTCATCGGTGATCGCGCCCCAGAGCTGCACCATCCCGTTCCTGACCACGATGTTGATCAGGGCCACGGGCGCCCAGGGTTGACGATCCAATTCCTTCTGCAACTGCTCGCGGATACCGCCGTCCGTCAGTGCCGCCGGTTTGGCCTCGATGGCCAGGCTTGCGAGCGCGTGAACCAAGTTGGCGCGGGTAACGATGCCGACGACGGCATCCCCGCGCATCACCGGCAGGCGCCTGATCCGATGCCGCTCCATCAGCTGCACGATCTCTTCGACCGGCATGCTCTCGCTGATGGTTCGCGGATCCCGCGTCATGATCTCATGAACTTTTCGACCGGCAGCGTGGACGTATTCGTTCGCGAGGCGCCCGCCGCTCATGAACAGCTCGACCCAGCGCGCCCGTCGCTTTTGAGTTCCGATTTCCTGGCGTCGAAGCAGATCGCCTTCGCTCAGGATGCCCACGAGTTTCCCTCTCGCGTCGATCACCGGCAGCCCGCTGATCCGGTTTTGCAGCATCAGATGGACCGCCTGCAGAATGGACGCGTCCGGTTCGACGGCTATGACCTTCCGGGTCATGATGTCCGAGGCTTTCATCGTTCCCCTCCACGGGCTTGCGATCATGGCGCTCACGAATCCAGTCGGTTGAGCGCCGAGCGGTTGCGAAGCACGATCCGGCGCGAGGCAGGCAGCTCGATGGTTGCCGCGCCCTGAAGCTGGGTCAGGGTGCGCGAAACGGTTTCGATGGTGAGCCCGAGATAGTCGGCGATGTCCTGACGGGTCATCGGCAGCTCCACGGCCGAGGCGCCCGACAGGCGGCCGGCCATCTCCAGCAGGAAGGAAGCCACCCGTTCCTGCGCGCTTTTGATCAGCAGCATGCTGTGGTCCTGCGACTGACGCAGCGCCCGCGCGGTCAACCGCCATAGCTGGCGCGCCACGTTCGCCTCGCGGTCCGCCGCCGCCAGCACGACGCTCCGCTTCACGACCAGCATCGTGGCCTGATTGATCGCTTCGGCCGAGCAGGAATGATCCTCCGTCGAATTCGAGCCCGAAGACGTCGCCCGGGAGGTGGAAGGCGGTGATCTGCCGGCGCCCGTCGTTGAGGACCCGGTAAGTCCGAACCGAACCGCTGAGAACCTTGTAGACATAGTCCGCCGGTTCGCCTTCGCCGAAGATCTCCGCGTTGCCATCGAAGGACATGGTCACGCCGGCGAGTTCGATCGCGTCGAACAAGGATTCGAGACTCGGAATGGATCTCGTGGCGGGTCGCGACGGCTGTGCGGCGGAGATCTGAGGTCCTGTCTGTCTGAGCATGTGGGCTGAGCCTCCGAACCAACGCGTCGGCAGGAGGATCGCCCCTTGTCGCGTGCAGGAAAATTCAGGTATTCACCCTAAGGGGAGTTCCTTAGGCGATCGCCTCTTCATTGATCGCCGGGCACGCTGACGAGCAGCTGTCGCTCACTGCCGCTCCCGACGCGGGGTATAAATCGGCGGCGAAGCTCCCGAGCTCGCTCGAAACTCATGGGCTTGGGCGCATTTCCCAGTGGTTTTGATGCACGGCGAGCGCCGCTGCGCCACCTCTCCCCGCTTGCGGGGAGAGGTCGGATCGTCGAGCGCGAGCGAGACGATCCGGGTGAGGGGGGTTTGCCGCCAGGCACGGCCACCGACTAATGCCCCTCACCCGGCTCGCTACGCTCGCCGACCTCTCCCCGCAAGCGGGGAGAGGTGACTCAACGCAAGCGACAAATTGCTTTAGATCGAGCCGCGCCGCTTGGGCCATAAGACTGCCTCGTCACGTTCCATCATGCTGCGCCGAACCGACGGACCGGGCGCGGCAACGCCCGATTCCTCTTTGATCCAGATCAAATCAGCTCGGCCGAATCGCGCCGCGTGAACGCGCTCAAGGGCGCGGGCGGCGCAGTGTGCAGATGTCAGGCGGCGGATACCCGCCGGAGGGCGCAATCCGTGACAATGATGCGTCCCACGGTTTGATGTAAATCAACACGGCTGCCGCGGCATCGGCGATCGTTCCAGGCATCCGAGAAGGGAGGCGCCTATGTGGAACGATCTGGTGTCATTCAGGGACCGCACAACCAGGGTCATCGGCCAGCTGTGGGCCGGATGGCGCGAACGTCGGGCAGCCATGGCTGAACTTGCCGGCTGTCCGCAAGACGAGGTCGGCCGGATGGCGGGCGAGCTTGGCCTCTGCGCCGGCGAGTTGCGCGACCTGGTCGCGCGAGGTCCGAACGCCGCCGATCAGCTGAGCAAACGCCTGCGGGCGCTCGGCATCGACCCTGCGGATCCCGCCCTGCTGGAGATCAAAAAAGACCTGCAACGCTGCTGCTCATTTTGCGACAGCAAGCGCCAATGTGCGCGCGACCTCAAGGCCGATCCGTGGTCGCCGGCATGGACCGCGTACTGCCCGAACGAGGCGGCGCTTTCAGCGCTAGTGGCGCTGGCCTCGCCAGCGAACGCGCCCGAGGGGCTGCCGCGGTGAGAATCAGGAACGGTCTAGCGGCCGCGCTCGTGCTGGGCGTGGTCGGCTCGGCGCAAGCACAGGATCCGCGGGCGCAACGCGGGCTTGCCTTCGCGCGCGCCCATTGCGCGCAATGCCATGCGCTCGACAAGGCCAGCGAAAGCCCACTCAAGATCGCGCCGCCGTTCCGCACCTTGCACCGGCGCTATCCGGTCGAGGCGCTGGAGGAGGCGCTCGGCGAGGGCATCGTCACCGGCCATCCCTCGATGCCGGAGTTCCGGCTGGAGCCCGATCAGATCGGCGACTTCATCGCATTCCTGAACACGCTGCGATAGCGCCGCCTCTCACCTAGCCGGCGTCAGGTACGAAAGAGGTTTGATCTACCGCAACAAGGCGCTCGCCGTTTCCCGCTATCCTGACCGAAATAGGATCCAACCCATGTTCGCAAAACTGGTGAGCCGCATCGAGACCAAGGCCCGCCTGATGGCGGCGATGATGGCGCGCGTCGGCGTCAATCCGGTTGATGCGTCGCGCGCGGCCGGCGGCGTGGCCATGGCGGCAGCCTGGCGGCGCTGCCTGGCATGCCGATCGGGTGAGCAATGCGCCGCGTGGCTGGCGGGTTCGTCAGCGACAGCTGCCGAGCCACCCGCTTTCTGTGCCAACGCAAGCTTCCTGGCCGAGAACTGCGTGCGCCCAGCCAGCTGGCCGACGGCCTCTGCGTTGGTCATCGCTACGGACAATGTCAAAGCCCCCGAGAGCGCCGCAAGAGCGCCGCCTGATCCTTAAAGCGTGATGGGTTCATGTTGGGTCGTCATGCGCGGGCTTGACCCGCGCATCCATCTGGTTTGCAAGAACTCTTGCGAAGAGATGGATTGCCGGGTCAAGCCCGGCAATGACCAGGACGTGCCGACTTGAAATCACCACGCACTAGCTTTGTCGATCAAGTCGATGAGCTGCCGGACAGATCCGCCGCCAATGCCATGCGAACCAACTCCGACAGGCTCGCGGCCTGCATCTTGTCCATCACGTTGGCGCGATAGATCTCGATCGTGCGCGGGCTGATGCCGAGGTCGTAGGCGATCACCTTGTTGGGCTTTCCCGTGACCAAACCTTCCAGCACCTGACGCTCGCGCGGGGACAGCGTTGCCGCACGCCTGACGATGTCGGCCTTTTCGGCGTGGCGCCGGCTCTCCTCGTGCTCCCTGGCGAGGGCGGCACGCACGGCGGCCAGCAGCACGTCGTCGTCGAACGGCTTCTCCAGGAAGTCGGCGGCTCCCACCCGCATCGCCTCGACCGCAAGCGGGACGTCGCCATGACCGGTGATGACGATCACCGGCAGATGCACGCCCAGCTGCTTGAGGCGGCGCAGCAGTTCGAGGCCATCGATCTCGGGCATGCGGACGTCGGTGACGATGCAGCCCGACCGCACCTCCGGAAGCGCCGCCAGAAACGCGACCGCCGATTCGTGGGTGCGCACCGGGATGTTGGCGCTCCGCAGCAGAAACGCCAGCAAATCGCGCATGGCTTCGTCGTCATCGATGACGTGCACCGACGGCTGGTCAGCCATGCGCCAGCTCCTCGGCCGTCGCGGCGCGCAGCGTGAAGCGGAAGGTGGTGCCGCCGCCCGGGGTCGGCTCCGCCCAAATCCGCCCGCCATGGGCCTCGATGATGGTCTTCGAGATCGACAGGCCCACCCCCATGCCGTGCTGCTTGGTGGTCACGAACGGCTGAAACAGCTGGTTCGCGATCTCAGCCGCAATGCCGGGACCGGTGTCTTCGACCGCGACCGCGATCATTCCGTCACCGACGGTTTCCGTCGCAACGAGAAGCTCGCGCCGCTTTACCTCGGCCATCGCTTCGATGGCGTTGCGCATCAGGTTGAGCAAGACCTGCTGGATCTGCACCTTGTCGGCCAGCACCCGATCGGCGTGCGGATCGAGCTGGAATCGCACGCGCACGCTCTGCTCCTTGGCTCCGACCAGAGCCAGCGCGCTCGCCTCCTCGACCAGCTTGCTCAGGCTCTCGACGCGCCGCTCGCTCTCGCCGCGGGAAACGAAATCGCGCAGCCGCCGGATGATCTCCCCGGCACGCAGCGCCTGCTCGGCGGCCCTGCCCATCGCGTCCCGCATGGTTGCGGAGCGCTCGTCGACGCTCGCTTCCAGCATACGGCTCAGGCCCTTCATGTAGTTGGCGATTGCCGACAAGGGCTGGTTGAGCTCATGGGCGAGGCTCGACGCCATCTCGCCCATTGCGGTCAGGCGCGAGATGTGCACGAGCTCCGACTGCAATTCCTGCAGCCGCGCTTCGGTCTGCTGCCGTTCGGTCAGGTCGCGAACGAAGCCGGTGAAGAAGCGCCGGTTGCTGGAGCGCATTTCACCGACCGCGAGCTCCATCGGGAAGGTCGACCCGTCGCGGCGCTCGCCTACGACCACCCGTCCGATACCGATGATGCGCCGCTCGCCGGTGCGCAGGTAGCGCTCGAGATAGCCGTCGTGATTCTCGCGATACGGCGAGGGCATGAGCAGCTTGACGTTCTGGCCGATCATCTCGGCCGCCGAGTGGCCGAACAGGCGTTCAGCCGCGCTGCTGAACGATTGCATGATGCCCTGCTCGTCGATCACGATCATCGCGTCCGGCACGGTGTCGAGAATCGATCGGAGATGGGCCTCGCGCGCCAGCACCTCATGCGTGCTGGCGCTGGCGCGCAGCCGCATGCGCTGCAGGTGCTCGCCGAACAGCGTAACCCCGATGCCGATCGCCGCAAAAATCGCCCCGTGCGCGAGCGCAGCGAGGTCCATCGCGGGAAACTCGTCTGTCAGGGACGCGCCCAACAAGACGCCGAGCAGGGTCGCCAGCAAGCCCGGTCCCAGGCCGCCGAGACCGCCTGCCACGAGCACGGCTGGAACGAACAAGAGGTAGACACCCAGATCCTCCACGACGGGATCCAACAGGCGGCGGAGAACATACGCCAGCACGATGCCGGCAACCGCGTTTCCATAGCGGAAGAGCGCCGTCTGCGCCTCGGCCCGCGGGGCAACGGACCCCGAAGCGGCCGGCTCAGGCTGATGCGCAATTTCGGCCATCCGCCTGCCCTTCCGGCATCGGCGCTAAATCCTTGGCGAATTGTGCCGTGGCCATCCGGCTGATCTTGTGCGAATCCCCCGCAAAGTCCATGCGAATGACGCCCTCGGACGGTGCGCGCCGGCGCCGCGATACGGCCGTAGAGGCTTTCCCGGGCCGCGCCATACGAATTCTGATACGCTTGCTCACTCCCTGATCCCACGGCGGACCGGATGCCGGTGCATCTCTGCCAACTGTCGGATTCGAGTGATGGAGGCTTCCATGTTCGACCTCGAGCATTTCATCACCGAATGCCGGGCTGCCCTGGCAGCCGATCCATCACACAAGCTGGTCCGCGAGGTGGTCGCCCGTGCGGTTGCCGACCCGGGCGGCGTGCTCAAGAGGTTGGGCGAACCCAGACGCGCCGAGATTCAAAAGCTCCATCACGCAGAGGACCTCACCATCTTGAATGTGATCTGGGGACCGATGATGACCGTCATGCCGCACAATCATCAAATGTGGGCGGTTATCGGCATCTATAGCGGCCGGGAAGACAACATCTTCTGGCGGCGCCTGCCTGACGGCAGCGGCCGGGTCGAGGCCGCGGGTGCTCGTGCGCTCTGCGTCGGCGATGCCGAGCCGCTCGGCCACAACATCATTCACTCGGTGACCAATCCGATCCCACGCCTGACCGGTGCAATTCATGTATACGGCGGCGACTTCTTCGGCGCCGAGCGGAGCGAATGGGATGCAGAAACGCTGATGGAAGGCTGCTATGACGCCGAGCGGACCATGCGCCGCTTCGAAGAGGCGAACGCGACCCTGCACGTATGACATGCGCACGCGCCGCGTGTCATGCCCGGGCTTGACCCGGGCATCCATCATCCTTCGCAAGAGTCTTTCTAAGGATGGATTGCCGGGTCAAGCCCGGCAATGACAAGTCATAGCTTGTTGCTGCTGGTTTGAGCAAACCGGACGAACGCATGGGCCTCTCAGCTGACGAGATTTCCATGACAGCCCGAAATCAGTATCCCGCGCAAAGTCGTCAAGCGCGGGTCGCATCTGTGCGCGCCGAATTATTGCCGCCGCTATCGCCCCGCCGCCCGTCGTCCGGAGGCGGTCGAAACTTCAACGTCCAATATTGGATTCCGACGCATCAAGCGAGGGGAGCGCCATGAACCACGACAAACCCAGTGAGACCCCGCAATGTCCCAACTCTTGCGAGAGCGGCCGGTTGCCGCGGCGCGACTTCTTGCAGGCGGGCAGTTCGTTTGCAGTTGCGCGGTTCGCTGGAGCCTTTGCCTCGCCTCTTGTCGGCAGCGCCTTCTTCACCGCGACGGCGGCTTCGTCGCAGCAGGGCGCGCCGCGCCCGCATGTGGTCTGCATCGTGGCCGACGATCTCGGCTGGAAAGACGTTGGATTCCACGGGTCGGACATCAAGACGCCGCATCTGGACAAACTCGCGCAAGAGGGCGTGAAGCTCGAACAGTTCTACGTTCAGCCGATGTGCACGCCGACGCGGGCAGCCTTGCTGACGGGGCGCTACCCATTCCGCTATGGCCTGCAAACCTTGGTGATCCCGACCCCGAGCAAATACGGCCTGCCGACCGATGAATGGCTGCTGCCGCCGCAAGCTCTCAAGGACGCGGGCTACCGGACCGTCATGGTCGGCAAGTGGCATCTCGGGCACGCCGATCGCAAGTTCTGGCCGCGTCAGCGCGGCTTCTATTATCACTAGGGTGCCATGGTGGGCGAAGTCGATTACTTCACGCATTCATCGGGCAACGTCAGGGATTGGTTTCGCAACGATCAGCGCGTGAAGGAGCAGGGCTACGTCACGCAGCTGTTCGGCCAGGAGGCGGTTGCGCTCATCAATGCGCACGATCCGAAGACCCCGCTGTTTCTCTACCTCGCCTTTACGGCGCCGCATGCGCCCTATCAGGCGCCCAAGGAGTATCTCGACCGATACAGGCACATCGCGGACCCGACGCGGCGCGCCTACGCGGCGATGATCACGTGCATGGACGACGAGATCGGCAAGGTGCTCGCCGCGCTCGACGGCAAGAAGATGCGCGACAATACCTTGGTCGTTTTCATGAGCGACAACGGCGGCAATCAACATTCGGGAAGACCCGTCAGAGAAAAGCAATCTGGCCGACGGCAACCCGCAAAAGGTGGCAGGGCTGCAGAAGCGGATTGAAGAGCTCGCGCGCGAAAGCGCCAAGTCTTTGTTCCTTGTCGACGCCTTTGCGCCCGTGAAGCACGGCTCGCATGGACCGCCAGCGCTTCCGACCGAGGATGTGTATTTTACGCAGGGCGATTGAGCTCGCCCTACGGCGCAGCCGCTCGCTGAGTAGAGGAGTTGCATAGATGCCGCGGACGTAACGCGCGGCACTTCATTCTGGCCGGCCGAGGGCCGCCGCCACACGATGCTGGCGTTTGCCCTCGCGGTGGCGCTTAAAGCCGTTTCCATCCAGATTGGCGCAGACGTTGCCGCTGCTGTACCTCTCCCCAGTGGGGAGAGGTCGGATCGTCGAGCGTAGCGAGACGATCCGGGTGAGGGGGCTCAGTGCTTCGCCGGGAACGCTCCAACCCCTCACCCGCCGCGCTTCGCTGCGCTCAGCGCGGCGACCTCTCCCTTTGGGAGAGGTGAATCAACGCGAGCGGAAAGCGCGCTAGACGAGTCGGGTTGCTGGTACCGACGGCATTGCGGCACGTACGCAAAGCGGCCGCGTCGTATGCGGCGGGCATCCATATGAGCGACATACCAAGCTTCTCCTATCGGCCGTTGTGGGAAGAGCGGCAGGTCGTGTCGGTCGCGAACCTGACTCGCAAGGACGCGACCGACTTCCTTGCGATCGCTCCTCGTGCAGGTGTCGCCACGACAAACGGTCCGATACTCGCTGGAGCACGCCAACGAGGCGCTCGCCGATCTGAGAGGGGCGCGCCGCGGTGCAGTGCTCCTAAGCCGAGTGGCAGAGCTTGACCAAAGGACCACCCTCCGGATCATATCCGCACCTGGCGGATGCGGACGGAGGGCCCCAAGGGAGGTGTTTGGGTTTTGACCCACCCCCGACATCACCCCTCCGGCACCCCAGCTAAACGCAAGCCTTCAAGGAACCGCTCCCGCGCAGCAAGGTACGCCGGATTGTCGCTTGATTTGGTCCAGCGGCGGATGGTGAAGTTCGGATTGAGCGCCAGCCCCGCCTGCGCGGCGGTCCTTGCCTCGTCCAGCGACCCAAGCAGCGCCAGCGCACCGGCGAGCTGGAAATGCGCAATCGGGTAATTGCGGTTGGCCTCGATACTTCGCCGTAGCCAACCAACGGCTTCGGCATCCGCCCCGAGCTGTAGCTTGGACCAGCCTACAAATTGCATCCAGCGGTAGCCAATGATATCGCGAGGGGAAAGACGGAAAGCCTCGAGAATATGACCTTCGGTTTCGGCAGCGCGCCCCATAAAAACTTTGCCTAGACCGATAATGGCATGAGCACTGGCCAAATTGCGATCGAGCGCTAACGCCTGCTCGCATTCAGCGATCCCTTGGGCAGCGCGGTTTGTGGAAACGTACACCAAACCCAAGACCACATGGGCCCAAGCATGGTCCGGGGCGAGTGAAAGTGCCTTGATCGCATTTGTTTCGGCTGCCGCATAGCGCGCGGCCCGGTCTTCAGTTAGCGCGGTAGCCCCCATTGCCACATCGACGCGTGCCATGCCGACCAGGGCTTCGACACTTCGGGGATTGATTGCCAGCGCTCGTTCGAAGAAGCCGCGCGCCTGGGTCAAGTATTCGGGGGTTAACCCCTTGTTGAACCAAGCCATGCCCTGGAAATACAGGTCCATCGCATCTGGATGCAGCGAACGCTCCGCCCGCCGCGCCTCAGCCTCCATGAGCTGGGCGTTGAGTGCGTTAGCGAGCCGCGACACGATTTCGTCCTGCATATCGAACAAATCGGCGATGGGTTTGTCGAAGCGATCGGCCCACAGGTGATTGGCGGTGGCGGCGTCGATCAACTGCACGTTAACCCGAACTCGATTACCCCCACGCTGCACCGAACCTTCCAGCACGTAGCGGATGTTCAACTCGCGGCCGATCTTCTTCAAGTCGACCGCCTTGCCCTTGTAGGTGAATGCGGTGTGTCGGCCGATCACCAATGAGCCTGAGATGCGCGACAAGTCCGTGGTCAGGCTCTCGGTCACACCATCGACGAAGTAGTCTTGCTCGGGATCACCGCTGAGGTTGGCGAAAGGCAGCACAACCATGGAAAGACGCGGCGGTGACAGCGGTCCCCTGGTGCCCTCAGCCTGTGTGGCCGGGGCGGTTCCATCCCGGACGATCGCATAGGCTCGGACCGGAAGTGCGATGTTCTTGAGGCTTTGCTCGCCTAAGTCGACGAACTCAACCGCGACCTTGCCCCTGACTTGATCGTAGGCGGCAGACGAGATGCAGATGCCGCCCGGGTCCGAAATGCCCTCAAGACGCGCCGCAATGTTTACGCCGTCGCCAAAAATATCACGAGGATCAACGATTACGTCACCGATGTTGATGCCAACGCGAAACTGAAGCCGCGCATCTTCGCCGTCCTCGATCGTGAGTTCATCGATACGGCTCTGGAACTTCATCGCAGCCCGAACCGCCTCGACCGCGCTTGGAAACTCCGCCAGGAAGCCATCGCCGGTGTTGTTTACGATGCGGCCCCCGTGTTCAGCGATTGCCGGATGGATAGCCTTCGTCAACAGCACGCTCAGTTTGGCGTGGGTAGCCTCTTCGTCATCGTGCATGAGCCGCGAATAGCCAGCCACGTCGGCGGCCAATATCGCCGACAACCTGCGCTCGACCCGGACTGGCCGCTCTTGCACCATTGGGCCCCCGCAAATCCAATGGACAGTCTATTGTACGACGGATCAGACCGCAGCGCCAAACGAACGCGCTTTATCGGGATGCCCATTCAGGCTGACGCCGCTCATCGGCCTCTGCCCGACCAGGGGCCGATGACTTCTGCCGCAACGCCGCCCAGGCGGCCGACCTCACCTCGGTCGGGAGACACCTGCCTCACCTTTCGTCGCCCTGCGGTGGTGTTGACATCCGGGCGTTTGTCTTCGTGATGCCGCGAGGCGCAGGCTACTGGCGCCCGCCCGGCGACACGCATGACGGAGGCCTGCCGGGCGGCGCCTCAAACGCGCGGGGCCGCCGGCATGAGGGCGATGGTGCTCGGAGAGATGCGGACCCCCCTGCGTCTCGAGGAAAGGCCGCCACCGGAGCCGGGGCCGAGCGACATCCTGGTGCGCATCGAGGCCTGTGCCGTGTGCCGGACCGACTTGCACGTCGTCGACGGCGATCTCCCGCAGCCGACACTGCCGCTGATACCCGGCCATGAGATCGTCGGGATCGTCGAAGCAATCGGCGAGCACGCAACCGGTTTCGCGCTTGGAGAGCGGGTCGGCGTCCCCTGGCTCGGACGGACCTGCGGCCATTGCGCCTACTGCGCGTCCGGCCACGAGAACCTGTGCGACGCGCCTCTGTTCACCGGTTACACGCGCGACGGCGGCTTCGCGGAGCGCGCGGCCGCAGACGCAGGATTCGTGTTCAGTCTCGCGGGACATGACGATCCGGTGGCCGCGGCGCCGCTGATGTGCGCGGGATTGATCGGCTGGCGCTCGCTGGTGGCGGCGGGCGATGGCAAGGCGATCGGTATCTACGGCTTCGGCGCCGCCGCGCACATCATCGCGCAGGTCTGCCGATGGCAGGGCCGCGATGTGTTTGCGTTCACGCGTGCCGGCGACGAGGAGGCCCAACACTTCGCCAGGTCGCTTGGCGCGGCGTGGGCCGGGGGATCGGACGAAAATCCTCCGATCCAACTGGATGCCGCCATTCTGTTCGCACCGGTCGGGTCGCTGGTCCCGACGGCATTGAGACACGTGCGCAAAGGCGGCCGCGTCGTCTGCGGCGGCATCCATATGACCGACATACCAAGCTTCCCGTATCGGCTGTTGTGGGAAGAGCGGCAGGTCGTGTCGGTGGCAAACCTGACGCGCCAGGACGCAGTCGACTTCCTTGCAGTCGCGCCGCGTGCCGGCGTCACCACCGCGACGGTTCGCTACCCGCTCGAGCGCGCCAATGAGGCGCTCGATGACCTGCGGGAAGGAAGGCTGCAAGGAGCCGCGGTCCTCTCCCCCTGAAGCGCGCGACCAGCGGGGAGAACGAGGCCACTATAGCAATTGTCGCTTGCGTTGAGTCACCTCTCCCCGCTTGCGGGGAGAGGTCGGCGAGCGTAGCGAGCCGGGTGAGGGGCATTAGTCGAAGGCCGTTGCCTGGCGGCAAGCGCCCCTCACCCGGATCGTCTCGCTCGTGCTCGACGATCCGACCTCTCCCCGCAAGCGGGGAGAGGTGGCGCAGCGGCGCTCGCGGTGCATCACACCACTGGGAAATGCGACTAGGCCGCCTTCGGCGCCAGCGCGGCCCAGCGCGTGCGCGTCTCCTCGATCTCGGCGAACAGCCAGTCGCGGAAGGCGCGCACATTGGGCCGCTCCTCGTATCCCTGCGGGCAGACGAAGTGATAGGCGGCGGTAAGCGGAAGCTCCGGACCGAACGGCATCACCAGCCGGCCGGAATGTACGTCGTCGGACGCGATCAGCTTGAACGACAGCGAGACGCCGGCGCCCGCCACCGCCGCATCGAGCGCATGGTCGGCGACGTTGAAGTGCAGACCGCGCGTCGCGTCGACGCCTTCGACGCCGGCGAGCTTCAGCCATTCGGCCCACAGCGGCGGCGCCCGCGCCGACAGCGGGATGTCGTAGTGGATGAGCGGGAAGCGGGCGAGGTCCTCCACACGCCGCAAGCCGGCCTCCACCAGCCGCGGGCTGCACACCGGCAACACCGAATCGGCGAACAGCTTCTCGACATGCAGCTCGGGATGCCGGCCGTCGCTCAGCCTTATCGCGACGTCGACGCCGTCGCGCACGAAATCTGCAAAGTCCATGCTGGCGGCGATGCGCGCGTCGACGTCCGGGTGGCCGGACAGGAACCGCCACAGCCGCGGCACCAGCCACTTGGCGGTTAGTCCCGGCGTGGCGCTGATGACCAGGATGCGGTCTTCGCGGGCGCGGTCGAGGCGCGCGACCGCGTCGCGCACGCTCTCGAACCCGGCATGCAGGCCGGGGTAGAGCAGGCGCCCCGCCTCGGTGAGCTCGATCGCGCGGGTGCGGCGGTGGAACAGCGCGATACCGAGCTGTTCCTCCAGCCCCTTGATCTGGTGGCTGAGCGCCGCCGGGGTCACGTGCAGCTCATCGGCCGCTTTCGAAAAGCTTAAGTGGCGGGCGATCGTCTCGAACGCCCGCAGGGCATTCAACGGCGGCAGGGCGCGTGCCATATGGTTTAGCTATCCTCAAGTGTCTGGCGAGATAATATCGTTTGTCAAAGACATATTCCAGCGCGATCTTTACGCCAACAAAAGAGTTCAATCATGAGAATAGCTCAGTTATCGCGAAGGAGACGACCATGGCTATGACCGATGTTTCAAGGCTCCCCGAATGGACCGACGCTTTGGCGCCGCTGGCCGGCTGGCCGGAGGCGACCGGCCGGGCCCGCCGCCGTGGCGTGGCCACGCGGATGTGGGATCGGTTCCAGGCGTGGCGGGCGCGGCGCGAGACCTTGCGCGCGCTCTACTCCCTCGACGTCGGCACGCTGCGCGACCTCGGCATCAGCCCGCGCGAGATCGACTCGCTGGTCTATGGCGACAACGGCGACCGCATCCGCGGCTACGATCCCGACTGGTGGCGCCACGCGCGCCGCTAATTAGTCGCGTTTGGCCTCGCTCTGCAGCCACCAGTTCAGTTGCGTGATGCCGTCCGCTGGGTCGTAGACGTTGCCGTACATCCACCGGCAGCCGGGGTAGCGCTTGTCCGCCTCGTAGAAGATGCTTTCGATTGCGGGGAAGCCGGCCGTGACCGGGATGGTGAAGACCAGAAGGCCTGGCGTCTGCCCGTCCAGGCGTCCGCCGAGAGCGGCGACTTGCGGTTCGAGCCACGGGCGGCTCTCGTCTGCGTTCCAGAAGAACTGCACGCACACGTTTCCGCCGCGCTTCGTGACCCGATAGCCGGAGCCTTGCTCCGGCGTCAGCTCGATCTCGTCGCCGGCGGCGAAGCCCTCCAGCAAGCCCGGCGAGGCCAGGACCAGATATCGCCGAGGGCCGATGAGCTCGACCAGCACGGACTCGTAGAACGGTATCCCGTCCGGATTGGTCTCGACCACCAGGTTGACAGTTGTTGGCTTCGACATCGTCGGGGCGCCGGCGCCGGCAGCGTCAAATCCGCAGCACGATCTTGCCGAAGTGGCGGTTGGCGCGCATCCGCGCCAGCGCCTCGGCAACCGCATCGAGGTCGAAGGTTGAATTGACCGGCAGCGCAAGCTTTCCGGCCTCGACCGCGGGCCACAGATCGGCGCGCATCGACCGGTTGATCTCGCGCACCTCCTCGGCGCTGCGGGTGCGGAAGGTGACGCCGATATAGTCGATGCGCTTGAGCGCGTGCAGGTCGAAGTTGAACTCGCCCTTCATGCCGCCGAGTTGGCCGACATTGACGATGCGGCCGAGCACTGCCGCCGCCTCGAGGTTCTGATTGGCGACGCTCGCCGAGAGCTGATCGACGATCAGGTCGACGCCCTTGCCGCCGGTCGCCTTCTTCACCTGCTCGGGCCAGCCTGGATCGGCGGAGTTGAGCGCAAGATCACAGCCAAAATCCTGCAGGCGCGCCCGCCGCTCGGGATTGGTCGACGTCCCCATCACGCTCGCGGCGCCCACGAGCTTGCCGATCTGCAGGCCCATCAGCCCGACGCCCGAGCTCGCGCCCTGGATCAGCAGCGTCTCGCCGCCCTTGAGCCGTCCGGCGGTGACGATCGCGTTGTGCATCGTCTGCAGCGCGACCGGCAGGCAGGCGGCCTGCTCGTAGCTGATGTTGTTCGCCGGAATGCGATGCACGCGGCCCCAGTCGGCGACCGCGTATTCGGCATAGGCGCCGGCGGCCGAGCTCATGACGCGATCGCCCGGCCGGATGTCCTTGACGTCATCGCCGACCGATTCCACCTCGCCGGCGCATTCGAGGCCGAGCCGCGCCCCGACCCCGCCGATGGCGCCGTGCTGGTGGCCGGACGCGACCAAAAGGTCGGCACGGTTGAGGCTCGAAGCGCGCACGCGGATCAAAACTTCGTTGGGCTTGGGGGCAGGCTTCGGAACTTCGCGCACCTCGACCCCGTTCTCGCCCAGGACTGCAGCTTTCATGACGCGGTTCTCCCTTGCCCGTACGCGCAGGCTGACGCGTGCTATAGCAAGCATCGGGCCGCCGATGGAGCCTTCGATGGCGCAATCACCGCTCGATCGCCGCTCTCTGCTCGGTACGTGTGCCGCCGCGGCCGCGGCCGCGTTGCTTCAGCCGGCGCGCGCAGCGTCCGCCCAGCAGCCGGCGCTGCTGACGCGGCCGATCCCGTCGAGCGGCGAGGCGTTGCCGGTGATGGGGCTCGGCACCTGGATCACCTTCAACGTCGGCGACGATCCGCGCGCGCGCGCTGCCTGCGCGGAGGTCATGCGCGCGTTCTTCGACGCCGGCGGGCGGATGATCGATTCCTCGCCGATGTACGGCTCCTCGCAGCCGGTGATCGGCTACGGCCTCGGCAAGCTCGGCAACCCGGCGGGCCTGTTCTCGGCCGACAAGGTCTGGATCTCCTCCGGCGCGCGCGGCCCGGGCCAGATCGAAGCCTCGCGCCGCCATTGGGGCGTGCCGCGCTTCGATCTCTTGCAGGTGCACAATCTGCTCGCCTGGGAGGCGCACTTGCCAGCGCTCATCGCGATGAAGGCGGCCGGTCAGGTGCGCTACGTCGGGATCACCACGTCGGAAGGGCGCCGCCACGCCGAGGTCGAGAAGATCATGCGCAGCCATGCGCTCGACTTCGTGCAGGTGACCTACAACATCCTCGATCGCGAGGTGGAAGCGCGCATCCTGCCGCTCGCGCGCGAGCGCGGCATCGCCGTGATCGTCAACCGGCCGTTCCGCGAGGGCGCGCTGCTCAAGCGGATCGAGCGGGCGCCGCTGCCCGCCTTTGCGGCGGAGATCGACTGCAACAGCTGGGCGCAGGTCGTGCTCAAGTTCATCGCCTCGCATCCGGCGGTGACCTGCGCGATTCCCGCCACCACGCGGGTCGATCACGTCAAGGAGAACATGGCCGCCGCCACCGGCCGGCTGCCCGATGCGGCGCTGCGCGCCCGCATGATCGCGCATGTCGAGAAGCTGTGATGGTGTGGGCATGCTACGGCCCGCCCCCGTCATTGCGAGCCGAAGGCGAAGCAATCCAGATACGGCGCCGGGAGTTCTGGATTGCTTCGTCGCTTGCGCTCCTAGTCCTACTGAGTCAGAACGCCGCACCCGCTGGTGTGAAGAATCAATTATTGGAGGCGCTTCCCACGCGGCAGGGGAGGTTGGGATGGGTGTTCACCGGGCGGCCGATATTGAACGACGTTTTGCGAGTTATATCGAGGGTCTTGTGAGCGTGATCGGGCACCGGGATCGGGCCGGGCCGTTACGCGACTATTGCGTGGGCTTGGTGATGCCGGGTGCCCGCAAGAGCGTGGAGCCGATGGCGGCGCTCACGGCGCCTGAGCGGACGGCGGCACAGCATCAGTCGTTGCTGCATTTTGTCGGCCAAGGGCCGTGGTCGGACGAGAAGGTCTTGGCGAAGGTTCGTGAGCTGGTGATGCCTCGGATCGAGCGTGCCGCGCCGATCGAGGCCTGGATCATCGACGACACGAGCTTCCCCAAGCAGGGACGGCATTCAGTTGGGGTAGCACGTCAATATTGCGGCCAGCTTGGCAAGCAGGCGAACTGCCAGGTGGCGGTATCGCTGTCTATTGTCAACCGGCACGCGAGCCTGCCGGTGGCCTATCGGCTGTATTTGCCGAAGGACTGGGCGCAGGATGGTGAGCGGCGGCGCAAAGCGGAGATACCGCAGCAGATTAGCTTTAAGACCAAGCCGGAGATCGCGCTGGAGCAGATCGGCTGGGCGTGTGAGGCCGGGCTTCCGCGCGGGACCGTGCTTATGGACACTCGCTACGGCCACGATGCGAAGCTGCGCACGGGCATCACCGAGCTTAAATTGGCCTATGTGGCCGGCATTCAGTCGCCGACGCTGGTCTCGGCACCAGGCCCGCGGCCTGGCCCCGCACCGCGCAAGGGCCGCCGCCGCGAACCAGATGCGCTCTCGGTCAAGGAGGTTGCCGTTGGGCTGAGCAGGAAAGCGTGGCGCACGATCACGTGGCGCGAAGGCACGAACGAATGGCTATCGTCACGCTTTGCCCGGTTGCGAATTTGCGTTGCGTCGCGGGATGGCGAGAAGTCGAGCAAAGAATGGCTGCTGATCGAGTGGCCCGAGGGTGAGAAGGAGCCAACCAAATACTGGCTCTCCACCTTGCCAAAAAAGACCCGCTTCCGCGATCTCGTCGAGCGCGCCAAACTGCGCTGGCGCATCGAGCGCGATTATCAGGAGCTCAAGCAGGAGGTCGGGCTCGGGCATTTTGAAGGGCGTGGATGGCGTGGCTTCCATCACCACGCCACACTGTGCATTGCGGCCTATGGCTTCCTGGTCTCCGAAAGGGAGACGATTCCCCCCTCAGGACCTCGTTCCACCGCGCGATTCGCGCAACTTGCTCTACCCAACGGTTACAGACCCAGAGGATCCGCCATTGCGGCCTGAGCGGCACATCCCAAACTCAATCGCAACGATGCGAATACGCTTGATCGATGCGATCGCCAAGAGCTTGCCACGATGTCCATGCTGTGGGGCACGCCATGCCAACCGCAACCGGAGAATATTGTGACGCAGTAGGACTAGGAAGAAACGGAGGGAACATCGCAATGACGGAGGCGGTTGGGTTTCGGGCCCCCCACGCCGTCATCCTGAGGTGCCCGAGCGAAGCGAGGGCCTCGAAGGATGCTGCTCTGCCGTGCAGCTGCTATGTTGTGGGTCCTTCGAGGCTCGCCCGACTTCGTCGGGCGAGCGCCTCAGGATGACGAGTTAAACAAGCGTTGCCCCCGCAACACCCTCATTTGATCAGGGTGAGGGGTTGCCAAGTTTCATCCAGGTGGATCGGCCGCCAGGCCGGTATGCAACTCGCAATGACGGAAAACTAGGGTGCGCAAAGGCGGGCGCGGAGCGCACGCCGTGCGCACGTTGAGCCTTGTGGCGGATCGTGCGCACGGCGCGCGTTTGCGCGCCTTTGCGCACCCTACGAAGCTTCGTCGCTTGCGCCCCTCGCAATGACGGCACCGTGAGCTACCGATGTCCGAGTGGTGGACCTATTCGCTCTCCGACTTTCTGCTGTTCTCGCCGCGCACCTACCACCGGCTGTTCGAGCTCTACAACCTCGCGATCTGGCCGGCGCAGCTGTTGGCGCTGGCGCTCGGGATCGCGATCCTCGCGCTCATGATCCGCCGGCCGGCGTGGCACGGGCGGGCGATCGCGGCGATCCTCACCGGCTGCTGGCTGTGGGTCGCGTGGGCGTACCTCTTCACCCGCTACGACACCATCAACTGGGCGGCGCGCTACTTCGCGGCCGGCTTTGCGCTGCAAGCGCTGCTGCTGGCGTTGAGCGGCGTCGTTCGCGACCGGCTGACGATGCGCGCCGGGCTGGGCTTGTTCCTGTTCGGGCTGATCGCGTACCCGCTGATCGGTCCGCTGCTGATCGGGCGGCCGTGGACGCAGGTCGAGCTGTTCGGCCTCGCGCCCGATCCGACCGTGGTCGCGACGCTCGGTGTCTTGGTCGCCGCCGACCGTCCGCTGTGGCACCTTGCTATAGTTCCGCTCGCCTGGTGCGCGATCGCGGGCGCGACGCTGTGGACCATGGGGTCGCCCGACGCCCTGGTGCTGCCGGGCGCCGCGAGCCTGGCGATCGCCGTCACGATGTGGAAGACGCTTGTACGTTCCGGCAAGGGTGCGGGCATGTGACGTGTCACTCGTTGACCGTCATTGCGAGTTGCACACCGGCTGCGGCCGATCCACCTGGATGAAACTTGGGCAATCCCTCATCCTGATCAGGATGACCGTGTTGTGGGGGCAACGCTTGTTCTGACTCGTCATCCTGAGGCGCTCGCCCGACGAAGTCGGGTGAGCCTCGAAGGACGCACAACATAGCAGCTGCACGGCAGAGCAGCATCCTTCGAGGCCCTCGCTTCGCTCGGGCACCTCAGGATGACGGCGTGGGGGGCCACGAAACCCAACCGCCTCCGTCATTGCGAGTGCCTCCGTTTCTTCCTAGGCGCGAAGCGACGAAGACCGTATGTCCCTTTTCTTGCGGAGGCGACTCGCCCTCGATGCGAGTGCGAGGGTTGCCCGGATGGGCCGGGCAGAGCCTCAAGCAAGGAGGGCGAGTCATGAGGCATGATAGCGAAGCTTTTGTAGCATTTGATACATCCAAGTGGCGGAATGCGGTGGCGGTTGCGGAGGCCGGACGGGCGGGTGAGGTTCGCTTTGTTGGGGAGGTTGAGAACAGTGCAGCGGCAACCGCCAAGCTGGTACGTAAGCTTGCCGGCAAGTACGCCCGCCTGACGTTCTGTTACGAGGCCGGGCCGACAGGCTATGGGCTGTACCGGCAGATCAAGGGCCTTGGGCAAGACTGCCTGGTGGTTGCGCCGTCGCTCATTCCCAAGCGGCCGGGCGATCGGGTGAAGACCAACCGGCGCGATGCGATGAGCCTGGTGAAGCTGCTGCGCGCCGGGGAACTCACCGCGGTGTGGGTTCCTGACGAACGCCATGAGGCGATGCGGGAATTGACTCGGGCGCGCGAGGCGGCGGTTGTAGATCTGCGCTCGAAGCGCCAGCAGGTCTCTGCGTTTCTGTTGCGGCACGAGCTGCGCCATGGAGGCAAGCGGACTTGGACCAAAGCGCACATGAGCTGGCTTGCAGGGCTCAAGCTTGCGCATCTGGAGCAACGCATCGCTTTCGAGGAGATGCTGTTGGCGGTGCGGCAAGCCGGGGAGCGGATCGAGCGGCTCGAGCAGGCGATCCGTGCGGCGGTTGAGGACTGGTCATTGCGCGAGGTCGTCCCCGCGCTGATGGCGATGCGCGGCATCGATCTGATATCGGCAACGGCGTTTCTGGCCGAGGTCGGCGACCTGTCGCGGTTTCGAACGCCACGCCAGCTGATGGCCTATCTCGGCCTGGTGCCATCGGAGGACTCCACCGGCGACACCATCAAGCGCGGCCCGATCACCAAGGCCGGCAACCGCCGTGCCCGCCGGGTTCTGGTGGAGTGCGCCTGGAGCTACCAGCATCCCCCGCGGGTCGGCAAAGACAAGCAGGTCAAGGTTGCAGCGGCGCCACCAGAGGTCGGCGCGATCGCCTGGAAGGCGCAGGGCCGGCTGTGCGCGCGCTATCGCTCGCTGATCCGGAGGGGCAAGCTCAAGACCGTCGCCGTCACCGCGGTGGCACGCGAGCTGGCCGCCTTCATCTGGGCGATCAACCGCGAGCTCACCACGGCCCGTGCTGCCGTCAGCTAAGTGGGCCATCGAGGGAAGAGATTGCGGATCACCACCATCAGGGAGCCCAAGGCCGGGGCAACGGTGCGGCCAATACGATCTCGTGCAACGGCGGGAGCGCAAGCCGCGGTGGGGAATTCCCGAGGATTGCTTTGAGGCCGATCGCAAGATCGACGCCCGTACGAAGACAGGGACAGCCCCGGACGGACATTCGGACATGCGAGAACCCGCGGATCAGAGGATGTTGACCGACGTCTCAAGGCTTCGCTCCCACCCTTGCACGACCACAACAGCTTGCCTCCACGCGGCGATCGCGCGGACAACGAACGACCCTGCCCAGGAGCTTGACAACGGGACATCAGAGCAATCCAGACCTGCACTGCCGTCCTGGAATCTTCGCTCGCAATGACGGATTGCAATGACGGATACCGCCATTACGTTTGCCCCGGCCATCATCCATCATGCAGCATAGGAGTTTCCCATGAGCTGGATGCCCTCGCAGGACCCGGTGCTCGGCGACAAGCATTCGTGCGACGCGCTCGAGCTCGTGATCGTGCCGCGCGCGCGCGACCTCGGCGGCTTCTCGGTGCGGCGCGCGCTGCCGCACGGCCGCCGCCAGATGGTCGGGCCGTTCATCTTCTTCGATCAGATGGGGCCAGTGCAGTTCGTCGCCGGGCAGGGCATCGACGTGCGCCCGCATCCGCATATCGGGCTCGCGACCGTGACCTACCTGTTCGACGGCCGCATCGTGCACCGCGACAGCGAGGGCAACGCGCTCGAGATCAAGCCCGGGGCCATGAACCTGATGACCGCCGGCAGCGGCATCGCGCATTCGGAGCGCTCTCCGGCCGGGGCGCGCGCCGGCGGCGAGCCGATGTTCGGCATCCAGAGCTGGATCGCGCTGCCGGCCGCGCACGAGGAGATCGCGCCCTCGTTCCAGCACTTCGACGCCGCGAGCCTGCCGGTGGTCGAGGACGGCGGCGTCAAGGCGCGCGTGATCGCCGGCGAAGCCTTCGGGGCGCGCGCGCCGGTCGGGATGCACTCGCCATGGCTCTATGCCGAGGTCGCGCTCGAGCCCGGCGCCAGCGCGCCGCTCGATCCCGAGCAGGAGGAGCGCGCCGTCTACGTGGTCGAGGGCGAGGTCGAGATCGCGGGCGACACCTTCGAGGGCCCGCGACTGCTGATCTTCCGTCCCGGCGACCGCATCACCGTCAAGGCGACCGCGCGCGGGGCGCGGGCGATGTTTCTCGGCGGCGCCGCGCTCGAAGGTCCGCGCTACATCTGGTGGAACTTCGTCTCCTCGCGCCGCGAGCGCATCGAGCAGGCGAAGGAGGACTGGAAGAGCGGCCGCTTCACGCCGGTGCCCGGCGAGACCGAGTTCATCCCGCTGCCGGAGGGATAGTAGCTCGGCGCGGGCTAGCGGCTGAACAGCTCCATCTGCCCGATCCGCACCGTCGAGGCGCCGCTGCTGCGGTTGGGGACGACCGTGATGCGCACCTCGGCCGGGTTGACGCCTCGTTCGATCAGCTGCCGCATGCGCGGCGTGACTTCGATCACCTTCTCGTTCCCGGTGGCGGTCGCGCCGTGACCTGCGTGTGGAGCGAGCGTGAGCTCGGGTGTGCCGAACAGGGAGAAGCTGCCCGCCGGGGCGCCTTCCGTCGATGCAGCACCCGGCGGATCGAGATAGATGTCGAACACGCCGGCGCCGGAGGGAGAATCGAGGCTGGCGAGGCGCAGGAACCAGCGCGACGCAGCGGGCGCGGCCGCGTCGCGCCGTTCGGACGCCGCGGGCGCTTGCGGCGTCGGGGCAAGCTGCGTGCTTGCGGGAGCGCCGGCTACCGTCAGCGGTCCGCTGCGGCCGACGCGGGTCGGGGCGGCGGACGCCGCCTGCGCACGGGCGACGGCGGCGACCGGGCCGGGCGGAGGAGCCGCAACGGGGTCGAGCGTATCGTAAGCATAGAACCGGCTCACCATGCCGAGCGACTTGCGGGCGGTGAACCCGGTCTTGTGGATATCGGCGGTCGCGAACAGGTAGGGCTCCTGCGTCCAGATGTAGTTCGGATCTCGCGGCGGATCCTCCGGTCCGGCCGGCTGCGTGCGCCACCACTCCCACAGCCGGTCGAGATTGGAATGATGCAGGTAGAAGATGGGGTCGCGCGCGGCGAGCGCCGGCGTCGCCATCCCGAACGGGGTCGCACCCACCACGATCCCGATGCGGCCGTGCACCTGGTCGTGCGGCGCGCTCTCGAGCTGGAACGAGAACCCGCGGTCGAGGCCGAGAACGTCCCCGCGCTCGAGGAACCGCTGCTCGGCCGCGGTGGGCCAGTTCAAGTCCTGATCGCGGATCAGCGGTTTTTCGGCGGCGGGAACCGACGCATCGTTGGGGTCGCGGCAGAGCGGGCTGCGGTCCGGATAGAACAGCGGGTTGTCGCTGCCGTCGCTCTCCCTGGCGGGGCGGAACGGCGGGGGGAAATCGCGGAGCCGTGTGTCGAGATAGTTCCAGTAGGGCAGGCCGAACGGCTCGCCCACCACGTTCTCGATGATGCGCTCGAAGAAGAACAGGTAGACGCGGTGCCACGGGAGGAAGTCGTAGGTACGATGCGGGCACTTCACCCAGATGCGATCGCGACCGATGCCGATGCTCGGATCGATGGGGACGTCGCCTGCGACCAGGCGGCGCGAGGCCGCAATGCGAGCGAGAACGTCGGGCCCGGCCCCCGCCGGCGGCTGAAACAGCTGATTGAAACACGCGAGCTCATAGCACCCGAACGCATCGTTCTGGACCGGGGTCCAATGCAGAGCGGCTTGGAACCACCAGCTGGTGGGATCCCATACCGGCCGTGTCTTCATCTCCTTGATGGCGCGCTTGTAGAGCGCAAGCATCGGCGCTGCCGCGGGGTCGTGCACCTCGCGCCGCACCGGCGGCGTCTGCGCCCGCAAGCCAACGCCGCGGTCGAGCAGGACGGCGGCGAGAGCGCCGAGGCTGGTTGCCATCAGGCGGCGTCGATCGATCAGTGGGTTGGCGTGCATCGTTAGGCTCCGCGCGTGCTCGTCTCAGCGGCCGCGCTGGTGGCGGCCTTGAGCGGATGGTCTCGACAACGTCTCGGTAGCGGTAAGAGATGCCGGCATCGATTATTTGGCGGGGCAAATGGAAACTCAAGCTAAAATATCGTTTAGGTAGATAGTTTTGCTCTATGTCGCCGCAACCGCGCGCTCCGTCATTGCGAGCGAAGCGAAGCAATCGAGTTGGCGGTGCGGCTGTCTGGATTGCTCTGATGCTGCTGACGCTCCGCAATGACTAGGGAAAAGCACCGTCATAGCCGGGCGGGCCGGCATCACGTCGTCCTCACGCGCGCGTTATTCGCTCTCGCTGAATGCCGCTTTCGCGAGGTGGCGCTTATCAATTGCGGGTGCGGCATCCATCTCCCCGGCATGGCGGCGCGCGTGGGCGCTTTCTGGCGTCGCATCGCCCGCCGCCGAATGTCAGATGGAGAAGAAAATGACACGCACACTCGCACTTTTCGCCGCCGCGGCCGCACTGGCCGGCACGGTGCTCGCATCGGGCACGCCTTCGCTCGCGCAGGAGCGCGGCTCGCGCTGGGTCGCGCAGCAGAACTACTATGGTCCGGGCCAGTACGATCGCCTGGTCAACGGCAGCGATGCCAGCACGCCCGGCCACAACTAAGCCGGCGCTCAACCAACATGCGGCGCGGGTCGACCGCACGGTCGACCCGCGCCGTCATTTGTCCGCGGGGGGTGCAGTCCGCCAGCCCGCAGACATACGCCGGACCGTCATTGCCAGCGAAGCGAAGCGAGGAGCACGGCTTCGGAAGCAATCACAAGCTCGTCATTGCGAGTTGCGGACCGGCCTGGCGGCCGATCGACATGGATGAAACTTGGGCAATCCCTCATCCTGATCAAGATGACGGTGTTGTGGGAGCAACGCTTGTTCTGACTCGTCATCCTGAGGCGCTCGCCCGACGAAGTCGGGCGAGCCTCGAAGGACGCACAACATAGCAGCATCCTTCGAGGCCCTCGCTCCGCTCGGGCACCTCAGGATGACGGCGTGGGGGGCCCGAAACCCATCCGCCTCCATCATTGCAGCTCGTTTCGCTGTCGGTTTTTCCTAGTTGAGCAAATCCAGAAACGCACGGACGGACTTGGCATCGCCTCCTTGCGAGCAGGTCCATTTCGCGGCGCTGCCCGACAACCCTTCGGCCGCCACCGAAGCATTCGCCGCGGTGACCTCGGCAGAATGCGTGCCTAAAGCGCGTCGAGGCACCCGTGGCGGCACACCACGATCGATCACGTTCCATGGCTGGCGAGTGGTCGCTGCCGCCTTCGTGATCGCGGTGTTCGGCTGGGGCATCGGCTTCTACGGGCCGCCGGTCTTTCTCAGCGTCGTTCGCGAAACGCGTGGATGGCCGCTCATCCTGATCTCGACGGCCGTCACCGTGCATTTCCTGATCGGCGCCGTCGTGGGCGCCAATCTGCCTACGCTCTACCGCCGACTGGGCGCCGCGGCGGTGACGAAGCTTGGCGCCCTTTGCCTGGCCGCCGGGCTATCCGGTTGGGCCGTGGCGACCGCGCCATGGCAGCTGTTTGTTGCCTCGGTGTTGAGCGGCGCGGGCTGGGGCGGGATGAGCGCCGCCGCCATCAATGCGATCGTCTCGCCCTGGTTCGTGCGCAGGCGCCCCGCCGCGCTGGCGATGGCCTACAACGGCGGCAGCGTCGGCGGCGTGATCTTCTCCCCGCTGTGGCTGGCGGCGATCGAGGCGCTGGGCTTTACCGTAGCTGCGGCAGCGGTCGGCCTCGTCATGGCGATCACCACGTGGGTGCTTGCCAGCCTGCTGTTGTCGCACCCCGCAAGGGATGGGGCTGGCACCGGACAACGATCCCCGCGGAGGAGTATGCACAACCCCGATCCCATCGCCGACGGCGTGGCCGTTGCCGCGCGCGCTGCTCTGGAGCGACCGCAAGTTCCTGAATTGGCTGCCGGCATGGCGCTGGGGCTGTTCGCGCAGATCGGCCTGACCGCGCATCTGTTCTCGCTCCTGGTACCTGCGCTGGGCGCGCAGAATGCCGGACTGGCGATGGGGCTCGTCACCGCCATGGCGATCGCCGGCCGCACCCTGCTCGGATGGAACACTGCGGCCGACTGCGGACCGGCGGCTGGTGGCGTGCGCCGGCTACGCCGCGCAGTTCGCGGGCTCGCTCGTGTTCGTCGCGGCAGCTGGAACACAGTGCGCCGCTGCTGTTGCTCGCAATCGTGTTGTTCGGGGCGGGCTTCGGCAATGCCACCTCGCTGCCGCCGCTGATCGCGCAGACCGAGTTCGGCGAGGACGACGGCCCGCGCGTGGTGGCGCTGATTGTCGGCATTGCCGAAGGCGCCTACGCGTTCGCGCCCGCGTGCTTCGGCCTGTTGCGGGAATTCACGACCGATCCAACGGTGATCGCGGCGGGCGCCGCCACGCCTGTCTTTGCAGCCGCTGCACTGGTGCAGGCGCTGGCGATCGGCGCATTTCTTGCCGGGCGGCGGTAGCGGCGGCTTGCGGGCGCGTGCCGCCAGACAGTTTCAAGTCAGCGGCGAGAACACCTGACGTCGCTGCCGCTCACGGCCAGAAATTGCGCTGGAAGCGGATCAGTCCGCTCCAGGTGTCCTGGTCGCGCGCCTCGTAGAGGCCGGCGGCGCGGCCGCCGCTGGCGCCGAGATTCCACACTGCCGACCATGTTCTGGTCGAGGCGGGAGTAGAGCACCTCGACACCGATGTCGAGGTTGCGCACCGGCGACCAGACCGTGCGGGTCCCGATCTGCAACAGCGCGAATGAGGGATCGCAGACTGCGGGCAGCGGGGCGTTGACCCCGCCGCCGAGGAGGCCGGTGCAGAACAGGGTTGCGGCCGAGCTCGGATCGCCGTTGCTGCCAAAGTCGAGCTGAAGGTAGCCGCCGAACACCGACGTGCGCAGCATCGGGGTCCAGTAGTGCTGGATCGCGGCGGTGACTTGGAAGCCTTCGGTGAGAGCGACGCCGGTGCCGGTCTGGAAAATGCCGTCGAACCCCCAGGCAAGCCCGACGCTGCCGTCGCCGCCGAGGTTGATCGGCGCGCCGCCGGCAAACATGGCGAAACTATCGACCGTGGTGAACTTGTTGAGGCCCAGATAGGAGGCCGCGCCGCGCGCGTAGGTGCCCTGTAGCCAGAACTGGTCGCCCTGCGCCCACGGCAGGTTGAACTGCGCGCCGGCGCCGACTGCCCAGCCGGTCGCATCCGGACCGTTGTTGAGCAGGCCCGGGCCGGCGTTGCACACCCCGCCGTAGCAGGCTCCTTGGGCGTTATGCAGGACGGCCATGACCTGGGCGGCACCCCAGGGCTGGTCGACCCGCACGTTCGCCACCACGTCCGGGTAGGTCTGGGCCGCATAGTCGCCGTAGTTGGGCAGGTGGGACGCCAAGCGCTGGCGAACCCGTCGCAACGCGGTCGCGTGGAGGCGTCCCAGATGCCGGTGCGGCGATGCACGGTGTCTTCGAGCGAGACGGTGCCTGAGAACCCGCCGCCGAACTGCGAACGTGTAGGCCAACAGGTTGATGGCCGTCGACGTGTCGGAGCCGGTCGCTGTCAACGACGAATAGCTCAGGGCATTGGTATAGAAGTCGAAGAACGACACCGCCTTGCCGACCGTGAGGCCGGCGAACTGGATGAACGCCCTGTCCCACCAGGTGGAGCCGCGATAGGTGGTGTCCACGAAACCGCCGCCGCCGACCGTGTAGGAGCTGGTCGAGCTGTTCATCTCCCAGCCGGCGCGGATGTACGCGCGCAGTGTTCCCCACTCGGTCTCGCTGCGCGCATCGAACGAGATCACGCCGCGCGTGCGGGTCTGGTAGAAGGGCGTGTCTTCGCGGTTGGTCCGCGCCGCTGCTCCGCCGAAATAGGGATTGTGGCTGCCGCTGGCGTTGAGCCCGATGTCCATACGGACAAAGCCGCCGACCTTGAGGCAGGTGTCGGTGCCCGGGATGTAATAGAACCCGAGGCCGAAAGCCGTGCAGATCTTCACCTACTCGACCGGCTTGGCCTTGGTTGGGAGATCGGCGGCATGGGCGCCGCAGGTTGCCACAAGCCCACCGCGGAGCACAGAAGCAAGATCTTGGCCCCTTGCATCCACGCCTCCCCAATAGCGTCC
>CAWBFP010000027.1:0-88220 GCA_963788095.1 uncultured Alphaproteobacteria bacterium | reverse complement strand
CGGCGATCCCGCCGGGCTGCCCGCCGCGCGCGCTGGTCGTGAACCTGTCCATGCGGCTGCGCGCTTTCCACGCCGCGCTCGCCGATGCGAACCTGCACAACGCTCTCGCCGAGCGCCGGGCAGCCTTTGCGGCAAAGCGACCGCGACGGAAAGCGGGGGACAGGAAGCACAAGTGAGCCGGCTGCCACCCACGATGGAGATCGAGCGGCGGCCGAGAAAGGTGCGGCGCGAGCCGACGATCCCATCGCCGGACACGATCACAGCGACCACCCCGCTGCGGCTCGACATTGCGGCGAAGGTCGCGTTCCCGGGCGGCGGAGTGAAGCCTCTCGGGCCTGCGTCGGGAGGGGACGGCGTGGCCGCCTCATCATCGAGCGCATCGCAGGTAAGCAGTTCACCACGTTGCGCGCATCGAGGAGATGAGACAGCGATGCCGCGACCAAGCAAAGGTGCCGATCTGGCTCGAACCCGAAGAGCGCGACCGAGCGGCAAGCTCGTCCGACACGCAAGCTGGGTCATCAAAGACGGATCGCGTAAAATCCGCACGGGCTGCCCTAGAGAAGACCGCGCGGGCGCTGAAAGGGCACTCGCCGAGCACATCGCCAGCAAGTACAAAGTCCCGCGCGAGCGGAACCGTCATCCCGCTGAAATTCTCGTCCTCGATGTCTTGAACATCTACCTCGCCGACAAGGCGGGACGCGCGGCCGGAGGAAACGAAACAGCGTGTCCTGACGCTCGCCGACTTCTGGGAGTCATACACGCTTGCCGATGTGAACGGACAGCGCTGCCGCGACTATGTGAAATGGCGCGTCGGCAAGCCGTGGAAGTCGGCGAAGCCCGAGAAGACCGGCAACGCACCGCGGCTCGTGACCGAGGCAGCGGCACGCCGCGAGCTGGAGGACTTGCGCGCGGCGATCAATCATCACCGCCGCGAAGGGCTCTGCTCCGAGATCGTTTCGGTGGTGCTTCCCGAGAAATCGCTCCCGCGCGAGTGTGGCTCACGCGATCGGAAGCAGCGCGATTGTTAGGGCGGCATGGCGCGCGAAGCAGGTCATGCGGGATAAGCGGACCGGCGCGCCGTCGGTCGCCACCTCGCGCGCTTCATCCTCATCGGGCTCTACACCGGCACTCGCCACGGCGCGATTTGCGGCGCCGCTCTCATGCCACCATCGGCCGTGGCCATGTCGATCTTGACCGCGGCGTATTTACCGCCGGGCGCAGGGCGCAAGCGGACCAAGAAGCGGCAACCGCCGGTACGGATCCCCATCGGTTGCTCGCGCACTTCGGCGCTGGCAACGGCTCGGCATCGCCAAGCAAGCGGTAGTCGAGTGGAACGGCAAGGCGGTCCGCTCCGTGCGCAAGGCTTTCGCGGCCGCGGTCAAGGCGGCGGGCCTCGACGGACAGTGTCCCCCGCACTTCCTGCGGCACACCGCCGCGACCTGGGCGATGCAGGCCCGCGCCGACCTCTGGCAGATCGCCGGCTTCCTCGGCATGACGGTCGAGATGCTGAGCGGGTCTACGGCCACCACCATCCAGACCACCAGCGCGAGGCCGCCGAGGCGATCGCCCGGTCACCGGGACCGAAATGGGACCGAAACCCCGTGAACAAAACGCGACGAACGTTGCGAACGTACGAAAATCGCTGATATTTCAAGGGGCGGATGATAATCACCTCGTTCGGGACGAGGGGGTCGCAGGTTCAAATCCTGCCACTCCGACCAGTACTTCCTCTGTCCAGCCCGGACACATGGGTGACAGAACGTACCTAAGACATGGGTGACAACCTCGGGCCGAACGGGTTGTCGAGGGGCTGCAAGGTCCTTTGTTCGAGATCGAAGTATCCGAGATCGTAGCTGCTGAAGCTGACGAGCCAGATGCCGTCATCGACTTCCCTGATGCCGAGCCTTTGGCCTGCGAGGACGGTGGAGATGTTGATCTTCTTGCGATGCAGGCAGATGCGGCCGCAGGCGGTGACCAGGATGTCGCGGTCGTGGAACGGATAGGTCAGTTCAGGCAGCCCATCATAGCGGCGCGGTGAGGCAGCATAGAGTTCGGCAGGACACTTCATGGCGAGCGCTTCGTGTGGGCGCTCGGCATTGAACTCGTGCATGAAGGCGTCGAAGCGGCCCTGCTGCTGCGGCTGTTCGAGGCAGGTGGCCTGGTTGCTTCCTTCTTCAGGGTGAGGTGCATGCGCTCGTGGCGGCCATTCTGCTGCGGGCGGCCGGGCTTGATGCGTTCGATGGTGATGCCGAGGCGCAGCCACCAGACGGATAGTTTGGAGAGATTGAACAAGGCATTGGGGCTGGCGAAGGGAACGCCGTTGTCGGAGCGAATGGCGATCGGGAGGCCGCGCTCAGCGAACAGCCGTTCGAAGGCCGTAACGGCCAGGTCTTCGCGGGTTGATTCCAGCGCTTCGCATAGCAGCAGGAAGCGCGAGGCCTGATCGGTGACGGTGAGCGGATAGCAGTAGCGGCCGTTGCCGAGCTTGAACTCGCCTTTGAAGTCCGCGCACCACAGATCATTGGGCGCGGCGCCCTCGGACAGCGGGGTGCCGCGGGCACGATGGCGCGGCCCGCCGCTGCGCCTGACCAGGCCGTGGCGATCGAGCACCGCATGGATGGTGCTCCTGGCCGGGATCCGGACATCGCCGGCAAGCCGACGGACCAGCAACTCGCGGATTTTCGGGCGCCCCAATGCGGCTTCTCGTCCTTGAGGCGAACGATCAGGCTCTCGATCGGCGGCGGCAGCTGGTTGGCGTAGCGCACCGGCCGGCGCGAGCGATCGGTCAGGGCCTCAAGGCCGTGGTCCCTGTAGCGATCGAAAATCTTGTAACCGGTCTTGCGAGATATGCCGAACTGTCGGCACACGTCCGTCATCGTCTCCCCGTCCAGCAGACGGGCGACAAAGCGAAGGCGTTCTTCCATCACCGAACTCGCTTTCCACGGCATCCGCACCTCCCGCCTGCGAATCCAGGCAAGAAGTGTTACCCATGTGTCCGGTACGGAATGTCACCTATGTCTCAGGCCGCACACGCGCATTGCTTACCGCACACCGACAGATAAACCGACAGAAACGTCGGAGGCACGTGGAACCCAGTCCCCCAGCAGACGCGCCTATCTGTGGGCCATGAAGAAGCCTAGGGAAGTCATCCAACCCCGTTGGGGCGTCTACGCGCTCCGCAAGAAGGCAGAAGAAGCTCGGCACGGTCGAAGCCAGGGACGAGAAGGTCGCGATCAGGCGCGCCCTAAGAGAGCGCCCTAAGAGAGATCGAGTTGCCGAAGCGCTCACGATTTCGGATCAGCGTCCGGCGGGAGGCGTGATCGCGAACTTTGCACGCACTTGGGCTTCAAAGCTCGGATTTCTCGAAAACTCAAGGAGAGCTGACTGATGTCGACCCGTAACGCGGCGAAGGTTGTAATTGCGCTTGGCGCGCTAATAATGGCCGGCACTTTCGATGCCGCCCCTACCGCACGCGCTGACGGCCCGGGCGCCTGGTGCGCAGTTGCCGGCGGGCGCAACGACTACCGCAACTGCGGCTACTTCACTTTCGGGCAATGCCATGCCGCGGTCAGCGGTGTCGGCACATTCTGCCAACCCAACTCGTACTTCGTGCCCTTCACGGACGTGGTCTATCCCGTAGCCTACCCGGTGGAGCCGGTACTCAGCGCCGGCGCCGCTCCGCGCGGCAAGCGCGTTGCGGCCAAGGGCAAGCGCAAGCCGCACGCGGCAGCAACCCAAAACAAGCGATGAGGAACCCACGCCTGGTTTCAGGCGAGCGCCGCGGCCAGTACCGTCAGGGCGACGCTGATCGAGCGTTACGACCTCCGACAGCGGCAAGCAGAAGGGCGCCCCTCGGGTCTCCCTGGCGCATCTTTGGGCTGCGGCGTTCGTCGTGCTGCCCCAGGCACAGATTCTCGAATTTCCCTGTGAACTGGTTGGCACCAGGGATCGATAGAGCGCCGCCATTATTGCCCTCAGCTTCACTTCTTTCAGCGAGGGTGGAACGCCATGGTCACCATCCTAGTCCTCGGGTCGATCCTCGCAGCAGCGCTTCTTATGATGGCGGTGGCGGGTCCCGCGATGGCGCCGAGGCCGTAAGGAGGAAAAGGGAGCGCAGCGGCGGGCCATGCGAGAGAGATCGAGTTGCCGAAGCGATCGCAGTTCAAAATCAGGCGCGCAGGCCAAACTGAACTGCTGCGCTTGAATTTATTGCACCTGGGGACAGTCTGCCGCTAACTTACAACGCAAACGGGTTACCAAACGACCAGGGGGCGCATCATGGTTGACACACCCAGCAGCAGAGACGGTGACGAGGCCGCGAGCCCCGATTCTAAAGCCTTGTTCCACGCCATTTCTCCTGGAACAACTCAGACGAAACGAACCCGACAAGCTTGGCAACAAAGTCGAAGACATCTTCTGGGTCGGTGCCGATTACGCGATTTATCGCTCTGAGCGAGGGGTCTACGTACATTTTAGCAATTGTCGGGATGTGGAGAAGCAACAACGGATCAGGTTCACCGAGATCTGTCCTGAGTTGTGCGAATTGCGGTACTTAACCGCGCAAATGAGGCCACGCTCCAAGTTTCGCCTCAGCAAACGGCAGCACGACCATCAGGATGATCTCTTTGAACACAATATGGCTCAGGCGCTGATGCTTGTGATGGAGGACAAAACTGAAGACGGCAGAAAGATCGCTGAGAAGGCGCTTGCAATGGCTGTACGGCGCGTGACCAACGACAATACCATACGTTATGTGCGCGTTGCTCTCCTGGCCGGGATCGCGAGCTTGGGAGTGGGGGTAGCCGCGCTAGCGGGCACGCGGTGGTCTGGCGTTCCGGCTATGACGCCCTACATCGTTGCTGGAATGGCAGGGGCCACGGGAGCTGTTTTATCAATTGCGACACGTCTGCAGGCCTTTGAACTGAGGCCCTGCGATAAATCCAGCATGAATAAACTGATGGCCGCAATGCGCGTTGGCTTGGGGATTATCGCTGCAATTGCATTGTTTTTGATGGCAACTACGGTGTTGAGCGAGATGGTGCAGAAAATATTACCAAAGGTTAACGGAAAAATTCCATGGGAAACGCCAGCACTTCTCGGCTTCCTCGCAGGTTTCGCCGAACGCCTAATCCCTAATTTGCTTCGTAGAACTGGCGACACCCTTGAGGCTGATGCTGGCACACCGGTACAGGCAGTACGTCGAGACGAGGAGCGCGCGCAACGAGACTCTGACGAGCGGACTAATCGGCGGCCCAGTAGGCCGCATGTCTTGGTTTCTTCCTCGGCATCATGAAACCACGCTTCACGCCGCGCCGTCCTAGATTAAGTCCAATGCCGCGCTCCTACGTCACGCTCGCCGAGCATCCGACCGACATCGTTCGGCTCGCATGCACGAAATGCGACCGTCGCGGGCAGTATCGCAAGGCCACGCTGATTGAGCGCTACGGCGCCGACGCGAACCTTGTCGACCTGCGGCTGATCCTGGCCGCCGACTGCCCGCGCGTGAGGATCTGGCGCGAACGCGCTGGCGTTCTTTAGCCCCGCGGGCGCGCGCCTGACCGTTCGGCCGGCGACGGGCGCTAAGCCGCTGTGCGAACAGCGTTCGGCGACCCTTCGGAAAATCTCCAAGGAAAATCCAGGTTTTCCTCAAGCTTGCCGCGCGCTCCGCCGGTACTGAGGCGTCGACATGGCGGTCATGCGCCGACGCGATCACCCGCAGCGGCCATCGAGCCCAACCCAACAGTTCGGAGAGCGACGATGGCTATCACCGCTTCATTCAATCCATCTGCGAGCTTGCTGTCGGTCTTTGGCGACAACCTCGACAACAATGTCGACATCAGCCGCAATGCGGCCGGCACCATTCTGGTCAACGGCGGCGCCATCCCGGTGCTCGGCGGGATCCCGTCGGTTGCGAACACAGCCCTCATCCAGGTCTTCGGGCAGGGCGGCAACGACACCATCACGATGAACGAAACGAACGGCGCGCTGCCCAGAGCGAACCTGTTCGGCGGCGCCGGCAACGATACCATCACCGGCGGCTCGGGCGGCGACATGCTGTTCGGCCAAAGCGGCAACGATGTCCTGATCGGCAAGGGCGGCAACGACTTCCTGTTCGGCGGCAGCGAGAACGACGTTCTCACCGGCGGCGACGGCGACGACCAGGTGTTCGGCGAGTCCGGCAACGACGTCATGATCTGGAACCCGGGCGACGACACCGACCTGTTTGAGGGCGGCGCCGGCGACGATACGGCCCAGGTCAACGGCGGCGGCGGCGGCGAGGTCTTCACCGTCACGGCCAACGGCGCGCGCGTGCGCTTCGATCGCCTCGATCCGGCGCCGTTCTCTATCGACATCGGCACGACCGAAAACCTCGTCGTCAACATGAATGGCGGCGACGACTTCTTCTCGGCCACCGGCAACCTTGCTGCCCTGATCAAGATCACCGTCGACGGCGGCGCCGGCAACGACACCATTCTCGGCAGCAACGGTGCCGACCTGCTGCTCGGCGGCGACGGCAACGACTTCATCGACGGCCAGCAGGGCAACGACGTGGCCTTTCTGGGCGCCGGCAACGACACCTTCCAATGGGATCCGGGCGACGGCAGCGACGTCGTCGAGGGTCAGGATGGTACCGACAGCATGCTGTTCAACGGCTCGTCCGGCGCCGAAATCTTCACGCTGTCGGCAAACGGCGGGCGCGCGCTGTTCACCCGCAATCTCGGCAACATCGTAATGGACCTCGACGACGTCGAGAAGATCGACCTCAATGCACTCGGCGGCGTCGACACGCTGACCGTCAACGATATGAGCGGCACCGATGTCGTCGAGGTCAATGTCAACCTGGCCGGGACGATCGGCGGCACAGCCGGCGACGGCGCAGCCGACGTCGTGATCGACAACGCCACCAACGGCGGCGACGTCATCGACGTAGTCGGCTCCGGGACCGGCGTTTCGGTCCTCGGTCTCGCGGCTCGGACCAACATCTCCAACGCGGAAGGCGCGAACGACAGCCTGGTCATCAACGGGCTTGGCGGCAACGACACGATCCGGGCGACCGCGCTTCCCGCTGGCGTGATCAAGCTCACGATCGACGCCGGCGCCGGCGACGACTCCATCCTCGGCAGCCAGGGGGCCGACACCTTCCGCGCCGGCGACGGCAACGACTTCCTCTTCGGCGACAACGGCAACGACGTGGCGTTCATGGGCGCCGGCGACGACACCTTCCAGTGGGATCCGGGCGACGGCAACGACACCGTCGAGGGTCAGGACGGCATCGACACCCTGGACTTCAACGGCGCGAACGTCGCCGAGAACGTCGACATCGTGGCCAACGGCGGGCGCGTGCTGTTCCTCCGCAACGTCGCCAACGTCACCATGGACCTCGACGACGTCGAGGTGATCGACTTCGACGCGCTCGGGGGCGCCGAAAATATCGTGGTCGGAGACCTCAGCGGAACCGACGCAACGCAGATCAACATCGATCTTGCCGGCCCGAACGGGGGCGGCGACGGCGCGGCCGACAACGTGACGGTCAATGCCACCCAGGGCAGCGACACTCAGATCAACGTCACGAGCAACGCGGCCGGCACCATCACGGTCGACGGCCTCCCCGCCAAGGTGGTGATCGAGCAGGGCGAAGCCGCCAATGATCGGCTGACCATCAACGGTCTGGGCGGCGACGACGTGATCAACGCCAGCGGCGTCGCCGCCGGCCAGATGAAGCTCACGCTCAACGGCGGGCTCGGCAACGACGTGTTCCTCGGCAGCGCCGGCGACGACTTCATCAACGGCGGCGACGGCAACGACGTGGCGTTCATGGGCGCCGGCAACGACACCTTCGTGTGGAACCCGGGCGACGACAACGACACGCTCGAGGGCCAGGCCGGCACCGACACGATGCTGTTCAACGGCGCCAATGCCGCCGAGAACATCACCATCTCGGCGAACGGCGGACGCGCGATCTTCTTTCGCGACATTGCCACCGTGACGATGGATCTCAACGACACGGAGGTCATCGACTTCAACGCGCTCGGTGGCGCCGACAACATCTTCGTCAACGACCTGTCCGGCACCGACGTCACCAAGGTCAATATCGACCTGGCCGGCACCATCGGCGGCGTGACCGGCGACAATCTGGCGGACAACATCTTCATCCAGGGCACCAATGGCGACGACGTCATCTCGCTGTCGATCCAGAACGGCGCGCTGGTGATCGACGGCTTGGCTTCCCAGGTCGTGATCGAGCATTTCGATATCAACGACACGATCCACATCGCCGGCCTCTCCGGCGACGACGTGATCGAAGCCTCGGGCGTCGGCGTCGCCGGTCTCAAGCTGAGCTTCGACGGCGGCAACGGCAACGACGTCCTGATCGGCAGCGACGGCGCCGACACGCTGCTCGGCGGGGCCGGAGACGACGTGCTGCTCGGTAACGGCGGGCTCGACGTCCTCGACGGCGGAGACGGCGACGACATCGAGATCCAGGGCGCCACGACGTTGACGGCGGACGCCCCCACCCCGGAGGTCGATACTCCGACCGTCGATCCGGTACTGGCAACGAGCGACGTCAAGGTGCCGGAAGCGGACCCGGTGCCGAACGACGGCGGGCAAGGCGAAGAAGTCGGGGCTGGAATGGCTCAGGCTTTGGCGAGCGCTGAGTCCTCGTCCCAGCCGACAGTGACGGACAAAGGCTCCGCACCCTCGTCTCCGCAAGCCGAGGCCGGTGCAGGCATTGAGCCCTTCTCACCGTCAATCGTGGCGGACGGCGGCAAGATCCAGCCTACGGATGACGGTCCAACCGGCAGCGGCGTCTATAAGGCCGGCCCGCTCATGGAAGAAGGATCGGGCGGCAAATCGGGCGAGATTCCGAAGATGCTCACCTTCGGAAACCCGAGCGCTCAACTGCTGGACTATGTCCTGGCGCTCGACGCCATGTCGGGGGCGAATGCTGCGCCTTCGTCTCCGGCCATGGCCCCGGTCGGCCACGCGCTGTCCGGCGCCGGCGTCGACCATGCCGAGGTGCCGGCCCCTGTTCAGTTCCCCTCCGGTGCCTTGGCGAATCCCGACTACTTCTTCGTCTGATCGGGGCGCACAGCCAACAACAATGCTGCCCGCGGCACTCCCGAGGGCAGCGGCCAATTCGATCCGATAAGAGCCGTTGCCGGCGAACTCGCCGGCAACGCCCCCCCGCGCGATCCGAAAGTCAGACCATGTTTCGCAACGTCATCAAGGGCGCGGTGCTGCGCGGCGTGTTCGTCGTTTCCGTCATGACGTTCGTCCTCAACATGCTGGCATTGGTCCTGCCGCTGTACATGCTGCAAGTCTACGATCGCGTGCTGCCCTCCTCCAGCTTCGAGACGCTGGTCTATCTCACGTTGATCGCGATCGCGATGCTGGCGGTGCTCGGAGCGATCGAAGGCATCCGCCACGTCATGGTCCAGCGCGTCGGCACCCGGCTCGAGGTCGACGCCGGCGAGCGTCTGCTGGCGAGCGGTCTGCGCCGCGGCGGCGGCGAGGATACTCCTGGACTGCTGCGCGAGCTCGCTCAGGCACGGGCATTCCTGAGCGGTCCGGTGTTCGCGGCGCTGCTTGATGCGCCGTTCGCACCGCTCTTCACCCTTCTCGTCTTCATGATCCACCCGATGCTGGGAAGCTTGGTGGTCGCGGCTGCCGCCGTCCTGTTCGTGCTAACGCTGCTCAACCAAGCCCTGCTGCAGGCTCCGCAGGCACGCATCACCGAGCAAGCCGCGGCCGCCGGCACGCTCGTAAGCGCCTTCAGCCGCAGCAGCGACATCATTCGCGCCATGGGCATGTCCCGCGCTGCGGTGTCGACCTGGGGCGAGGCCGCCGCGCCGGGGCTCGATGCCCAGGATCGCGCGGCTCGCGTCAACGCGGTCTTTGCCGGCTTGTCGCGCTTCATTCGCCTCGGCATACAGCTCGGCATTCTCGGCGTCGGCGCCTACCTGACCCTGCGGCAGGAGATCACTGCGGGGATGATCTTCGCGACCTCGCTGGTGGCCGGAAGGGCGCTCGCGCCGGTCGACAATCTCATCGCCGGCTGGAGGGGGCTGCTGCAGGCCACCACCAGCCTGCGCAAGGTCGATTCGGTGCTGGCGGAGGCCGCGACCGCGAGGCCGAGAACGGCTTTGCCGCGGCCGGCCGGGCACCTTGCGTTCGAGAAGGTTCTGTTCCTGCCGCCGGGCGCCGGCGAGGCAACCATCCGCGCCATCTCGTTGACGGTTGCGGCCGGCGAAGCGGTCTGTCTGGTCGGCCCCTCGGGCGCCGGAAAATCGACCTTCGCCAAACTCGCCGCCGGAGCATTGCCGCCCTCGCGCGGGATCGTGCGGCTCGACGGATCCGACCTGCAAAACTGGGATCCGGACGAGCGCGGCAAGCTCATCGGCTACCTGCCGCAGGACGTCGAACTCTTGCCGGCGACCGTGGCGGAGAACATCGCGCGGCTCGACCCCGACGCGACGCCCGAGGAAATCATGGCCGCGGCCGATCTGGCGGGGGTGTCCGAGCTGGTGAAAGGGCTACCCAACGGGTTCGACACGCGCGTCGGGCCAGGTGGCTTGCCGCTCTCGGGCGGACAACGTCAGCGGATCGCGCTCGCCCGTGCCGTGTTCCGAGTGCCGTCGCTGGTCGTGCTCGACGAGCCGAATGCGCATCTCGACAGTGAAGGCGAGGCCGCGTTGAACAGATCCATTGCGGCACTCAAGCAGGCCGGCACCACCGTGATCGTCGTATCGCAGCGCTCCGGCGTGCTCCGGTCCGTCGATCGTATTCTGTTCATGCGCGAGGGTCAGGTCGTGGCTTCGCAAGATCGCGACGAGGCGCTCGCAAAAGTGCTGCCGGCGGACCGCGGATCAAAATCCGCTCGCGTCGCTGCCGTCGCGGCTTGAAGGAAAGGCTAACGCGTCATGTTTTCTCGCAGGCACAAGGCGGCCACCCGCCGCGCAAGCTGGCGCACCGGCGTTCGCACGTCGCTGCTCTGGCCCGGACTTTGCGCGCTGCTGGTCGCCGGCGGCGGCGTTGGCGGTTTTCTCGCCTGGGCCTCGACCGCGCCGATCGCGGGGGCGGTGATTGCTTCCGGCCACATCGCCGCGAGCGGAGAGAACCAGACGATCCAGCACCTGGAAGGCGGGATCGTGAAGACGCTGCACGTTAGGGACGGCGATGTCGTCACCGCCGGGCAACCGCTGATCAGCCTCGATCCCACGCTGGCGGAGGCTACCCTCAACCGGGCACGCAAAACCTTGCTCACCCTGCGCGCCGACGAAGTGCGACTGCTGGCGGAGCAGCGCGATTTCGACGCCATCGCCATTCCGCCCGAGTTGCTCGCGCACGACCTTGACCCGTCGGTCCGCGACTTCATCGAGACCAAGGTGATCGAATTCGAGCACCGGGTGCAGAAGAGCCGCAGCGAGGTCCGCATCCTTCAGCAGCGATTTGCTGGCCTGGAGGAAGAGGCCGCCGGATTGCAGGCCCAGCGGACCGCCACGGAGAAACAGGCCATATTCATTCGCGAAGAGCTCCGCGACATGGACTACCTGTTCCAGAAGGGACTCTCCCGTGCCGACCGGCTGTTTGCGCTGCGACGGACCGAGGCCGACCTGGAAGGACGCGCCGGCGCGCTGCTGGCGTCGATCGGGAAGGCGAAGCAGTCGATGGCGGAGGTGCGCGAGCAGATCGAGAAAATCGGACATGAGCGGCGCACCGAGGCGGGAACACGGCTCTCGGACGTCCGTATCCGCATTGCCGACACCCTGGAACAGATCGTCGCTTCGGAAAGCATCCTTTCGCGCATCGTGGTGCGTGCGCCGGTCGACGGCACGGTGGTGCGGCTGGTCGCGAACACCGTCGGCGGCGTCATTCCGGCCGGGCAAACGATCATCGAGATTCTGCCGCGCGGCGTCGAGCTTGTGGTCGATGCCCGCCTGCAGCCGACGGACATCGATGCCGTGCAGGTTGGCGGGCCCGCGAATGTGCGCCTGGCGGCCCTCAACCATCGCACCACGCCGGTCGTGCCGGCGCGGGTGGCGTATGTTTCGGCCGACAGGTTGACCGACCGCGGCAATCAGCAGGTCTACTATCGCGTGCGGCTCGAGCTCCTGGCGGAGCACTTCAACGCCCGCGACCGGGCCCTGCTCGCGGCTGGGATGCCGGCCGAAGCCTTCATTCAGACCGCCGAGCGGACGATGCTGCAGTATCTGCTGCGGCCGATCGAGGACAGCCTCGCGCGCACCTTGCGCGCCGATTAGTGCCTTTCCGAAACGATTTTCCAAGCGACGTCGCTTCGTCACCTCTTCCCGGTGGGGAGAGGTCGGATCGTCGAGCGTAGTGAGACGATCCGGCGAGGGGGCTCAGCGATCGACCGGCAACGCTCTGCAGCTTTCACGCAGTTTGGCGCACGCGGCGCTGCCTCTTCACCTCTCCCCGTCGGGGAGAGGTCGGATCGTCGAGCGTAGCGAGGCGATCCGGGTGAGGGGGCTCAGCGCCTGGCCGGCAACGCTCCTAACCCCTCACCCGCCCGCGCTTCGCTTCGCTCAGCGCGGTCGACCTCTCCCCATGGGAGAGGTGACTTAGCGCGAGCGGGACTTCCTATTCGAGCCGGGGCTATGCCGCGCGTCAGCGGCTCACCCGCGCGATCTCCGCCGTGAGCCGCTCGAGCGCCTCAGCCAGCATGGGCCCGCCGCATACGGTCAGCCGCTCGGGAACGACGAGACGCCTTGCGGGCGGATAGAGCCGCTCCAGTGCCGGATGCAAAAGGAACGCCTGACCCTGGTCCTCGGCGACCGGACTGTCCTCGGCAACCAGGATGAAGTCTGGCCGCGTGCTGACGATCGTTTCCAGCGAAGCGAAGCCGCCGCCTGCCAATCCAAGACTGTCGGCGGCGTTGGACAATCCCACTTCGGAGAGCATCGAGCTCACGAGGCTGTCGGTGCCCGAGACCCAGCCGCGGCGCGACAGCGGCAGCACCCGGTGGCTGTGGCGGGAGGCGACGGCGCGCGCCCGCGCCACCGCGGCATCGAGGCGCGCCACCTGGGCATCGCCGCGTTCGGGGTGACCGGTCAGCTCACCCATGCGGCGGATCTGCTCGCGCGCATGCTGCAGCGAGCGCGCGACATCGAATTCGACGACCCGCACGCCCTTGTCCTTGAGCAGCTCGCGGGTCGCGCGCCTGGTGAACGCGCCGGCAACGACAAGGTCCGGCTTGAGGACCAGCACCTCTTCGGCCTCGCCCGACAGGCGCGGATAACGGCTCGCCTCGGCCGCCGCCCAAGACCGCGCGGCGTCGCGCGAAAACGGGCTCAAGCCGACGATCTGCTCGGGATCGGCGAGCGCCAACAGCAGCTGATCGGTGCATACGTTGATCGACGCGACGCGTGGATGGCTGCCGGCAGCGGCGGCCGGCATGCACAGCAAGACGCCCCCGATCACGATCGCGGCACACGTTGAAAGACGAACCAGCGCGAGCGCGACCATGCGGAATGACCGAGCGGCTGCAATCGTGCCGAACCACGGTATCACTGCGCCATTACCGCTCACAGTGCCGACCACGGCACGACGACGGGCTCGCCGTCGCGCTCGGCGCGGAAGGCATCGACGCGGAAAACCTCGGCAAGTACCGCAGCCGCGAGCGCGCTCGACGGCGGGCCGGTCGCGACCAGACGTCCCCGGTCGAGAACGAGAACGGTGTCGGCGAACCGGGCGGCGAAACCGAGGTCGTGGGTGACGACAATCACCAGGGCGCTCGCTTGGGCTGCGCGCCTGAGCAGATGCAGCGCATCGATCTGGTGGTGGGGATCGAGCGAGGCCGTCGGCTCGTCGGCCAAGATCACCGGCGCCTCGACTGCGAGCACGCGCGCCAGCATGGTGCGGCTGCGCTCCCCGCCTGAAAGCTCGGTTACCGGGCGATCGGCAAGATCCGCGATGTCCGTTCCCTGCATGGCGCGCGCGACTGCGTCGGCATCGACCGGCGACAGCCGGGACGGATCGATGGCGCCATGGGGGTAGCGGCCGAGCGCGACAACGTCGCGCACCGTCAACGGCCAATGCACCACCGGGCCCTGCGGCAGATAGGCGAAACGCCGCGCACGCTCGCGAACCGCGAGCGATGCAACCTGTGTCGTCCCCGATACGCACCCGGCCTTCGGCGGGAATGAGTCCGGCAAGCGCGCGCAGCAACGTGGTCTTGCCGGCGCCGTTCGGACCAACGAGGGCGGCAAGACCTCGATGCGGGAGCGACAGGTTGACGTCGTCGAGAACGACGCGCCCGCCCAGCCTGACGCGCAGGCGCTTCGCCGTCAGATAGGCCGCCTCGTTCATGCCAACCCTCCGCCGAGTGAGCGCCGCTCCCGCACGATGAGATAGAGAAAGAACGGCACGCCGATGATCGCCGTCAGGACGCCGACCCTGAGACTATCGGCGTTGGTGGGAATGATGCGCACCGCGATGTCGGCCGCAAGCAGCAAGGCGCTGCCTGCGAGCGCGCTCGGCACCAGCAGCCGGGCGGGATCGTGGCGCACCAGCGGCCGCATCAGGTGCGGCGCCACCAGTCCGATGAAGCTGATGGTGCCCGCGACCGCGACCGAGGCGCCGACGCCGAGCGCGACGCCGGCAATGACCAGCAGGCGAAGGCGCGCCACGTTGACGCCGAGGCTCTGTGCGGCTTCTTCGCCGAGAGCGAGCGCGCGAAAGGCATGCCGCTCGGTCATCAGCACGGCGGCGCCGAGCGCGATGAACGGCAGTGCCAGCAGCACGTGCCGGAAGCTGCGGTCCTCGAGCGAGCCGAGCAGCCAGAATGCGATTTCGAGCGCGGCAAAGGGATTGGGCGCGAGGTTCATCGTCAGCGCCGTCGCGGCGCCGGCGAGACTGGAAATCGCCAGGCCGGCAAGGATCAGCAGCAGCAGGCTGGCGTTGCGCCCGGCCACGACCAGCAGCAGGAACACCGAGACGAACGCCGCCGCGATGGCAGCCAGCGGCAGCATGAAGGAACGGACGTCAGCCAATCCGAGCGCGATCACCACGACGGCGCCGAAAGCCGCCGACTGCGGCGCGCCAAACAGCGACGGCGCGGCGAGAGGGTTGCGCAGCAAGCCTTGCAGCGCGGCGCCGGACAAGCCGAGAACCGCGCCGATGCAGAGCCCCAAGATGGCGCGCGGCAGTCGGATTTCCTGCACGATGATCCGCTGCTCTTCGCTGCCGCCGCCGAGGAGCGCCTGCGCGACCGTGATGGGTGACAGCCGCACCGAGCCGATGCCGAGCGAGAGCAGAAAGAGCAATGCCGCGAGCGCGCTCAATGCTATCAGCGGAGCAATTCTAGTCGGGCGCTTCACGCATCTCACCGTGTCACGTTCAAAACCGGCCAAGACTGCGTGCCGGGGCGGCCTTTCGAGAATCCCCTGATAGCGCGTATCATCGCTATGCTCCATCGCGCGGACTGGTCGCAAGGGGAACGCGAACAGGCGCCTTTGAAACCGTTGCCCACAAGCTTCCCCGGCCCGATAATCGTCCGCGATCGATCCATCTCACTCCCAAGACCGCGAGGACACGCAAATGCTGCTGCTGCGGAATGCCTCCATTGTGGACGGCTCGACGGCCGAGCCACGGCCGGGTGTCGACATCCTGATCGAAGGCGAGCGCTTCCGCGAAGTCAGCGACCGGCCGATCAAAACCGCGGCGCGCGCGATCGACCTTGCCGGCAAGACGCTGATGCCCGGCTTGATCGACTGCCACGTGCACGTTGTGGCGACGACGGCGAACCTGGCGCAGAACGCGATGCTGCCGGACTCGCTGGTGGCGCTGCGCGCCGCCGGGATCATGCGCGGCATGCTGATGCGCGGCTTCACCACCGTGCGCGACGTCGGCGGCGCCGACATCGGCCTCAAGCTGGCGGTCGCGGAGGGCGCCATTCTCGGACCGCGGCTCGTGATCTCCGGCAAGGCGCTGTCGCAGACCGGCGGCCACGCCGACCTCCGCGGCCGCTTCGACGCGCGCGAACGCGCCTACTACGACCGGCGGCTGGGCGCGATCGGCCGTATCTGCGACGGCGTGCCGGAGGCGCGACGCGCCGCGCGCGAGGAGATCAAGGCCGGCGCCGACCTGATCAAGATCATGGTCAACGGCGGCGTCGCCTCCCCCACCGACCCGATCGCCTTCCTCGGCTTCTCGCGCGAGGAGATCCTGGCCTTCGTCGAGGAGGCCGAGATGGCCGATACCTACGTCGCCGGCCACCTCTACACCGACGAGGCCATTCGCCGCGCGGTCGAGTGCGGCCTCAAGTCGGTCGAGCATGCCAACCTGATCGAGCCGCCGACCGCCCGCTTCATGGCCGAGCGCGGCGCCTGGGCGGTGCCGACGCTCGTCACCTTCCAGGCGCTCAAGGAGGAGGGCGCGAGCCTCGGCCTGCCGCAGGTGTCGGTCGACAAGATCGACGACGTCCGGCTCGCGGGCCTGCGATCGCTCGAGATCATGCGCGACGCCGGCGTGACCATGGCCTACGGCACCGACCTGTTGGGCGAAATGCACCGGCGGCAGTCGGAGGAATTTTTGATCCGCGCCCAGGTGCTGCCGGCGCACGAGATCATCGCCAGCGCGACGTCGATCGCAGCCGGCGTGGTCGGCATGAAAGGCGAGCTCGGCGTGATCGCACCCGGTGCCTATGCGGACCTGATCGTGGTCGACGGCAATCCGCTCGCCGACCTCGCCGTGCTCGGCGGCCAGGGCGAGCGCATCCCCGGCGATCATGAAGGGCGGCCTCTGGGTCAAGAACGAGCTGAATTGATTGCGCTTTAGGCAAATCCTCGTCTCTCCGTCATTGCAAGTCGCACACCAGCCTGGCGGCCGATTCACCTGGATGAAAGGCGGGCAACCCCTCATCCTGATCAGGATGACGGTGTTGTGGGGGGCAACGCTTTCTAAGTCGTCATCCTGAGGCGCTCGCCCGACGAAGTCGGGCGATCGCGGTAGGGACGCTCATTGCTGAGCGCCCCCCGCACAGAACCGTACGGGCCCAATTAAGGCATACGGCTCGCACCTCGGGTGTCTGACGGCAAAGCGTACTGGCCGCTTTCCGTATGCGCTCCAGCCCTTGGGTCACGGTTCCCCGGCGTTGCATCCGGCCCGTGTCGTGCTGGCCCGCATTCCCCTCGGCCCCCGCCCTTGGCTCCACCGGCTCCGCCGCAGATCGCTCCGCTGCGTTCGTCGGCTTCACAGCTACTATGGCGAGGTCTAACTCCTCACGTCCGTGCATCATCGGCTTCGGCTCCTCGCCTTCCCGATGCGGGCCGCCAGCCTACTCGGCCGACGGTCAGTCGTGAGGTCTCCCGGTTCCCGCGCAAGGAGCGTGCGCACATGCCAGGGTCTGCGACCACGCCGGGTCGCCCGGGCGCTCGCGTTGGCGCACCCGTGCGTGTTGCCTTCCGCAGAAGCTACGGCGTCGGCACCCGGGACGATCCTTCTATCGCGGCTCAATGGCTGGCCTATGCGTTCCCCTGCCGACGCTTCGACCGTGTCCTCGCGGGCACGTCCGCACGGCTCGGGGCCAGTGTGGTTCGCTACGCCTTCACTGCAGAGGACTTCCACCCCATACTCCTTGCCGGTCTCCCGGCGCACAGCCTCGAAGGACGCACAACATGGCAGCTGCACGGCAGAGCAGCATCCTTCGAGGCCCTCGCTTCGCTCGGGCACCTCAGGATGACGGCGTGGGGGGCCCGAAACCCATCCGCCTCCGTCATTGCGAGTCGTTTCCCCCCGTCTCTTCCTAGGCAATCCAGACACTCCACCGCCGTACTGGATTGCTTCGCCTTCGGCTCGCAAATGACGGTGTCCTGCGCTCGGCTTGTCCGCCTGCGCGTTCCGCACTAGCGTCGCCCCCGTCTCGAGGGTGTGCATGCCATTGACCGCCGACCTTGCAGCGCCCGTGCCGCGGCCCGCGCCGTCGCTCGTGCGCGCCACCTACCTGGCGGTGGTCGCGCTGGTTTTCCTGTTCATGTTCACGCCACTGCTGTTCGTGCTGTGGGTGAGCGTCTTCAGGAACGAGGTCGTCACCTTTCCACCGCAGGGCTATACGCTCGCGTGGTTCGGCAACGCCTGGGCGAACGCGGCCTTCCTCAACGGCTTCATCGCCTCGATCCAGATCGGTGTGTTCTCGATGCTGGCGGGCCTTGCGCTCGGCATTCCGGCGAGCTTCGCGCTGGTGCGCGGCCGCTTCCCGGGACGCGAGGCGCTCAATGCCTTGCTGCTCTCCCCGCTGATCGTGCCCGGGATCGTCGCCGGCACGGCGATCTACATCTATTTCGTCCAGCTCGAACTGTGGACCGGCGTGCGGGTGATCGCGACCTTGCCGGGATTCGTGCTGGCGCATGTGGCGCTGACCATTCCCTGGACGGTGCGGCTCGTCTCGGCGAGCCTCGTCGGCGTCGACCAGTCGATCGAGGAGGCGTCGGCCAATCTCGGCGCGCGGCCGCTCACCACCTTCCTCCGCGTGACCTTGCCGATGATCCGCCCGGGCGTGGTTGCAGCCGCGATCTTCTCGTTCATCGTCTCGTTCACCGATCTCGAGATGTCGCTGTTCCTGGTCGGGCCGGGCCGCTCCACCCTGCAGATCGCCATGCTCCAGTATCTCGAATGGAAGTTCGATCCGACCGTCGCCGCAGTCTCGGTCGTGCAGATCGCCATCATCGGGGTCGGCCTGCTGGTGACCGACCGGTTCGTGAAGCTCTCGAAGGTCGTGTGAGTGTCCGAGGTCGTGCTCAGCCGCGTCAGCAAGGCCTACGGCGCCTCGCTTGCCGTGCGCGACTTCTCGCTTGACGTCGCGCACGGCGAGCTGGTGGCGCTGCTCGGGCCATCCGGCTGCGGCAAGACCACGACGCTGCGGATGGTCGCGGGCTTCATCCTGCCGACCGCCGGCGAGATCCGCATCGGCGACGAGGTCGTCACCGCCAAGCCGCCGTACGAACGCGCGACCGGCATGGTGTTCCAGGGCTATGCGCTGTTTCCGCATATGACGGCGGCGCAGAACGTGGCGTTCGGCCTGGAGATGCGCAAGGTGCCGAAACCCGAGATCGCGCGGCGCGTCGCCGACGCGTTGCGGCTCGTGCGCCTGTCCGGCTTCGGCGAGCGCTATCCGAAGCAGCTCTCCGGCGGCCAGCAACAGCGCGTTGCGCTCGCGCGCGCGCTGGTGATCAATCCCGAGGTGCTGCTGCTCGACGAGCCGCTGTCGAACCTCGACGCCAAGCTGCGCCATGACGTGCGGCTGGAGATCCGGCAGCTGCAGCGCGACCTCGGGCTGACCACCGTCTTCGTCACCCACGACCAGGAAGAGGCGCTCACCGTCGCCGACCGGCTGGTGGTGATGAACCAGGGCGTGATCGCCCAGGTCGGCACGCCGCGCGAGCTCTACGATCGGCCGCGCTCCGCCTTCGTCGCCGATTTCATCGGCAAATCGAATTTCTTCGAAGGCGAGGTCGCGGAGCCCGGCATATTCCGTACCCGCTCAGGCCTCGATATCCGCTTCGTAGGTCACGCGCGCCCGCCGCCTTCGGTGCTCGCGGTCCGCCCCGAGCGCATGCAGATGTTGCGCGCGGACGAACCGACCGCACATCCGAACGCCGTGCCCGGGATCGCCAAGGTGGTGACCTTCCTTGGGGCCACCACTGAAATCTATGATCGAGCTCAAATCGGGCGAGACGGTTACGGTGCACGCGCCGACGGCTTCCGGAAATGCGCCCCGCATCAACCCCGGAGAGCCGGTCAGGCTCGCCTGGCCGCCGGACGCGAGCCTGGTACTCGACGCATCCGACCGCGTGCCGACATCATCGCTATCATAGGGAGAGATAACATGCCGCATCATGACATCAGGTTCGCGATCAGCCGCCGTGACTTCGGGCTCGGCGCAGCCTCGCTTGCGGGCGCCGCCGTGCTCGGCGGTGCGCCGGTGCGCGCGCAGGGCACGCCCTGCATCGTCGGCACCTGGGGTGGCGACTACCAGAACCTGTTGGAAGCCAACATCGTCAAGCCGCTGCTCGAACCGAAAGGGGTCACGGTGCAATGGGACGTCGCCGCCCAGGGGCCGCGCATGAACAAGCTGATCGCCGAGCGGCGCCTGCCGAAAGGCACCCTGGACATTGCCTGCCTGTCCGACGTCGACATGTACGACGTTTCACTCTCGGGTGCGCTCGAGACGATCGACGAGGCGAAGCTGCCGAACCTGAAGAATGCGGTGGCGACGCTGCGCAAACCGTATTCCGTCCCGCACATCTATTCGGGCATGGTGCTGGTCTACAACCCCAACCACGCGCAGCCGAAGGCGTTTGCCGACCTGTGGAGCGACAAATATCGCGGCAAGGTCGGCGTGGTCGCGCTCCTGCGCACCCAAATCTATATGGCGGCAACGCTCGCCGCAGGGGGTAACCTGTCGGACTTCGAGCCGGGCAAGAAAAAGCTTCTGGAGCTCAAGAAGCTCGGCGTGCGGGTGCTGCCGAGCAACGAAGCGATGGCGCAGGCGCTGCAGTCGGGCGAGGTGTGGATCACGCCGATGTGGCGCGCCCGCGCGATCCAGTGGCAGAACGCCGGCATCCCGGTGACCAACGTCGCCCCGGCCGAGGGCGCGATCCCGATCGTGTTCGATTTCGGCGTGCCCATGAACGCCCCCAACAAGGACGGCGGCTACGCCTGGCTCAACGCGTCGCTCGAGCCGCAGGCACAAGTCGCGTTCGCCCAGAAGATGGGCTATGCGCCGACGGTGTCCAACGCGCAGCTGCCGCCGGAGCTCGCACAGAAACTCACCTTCAGCGCGGAGGAGCAGGCCAAGCTGAAGTCGCCCGACTACGGCTACGTCGCCAAGGAAAACCAGAATTCTGAAGCAATGGTGGGACCGCGAGTTCCTGGCGTGACGAGTGGCTATTCCCGGCCACGCCGAACCGTCATGGCCGGGCTTGTCCCGGCCATCCACGTCTTGTTTGCCTCCCGAAGGGGAAGAAAGACGTGGATGCCCGGCACAAGGTTTCATGCCCGGGCCGGCCAAAAGGCCGGACCCGGGTGCCGGGCATGACGAACGAGTATGCGCAAGTGCGATGACCACCGTCACAGCTGCGGCATCAACTGAAATCCCGCCCGAGGAGACGCCGCGCTCGGCGCGCGCCGCATCGTTCGCGCTCACGCTGCCGGCGGCGCTGGTGGTGGTCGCGGTGCTCGGGCTGCCGATGGTCCTGTTGTTCCGCTACAGCCTGAACCAATACGACCGCTATGACCTGATGGTCGAGGCGTTCACGCTCTCGAACTACGCCTCGATCTTTGGCGACGCCTTTTTCCGCAACGTGCTGCTGCGCACGATCTACGTCGCGGCCATCTCCACCGCCATCACCTTGGTGCTCGCCTTTCCGGTCGCCTATTTCATCGCGCGCGCGCCGGCGCGCTGGAAGAGCCTGCTGGTCATCTGCGTGGTGTTTCCGCTGCTGGTCGGGAACCTGGTGCGGGCCGCCGGCTGGATGGCGGTGATGGGCAACCGCGGTTTTCTCAACCAGATGCTGCTGGAGCTCGGCGCGATCGGGGAGCCGCTGGAGATCCTCTACACCCCGACCGCGGTCGTCATCGGCATCGTCGCCGTGGTGCTGCCGTTCATGATCCTGTCGCTGCAGAGCGTGCTGGAGAACATCGACCCGAGCCTGGAGGAAGCCGCCGGCAACCTCGGCGCCCGGCCCTTCACGACCTTCCGACGCGTCATTCTTCCGCTTGCGCTGCCGGGGGTGATCGCGGGCACGGCGCTGGTCTTCATCCTGTGCATGAACGCCTACGCCACGCCGGTGCTGCTCGGCGGACCGCGCTTCCACGTCATGGGGCCGCAGGTCTACCAGCAAATCGTCGGGCAATCGAACTGGCCGTTCGGCGGGGCGCTCGCCTTCATCCTGATGGGCACGACGCTGGTGCTCACCGTGCTCTCGACCACCTTCATCCAACGGCGCTACGGGCGCTAGTACCTAATGACACTAAAGCGTGCTTCAGCCGTGTCCCGGGCGCAGCGCAGCGCGAAGCGATGCGCTGCAGAACCGGGACCTTCACAAACGCATGCGTCTGCGACGGTCCCGCATCAGCGGCGCAGCGCTTCGCGCTGCACCGCGTGCGGGACACGAAAACGCTAGCCGGTCGGCGAAACGGGCGACGATGGAACCGAAAGGCCGGCTGAGCGAGCGCGACATTGCGGCAGTGATGGAGATCGCCGCCGGCGAAGGCGCAAACGCGACCTACCGCGCCGGCGACGCACTCGCTCGGCGCACGATCGGCCATGTCCTGTTCACGGTGAACCGGCACCTGCCGGCAACGGCGGAAGTCGAGCGGCTCTACAGCAGCGATTCTGCCGCGTATCCGGTCGGCGGACGCAAGCAGAAGCGCGATACGCCATGGGGCCGCATCGTGCTCGATGAGGGCCAGGTCTTCATCGCGCGCGACAGCCGTGAGGTGCGCGCCGCGTTCTCCGATCACGAGCTGATCGCAAGCCTCGGCATTGCGGCGATCATGAACGTGCCGATCCGTTTTTGCGGCCAGACCCTTGGCGCCATGAACCTGTGCGGCGAGGCCGGCCGATATACCGAGGCGGATATACCGGCCGCAAAGCTGATCGCCGGACTGCTCGTTCCAGCCGTATTGGCCGACACGATCCTGTAGCGCCGCGTCCCGGGCCGGCGGGGCCCAGCGCCCGCACTAACCCTGTTGCAGGTGGCCGGTTGCCTCGCGGCCGCAGGCAGAGGAATATGGGCCAGCCGAAGGCTGTCCGGCGCGTAGCGTGAGTGCGATATGAAGGCCATCATTGTCGGAGGCGGCATCGGCGGTCTGACCACCGCCCTGATGTTGCACGCGCGGGGGATCGAGTGCGAGCTTTACGAGCAGTCGGACACGATCCGCGAGCTCGGCGTCGGCATCAACACGCTGCCACACGCCATCAAGGAGCTTGCCGAGCTCGGCCTGCTCGAGCGCCTCGACGACGTCGCCATCCGCACCCATGAGCTGATCTATACCAATCGGCTCGGGCAGGAGATCTGGCGGGAGCCGCGCGGCACCGATGCCGGTTACGACTTCCCGCAATTCTCGATCCACCGCGGCCGCCTGCAGGCGGTGATCTACCAGGCGGTGCGCGCGCGGCTCGGCGAGGATCGCATTCATGCCGGCCACCGGCTCGACGCCTTCAACCAGGACGACGGCGGGGTGACCGCATACCTGTTCGATCGCGACGGCTCGCACCGCGCGAGCGTGCGCGGCGACGTCCTTATCGGCGCCGACGGCATCAACTCGCGCGTGCGAGAGCTCTTGTTCCCGAACGAGGGCGCGGCGCGCTGGAACGGCATCATGCTGTGGCGCGGCGCGCTCGACTGGCCGGCGTTCCTGACCGGGCGATCGATGGTGATCGCCGGTGGCATGGCGGCGAAATGCGTCGTCTATCCAATCGCCGAGGGCTCGCGCCAGGACCGCCGGCTGACCAACTGGGCGGTGGCGGCGAAAATTGCCGACGATGCGGCGCCGATCCCGCACAAGGAGGACTGGTCGCGGCCGGGACGCATGCAGGACGTGATGCCGCACGTGCGGCGCTTCCGCATCCCATACATCAACGTGCAGCGGCTGATCGAGGCGACACCAGAATCGGAATCCTGGGAATATCCAATGTGCGATCGCGACCCCCTGCCCCGTTGGTCGCACGGCCGGGTGACGCTCTTGGGCGACGCCGCGCATCCGATGTATCCGGTCGGCTCCAACGGCGCCTCGCAGGCGATCCTCGACGCCCGCTGCCTGGCCGACCGGCTGGTCGGCGGCGAGCACCCCGCGCACGCGCTTTGCGCCTACGAGCAGGAACGCCTGCCGATGACGGCGCAGATCGTGCGCATGAACCGCAAGGGCGGTCCCGAAGGCGTGATCGACGCCGTCGAGGCGCTGGCGCCCGATGGGTTCGCCAACATCGACGACGTTCTCACCCACGACCAGCGCCTGGCTATCGTGCGCGGCTACGCCTCGACCGCAGGCTTTGCGCGCGAGCAGGTGAACAAGCCGGTCGGGAAGGCGGCGTAGGCCGGCGGCACATCAGTCGCGACGGATGTACTTGTACGGACGCTGTACGTGCTCTTGCAAACGGAGGCAAGATGCCAACGCCGACCGCACCTCGCAACGATCGCATCGAACTGAGGGCCACCGCGGAGGAGAAACGCCTGCTGGGCGCCGCGGCTGCCTACGAACGACTCGATGTGACCAGTTTCATCATGCGTAATGTGCTGCCGGTCGCGCGCGACGTGGTGGATCGCGCGGAGCGCGTCGTTTTATCGGAGCGGGACACGAAAAGGGTGCTCAAGCTGGTCGAGTGTCCGCCGAAGCCAACCAAGGCGTCGCTTGCTGCCGCGCGCGGGCGCGCAGCCCGGTGAGCCCCGCGCCGGAATGGCGCGAGGAGCAGATTACGCGTCACCATGATCGCATGGGCTTCGATTGCGGCTCGCCGAAGCTCAATACCTCGAACAGGTCAACAAGCCGGTTCGGGAAGGCGGCGTGAGCCGACAGTCCGCGAGCCAGTCCAAAGATAGGTATTTATCAACGCATTGACCGCCCCTAACATGCGACGGTGGGGAGCAGACGTGTGGCGCTATCGTAATCCTGTCGACATCTGGTTCGGCGCCGGGAGCCTGGCCGAGCTGCCGGCGCTTCTGCGCCAACGCCGGTATGCGGTCGTCACCTACAGCGAACCGATGTTCGCCGACCTGGTAGCGCGATGCGCTCGGCCGCAGGTGCGCCCGCCCTCATCATCGACGACGTCGCTCCCAATCCTGACTGCGCGCTGCTGACGGACCAGGCCGCGCGCTTTCGCGAGCCTTCCGCGCCGCCGGAGGTGATCGTGGCGCATCGGCGGCGGCTCGGTGATCGACTCGGCCAAAGTGTTCGCCGCCGCCGGTGGCGACTTCACCGCGTCCAGCGCTTCCTGCGAGACGCAAACAGGGCGGCGAGCAGCTCGTCGCCGACGCCCATCATCGCCGTGCCGACGACCGCCGGGCACCGGCAGCGAGGTCACACAGCTGGGCCACGGTATGGGATGTGCAGTCAGGCCAAGAAGTACTTCTCTGGCCCGATCCCGACCTGTTTCCCGCGCACGCGGTCGATCGATCCGCAGCTGATGGTCGAGCAAGCCCAGGGCAGCTGACGGTTAGCACCGGGCTCGATGCGCTCTCGCACGCGCTCGAAAGCCTGTGGAACGTGAACGCCAATCCCGTTTCGGCGAGCTACGCGGTGGCGGCCGCGCGGGAGATCCTCGAGGGCTGCCGCCGCTCGCTGCCGACCTTCGCAACTCGCGCTGCGAACCCGCATGGCGACGGCGGCCCTGTTCGCGGGACTCGCATTCTCCAATACGCAGACCGCGATCGCGCACTCGATCTCGTATCCGTTCACGCTCATCCACAACGTCCCGCATGGGATCGCCTGCTCGTTCAGCTGTCCGCCGTCATGCGCAGCGTCATCGGCTGCGGCGGCCTCTGCGAGGTCGCGCTGCGCGCGATCTTCGGTCGATGATCTGCACGCCGGCGCGCGCGCAACTCGAGCGATGATCGTCGGACCTCGGCGTCGTCACCAATCCCGGCGGCTATGGCGTCAATGCCGGCCGATATCTGGGCTATGCTCGATCGACGATGCCTTTGGCGGGGAGCGCGGCCGGAATTTCATCGGCTCGCAAGCGAGCAGCTCTTGCGCGCCGCACGACAGCCCGCGCCGGCATCCGCTGCGGCAGCCGGCTGAAAACATCACCGTCACAAAACCGAGAGACAATGCGATCTAAAACCCGAACAACCAAGGTCAGGAAGGCGATCGGAGCAGAGCAATGCAGACGACTTGAGGCCCGCCGTCGTTCTGGCAGCCGCAGGCATCATCCTCGGCAGCGCGACATCCGCGAGCGCGCAGCAGTGCAAGAACCCGACCACGATCGTCTTTTCGATCATCCCGACCGAAGAGACCACGCAGGAGGTCAACCTCTACAAGCCGCTGATCGACACGCTCAAGAAGAACACCGGCAAGAAGATCGAATTCTATATGCCGACCTCGTATGCGTCGGTGGTCGAGGCTATGCTCAACGGCTGGGTCCAGCTCGGCGTCCTCGGGCCGGAATCCTACGTGATCGCCAAAGCAAGGCGCGCGGAACATCGAAGTCTTCGCGACCTACGCCAAGAACAAAGGCCATCTGCAGGAGGAAGGGCCGGGCTACCGCGTCGATCCTGATCACCACCAAGGCGAGCGGGCTTCGACAGCAGCGACAAAGCTCAAGGGCAAGGTGCTCGGACTGGTCGAGCCCGCCAGCACCTCGGGCGACCTGATCCCGCGGGCCGTGTTCGCCAAGGAGCTCGGCATCGCCTGGAGAATTACTTCTCGAAGGTCGTCTACACCGGCGGCCACGACCTCGCGACGCTGGCCGTGAAGGAAGGCCGGGTGGACGCGGCGTTCGTCGCCACGCACCGCTTCGACAACGTCGTCGACCGCAAGCTCGTCAAGACTCGACGATTTCAACGTGCTGTGGAAGTCGCCGGTGGTCCCGCAGGACCCGTTCGTCTACCGCGCCGACCTTTGTCCGCGAGCTCAAGAGCGCGATCAGCGAGACCTTCCTGCAGCTGCACGCGAAGCCGGACACCCAGAAGTTCCTGGCGAAGCTCAAGACCGATCGGTTCGTGCCAGATCGCGGACGCCGACTACAACGTCGTGCGGCAGGCCGAGGCCGCAGGAAGGCGCGAAGAATTAAGCCGCGCGTCAAGGGCGGGGAGCGCGATCGCTCCCCGGCTTCGCGCGAGATGACGCATGGCGATCTTGGGTCCGAAACCTTCGGGTCCGCTACGCGCGGCACGGAGCCGGAGATTCTGCGCGGCATCGATTTTCCGGTCGATGCCGACGACTTCTGCGCGGTCATCGGGCCGAGCGGGGCCGGCAAGTCGACCCTGATCCGCTGCATCAACCGGCTGGTCGAGCCGACCGCGGGCGAGATCATCCTGTTCGACGAGGACGTGCGCGCGCTCGCAGGGCGCGAGCTGCGCCGCCTGCGCCGTGCGCATCGGCATGATCTTTCAGGAGTTCAACCTGGTCAACCGCATGTCGGTGATGGACAACGTCCTCTCCGGCCGGCTCGGCTACACGGGCTCGCTGCGCAGCCTGTTGCGGCTGTTTCCCCGCGCCGACATCGATCGCGCGCTGGATATCCTCGATCGCGTCGGGCTCGTCCGACCATGTCGACAAGCGCGCCGACGAACTCTCCGGCGGGCAGCGCCAGCGGGTCGGCATCGCCCGCGCCCTGATGCAGGAGCCGAGCTGCTGCTGCTCGACGAGCCGACCTCGGCGCTCGATCCGAAGATTTCGCGCGACGTCATGGGCCTGATGCAGGGGCTCGCGCGCGAATACCGGGTGCCGGCGCTCTGCAATATCCACGACGTGCAGCTCGCGCTCGAGTTCTGCAACCGGGTGATCGGGCTGCAGGACGGCTTCAAGAAGTTCGACGGGCCCGCCGAGATGAGCCATCCGCAGGCGGATCTCGACGAGATCTACGCCATGGAAGTGCTGTAGCGAGGCGACGATGATGCGCTCGCCCGGTCCGCGCCGATGCCGTCGCTGGCCGCCGCGCTGGCGGCGCCGGATCGGCCGGGTGGGGATCTGCGCCGGCGCCGCCGCGACTCGCGTGGTGCCTGCAATCCACGATCCTCGCCGACACCGACTGGAGCGGCTCGGCGGCGGTCTCGGCGTTCCGGCCGGCGTGCAACGCGTTCTTCTGCCTCGACTTCTCGCTGGTGCCGCACTCTGCTCGTTCCCGCGATCGAAACCTTCATGATGGCGACGCTCGGCACGCTGCTCGGCTGCGTGCTCTCGCTGCCGGTGGCCTGGTTCGGTGCCCTCAACGTCACCCCCAGCCGCTTCATCGCCTATCCGGTCGGCCGCTTCATGATGGTGCTGAGCCGGTCGGTGCACGAGATCATCTGGGCGCTGCTGTTCGTCGGCGCGGTCGGGCTGGGCGCCCTGCCGGGCATGCTCGCCGTCGCCATGCGGTCGGTCGGCTTCATCTCCAAGATCACCGCCGAGGCGTTCGAGAACATCGACCCGAAGCCGGTCGAGGCGATCCGCGCGGTCGGCGGCAACCATTTCCAGGTCATGTACTACGGCATCGTCCCGCAGATCCTGCCCGGTCATCCTCGGCACCATCATCTTCGAATGGGACATCAACATCCGCCGCTCCGCCGTGATGGGCCTGGTCGGAGCCGGCGGGCTCGGGCTGGTGTTCTTCCGGCAGATGGCGCAGTTCAACTACGGCGGGCGTGACCATGGTCATCCTCGCCATCCTGGTCCTGATCGCGATCGGCGAGGTGGTCTCGCACTATGCCCGCAAGGCCGTGACCTGAGGCGATCGCATGCTTCGCACCGCCGACGGCGAGCCGCCGCACCGAGCGGCCGCTCCGACGCTGGTCGCGCTTTCGCTACCCCGAACGCTCGTGACCTACTGACGCCGTGCTCGGCAGTCCTGGTCTTCATCTGGCTATTCCCTCGAGTTCCTGGGATCGACCTCGAGCGCGCTTCTTGGCGTGTTCCCGCGCGCTCGGCCACTCGATCGCGACCCGCTACTACCCGCCGGATCTCGACTACGTTGCGCGGCCGGACTTCCTCGCCTCGGTCCTGCACACGCTGCAGATGTCGCTCCTCGGCGGCTTCTTCGGCGTCGCTCGCTCGCGATCCCGCTGGCCTGGTTCGCCGCCCACAATGTCACGCCCAGCCGGCGGCTCGCTCTATCCCGTTCGGCCAGGCGTCGATCATCGGCGCCGCGCCATCCATGAGACGATCTGGACCGTCCTGTTCGTCATGATCTTCGGTTTCGGCTCGTTCTCCGGCATGCTGGCGCTGACGATGTTCTGCATCGGCTTTGCCGGCAAGCTCTTCAGCCGACGAGATCGAGGCAATCGATATGGGCCCGGTCGAGGCGCATGCGCGCCGTCGGGGCCGGCCCGCTGCAAGTCTTTCACATACGCCGTCTTGCCGCAGGTCCGGGTGGCCTTCGTCGGCATCGCGATCTACACCTGGGACGTTGCCTTCCGCGCCGCCACCGTCGTCGGTTTCTTCGGCGGCGGCGGCATGGGCCTCTATCTCAAGCGAACCGTGCAGCAGCTCGAGACCAACAGCGTGGCGGCCATCCTGCTGACCATTATCGCGCTCGTATGCATGGCGGAACTGTTGTCGGGCTGGCTGCGCCACCTGGTGCAACGCATGCGGTGACGGCGCCTCGTCGTCACCCTCGCACAGCGCGTGATCAACGTGATGCGGCGGACGCCGAATGGTCAGCATCTAACCTGGTCGGTCGACATTCCGGGCAATCTGACCGCCAGGATGGATGCGGATGATGTCTACAGGAGCTCGGTAACCTGATCGAGAATGCTGCTAGTCACGCGCGGTCGCGCGTTGAGGTGTCGGGACGCATGGACCGAGAATGCGCCTTGATAACCGTCACCGACGACGGCCCCGGCATTCCTGCCGAACGCCTTGCGGAGGCCCTTAGCCGTGGAGGCCGGCTCGATGCCTCGGGTCCCGGCGCCGGGCTCGGCCTCGCCATCGTTGCCGAGATCGCCGAGGCCTGGGACGGGGACTTTACGATCAATGGTGAACGCGCCGGGGCTAAAGCCAATCTCCGCGTCCGGGGTTCATTAGACGGTTCAAGCTGGCCAAGCAGGTGACGCTCGCGTGACACCAGCAGATCAGCGGCGACATTGTCGTGATGAACAAGCCCAACTGGTACCTATTCGCCAAGCCCACCGCCTATGCGTCGACGCACGGGTCGCCCTGGTCGTACGACACCAACGTGCCCCTCGCAATTTACGGGCCGAGCTGGATCAAACCGGGCAAGTATGGCGACTCGGAAGTCGTCGATGTTGCGCCCAGCCGTTTCCGTGAGTGATCCTAGCAAGGATCACGTCGGAGCGTAACACATCCGGCCGCTGCACAACAGGTCGCGACGAAATTCGCAACGGCAAGCCTGAATGTCCCACATGCCGCCGGAACATTTCGGTGGCAACCGGATCATGCGGGCGCGAGCCGCGCGCCGGCACGTCCCAGAGCTTGATCGAGGCCTGCACGAGGCCGGCGACGATCGCAGCAGGGCGCGCCGCGACCGCACGGGTTCTGCTCCTTCATCGAATGGATGCCCCCGAACAGGTCGTAGACCTTGCGCGGGCACACGACCCCTTTAGAACGGATAATTTTCTCGGCCCAAATCGGCCTATGACTTTTTCCAATCTCGTTTCAATAGGACCAACCCGGCCGTGATGGTGATTGCGGCGAATAGCGCGCTGCCGGCGAGCACGCCAAATGTCACCATCCATTCATGATCCAGGGCGGCGGCCTGTGTCGCTCTGACAAAAGCGGGATCGTCGCTCGCTGCCATCATCCTGCGGGCGTCCGCTCGAACCCCCTTCATCACCCGCCACGCATCGACAAGCGTGGCCGCGCCGAGCGCCGTACCGACGGCCGCGAAAGCAACGATGCTCGACTGGATCAACCGGTTCCAGCGCGAGCTCCGTGCTTGCGATCAACCATCCAACCGAGCCCGCCCGTCGCGCTTCACCCCGGCGGCGGCAGGAACACCACCTCGTGCTTGGCGGAGAGCGCCACCACGTCCGGCGGGTTCTGCTCCTTCATCGAATGGATGCCCCAGAACAGGTCGTAGAGCTTGCGCGTCGGGGTCACCCAGAACAGGCACTTCACCGGCTGGTCGGCCTTGCTGAACAGGCCGTGCGGAACATTCATCGGCAGCCGGATGAGGTCGCCGGCGGTCGCGAAATATTCCTTGCCGTCGAGCACGAGGTCGAGCCGGCCCTCCAGCATGTAGATGAACTCGTCCTGGGTCGGATGGATGTGCGGGGGCACGCCGGTGCCGGGCGGCAAGGTCGCGTGCCACGAGAACGAACTCTCCGACACCTGCTTGGGCACGTAGGTCTGCCCCAGGATGTTCCAGACGATGCCGTCGATGCCGGTCCCCGCCCGGGTGACGCCGCCGTTGGTCGGTTGCATGGAACCATCACTCCCTTTGCTCGGCCCCTGTCGCCGGGCCATTCAACCATGAAAGGAACCGCGCAGAAACAATTCCATGAGGCAAGGCGCGCTCCATCTGCAGGCAGCGTAAACGCCACGCCCAACCAGTAGGCCAGCGGCCGCGGCGCAACAGGACTTCCCGTCCGAGATGCTTTAAGTTTAAAGTATCGCTTTCGGAGCGTTTTGGTCGCGTTGCGTGGGCTCTCAGCCGCGGATCATAATGCGGCTTGCGCGCCAGCACGGCCGCCGGGAGGAAAAGAATGAAACTGCTCAGTCGAACGCTGCTCGCGGCTACGGCCGGCCTGCTGATGAGTTCCGGCGCCGGCGCACAGGAGAAACTCAAGATCGGCGTGATCGCCACCCTGTCGGGCCCGCCGGCGGTGCTCGGCCAGCAGCTGCGCAACGGCGTTCAGCTCGCGGTCAAGAACCTCGGGGGCAAGCTCGGCGGCCGTGAGGTCGACGTGATCGTTCAGGACGACGAGCTCAAACCCGACGTCGCCGTCACCAAGGTCAAGGCGTTGCTCGAACGCGATAAGGTCGATTTCGTGATCGGGCCAATCTTCTCCAACGTCCTGCAGGCGATCTTCAAGCCGGTCACCGAAAGCGGCACCATCCTGATCAGCCCCAATGCCGGCACCTCGAACTTTGCCGGCCGCGAGTGCAGCCCGAACTTCTTCGTGACCTCGTACCAGAACGACCAGATGTTCGGCGCCGCGGGCAAGCATGCGCAGGACACCGGGATCAAGACCGTGTTCCTGATCGCGCCCAACTACCAGGCCGGGCGCGACGCGCTTGCCGGCTTCAAGAGCCATTTCAAGGGCGAGATCGCCGACGAGGTATATGTGCCGCTCAATCAGCTCGACTATTCGGCCGAGCTGTCCAAGGTCGCGGCCGCCAAGCCGGCGGCGATCTACGTGTTCCTGCCGGGCGGCATGGGGGTGAACTTCGTCAAGCAGTTCAGGCAGGCCGGCCTTGCCGACAAGACCACGTTCCTGTCGGCGTTCACGGTCGACGAGTCGACGCTGCCGGCGCAGCAGGACGCGGCCATAGGGTTCTTCGGCGGCGCCAACTGGGCGCCCAATCTCGACAACCCGCAGAACAAGAAATTCGTCGCCGACTATGAAAAGGATTTCGGCGCCGTTCCGGCGACCTATGCGTTCCAGGCCTATGACGCCGTTCTGTTGATCGACGGCGCGCTCAAAGCCACCAAGGGCAGCACCACCGACAAGGACGCGCTGCGCGCCGCGATGAAGAAGGCCGACTTCACCTCTTTGCGGGGCAGCTTCAGGTTCAATACCAACAACTACCCGATCCAGGATTTCTACCTGGTCAAGGTCGCCAAGCGCTCCGACGGCAAGTTCCAGACCGAGATCGAAAAGAAGATCTTCTCCGATCATGCCGACGCGCACGCCAAGGACTGCCCGATGAAGTGAGCCGCGTCTCTCCCCGCTTCACCGAGGCTCGCCTCGTTTCAGTCGAACAGGAGACAGTGATGATCCGAACCCTCGTCGCCGCCGCCCTTGTCTGCGCCGCCGCCTCGACCGCGAGCGCGCAGGAGAAGCTCAAGATCGGCATGATGGCGACACTGTCGGGCCCGGCCGCGGTGCTGGGCCAGCACATGCGCGACGGCTTCCAGCTCGGCCTCCAGCATCTCGGCGGCAAGCTCGGCGGGCTCGAGGTCGAGGTCGTGGTGGCGGACGACGAGCTGAAGCCCGACGTCGGCGTGCAGAAGATCAAAGGCCTGCTCGAGCGCGACCAGGTCGACGTCGTGGTTGGCGTCATCTTCTCCAACGTGATGATGGCGATTGCCAAGCCGGTGTTCGACTCCAAGACCGTGCTGGTAAGCCCGAACGCCGGGCCCTCGCCGCTTGCGGGCCGGGGCTGCTCGTCGTGGTTCGTCTCCACCGCCTGGCAGAACGACCAGAACCACGAGACGATGGGCAAATACGCCCAGGATGCCGGCTTCAAGAAGGTCGTGCTGGTCGCGCCCAACTACCAGGCCGGCAAGGACTCGATGGCCGGGTTCAAGCGCCACTACAAGGGCGAGGTGGTCGAGGAGATCTTCAACCAGGTCAACCAGCTCGACTTCTCGGCCGAGATCACCAAGATCGCGGCGCTCAAGCCGGACGCGGTATTCGCATTCGAGCCCGGCGGCATGGGTGTCAACTTCATCAAGCAGTACGCGCAGGCCGGGCTCGCCGGAAAGGTGCCCTTCCTCTCCGCGTTCACCGTCGACGAGACGACGCTGCCGGCGACCCAGGACGCCGCAGTCGGCCTGCTCTCGGGCGCGCAGTGGGCCCCCAACCTCGACAACCCCGTGAGCAAGAAGTTCGTCGCCGACTTCGAGGCGACGTACAAATACGTGCCGGCGCTCTATGCCAGCCAAGGATATGACGCCGCCTTGCTCATCGACGCGGCGGTGAAGGCTGCCGGCGGCAAGGTGAAGGATAAGGAGGCGCTGCGCGACGCCTTCCGCAAGGCCTCGTTCGCCTCGGTGCGCGGCACTCCGTTCAAGCTCAACACCAACGGCTTCCCGATCCAGGACGTCTATGTGGTGAAAGCGGTCAAGCGCCCGGACGGCAAGTACGCGACCGAGATCGTCTCGAAGGTGTTCACCGATTTCGCCGACGCCTACGCCAAGGACTGCGCACTGAAGTGAGGCGTGCTCTCAGCTCGTCATCCCGGACGCCGCGCGAAAGCGGCGATCCGGGATCCATCGTACACCGACGCGGGCAGTCGGCTGCGCCAGTGTTTCATGGATCCCGGCTCTCCCCCGGCTCAAGGCCGGTGTCGGCCGGGATGACAGTCGAGCTAACGGTGCTTGCCGATCGGGCCGGCTCGGGGAGAGGTGCGGACGCGACCGCATGAACGCCACCCTCTTCGTCGTGCAGGTGCTCAACGGGCTGCAGCTCGGCATCCTCTTGTTTCTGATCGCGTCAGGATTGACGCTGGTCTTCGGCGTGATGGATTTCATCAACCTCGCCCACGGCGTGCAATACATGCTGGGCGCCTACCTGGCCGTCGCCTTCTACGCCCTGACCGGCACGTTTTTCGGCTGCGCTGGTGCTGGCGCTCGCCGCCGCACTGGCATTCGGCCTGGTGCTGGAATTCGCGGTGCTGCGCCACCTCTATGACCGCGACCATCTCGACCAGGTGATCGCGACCTTCGGCATCATCCTGTTCCTGAACCAGGGCGTGAAGCTGATCTGGGGCGCTGCCCCGCTCAATATGCCGATCCCGGAGATGTTTTCGGGATCGGTGCGGCTGATGGAGGGCCTGCTCTATCCGGTGTGGCGGCTCGTCATCATCGGCTCGGGCCTCGCCATCGCAGCGCTGTTGTACGTGCTGGTCAGCTACACGCGCATCGGCATGCTGGTGCGCGCGGGCGCAACCAACGCCCCGATGGTCGCCGCGCTCGGCGTCAACATCCGCCGCCTGTTCATGATCGTTTTCGGCTTCGGCGCCATGCTGGCCGGTTTTGCCGGCATCATGATCGCGCCGATCCTGTCGGTCGAGCCCGGCATGGGCGACACCATCCTCATCCTCGCCTTCGTGGTGATCGTGATCGGCGGCATCGGCTCGATCCGCGGCGCGTTCGTGGCCGCGCTGCTGATCGGCCTCGTGGACACGCTCGGCCGCTCGTTCTCGGTCGACGTGCTGCGGCTGTTCATGGGCCCGTCGCCCGCGCGCACGGTCGGCCCGGCGATCGCCTCGATGCTGATCTACCTGTTGATGGCGCTGGTGCTGTTCTTCCGGCCGGCCGGCCTGTTCCCCGCCAAGGGGCGTTGACGTGGCGAACGCCACCCCGGCCGCGCTCTCCCCGGCGCCCGCGCGCAGCTTCTATGCGGGGCGTGTCCTGCCGGCGCTGATCTTCGCGGCCTTCGCGCTTGCCCCGCTGGCGGCGGCCGGGGGTGCCAATCCTACGTTCTCGCCATGCTCACGCGCGTGATGGTGTTCGCGATCGCGGCCATCGCGCTCGACCTCCTGGTCGGCTACGGCGCGCTGGTGTCGTTCGGCCACGCGGCATTCATCGGGCTCGGCGCCTATGCGGTCGGCATCCTGTCCGCCCACGGCGTCGGCGAAGCGCTCGTTGGCGCTGCCGCTCGCACTCGCCGCCGCCGCCGTGTTCGCGTTCGCGACCGGCGCCGTGTGCCTGCGCACCAGGGGCGTCTACTTCATCATGATCACGCTCGCGTTCGGGCAGATGGCCTATTTCACCGCGAGCTCGCTCGCGCCCTATGGGGGCGATGACGGCCTCACCATCGCGGCGCGCAACACGCTGTTCGGGGTGCCGTTGCTGCGGAGCAATCGGTTCTTCTACTACTTCGTGCTGGCCTGGCTGCTGGCCAGCTACCTGTTCTGCCGCGCGCTGGTGCATTCTCGTTTCGGCCGCGTGCTCCGCGGAGCCCGCGAGAACCGCATTCGGATGGCGACGCTCGGATTCGACGTCTACCGCTTCCAGCTTGCGGCCTACACGATCGCCGGCACGATCGGCGGGCTCTCCGGCTTCCTGCTCGCCAACGCCACTGAATTCGTAAGCCCGGCCTACATGTCGTGGCAGCGCTCGGGCGAGCTGATCGTCATGGTGCTGCTCGGAGGGATGGGCTCGCTCCATGGCGCGATCATCGGCACCGCCGCCTACCTCTTGCTGGAGGAATGGCTCGCCGGCATCACCGAGCATTGGAAGGTGATCTTCGGGCCGCTGCTGGTGCTGATCGTCCTGTTCGCCCGCGGCGGCCTCATCGGCGCCGCCGCCGAGCTGAAGCGGAGGCTCGCCCGTGGCTGAGCCGGTGCTTTCGGTGCGCGCGCTGCGCAAGAGTTTCGGCGGCCTGCGGGTGAGCGACGATATCGACGTCGACATCATGCCGGGCGAGCTGCACGCCGTGATCGGACCGAACGGCGCCGGCAAGACCACGCTGATCAATCAGATTTCCGGCCTGCTGGCGCCCGATGCCGGCCAAATCGTGTTTGCCGGCCACGACATCACGGGCGTACCGGCGCACGGGCGCGCGGCGCTCGGCCTCGCGCGCTCGTTCCAGATCACGTCGGTGCTGCCCGGCTTTACGGTGCTCGAGAACGTGGCGGTGGCCGTGCAGGCGCGTAGCGGATCGAGCTTCCGCGTCTTCGGTCGCGCCGCCGACGAGCCGGAACTGAACCGGCCGGCGCGGGCGGCGCTCGACGAGGTCGGCCTCGTCGATCGCGAGCACGTTCCCGCCGGCCACCTCTCGCATGGCGAAAAGCGCGCGCTCGAGCTCGCAATCGCGCTCGCGCTCGAGCCGAGGCTGCTGCTGCTGGACGAGCCGATGGCGGGCACGGGCCGCGAGGAATCCGAACGGCTGGTCGCCGTGTTGCGGCGGCTCAAGGGCCGTTTCCCGATGCTTCTGGTCGAGCACGACATGACCGCGGTGTTCGCGCTCGCCGACCGCATCTCAGTGCTGATCTACGGCCGCATCCTGGCGAGCGGCGCCCCCGCCGAGGTGCGCGCCGACCCGCGGGTCGTCGCCGCCTATCTGGGCGACGAGATGGAGTGAGCGCATGCTCAACGTCGACCAGCTGCAAGCCGCCTATGGACCGGCCAAGGTGCTGTTCGACGTCAGCTTCCGCATCGGGGCCGGCGAAGTCGTGACGCTGCTCGGCCGCAACGGCATGGGCAAGACGACCACGATCCGCACCATCATGGGCCTGTTGCCGGCCTCCGGCGGAAGGGCGGATTTCCAGGGGCGCGCGCTCATCGGCTTGCCGCCCTACCGCATCGCCCAGGCCGGACTCGGCCTGGTGCCGGAAGGCCGGCAAGTGTTCCCGACGCTCACCGTCGAGGAGAACCTGGTGGCGACCGCGGCGGCGCGCTTCGGCCCGCCGCGGTGGACGCGCGAGACCGTCTACGCCCTGTTGCCGCGGCTCGCCGAGCGGCGCGATCAAGCTCGGCGGCCAGTTGTCGGGCGGCGAGCAGCAGATGCTGGCGATCGGCCGCGCGCTGATGACCAATCCGAAGCTGCTTATCCTCGACGAGGCGACCGAGGGCCTCGCCCCGCTGGTCCGCAAGGAGATCTGGGGCTGCCTCGCGCGCCTCAAGGGCGAAGGCCAGGCGATCCTGTTGGTCGACAAGCACCTCGATGCGCTCACCAAATTGGCCGATCGGCATGTGGTGATCGAGAAGGGCCACGTGGTGTGGTCAGGGACTTCGCGTGAGCTCGCGGCCGACCCATCGGTGCGCCAGCGATACCTGCAGGTGTGACCTCGCTGCCCTCACGCGGCCTTGAACGTCGCATGGCACTGGCATTGATCGCATCAGATATCACTTTGGGATCAGCGATGCCTTCCAGCTATGCGCTTGGCGAACGGTTCGAAAACTTCATTCGCGAGCAGGTCGCGAGCGGCCGCTACAACAACGCGAGCGAGGTCGTCCGCGCCGGCCTGCGGTTGCTCGAGTCCGAGGAGGAGCTGCGGAAACGCAAGCTGGCCGAACTAGACGCCATGTTGGACCAAGGTCTGGCCGATACTGATGCGGGCCGAGTGGTGCCGCTCGAACAAGTGGCCAAAGAATTGCGCAGCAAGTATCTGGCGATGGCCGCCGCAGGCGTCGATGAAGGTCGTCCTTTCGCGCGCCGCGCATGCAGACGATCGCCGCTATCGGCGATTTCATCGCGAACGACAATCCGCCTCGCGCAGCAACATTCGTCCACGAGCTGAAGCAGCACTGCCTGAAGATTGGTTCGGCGCCGCATGCCCATCCCGTCGTCAGGCAGCGACGCAAACGCACAAGCTGGCGCGCCGTCCACGGTAGCTACCTGCATCCTTTACGAGACGGCCGAGGACAGCCGTGAGGATAGTTCGCGTCATCACGGTGCCCGAGATTGGGAGCGCCTGCTCTCTCCACCGGAATGATCACTCCGCCGCCTGCTTCCAGGTGGTGGCGTGCGCCTTCGGCTTGGCCTTGCGGCGGAGCTCGGTGAGCTCCTGTCGCTCGCGTGCGGAGTTGCGGAAGATCTGATCGCGGCCGGCGAGGTATTGCGGCGGGCAGTGCATCCCGGCGCCGCCGTACCAGGCCGCCGCCCGCATGGCGAAGAACGGATCGACGAGATGCGGCCGCGCCAGCGCGACGAGGTCGGCGCGGCCGGCCGCCAGGATGGTGTTGACCTGATCGGCCGTGGTGATCGCGCCGACACACATGGTCGCGAGCCCCGCCTCGTTGCGGATCTGATCCGAGAACGGCGTCTGGTACATCCGGCCGTAGACCGGCTCGGCGTCGGGCGACGGTCTGGCCGGTCGAAACGTCGATCAGGTCGCAGCCCGCTTGCGCGAACAGCCGCGCCACCATCACGGCGTCGTCGCCCTGCAGCCCGCCGTCGGCCCAATCGGTCGCCGAGATCCGCACCGACATCGGCTTCTCGGCCGGCCAGGCGGCGCGCATGGCGCGGAAGACTTCGAGCGGGAAGCGCATGCGGTTCTCGAGCGCGCCGCCGTACTCGTCGCTGCGCCGATTGGTGAGCGGCGAGATGAAGCTCGCCAGCAGATAGCCGTGCGCGCAGTGCAGCTCGACCATGTCGAAGCCGGCGCGCTCGCGCGCGACGCGTCGCCGCGACGAAATCCGCCACCACCTGGTCCATGTCGGCACGGTCCATCGCGCGCGGGACGCGGCTGTGCGGCAGGTACGGCAGCGCCGAGGCCGAGATGATCGGCCATCCGCCGTCCGCGAGCGGCTCGTCCATGCCTTCCCACATCAGCCGGGTGCCGCCCTTGCGGCCGGCATGGCCGAGCTGCATGCAGAATTTCGCCGCCGCGTGCGCGTGCACGAACTCGACGATGCGCTTCCAGGCGGCCTCCTGCGCATCGTTGTACATGCCGGCGCAGCCGAGGGTGATGCGCGCCTCCGGCGACACGCACGCCATCTCGGTGAAGATCAAGCCCGCGCCGCCGACCGCGCGCGACTGCCGAGATGGACGAGGTGCCAGTCGGTCGGCATGCCGTCCTCGGCCGAATACTGATCCATCGGCGAGACCACGACGCGGTTGGCGAGCGTCATGCCGCGCAGCCGCAACGGCTGCAGCATCGGCACCGTCGGCGCCGCGACGTCGACGTCGAAGCCCTGCTCGCGCACCTCGCGCGCCACCACCTTGTCCACCTCGGCGACGAACTCCGGCGCCCGCAGCGCGAGATTGTCGTAGGTGATGGCCTTGGCGCGCGTCATCAGGCCGAAGGCGAAGCGGGTCGGATGCATCGCCCAGAAGCGCTTGACGTGCTCGAACCAGACCAACGAGACGTCGGCCGAGTGCTGGGTCTTTTCGACCTCGTCGCGGCGCTGGGTCTCGAAGTGCGCGAGCGCGGCCGCAACGTCGCGCCCGCCGGCCGCGTGCAAGGCCTCGTAGAGCGCGATGGCATCCTCCATCGCGAGCTTGGTGCCGGAGCCGATGGAGAAGTGCGCCGTCGCCTTGGCGTCGCCGATCAGCACCACGTTCCTGTGCGTCCAGCGCGCACAGCGAATGGTCGGGAAGCTGCGCCAGAGCGACCGGTTGACGATCAACCGATGGCCCTTGAGCTCGTCGGCGAATATCCCCTCGAGCAATCGCGCCGACGCGCGTTCGTCGAGCTTGTCGAGCTCGGCGCGGGCAAACGTCGCGGGATCGGTCTCCATCACCCAGGTCGAACGGCCGACCTCGTACTGGTAGCAATGGGCGATGAAGATGCCGTGCTCGGTCTCGCGGAAGAAAAACGTGAAAGCGTCGAACGGCCGGGTCGAGCCCATCCAGGAGAACTTGTTGGGCCGCAGGTCGACGGCAGGCTCGAACGCGGAGGCGAAAGTCTCGCGCACGCGCGAATTGATGCCGTCGGCGGCGACCACGAGGTCGGCGTCGCGCATCGACGCCTCGATGTCGGCGACCTCGGCCTGGAACCGAAGCTCGACGCCGAGCGCGCGCGCCCGTTCGTGCAACAGCTTCAGCAGGGTGGTGCGGGCACAGCCGCAGAAACCGTTGCCGCCGATGCGATGTACGGTTCCCTTGAAGTGGATCTCGATATCGTCCCAGTAGGCGAAGTTGTCGGTGATCGCGCGGTAACTGTCGCGGTCGTAGCGCTCGAACGTGTCGAGCGTCTCGTCGGAAAACACCACGCCGAAGCCGAACGTGTCGTCCGGCCGGTTGCGCTCGAACACGGTGATGCGCGTCTCCGGCCACGCCTTCTTCGTCAGCAGCGCGAAATAGAGACCTGCCGGCCCTCCGCCGATGACGTGAACCTTCATGCGCGCCTCCACGGGGCGTCGGCCGGACCACAGCCATGGCGGCCGGCTCGGCGATATTTTAAGCTTAAAATATTTGCCGAGCAACGCACCTCGACTGCTTGAGGCCTAGAAATTTGAAGCTTAAAATAATTCGGCATCGGCTCCCGTTGGACCCAGATACATGGCATCGCTCGGCGGGCATCATGCGGTCGTCACCGGCGGCGGACGCGGCATCGGCCGCGCGATCGCGGCCGCGCTGACCGGGGCCGGTGCCGCGGTCACCGTGCTGGGACGCGGCGAAGCGGCGTTGGCGGAAACGGTGGCCGAGGGGCGGGCGAGCGGCTACGTGATCGCCGACGTGACCGACCAACGCGCACTCGAAGATGTGCTCAAGCGCGCGACCGCCGAGCGCGGCGCGATCGACATTCTGATCGCCAATGCGGGCGGCGCCGAGAGCGCGCCGTTCGCGAAGGCGGATGCCGACCAGTTTCGCCGCATGTTCGAGCTCAACGTCATGGGGGTCGTTCACGCCATCCGGGCGGTGCTCGGCGACATGGTGGCGCGCCGCTTCGGCCGCATCGTCGTGGTCGCCTCGGTCGCCGGGCTCAAGGGCTACGCCTACGTGTCGGCCTACTGCGCCGCCAAGCACGCGGCGGTCGGCCTGGTGCGCGCGCTCGCGCAGGAGACGGCAAAAAGCGGCGTGACCGTCAACGCGGTCTGCCCGGGCTACACCGATACCGACCTGGTCCGCGACAGCCTCGCCAACATCGCAGCGAAAACCGGACGCTCGCGTGAGGCGGCACTCGCCGACCTGCTCGCGGACGAACCGCTCGGCCGGCTGATCTCGCCCGAGGAGGTGGCGGCAGCCGTGCTCTTCCTGTGCTCGCGGGAAGCGGCCGCCGTCACCGGCACCACGCTGGCAATTTCGGGCGGCGAGCTATGAGCGCGATGGACGAGAACGCCGCGATTCCGCTCGATGCCGAGACCAAGGTGGCGGAACGGCCGGCCGACCACGAGGCGGAGCTGCGCCTGTGGCTGCGGCTGCTCACCTGCGCGACGCTGATCGAAGGCGAGATCCGCCGGCGGCTGCGCGCGCAGTTCGGCGTGACCTTGCCGCGCTTCGACCTGATGGCACAGCTCGACAAGACCCCGGCGGGCATGACGCTGGGCGAGCTCTCCGGGCGCATGATGGTGTCGAACGGCAACGTCACCGGCCTCGCCGAGCGGCTGGTCGCGCACGGGCTGCTCGACCGTCGCCCTTCGCCGACCGACCGGCGCGCCCAGCTAGTGAGCCTCACCCCCGAGGGCCGCCGCGCGTTCCGGGCCATGGCGCGGGCGCATGAGGAGTGGATCGCCGACATGTTCGCCGATCTCGCGCCCGGCGACGTCGAAGCGCTCATGCGGCTGCTGGCCAAGACCAAGGCATCGGCCCGCAAGGCGGTTGTGCGCGAGGAAGCGCCATGAGTAGCGGCAGCGGCGACCTCGACACGTTTGCGCGCGAAAACCTGCCGCCGCGCTCGCAGTGGCCGGAGTTCCGGTTCGATCTGCCCGAGCTCCGCTACCCGGCGCGGCTCAATTGCGTGGTCGAGCTGCTCGACCGCTGGGTCGCTGCCGGGCATGGCGGGCGGCCATGCGTGATCTCCCCGACCGAGACGCTGAGCTACGGCCAGCTGGCCGAGCGGGTGAATCGCATCGCCAACGTGCTGACGCGCGACCTCGGCCTGGTCTCCGGCAATCGCGTGCTGCTGCGAGCGCCCAACAATCCGATGCTGGCTGCGGCGTACCTCGCCGTCATCAAGGCGGGCGGCGTCGCGGTTCCGACCATGCCGATGCTGCGCGCCAAGGAGCTGGTTTACCCGATCACCAAGGCCAAGGTCGCGCTGGCCCTGTGCGATGCCCGGCTGGCCGATGATCTGAATGCCGCACAGGCACAGGCGCCCGAGCTGAAGCGGATCGTGTACTGGGGCGACGGGACACCGGCCTCGCTCGAAGCGCTGATGGCAGCGCCCGGCTACGAGGCGTTCACCGCAATCGACACCGCCACCGACGATGTGTGTCTGATCGCCTTCACCTCCGGCACCACCGGCGAGCCGAAGGGAACCATGCACTTCCATCGCGATTTCCTCGCGACCTGCGACAGCTATGGCCGGCACGTGCTGCGCGCGAATGCAAACGACCGCTTCATCGGCTCGCCGCCGCTTGCCTTCACCTTCGGTTTCGGCGGCATCGTGCTGTTTCCGTTGCGGGTCGGGGCCTCGACCGTGCTGCTGGAGAAGGCGACGCCGGACGAGCTCTTGCCGGCGATCGCCAAGTATCGCGTCAGCGTCTGTTTCACGGCGCCGACCGCCTATCGTGCCATGCTTGCGATGCTGTCCGGCCACGACGTGGGTTCGCTGCGCAAGTGCGTGTCCGCCGGCGAGACGCTGCCGAAGGCGACGTTCGAAGCCTGGCACGCGGCGACCGGCATCCGGCTGATGGACGGCATCGGCGCCACCGAGATGCTGCACATCTTCATCGGGTCGCCGGACGATGAAACCCGCGCCGGATCGACCGGCAAGGTCGTACCCGGCTACGAGGCCATGGTGATCGACGACGCCGGGCATGAGATGCCGCCCGGCATCACGGGCCGGCTGGCGGTGCGCGGGCCGACCGGCTGTCGCTACATCGCCGACACCCGGCAATCGATCTACGTGCAAAGCGGCTGGAACGTCACCGGCGACACCTACGTGATGGATAAGGACCGGTACTTCTGGTACCAGGCGCGCTCCGACGACATGATCATCTCGGCCGGCTACAACATCGCCGGCCCCGAGGTCGAGGCGGTGTTGCTCACCCACGCGGCGGTCGCGGAATGCGGCGTGGTCGCCGCTCCCGACGAGGAGCGCGGCCATATCGTCAAGGCCTACGTGGTGTTGCGCCCGGGGCATGACGCCGACGCGGCCATGACCAAAGAGCTGCAAGACCACGTCAAGGCGACGATCGCGCCTTACAAGTATCCGCGGGCGATCGAATACGTCACGGCGCTGCCGAAGACGCAGACCGGCAAACTGCAACGCTTCGAGCTGCGGCGCACCGCACAGGCGGCCGGCCGCCGGCTCGCCTCCTGACCGGCGCGATCACCAACCGAAGGGACACCCCATGCCCGCTGTGAAACCACCCCCGATCCCCGACGCGTTGGATGACGATGAGCCGCGGGCGCTCAACCCGCGCGGTTGGCCGCGGCCTCAAGGGTACGCCAACGGCATGACCGCCAAGGGCCGCATCCTGGTCACCGGTGGGGTCGTGGGCTGGGATCTGATGGGCCGGTTTCCGACGGGCTTCGTGGCGCAGACGCGGCAAGCCCTCTCCAACATCCTGGCCATCCTGGCAGAGGGCGAGGCGGGTCCCGAGCATGTCGTCCGCCTCACCTGGTACGTGATCGACATGGACGAATATCGCCGCTGCCGGCGCGAGCTCGGCCGCGTCTATCGCGAGCTGATGGGTGCACACTATCCGGCGATGGCACTGGTCGAGGTCAAGCGTCTGGTCGAGCCCGAGGCACGGCTCGAGATCGAGGCGACGGCGGTGGTGGGGTGAACCGAGGATGCTCAATCCTCCAGCACGACGGAGTCGTGCACGCTCCAGGTGATGCCGACGGTCGCGCCGACCCGGCGGTTGTTCTCGCCCGCGCTGATCTCCTTCACCAGCAGCTTGCGTCCGGCGTCGGTCACGATCCGGTAGATCGTCTGCCCGCCGACGAAACTCGTCGACTCGATGCGGCCGGCGACCTGAGCATCGCCGCCCTCCACAAAACTGATGCGCTCCGGGCGCACCGCGACGGTCCCGCGGCCGCGCCGGCCCAAGCCGTCGATCGGCAAGGCAAAACCCTCGGCCATGCGCAGCACGTCGCCTTCCCACGTGCCTTCGAACAGATTGATCTCGCCGATGAAATCCGCCACGAAGCGGGTGCGCGGGTGGCTGTAGATCTCGGTCGGCGTGCCGAGCTGCTCGATGCGTCCGGCGTTCATCACCGCGATGCGGTCGGACATCGTCATCGCCTCTTCCTGGTCATGGGTGACGAAGATCAGCGTGACGCCGAGCTCCTTCTGCAATTGCTTGAGCTCGAGTTGCATCGACTGCCGCAGCTTGCGGTCGAGGGCGGCGAGCGGCTCGTCGCATAGCAGCACCGGCGGACGCACCACGATCGCGCGCGCCAGCGCCACCCGTTGCTGCTGACCGCCCGAGAGCTGCGGCGGCCGCCGCTCTTCGAGCCCTTCGAGCGCCACCTGCCGCAACGCCTGCGCGACGCGATCGGCGATCTCGCTCCGGGGAAGCCCGCGCATGCGCAGGCCGAAGGCGACGTTCTCGGCCACCGTGCGATGCGGAAACAGGGCGTAGGACTGAAAGATCATGCCCATGTCGCGCTTGTGCACGGGCATGTCGGTGATGTCGGTGCCGCCGACCAGGATCCGGCCCGCGTCCGGCGTCTCGAAGCCGGCAATCATGCGGAGCGTCGTGGTCTTGCCGCAGCCCGATGGACCCAGCAGCGCGAAGAACTCTCCGGCCGCGACCGACAGGCTGACGCCGTCGACGGCGCGCGTCCCGCCGTCGAAGCTCTTGCTCACGCCGGCGAGCCGGACGGTCGCAGCCGTGCGACCGTTGCGGCTGTTGCGGCTGTCGCTCCCGTCGCTCATCGGAGCGCGTCAAGCGCCGGGACGCGGTCAACCTCTCAGGATGCGTGCGACGCGCGCATCGATGTCGTCCTTGCGCTCGTTGTACCACCGCCAATCGACCTGGATCAGCTGGGCGACCTTGGCCTCGGTGTTGTAGAGCTTGGCGTCGTAGCGCGCGTCGAGTTTCACCTTGCGGTTCGACGGCGAGTACCACACCGCCTCCGCCAACGGCTTCTGGATGTCCGGCCGCAGCATGAAATCGACCCAGGCATAGGCCAGCTCCTTGACCTTCGAGCCCGGCGTGACCGCCAGGACCTGCTCGAGCGCGAGCACGCCCTCTTGCGGGGCGGCGAACTCGATCGGCTGGTTCTGGCCGTCGTAGCGGTAGATGCCGCTGTCGTGCAGCACGCCGATCGTCACTTCGCCCGACAGCAGCGCCTTCTCCATCTGGCCGGTGAAATCGAAAGTCTTGATCGGCTTGAGCTGCTCGAGCGCCTTGTAGGCGGCGTCGAGGTCGGTGAGCCCCTTGCCGTAGACTTTGCCCAGCATCATCAAGTGCATCTGGCCGAGGCTGTTGACCGGGATGATGTAGGTGCCGCGCTGGCCGGCGAATTTTGGATCGGCGAGCTCCTTCCAGGACTTCGGCGCGGAAATTCCCTTGTCGGTGCGGTAGCCGAAGCCGATCGCGCTGGTGAACATCGAGACGCCGACCATCTTGTCACTCACCGCGTAGGGATAGACGTCAGCGATATTCGGCACGTTCTTGACGTCGAGCTTGGGCTCGACCAGCCCTTCGACCACGGCCTGCCACTGCTCGCTGGTGTTGCTGTGCAGCACGTCATAGAGCGGCGCGTTCTTCGGCGTGGCCTGCAGCTTCGGATAGTATGGAAACGCCGAGTCGGTTTCGACCTTGCATTTGAACTCCTTCTCGAAGGCGGGGGTCACTGTCGCCTTCATCACCTCGCCCCACTTCCCGCCCCACGCCGTCGTCCTCAGGGTCGCGGTCTGGGCGCGCAGGACGGCGGGCGCGCCGACCGCCGCGATCGCAGCGGCGCCGCCGGTCGCCTTGATGAAGCTGCGCCGAGAGAAAGTCCGTTCTGCCGTCATAGCGGCCTCCTTTGTCATCAGAGCCTGACATAGGCGCGCAGGCCGATGATGCGTTCGAGCAGCACCACGGCGGTGAGCGCCAGCACGATCGATACCATCGACGCCGCCGCGATCGCGCCGTCGAGATCGAACCGAATATAGTTGAGCAGCACAACCGGCAGGGTCTCGCCGCCCGGCACCACCAGGAACAGCGAGATCGGAAGCTGGTCGAACGAGACGATGAACGCGAAGATCGCGCCCGCGATCACGCCCGGACGGATCAACGGCAGCGTCACTTCGAAGAACACGCGCGCCGGATTGGCTCCCAGCACGGCCGCCGCTTCCTCGATGCGGCGATCGAAGTTGGCCAGCACGGCGAGCGTCGTGCGCAACACGTAGGGCACCGCGACCAGCGTGTGGCCGACCACCAGCCCCCAAACCGGACGACCGATGCCGGCGAGCATCAGCATCTGAAACAGCGACAGCCCGGTCAGGATCGCCGGAAGCATTAGCGGCGACAGGAACAGCGTGGTGAGCAGCCGGGCGCCCGGCAGATTGCCGCGCGCGAGCGCGAGCGCGCACATCGCCCCGATGGCCGTCGACAGCACCACCACCAGCGCCGCCACCCTCAGGCTGAGCCACAATGCGTTCATGAAATCCGGGCTGGAGAAGAATTTCACGAACCAGCGCAGCGTCACGCCGACCGGCGGGAACGCGATATACGGCGTCGGATTGAGCGCGAACACGAGCACGATGGCGATCGGCATCAACAGGAACAAAACGATGGCGCCGTTGACGGTCAGGTAGGCGGCGCGCGCCGGATCGAGTGGTCGACCGTTCATGCCAGCTGCCTTTCGCCGGTCACCCGGCTCAGGATGGTGTTGTAGGCGAACACCAGCACCAGCGAGACCGCCAGCAGCACCACGCCGAGCGCGCCGGCAAAGCCGAGATTGAAGCTCGCGCTCACCTGCTGATAGATCAGCATCGGCAGCGTGAGCACGTTGTTGCCGCCGAGCACGACGGGCGTGACGTAGGCGCTGATGGCGAGCGCAAACACCAGCAGCGACCCCGCCAGGATGCCCGGAAAGCTCAACGGCAGCGTCACTTCGAGGAAGGTGCGTGCCCGGTTCGCGCCCAGGCCGCGGGCCGCCTCTTCGAGCGTGCGGTCGATGCGGCCGATCACGCCGACCAGCGTCAAGACCATGAACGGCACGTAGATGTGCACGAGGCCGACCACCACGCCGAACTCGTTGTACATCAGCGGCAACGGCTTGTCGGCGAAGCCGAGCCAGGCAAGCGTGGTGTTGATCACGCCGCGGTCCGCCAAGAGCGTCATCCAGGCAAAGGTGCGCACGACGATGCCGGTGAGCAGCGGCGCGATCACGGCCATCAGCAGCAGCGCGTGGCCGAGGCGCGAGCGCATCCGCGCCATCCAGTGGGCGAGCGGGTAGCCGATCACGAGCGCGATGCCGGTGGTGACGAGACCGATGCGCAAGGTCGCGATCAGCGCGTCGAAGTAAAGGTCGCTGTCGAACAGCCGATTGTAGTGACGCAGCGTGAGCGTGACATTGGGATTGCTCACCGGATTGCCGGACAGCAGGCTCAACGTCGCCATCACGCCGAACGGCAGGATGAAGAACACGACGAACAACAGCGCCGCCGGGGCGATCATCCAGGCGATCGGTGAGATGCGCCGGCGTTTCATCCTGACGTACGGCACGCGTCAGCCCCTTCTCGTAGGGTGCGCAAAGCGCCGCGGAGCGGCGCGTGCGCACGTACGGCGCCAGCAATATGCGTGCGCACGGCGCGCTCACGCGCGCCTTTGCGCACCCTACAAAACCAAACTCACTCCGCCGCCGTCGCCTGAGCCCGGCGTCGCGCGGTCTCCGCCGCATCGAGTTTGCCATCGGAGCCGACGGCCACGCCATAGTCTCGAACCGCCGCCTCCGGCGTGACGTAACCTTCGGCGAGGTCGCGGGCGACCGCGTCGACCGACCGTTGCAGGGCGTCGCCGAAGCCCGAGCCGCCCGACAGGCAGACCTCGATGATCTCCTGGTCGGTGGTGGTCGTGACCAGCTCGCCGGTGCCGCAATCGCGGATGACGCGGCCGGCGGCATCGCGAACGACGCCGCGCGCCGAACGTCCGGCGTTTCCGCCGAACAAGCCGGGCACCTCGATCCCGACGCCTTCCGGATACACCGACGCCAGCGTCGCCAGGCCGTCGCTTGCAAGCTTGCGGACGCTGACGCGCTGCCCGAGGCCGCCGCGGCAGCGGCCCGGACCGCCGGAATCGGCGATGTAGGCCTTCTCGATCACCAGCACCGGCACCCGCTGCTCCATCAGCTCGACCGAGGTGTTGGCGGCCGAGGTCGGCCACAGCAGCGCCGAGATGCCGTCGCCGTTCGCCGATCCGCCCTGGCCGCCGCCCATGAACAGATGGTCCGAATAGATGCGGCCCTCGCCGTCGCGCCCGTAGATCGCAATGGCGACGGGCAGCCCGGTTGCGGCCTGCACGCGATCAGGCGCCGCCTTGCCGAGCGCAGTGAACACGTTGGGCGCGATGTACCAGCCGGTCCGTGTCCGCAGGTTGACCGCCATCGGCTTGTCGCAGTTGAGCACGCTGCCTTCCGGCGCCTTGACGGTGAACGGGCGGTAGCAGCCGGCGTTGCCGCGCACGTTCGGCGTCAGCATGCATTTGAGCGGATAGGTCGCATGCGCCGCGGTGTAGTTGAGGGTGCAGTTGAGCCCGCCCTGCGGCAGCTGCGGCGGGGCGCCGGCGAAGTCGAGCTCGATCGCATCGCCATGCACGGAAATCTTCACCGGATAGCGCAGCGGCGTGCCGAGCGGGTTGTTCCACACCTCCGACGTGTAGACGCCGTCAGGGATGGCCTGGATCGCCTCGCGCATCGCCGTTTCCGAGCGGCCTTGCAGCACCGCGGCCAGCGCGCGCAGATCGTGCATGCCGTATTCGCTCATGAAGGCGACAAGGCGCTCGGCGCCGACCGCGTTGGCTGCCACGAACGAATGGATATCGCCGAGCACTTGCGCGGAGTTGCGCACGTTCTCGGCGATCAGCGCAAAAAGGTCCGCATTCGGCTCGCCGGCGCTGAACAGTTTCAGCGGCGGGATCTGGATGCCTTCCTCGTAGATCTCGCGCGCTTTGAGCGAATCCTTGGTGCCGCCGATGTCGCTGACATGCCCGACGGTCCCGACATGGCCGACCAGATGCCCGTCGCGGAACACCGGGGTGAGCACCGCGATATCGAACAGGTGTCCGGCGCACAGCCACGGATCGTTGGTGACGAGCACGTCGCCGGGACGCAGCGTTTCCGGCGGATACTTGGCGAGCAGCGCCTTGACGGCGCGCGGCATGCACAGATTGAACACCGGCATGGCCCGCGGCGAGTGCGCCAGCGTCTCGCCCTCGGCATCGAGCAGCTCGCAGGCGAAATCCTGCGCTTCGGAGATGATCAACGAGAATGCCGTGCGCACCACCGTCGACCACATCTCCTCGACCACCGTGATCAGGCGGCTCCACATGATCTCGAGCGAGATCGGATCCGATTCGATGCGACGCACGGCGTCGGCAAGCGGCATATCGGCGCTCACCAGTGCCACCGGCGGCGCGGCGCCGCCGATCGCGAGCCGCAGGTTGAGGTGCCGATCGACCGTCGCGCTGTCGCCCGGCGGGACGAGGGTCGTCGCCTCGCGCTCCTCGATGATGGCGGGACCCACGATGCGGTCGCCGGCCACGAGCGCGTAGCGATCGTAGACCGCGGCCTCGACGAAGCCCTCGCCGAACCAGGCTTGGCGCGAGCCCTTGCGCTTTTGTCTGGCGCCGTCGGCGCCGCCCGCCTGCTCGAGCGCGAGCGCTGGCGTCGGGCCAAGCACCCGCACCCGGAAGGTGATCGCCTCGATCTCCGCGCCGCGATAGAGCGACGTGTAGCGCTGCGTGTAGACTTCGGCGAAGGCTTGCCGGATCGCCTCGATCGAGCAGTCGTCGATGACGCCGGTCGGCAGCGGAACGTTGATCTCGTGCATCTGGCCGGCGAGCCGCATGTCGGCGCTGCGCTCGACCGTGATGTCGCGCGGCGCGATCGCGGCTTCGGCGAGCAGGTCGCGCCCCGCGGCTTCGAGCTCGGCCAGAATGCGGTTGATCGTCGCCGTATCCCAATCTTGCGCAATGCGCACCGGATGCGAGCGCACCCCCTCGAAGCTCAGCGGCGCGGCCAGGAATCCGAGGCATGACGCCGCCCCCGACGCCGGCGGCACGATGACCTCGCCGATGCCGAGAATGCGGGCGACGCCGGCGGCGTGCGCGGGGCCGGCGCCGCCGAAGCCGACCATGGCGTAACGGCGCGGATCCTTGCCCTTCTCGACCAGGTGGATGCGCGCCGCCGCCGCCATTCCCTCGGTGACGACCTTGTGGATTCCGAACGCGGTCTCGACCGCCGAGAGCCCGAGCGCCTCGCCGAGCTTGCCCACCGCCTTGAGCGCGGCCTTGCGGTCGAGCGCCATCCGGCCGCCGAGAAAGAAACCGGGGTCGTAGTAGCCGAGCACCAGGTTGGCGTCGGTGACGGTCGCCTCGGCGCCGCCGCGGCCGTAGCAGGCGGGGCCGGGATCGGCCCCGGCCGAGCGCGGGCCGACGCGCAGAAGCCCGACCTCGTCGACGTCGGCGATCGATCCGCCGCCGGCCCCGATCTCGATCATGTCGATGACCGGGGTTTTGATCGGCAGGCCGGAGCCACGCTTGAAGCGGTGCACGCGCGCCGCCTCCATCATCGAGGCGACCTCGATCCGTCCGCCCTCGACCAGGCAGGCCTTGGCGGTCGTGCCGCCCATGTCGAAGGAAATGACGCCATCCTGGCCGGCGAGACTGCCGAACAGCGCGGTGGCAAGCCCGCCTCCGGCGGGCCCGAATTCGAGCAGCCGGATCGGAAACTTTCGCGCCGTTCCCGGCGCCACCAGACCGCCGGCCGAGTGCATCAGGTTGAGCCGTCCGCGGAACCCGCGCGCCGCGAGCTCGCGCTCGAGGCGCAGGAGGTAGCGGTCCATCAGCGGCTGGACGTAGGCGTTGGCGCAGGTCGTCACCGTGCGCTGGTACTCGCGCAGCTCGGCAACCACGTCCGACGACAGCGAAACGAACAGCGAGGGAAACTCGGCGGCGATCAGCGCGCGCGCGGCCTGCTTCATGCGACGGATTGCGGTAGGAATGCAGGAAGCAGACGGCGACCGCCTCGATCCCGTCGGCGTTGAGCCGGCGCGCGGCCGCCCGCACCGCCTCGGTCTCGAGCGGCACCACGACACGCCCGTCGCGGTCGACGCGCTCGGGGATTTCGAGGCGATGGCGGCGCGCGACCAGCGGCGGCGGAAAGCCGAGGAACAGGTCGTAGATGTCGTAGCGCTGCTCGGTCCCCATCTCCAGGATGTCGCGGAACCCTTGCGTCGTGATGAGCCCGAGCGGAACGCCGCGCCGCTCGATGATGGCGTTGGTGACGAGCGTCGTCCCGTGGATGATCTCGGCGACGTCGGCGAGCGTGATGCCGGCCTCACCCGTCAGTGCGGCGAGACCTTCGAGCGCCGCGATCGAAGGATCGCGGGGCGTCGTCAGGCACTTGTGCAGCGCGATGCGGTGCGCGCCCTCGTCATAGAGGACGAAGTCCGTGAACGTGCCCCCGATGTCGAGGCCGATCCGGTAACCTGCGCGGGTCATGTTCCGTCTCGTGGCTCAGCCCCTTGGGCGGACCTTAGCAGGCAGCGGGTCGCAACGGTATCACGGCCACGGCCGGCGAGCCGCTGCTGGGCTACTCACGCGCCCACCACGCCGACAGCCAAGGAGTAAGTAGCGCATGAAGCAGGCTCGATTCAGAGGTTTGAATAAAGGCCAACGCCTCCTGTCCACCGAAGACCGGAGGGATCGAAAGAGTCGGCGCGATTGAAACCTGCGCGCAAGCGGCATTAGATTTAGCTGCGGGTTTGCTCGAAGAACGCATCGGGCGGGACCGAGGTTCAGCATTGTGTCTGGCGATCGTGAGCGCAGTACCTAGAGCAGGGCACGATGCGGTATAGCGGACCGCCGAAAAAATGCCGCGGTAAACCACGGCGGGCCGTAGTAATTGGCGGCTCGGTTGGCGGGCTTTTTGTTGCCAACATGCTCATCCGCCGCGGGTGGGATGTCGACATCTTCGAGCGTGTTGGAGGCGAACTGGCCTCGCGTGGAGCCGGTATCGCACGCCATCACGAAATGGTCGCCATCATGGCGGCTGCCGGCGTGAACGACCATGGTGAGCTCGGCATCGCTGTCGACGGCCGCACGGCGTTCGACAAGTCCGGCCAAATTATCGGGCGTTTCGACTATCAACAGCATCTGACGGCTTGGAGCCAGATCTACAATCAACTGCAAGCCGCGTTCCCCCGCGAGCGCTATCACCTCGGCGAGGAACTTGTCGGGATTGATAGTTCCGGTGCGGCTGTCGTTGCCCACTTCGCCAATCACGCGAAAATCGAAGCCGACCTGATTGTCGGCGCGGATGGCTTTCGCTCGACGGTAAGGTCTTTGATCGCGCCCCAGACGGTGCCGCTTTATGCCGGATACGTAGCCTGGCGCGGCCTCATGGCGGAAACCGACCTGTCGGAGGAGTTCCGAAGCGATACGTTCAGCAGGTTCTCCTTCTGCTTTCCATTCAAGAGTCAGTTCATCGGATATCCGCTGTTGGGGCCGGACGATTCCGCCCAGCCGGATCGCAGGCGCTATAGCTTTTTGTGGTACTACCCGGTCGAAGACGGCGACGCCTTGGCGGATGTCCTCACCGATGAGGATGGCCGCCGCTTCGAGTATTCAATTCCGCCGCCGCTTCTCCGACGTTCGCATATCGCCAAGCTGCAGAATATGGCGCGCGAGCTCTTGCCGCAGCAGTTCGCTGAGGTCGTCATGCGGGCAACCCAATACATGGTCCAGCCCATTTACGACGTCGAGTCCAAGCGCATTGGTTTCGAGAATGTGGCGCTAGTTGGCGACGCCGCGTTCGTGGCACGACCGCATGTCGGCGTCGGTGTTTTGAAGGCGGGCCAGGACGCCCTCGCGCTCGTAACCGCCCTTTCTGAGAGTGCCTCGGTCGCGGAAGGACTCGAACGCTACGAAGCCGTCCGGCTGCCCTGCGGACGCCAAGCCGTGCGCCTTGGCCGACATCTCGGCTCCTTCATCGAGCGAGGGCTCCCCAGTCCCTGGGCAGATCCGAGCCTCAATCTGACGGTTGAAAGCATCATCCGTGTCAGCGCGCGCCCCGTCGATGGAATAGCTGGAAGCGAGGATGCCCATCATGACCGTTCTCGGCCGCTCCAACAGCACAAAGCCCGTCCCTTTTGATGCGGCGCGTCTCGACGCCCTGCTGGAGGATGCCGGGATCGATGTTCTGGTCACGACCTCGAAGCACAACGTGCAATACCTCCTGGGCGGCCACCGATCTTTCTTCTTCGACTGCATGGATGCGATCGGCATGAGCCGCTACCTGCCGATCCTCGTCTACCGCAGGGGCAAGCTCGAGCATACCGCCTATATCGGAACCCGGTTGGAGCAATGGGAGCGTGAGCTCGATCTGTTCTGGCCGCCTACGGTCGACACTTCTACCTGGGTCAGCACCGACGCCATGCGGCTCGCAGTCGCTCATATCCGCCGTCTCGGTGACGGCATCAGAACCATCGGCATCGAGAGCGCCTTCCTGCCTGCCGATTGCTACGCCGTGATCCGCCAAGGATTGAGCAACTGCGAGGTCGTTGATGCCCTGTTCCCGCTGGAGCGACTGCGCGCGCGCAAGACGCCGCAGGAGTTGACCTTGCTGCGGGAAGCGTCCGAGCGCGTTGTTGCGTCGATGCTCGCCGTCTTCCGCAAGTGCGCCCCGGGCGATACGAAACGCGAGCTGGCGGAGCGGATGCGTCGGCACCAAGTCGGGTCCGGCCTGACGTTCGAATACTGCCTGATCACAGCCGGAACGGGACTCAACCGCGCGCCCTCCGACCAACGGTTGCAGGCAGGCGACATTCTGTCGCTCGACTCCGGCGGCAACTATCGCGGATACATTGGCGACCTGTGCCGCATGGGCATTCTCGGCGAGCCGGACGCGGAGCTGGAGGATCTGTTGAGTGCGATCGAAGAGATCCAGCAAGCCGCGCGCAAACCGATACGCGCCGGTGCACGCGGCGGCGACATTTTCGCGGTGGGAGAGGGCCTGCTCGCCAGGTTGCCGCACCGCGCGTACACGGAATTCCTCGCCCATGGGATGGGCCTCGTAAGCCATGAGGCGCCGCGGCTGACCGCGCACCGGCCCGGTACCCTATCCCGGATACGATGCCGACCGCGGTCTGGAGAATGGCATGGTGATTTCGATCGAAACGACCATGGTGCATCCCAAGCGGGGCTTCATCAAGCTCGAGGACACCATTGCCGTAACGGACGACGGCTACGATGGCCTCGGTGATACCGGCCGCGGGTGGAACCGCGCGGGGCCTGGCGCGGCACAGGCAAAGTCACACGCGGCGGGCTAAGAACGCCGGCTGAAAGTTGAACAACGAAGATCCGAGAGGAGGAAATCATGGACGCGACAAAGACGAACGCGAAGGGCCGGGGCCTCACCCGACGAGACGTCATTCGCACGATCGGCGCTGCCGGCGTCGGCGCGGCCAGCGCCACGCCGCTCGCGCGTCGCGCGTTTGCGCAAGCCAAGCCGCCGATGACTCTGAGCCTGTGGACCTTTGAGAATCCGCAGCAGCGTCCTTGGCTGCACAAGCGCATCAGGATGTTCATGGAGCAGAACCCGAATGTGAAAGTCGACTTCCAATGGTTCACGTTCGGCGATCTCGGAAAGAAGATCAGCGTCGGGTTTGCGACCGGCACCGCGCCGGAAGGCTTCGTCAGCCAGGACTGGTTCATGCCCACCTGGCTCGACAAGGGCCTTCTGGCGCCGCTCGACGTGCAGCGTCTCGGTTATTCTTCCGTCGCCGCCTTCACCGATGACTTCGCGCCCGCCTTTGTGAAAGGCGCGGTGCACGATGGCAAGGTGTACGGCTTTCCGATGTGGTTCTACGGTTTCTGCAACTACATCAACACCAATCACTTCAAAGAGGTCGGCCTCGACCCCGAGAAGGACTGGCCGAAGACCTGGGATCAGTTCGGCGAGGTTGCGAGGCGTCTCACCATCAAGGACGGCAGCCGGTTCAAGCGCCAGGGCTTCAAATTCGCCATGCACGCGGCGCAATGGACCATGATCCAGTTCAATCCGATCCTCATCACCCATGGCGGCCAGTGGTTCGATGCCAACGGCAAATGCACCATCAACAATGCAGCCGGAGTGAAGGCGATGACTGCCCGCGCGTCGATCGCACGGCAGTATGGAGCCGAAGATCCGGCCGACTCCATAGCCACCAATCCTCTACCGCAGATGGACTGGCTCAAGGAGCGCTGCTCCATGTTTTGGTGCCACCCGATTCCACCGGCCGCGATCAACTCGCAGAACCCAAAAATGCAAACGGAACACTATTACCGGCCGGTCCAGTATCTGCGGTGTCGAAGCCGGCAAAGGCATCTCGACATCGTATGGATTCAACCTGGTGATCAACGCGCAGGCGCCCAAGGACAAGCAAGAAGTCCTGCACGATCTTTACAAGTTCATGATGAGCGACCTGGTCGATTGTTGGAAGGAAACAGCGCCGCTGACGCTCGCACGCAAGACCGGTTGGACTGATCACCCCACCGTAAAAGACTTTCCGTATGTCAACGAGGTGTTGCGCGCCAAGGACGAAGGCGTGTTCCTGCCGCGTACGGTCGTCTATAGCGAACTTGCGGACGCGACCCATCGCGGCGTCCAGAAGATCATGCTCAACAACGCGGACATCAAGGCGACGCTGGACGAGATCGCGGCAGAGGTCGATCGCGCCTCCGCGGCCTACAAGAAAGGATAGGCTGCGGCGCAGGGCCGTCTTCTCCGGCGGAGCTGTTTCGCACTGGGGTTGGGCAGCCCGGTGAGTGCGCGAAATGACCAGCACGTCCACAATCGGCGGTCCGCGGCTGAGCAATGTTGCGGCCCGGACCGCGCGCCCGTTTTGGCGCCTGCATTACAGCCGCCGCATTCAGCTGGTGGGCGTCGCCTTTGTGCTTCCGACAATTCTGTTCTTCCTCGTCTTCAAGTACGGGCCGATGGTGTGGGCGGTCGAGCTGAGCTTCACGTCCTACGATATGGTATCTGTCCCGCGCTGGACTGCTCTCGAAAACTACCGGAGCCTCGCCGTCGACCCGATCTTTCGTGAGAGTCTCTGGGTGACGGCGGTCTACATCGCCGGTTCGACGATCCTGATCACGCTGGTAGGGCTAGGGCTAGCGCTCGCCATCAACACGGCGGTGCCCGGTGCGCGCTACTGCATGGGCGCGATGTTCCTCACCAATCTCATGCCGGTGATCGCGGTATGCCTGGTCTGGCGCTTCCTGCTGCATCCATACGGCCTGGTGAACCAGCTCCTGGCGCCGCTGGGCGTGGGCCGGGTCGATTGGCTGACCGACTCGCGCACCGCAATGCCGGCCATCATCGTCGTCACGGTATGGCGCTTCGCCCCCTATTTCATGATGGTGTTCCTGGCCGGCCTGCTCGCGATCCCGAAAGACTACTACGAGGCCGCCCACATGGACGGCGCCCATGCGCTCCACCGCTTCCGGCACATCACGCTTCCGCTCCTGATGCCGATCATCTTCTTCGTGGTCGTGGTATCGGCGCTGCTGTCGGCCCGCATCTTCCTGATGCCCTACATCATCACCGGCGGGGGTCCCGGCAACGCGACGCGCGTACTTTCCATGCTGATCTACGAGACCGGATTCTCGTACATGAAGATGGGCCGCGCCGCCGCGATCTCGGTGGTCCTGTTCGCCATCATGATGGTGTTCACCTTTCTGCAGATGCGCATCTTTATGAAACGCGAGCAGTTTTGAGCGCCATGGAGTACAGCCGCAAGATCCGTCATTGGCCGCCACGGCTGCGCTCGGTCTCCCGGCACTGGCTGGGTTTTGCCTTGCTTCTCACCCTGACCCTCGCCTTCATTTTCCCAATCCTGTGGATGGTGAGCACATCCTTTCAGGCCGGGGAGAAGATGTTCCAGCTCACGACTGAGTGGATTCCTTCCGTATGGCATCCGGAGAACTATCCAAACGCCCTCTCGCGCGCCGCCTTCGCGCAATACTTCCTCAACAGCGGCATCGTCTCGATCGCAGTGATGGTCGGCAACATCGTGTTCGGTACGCTCGCCGGATACGGATTGGCAAAACTCCGCTTTCCCGGCGACCGTTTCGTCCTGCTGGCGATCCTATCGACCCTGATGCTGCCGCTCGAAGTCACGCTCGTTCCCACCTTCCTCGTGGTGCACTATTTCGGCTGGCTGAACACCTATCAGGGCATCATCGGGCCGCTGCTGATCGATGCGTTCGGCATCTTCCTGATGCGCCAGGCGATCCTCTCGATTCCGTCCGACTATATCGAGGCCGCCCGCATGGATGGTGCCGGAGAGCTGCGCATCCTGTGGCAGATCATCGTCCCGCAATGCCTGCCGGCCCTCGCGGTGCTCGCCATCTTCTCGTTTCGCGACAGCTGGGATCAGTTCCTGTGGCCCCTCACCATCGTTTCGGTCGACCGGATGCGGACATATCCGCTCGGCCTCGTTCAGTTCGGTGAAGACTATGGCAACCCGCCGACTGAGCAGATGGCGATCGCCGTGCTCGCGACGATACCCGTCTTCTTGCTGTTCTGGCTCTTGCAGCGCGGTGTGAACCGCGGTTTCGGGCTGAGCGGCTTGAAGTAGGCGAGCCCTCGACAGCTGCCGAGAAATCCTCACTTCCTGTTTCTCGCAAGATCACTAATCTCTGCGCCATCGCAACCGCGTAGGAGCTGCCGTGGAGAAAATCAGAATTGCGATGGCGCATCGCGGCGCCGGCCTGGCGCCCGTGTTCGCCGCCATGGAGGGCGGGTTCTTTCATGCGCAGGGGCTTGAACCGGAGCTGGTTGCCTGTCCCGGACATCCCGCTTCACTGGCCGCGCTCATTGCGGGAAAAGTGGACTTTACCAATTCGGTGGGCCCTGAGCTCATTCTCGCCAATCAACGTCACGACGGCGATGCCGTGATCATCGCGTCAGCCATCAGCCGCAGTGCGCAGCAGATCTCTGCACGGCCGGGCCTGTCCTCGCGCGACGAGCTGCGCGGCAAGCGTTGGGGCGTGGTCGCCCGCAATGACGCCGACGAATGCTCGATCGTCATGGCGTTCGAGCGATGGAATTGGGATCGTGAGCGCGACGCGGAGATTGTAGTCGTTGGGTCCGACGGACCACGGCTCGATCTCTTGCTCGACCCGCGTCGGGTGGATGTCGCCATTATGCACGCGCCAGAGCCGTTCCAAGCGATGAAACGCGGGTGGGCCGTGGTGGAGGACCTTGGCCGGCTCGATATCGCCTTTCAGAACAGCTGTGCCGCGACCACCAGGCGCATGATGCGCGAAAGGAGCGATGTCGGACTCCGCTACGTGCGCGCGTTCTGCCAGGGCGTCTACCGGTTCCGGACCGACGCCGCGTTCGGCCTAGAGGTCCTTCGCAAGTACACCGGCGAGCCTGATCCGACTGTGATCGAGCAGACCTGGGTGCTGTTCTCTCGCCTCATGGGCGGCATGATGTACCCGAGTTCTCGAAGGCGTACGCACCGCAATACACGTGCTAAACCGGCTCAACGCTATTGCGCCGCCGGTTGCGCCGGAGCGCGTTGTTGATCTTTCGCCAGTGGCAGCCCTGGAGCGCGAAGGTTTCTTCGCAAAGCTCATGGGGGTGCACGATCTGGCGAACTCACAGGTCCGACGGGTGCGGGATGGATAAATTCATCGTCGACGTTCCACTTCCATTGCCGCTGGCCGAACGCACGCTCAGGGTATACGGCCAGGCGAGCGACGAGGGCTGGGGTGGAAGCGATTGTACCAAGCTGCCCGCCTACTGGTCGGGCCGGAAGAGCTAATGCCACAAACGGATGGGCAGGGTGTCTGAGCAAAAGCGGCAAACCGTCGGGATGATCGGCATCGGGATCATGGGGTCCGCGATGAGCAAGAACTTGCTAAACGCGGGGTTTTCGGTTGTCGGCTACGATGTCCTGCCAGCCGCGGTCGCGGCCTTTTCCGAAATCGGTGGGAAAGCGGCCAAGTCTGTTTCCGAGCTGGCTGATCAGACAGATATCCTGATCACGTCGCTCCCTTCGACCGAAGCGCTGCATGAAGTCGTGCGCGAACTCAAGAGCACGCCGCGCGCCGGCCGCATTGTGGCAGAGACCAGCACGTTTCCTCTGCAGGACAAGGAAGCCGCGCAGCGAGAGCTCGCAGAGGTCGGCATTGTCATGCTCGATTGCCCGCTCTCCGGATCAGGCAGTCAAGCACGGGTGCGTGACGTCGTCATCTACGGGAGTGGAGCTAAAGACGCGTACGAACGCTGCCTGCCCGTGTTCAATGGCTTCTCGCGCGCGCCCCGTTATCTAGGGGACTTCGGCAACGGCTCGAAGATGAAATACGTGGCCAACCTGGTGGTGGCCATCCATACAGTTGCCGCGGGGGAGGCATTTGCTCTGGCCCGCAAGGCCGGACTCGATCCCGCACAGGTGTTCGAGATGATCAACGAGGGGGCCGGGCACTCGCGTGCGATGCAGGTACGCGGCCCGATGTTGATCGCGGACAAGTATACACCTGTCCAAACGATGCCACTCGAACTCTGGCGCAAAGACATGCGCGTGATCTCGGAGTTCGCAAATTCCTTGACATGCCCCACCCCGCTGTTCTCGGCCTGCGTGCCGTTGTTCAACGCAGCTGTGGCATCCGGCTATGGCGACGAAGATACGGCTGCCGTTTGCGCCGTGATCGAGAGCATGGCCGGGCTCCCGCGCGGCTAGCTTCCGGTAAATCCATGTTCTCGGAACGGTCTCCCGAAAGCCGTCTCAACCCTCACCTGCTCACCATCGCGGGCAGCCAAGTCGCCACCGCGGGAAAAACGAAAATGAGAACCAGCACCGCGATCCCGAACCAGACGTAGGGCAGTGCGGCGGCGTAGACCTGCTGCATCGATATCGAAGGCGGCGCCACGCCCTTCATAGTGAACAGCAGCAACCCAAACGGCGGGGTGAGCAGGCCGAGCTGCATGCAGATCAGGAACAACACGCCGAACCAGACCGGGTCGATGCCGTAGCGCGCCACCAGCGGCATGAAGAACGGCAGCGTGATCAGCATCATGCTGACCTGGTCGACGAAGCACCCGAGGAACAGCAGGATCAGCAGCATGCCCACGACCAGGGCGGTTGCGGACAATCGCTGGCCGAGGACCAGGTCGACGATGCCGTTGATCACGCCGGAGAAGCTCAACACCTGCGAGAACGTGGTGGCGCCGACGATGATGAACAGGATGATGCCGGAAATGCCGACGGTGCCGAGCAAAGCCTTCATGAGATTGCCGGCGGTGAGGCTGCGGTAGGCGGCGGCCGCGATGATGGTTCCGGCCGCGCCGAGCGCCGCGGCTTCGGTCGGTGTCGCCCACCCGGCCGACATCGCGCCGACCACCAGGCCGAAGATCGACAGCAGCGGCAGCACGTGGACGACGAACGGCCCCCAGCGCGCGAAGCCCGCGGGGGCCGCCTCGAGCGGCTGGGCAGGAGCAAGCGCCGGATCGAGAATGGCGCGCACCACGATGTAGCCGACGAACAGCACGCTCAGGATCAGCCCCGGCACGATTCCGCCGATGAGCAAACCGGTGATCGAGATGCCGGCGAGGCTGCCGAGCAGCACCGTGAGCGCCGACGGCGGGATCAGCATGTCGACGCCGCCGATGCCCATGATCGGGCCCATCGCCATGCGCGGCTCATAGCCGCGCGCCAGCATCGTCGGCAGCATCAGGCTGCCGAGCAGCGCCGTGGTGGCGATGGTCGAGCCCGAGATCGCCGAAAATACCGTCCCGGCCACGATCGCGATCACCGACAGGCGTCCCGGCACGCGCCGGATCAACAGCGCGAACGCGTCGATCGCCTTGAGCGCCACGCCGGTGTGGAACAAGACCTCGCCCATCAGCACGAAGAACGGTATCGGCGTGAGCGAGAAGCTGGTGATCGACTGGACCGCATTGCGGGCGAGCTGGATCAGCCCGGGCTCACCGCCGAGGAACAGCGCCGCGGCGACGATGTTGATCGCCAGAAACGCGAACGCGACCGGCAGGCCGAGCGCCATGACGGCAACAAGGCCGCCGAACAGCAGGATGCTCGCGCTGACCCAGTCCATGCGCCCCAAGCCCTAGCTGACCGAGGTTGCCTCGCGACGCCGCCCACGTTCGCCGCCGGCGAGCCGATGCAGTCGGAAAACAAACTCGACCGCGATCAGCGCAAAGGTGATCGGCAGCGGCGCCAGCAGCCACCACTCGGGGAACGCCAGGTTCTTGATGGTGATCGAGCCGAGTCTCAGGCTCTCATGCGTCATGGTGAAACCGTAGCGCACCAGCGCCAGGCTGACGGTGAGGCCGACCACGTCACCGGCAAGCTCCATGAGCCAGGCGAGGCGCGGCGGAACCACGATCAGCAGCAGATCGAGCCGGACATGCTGAGCGCGCCGCAGCAGCCATGGCGCAGTCAACAGGGTCATCAGGTAAAGGGCGTATTCGGAAACTTCGTTCGCCCAGGCAAACCCGCCGCGCGCCAGATTGCGCAGCACGATGTCGCCGGTCGTGAGCACCACCATGGCCAGCAGCAGCAGCGCCGCCAGCGCGGCGAGCCCATCGAGCAACCGCCCGAATAGATTCGACAACCGAATCACGATCGCCTCGCCGGGCAGCTCACTCTCGATTCGTCATGCCCGGCTCTGGGCCCGGCATTCACGCCCTTCTTGCTTCGCCGGGTTGCGAGCCGGCAGCGTCGAAGCGGTGCACGCACCAGGCAACGCGGCTTGAGCTCAGTTCCCTGCCAGCTGACGCAGCCTCGTGCCACTCTCCGGCGCGCGCTTGATCACGGACTCCCAGGCGACATCGTTGGCGCGCTCGACGAACGCCTTCGAGGCGGCCGCATCGAATGCGAGCGCCTTGATGCCGGCGGCCTCCTGGCGCTCGCGCTCGGCTTTGACGGCCGCCTCATTCTCGGCATCGAGCGCCTCGAGCCACTGCGCCGCATCCGAGAGCAGCTTGCGCTGCGCATCGTTGAGCCCCTTCCAGGCGTCCTGGTTGACCAGCACATTCACCTCGACGCTGTAGAACGCCGGCTCCACGCGGAACTTGGTGACCTTCTCCCACCCGAGATCGAAGATGCCGGTGATCGGCCAACCGTAGCCGTCGACGACACCGCGCTCGAGCGCAGTGTAGACCTCGCCCGGCGCGGTCGTAATCGGCGCGCCGCCAAGCGCCTGCACGATGTCGCGATAGACCGGGGTGACGCGGATCTTCAGGCCGCTGAAGTCGAGCTTGTCGATCGGCTTGTTGAGGTAGATGTGGAAGGGGACGTTGTGGAACTGCCGGGCGAGATACCAGCTGTTGAGCTTCTGATTGTGCAACTGGTTGACGTAGTCCCAGGTGCCGTTCCGCCGCTGCTCGCTCATCGGCCGGCCGAGCAGCTTGAACGCGTCCGCTTCCGGCATCAGGTTGGTGTAGAAGGCGCCGGTCACGTTGGCGATATCGACCACGCGGCTGCGCACCGCGTTGCCGACCTCGAACGGCGGCACGGCGCGCGGACCGCCGATGTAGTTGATCTGGACGACGCCCTTGCCGTCCTGATTGACCCTCTCGATGAACCGCTCGAAATTTTTCGAGAACTGCGTCCCCTCGGCGAAAGCCGAGACGGCGCGCAAGGTCACCTCCTGGCCCCAAGCCGGCATCGCCGACAGGACGGCGGCGAGTGCGGCAAATTGGATGGAACGCGTCGGACGCATCGTTTTCCCCTCCCCTGCACCGTCCGCATTTATGACCGCGGCACGGCCTTATCTTCGATCGCGCGCTCGAATATGATCCCCGCCGGGCGCAGTCGAGTCAATCGCGAGCCCGTGAGAAACCAATGGCCGAGCGTTCGTTCAAGCAGGAAGTCGAGAAGCTGCGGCTGGGCGCCGGGGAGGAGTTCCGCGGCGAAGGCATTCTCGCCGTCACCAAGGCGCTGCTGCAGTCGGGCGTGTCGTACGTCTCCGGCTACCAGGGCGCCCCGATCTCGCACCTCGTCGACGTCCTGGCCGACGCCGACGACGTCCTGACCGAGCTCGGCATCCGCTTCGAGGCGAGCGCCAACGAGGCGGCGGCGACCGCGGCGCTTGCCGCCTCGATCAACTATCCGCTGCGCGGCGCCGCGATCTTCAAGTCGACGGTCGGCACCAACGTGGCGTCCGACGCGATCGCCAATCTGGCGTCGAGCGGCGTCAAGGGCGGCGCATTGATCATTGTCGGCGAGGATTACGGCGAAGGCTCCTCGATCATGCAGGAGCGCAGCCACGCCTTCGCGATGAAGTCGCAGGTCTGGCTGCTCGACCCGCGGCCCAACCTGCCGTCGATCGTGCGGGCGGTCGAGCAAGGCTTCGCGCTGTCGGAGGCGTCGAACACGCCGGTCATGCTGGAGCTGCGCATCCGCGCCTGCCACGTCTACGGCAGCTTCATCGCCAAGGACAACGTGCGCCCGGCCTTCACCCGCAGGGACGCGCTCGATCACCCTGCCCGCGACGTCAGCCGCGTGGTTCTGCCGCCGGCAAGCTACCTGCATGAGAAGGAGAAGATCGAGCAACGCTGGCCGGCCGCCGTGCGCTTCATCGCGGAGCAGCGGCTCAACGAGTTCTTCGCGGGGGATGAGACCGACATCGGCATCGTCATGCAGGGCGGAATGTACAATACCACCCTGCGCGCGCTGGAGTTGCTGGGCCTCGCCGACGTATTCGGCCAAAGCCGCATCCCGTTATACGTGCTCAACGTCACCTATCCGTTGATCGACGCCGAGGTCGTGCGCTTCTGCACCGGCAAGAAGGCGATCCTGCTGGTCGAGGAAGGTCAACCGGACTTCATCGAGCAAGCGATCAACACCATCCTGCGCCGCGCCGACCTGCAGACCCGCGTCGAGGGCAAAGGCATGCTGCCGATGGCCGGCGAGTACACCGGCGCGGTGCTCAAGGGCGGCGTGGGCAGGTTCCTGGAAAAGCACCGGCCGGACCTTCTGCCGACCGACGAGGCCGCGCAAGACACCGCCGCCCGGCTGGACGCGGCAGCGAGCGCGGTCGCCGGCCACGTCCATCCGCGGCCGCCCTCGTTTTGCACCGGCTGTCCGGAGCGCCCGATCTTCGCCGCCATCAAGCTGGTCGAGCGCGAGCTCGGGGCGCATCACGTCAGCTGCGACATCGGCTGCCACCTGTTCTCGATTCTGCCGCCGTTCGACATCGGCCATCACACCATGGGCTACGGCCTCGGCGGAGCGGGCGCGGCGGCACTGAGCGTGCCGGAAGGCAAACGCGCCATCGCGTTCGTGGGCGATGGCGGATTCTGGCACAACGGGCTTGCCAGCAGCGTCGGCAATGCGGTGTTCAATCGCAGCGACAACGTCCTGATCGTGGTCGACAACGGTTACTCGGCGGCGACCGGGGGGCAGGAGCTGCCCTCGTCGGCCGCCGAAAACAAGTGGCGGGCGACCCGCAACCCGATCGAGAAGGCGGTCCGCGGCGTCGGCGTGAGCTGGGTGCGCACGCTGACGCGTACCTACGACGTCGCGCGCATGCGCGACACCCTCAAGGAGGCCCTCACCACTCCCGCGCAGGGGCCCAAGGTGATCATCGCCCAATCCGAGTGCATGCTCAACCGCCAGCGGCGCGAGCGGCCGCTCATGCGCGGCCGGATCGAACGCGGCGAGCGCGTCGTGCGCGAGCGTTTCGGCGTCGATCCGGAGACCTGCACCGGGGATCACTCGTGCATCCGGCTCTCCGGCTGCCCGTCGCTGACGCTCGCGCCCAACCCGGATCCGCTGCGCCGCGAGCCGGTGACCAAGGTGATCAACTCGTGCGTCGGCTGCGGCCTGTGCGGCGAGGTCGCGCACGCGGCCGTGCTTTGCCCGTCGTTCTACCGCGCCTCGATCATCAACAATCCGAGCGCCTGGGATCGCCTGAAAGCGCGCTTGCGCAGCGCCGTGATCGGCTGGCTGCAGGCGCGGATCGATCGCCGGCCTGCCGGCGCCGTCTGACGCACCGCCGATGGACGCAGAGATCAGCAAGACGCGCCCGATCTCGATCGCGATCTGCGCGCTCGGCGGCGAGGGCGGCGGCGTGCTTGCCGACTGGATCGTCGACCTCGCCGAGCGCGGAGGCTATCTGGCGCAGTCCACCTCGGTGCCCGGCGTCGCCCAGCGCACCGGTGCGACCATCTACTATGTGGAGCTGTTCCCGAAGGCGGCGGCGCAATCGTCCGGGCGCGACCCGGTGCTCGCCCTGATGCCGGTGCCGGGCGACGTCGACATCGTGCTTGCATCCGAGCTGATGGAGGCGGCGCGCGCGGTTGAGCGCGGCTTCGTGACACCGGGGCGCACCACGCTTCTGGCCTCCACGCACCGCGTCTTTGCCATGACCGAGAAGATCGCGCTCGCCGACGGGCGGGCCGACGAAGCGGCGCTGATCGCAGCCGCGCGCGGCGGCGCCAGGCGCTTGATCGCCTTCGACATGGAGGCGATCGCGGATGCGACCCGCAGCCTCGTCAGCGCGGTCCTGTTCGGCACCCTCGCGGGTTCGGGCGCGCTGCCGTTTCAGCGCGCCGCATTCGAAGCAACGATCCGCCGTGCCGGCGTCGGCGTTACCGGCAGCCTGGCGGCGTTTTCGGCCGGGTTCGAAGCGGCGGCGAGCGGCCAGGGAGCTGCCGTTTCGGCTGCCGCCTCCGACTCGCACGCGGCGCGAGTTCACGACGGCAAGCTGTGGGGGGAGATCGAGCAAAGCTTTCCCGATGCGGCACGCGCTACCGTGCTGGCGGGAGCCGCGCGGCTCTTGGACTATCAAGACGCCGGGTACGCGCGCGAGTATCTGGCGCGGCTGGCGCGACTACGCGAGCTCGAACGGCGCCGCGGTGACGGCTCGGCCCGGTTGCTTGACGAAACGGCGCGGCAACTGGCGCTCGCCATGTCGTATGAGGACGCGGTGCGCGTCGCCGAGCTCAAGATCCGCGCCAGCCGGTTCGCGCGCGTGAGCGAGGAGGTGGCGCTCGAAGATTCGCAGATCCTGGAGATTGCCGAGTATTTCCATCCGCGCACGCAGGAGATCGCCGACATCCTGCCGGCACCGCTCGGCCGCTGGCTGTTGCGAACCGGATGGGCGCGGGCGCTCGCCGACCGGCTCACCCGCAAGGGCCGCGTGATCAAGACCACCGCCGTCAGCGGCTTCCTGCTGCTCTACGGGCTGGCGCGGCTCAAACCGCTGCGTCGGCGCTCGCTCCGGTTCGCCGCCGAACGGCGCGCGATCGACGAATGGGTCGAGCAGGTCGCGGCCATCGCGGAAACGGACTACCCGCTTGCGGTAGAGATCGCGCGGGCTCGCACGCTGGTCAAAGGCTATGGCGACACCCATGCGCGCGGGGTGGCGCGGTTCGAAACGCTCATGGGCGCGCTTCCGCGCGTCGCGAGCCAGGGCGATCCCGCCGCGACTTTCCGCCAGCTATTGACGGCGGCGCTGGCCGACGAGGCCGGCATGGCCTTGGAGCGAGCGATAAGCCTGCTTGCGACGCCGGTCGCAGCCCTTGCGGGCTCAAATTCCAAGCCGCTGTCGCCACACGGCCGCGAAGTCGTTTCGAAAGCGGCCGATCGGGTCGCCCGATAGCCGTCACGATCACATTTGCGTGCCGAAAGCATGACGATCAGCTATCGCTTGCCCGTCAACCTCCTATCCGGATCGCCCCTCGATGAGTGACGACATCCCGTTCGACAAGAGCTTCGACCTGCCTCCGGGGCAAGTGGAGGAGGTGATGCCCGGCATCCGGCGCCTGGTCGCGCCCAATCCGGGGCCGTTCACCTTCACCGGTACCGTGACCTACATCGTCGGCCGCGGGAAGGTCGCCGTGATCGATCCGGGTCCCGCGATCGACGCCCACGCGGCCGCGCTTGCCGATGCGATCCGCGGCGAAACCGTGAGCCACGTATTTGTCACCCACACGCATCGCGACCATTCGCCGGGCGTCGGGCCGCTGCAATCCCTGACCGGCGCAACGGTGCTCGCCGAGGGGCCGCATCGCGCCTCGCGTCCGCTCAATATCGGCGAGGCGACGCGCCTCGACGCGAGCGGCGATATGGATTTCCGACCCGACCGCCGGCTGAAGGACGGCGAGATCGTCGAGGGCGACGGGTGGGCGCTCGAGGCGATCGCGACGCCCGGTCACACCGCGAACCACATGGCCTTTGCGCTGCGCGGCACCGGCGTCCTGTTCTCCGGCGATCACGTCATGGCGTGGGCGACCTCGATCGTGGCGCCGCCGGACGGCGCCATGCGCGACTACATGGCCTCGCTGGAGAAGCTGCGGGCGCGGCCGGAGCAGATCTACCTGCCCGGGCACGGCGGCGCGGTGCGCGACGCGCCGCGCTATGTCGAGCGCTTCATCCGGCATCGCGAGGCGCGCGAGAGCGCGATCCTGCGCCGCCTCGGCGCCGGGGCCGCCGACATTCCCACCCTGGTGCGCGCGATCTACATCGGCCTCGACCCGCGGCTCACCGGCGCCGCCGGGCTGTCGACATTGGCCCATCTCGAAGACCTCGTCGCTCGCGGCATGGTGGCGACCGACGGGGAACCCGCACTCGACGGCACCTATCGGCTGGCTGCCGGCTGAGGGCCCACCGTCTCCTCGATTTCTTCCAGCAGGCCGCGGATGCGCCGCGCGTTGCTGCCGAAATCCTGGCGGCCATAGCGCGAGGCCGAGCGGATATCGATGCGCGCGCCGCTGCCGCTCCGCCGGACGCGGACCACGACGTCGTCACGGAAACCCATGATCGGCGTGCGCGCCACGGCCTCGATGCGCCCGTCGCGCCGACCCGCCTGCGGGGTGCGCGCGTCGACCACACGCCACTTGCGGCCGTTGAGCACCTCGAGCGCGGCCGCGTACGCCTCGTCGGGTGCAGCCGCAGTCTGCAGCGGCCCGATGTCGGGGTAGGCCGCCCGCTGCCGCTCCGCCGCCTCGGCACCCGCATAGGCGATGGGGTTGGCGTCGCGCGGCCGCACCCGCGCAATCGCCTCGAACCGCGGCGGATCGGCCGTATCGGTGGTGATGTCCGAGATCGCCGGGGCGCGAAAATTCCGCGCTCCCAAGTAGGCCGGATAGGCCACGATCATCCCGCCGAGGACGAACGCGGCAAGCGCCCGACCGAAACCCGGATTGCCGTTTCTCCAGATCACGACGAAGGCGCCGAGCGCCATCGCAAAGGCGATGGTCGCAACCGCGAGCGCACTCGCCAGCACGACGAAACCCGGAACGGCTTCGACCAGATTGCCGCGCACCAGGATGACCGCCAGCAGCGCGACCGCCAGCGCAAACAGCGCGAACCAGCGTGACCAGTTGGCCAGACGCGATGGCGGCTCCTCGATGATGAGACGGCGTACCATCGACGCTAGCGCCCACCGCAGATGCGCTTGAGCGCGGCCCAGTCGGCGGCGTCGAGCAGTGGACTGGCGGCAGCCGTAGCGGCCGACAACTGCTCGATCAAGGCGACGCGCTCGGCGGTCACCGGGTGATTGAGCAGAATCCGCAGGTTGGGATCGTTCGAGCCGGCAATGCGGCCAAGCACCGCACCGAGCGCGCGCGGGTTGCCGCCGGCCTTGGCGATCAGCTCGACGGCGTAGAGGTCCGCCGCCCGCTCGACATCGCGCGAATATGAGAGCTGCAGAATCGCTCGCGTCGCAATGACGACGGCGCCGCCACCGACGAAATCCCCGAGCACCATGCCGAACAGGAACGACAGGCCCGCGGCCTGCAGCACGGCGCGCGTGGCGTCGCGGTGCGCCACATGCCCGATCTCGTGCGCCAGCACGCCGGCGACTTCGTCGACGTTCTCCGATTTCGCAATCAACCCGCGAAAGATGTAGATGATCCCTCCGGGCAACGCGATGGCGTTCACGACCGGCGAGCGCGCCACGGCGATCTTGAGCGGGATCCCGAGGTTCGCCGCCGCCTCGAGTTTGGCCGCCAATCGCTCGAGCGCACGGCGACCCGGCGCCTCGTCCTCCAGCGTGCCGCATTCGAACGGCTTGCCCGCCTCCCTGCCGCCGAACATGGCCCGAACCTGCGGGTCGACCGCCTCCCCCAGCTTGCGCTCGACCGAGAACGGAATGAGCGGAGCCAGCCGGGTGGCGATCGCCGGTACGCCGAAGATGCCAACCAGCACCAGCGAGATCACCGCCGCTATGCTCCAAAACACCACCTTGCGGCGGCCGCGCCGCTCCACGCCGCCGGTGCGATCGACCAAGGCGGACAGTTCATCGATCGCCGCCGCCACCGCCGGATCGCGAATTTCCAGGCGCGCAAGGTCGCCGCTGCCGACCAGGCCAAGCCTAAAGACGCCATCGTGCGAGGCGAGATGCTCGAGCACCTGATAGGGCCAGCGCGCCAGCACCCGACCATCGTTGGCGCGGATGATCAGGGCCGCCGGATCGAGCCCGACCGTCACCGCCTGACGCGCGCTGGTCTTGCCGTCAAAATATGTGGCCGGCGCCGACGGCGTCATGGTCGCCCTTCAGAGCCCACCGACGTCGAGCGCATCGGCAAGTCCCTCGCCGAACGGCGAGCCGACGGCGCCGCGGGCCTCGACTTTATCGAGCGCGCGCAGCCCCGTGATCTCGGTGGTCTCGAAACTGAGTCGCCAGAACCGGATCGTGACCGTCGCCTGATAGATGACCGAGTAGCCGAGCATGATGAACACATAGGTGGCGATGGCGAGAACAGCGGCGGCGATCTCGCTCGTCGCCGACTTGCCGAACGACGGCGTCAGCCCGCCGAATGCGACCAATGCGACGCCACTGAGCATGACCGCCAGCATTCCGAACAAGATCGAATAGCCGATGAAGCGCAAGTAGACGCGATAGATCTCCCCCGCACCAAGCCGCGATGCGGCGGTCGCCTCGCCCAGCCGCAGGCCGGAAATCCACCAGCGCAGCACGATCGCGCGGTACGCCGGATAAAGCAGCGCGGCCGCCAGTACCGACCAGCCCAAGGCCGACGAGGCGATGACGACGGCCGCGGCGAGCTCAGACTGGCGGATCGCGAGTTGCTCGGCCAAGTCAGCGCCCGATCCCGCCACCGCCGCCAGCCCCAGCCAGTTGACGGTGCCCAGGGCGAATATCGCGCCGGCCAAGAGCGGCCCGATCACGATGAGCCACAACAAGATGCCGCGAAAGAACAGGCTGGTTCCGGTGCCCGCGAAGCTGCCCTGCAAGGTCCCGTAGTGGGTGTGGCGCAGCTTGTAGCGTTCGAGCACCGCGGTCCCCCAGGGCAGCGCCAAGCCCGCCGTCACGATCGTCAGCACCCACCACAACGCCGACGTAAACGCGTAGCGCCATGCCGATCCGGTCTGATAGAGGCGCACGCCGCGAAAGATCGTACGGGTAAGCCGATAGCGCCGAGCACGATAGACGGCGAACTGGCCGAGCAGCGCCAGCACCAGGAAGGCGAGAACGCCGGAAAGCGTGCCCACCAGCCCCGCATCGAGCGCGGCGAGGAAGAACAGCGCATAGACCGGCACCAGCACCGCGAGCGCCATCAGGAACCCGAGCAAGAGCTCGCGCGCGGTGCCGGAGTATTCGAGGTAGTCGCCGGCAATTTCGGTATTGCCCCACAGGAAGCGGCGCACGTCGGTCGCCAGCCAGAACCGATAGATTCCCGAGCGTAAGCGCAAGCAGCAGCGAGCCGCGGACCAATAGCCCGAGGAAACGGCGCTCGCTGCCGTGGAAGCGCGCGACCCCGACATCCTGCGGCTCGCCCGCCGCGGCCGGGAAGCTTGGCACCGATGTCGGATGGGCAACGTCCATCGCGGTCATCGAGGACGGCCCTTTCGGCCGCTATTCGGCGCGCCACCGCGGTCGGCAGCGTGTAGTCCTTGAACTGGTCGCGCAGCGCGGTCTTCAGGATCTTGCCCGTGGCGGTGTGCGGAATCTCGTTCACGAACACCACGTCGTCCGGCATCCACCACTTGGCGATCTTGCCGTCCATGTAGCCGAGCATTTCCTCGCGCGTCGGGCTCTCGCCCTTCTTCGGGATGATGATCAGCAGCGGCCGCTCGTCCCATTTCGGATGGCGGATGCCGATCACCGCGGCCTCCATCACCTTCGGATGGCCGACCGCGAGGTTCTCCAGATCGATCGAGGAAATCCACTCGCCGCCGGACTTGATCACGTCCTTGGAGCGGTCGGTGATCTGCAGGTTGCCGAACGGATCGATGGTCGCGACGTCGCCGGTATCGAAGAAGCCGTTCTCGTCGAGGATCTCGCCGCCCTCGCCCTTGAAGTACGACTTGCGCGACCGCGGCGCCCCTCACCTTGAGGCGGCCGAAGCGTCTTGCCGTCCCAGGGCAGCTCGTTGTCGGCTGTCGTCGACGATCTTCATCTCGACGGTGAACGGCGCCGCGCCCTGCTTCGACCTTCACGTCGAGGATCTTCTCGAAGTCGTTCGCGTCGTAGTCCGGCTTGATCGCGCAGATCGAGCCGATCGGATTCATCTCGGTCATGCCCCAGGCATGCGCGACGGTGACGCCGTAGTTCTTCTCGAACTTCTCGATCATGGCGCGCGGACAGGCCGAGCCGCCGATCAGCACGCGGCGCAAGGTCGAGAGCTTGAGGTTGTTCGCCTCCATGTGGGCGAGCAGCATCAGCCAGATGGTCGGCACCGCCGCCGTCATGGTGACGCGCTCGCCTTCGAGCAGTTCGTAGATCGACGACGCCGTCGAGCTTCATGCCGGGCAGCACCAGCCGGCGCCCGCCATCGGCGCCGAGAACGCGATGGTCCAGCCGTTGGCGTGGAAGAACGGCACCACCGGCATGATGGTGTCCTGCACCGAGAGGTCGAACGCGTCGGGCGTCAGCGCCATCATCGAGTGCAGCACGTTGGAGCGGTGCGAGTAGACGACGCCCTTCGGATTGCCGGTGGTGCCCGACGTGTAGCACATGCCGCAGGCGGTATTTTCGTCGAACGACGCCCAGGTGAAGTCGCCGTCGACCTCGCCGATCCAGTCCTCGTAGGCGACGGCGTTGCGCAAGCCGTCTGCGGCATGTGCGCGGCGTCGGTCAGGATCACGTAGCGCTGGATCGGTCGGAAGCTTGTCCTGCAGCTTCTCCATCAGCGGCACGAAGGTCGTGTCGAGGAACATCAGCCGGTCTTCGGCGTGATTGGCGATGTAGGCGATCTGCTCGGGGAACAGGCGCGGATTGATGGTGTGATAGACCGCGCCGACGCCGGTGATGCCGTACCAGGTCTCGAGATGCCGCCACGTGTTCCAGGCGAGCGTCGCGACGCGGTCGCCGAGCTTGACGCCCTCCTTCTCGCAGCCGCTTGCGCCACCTTCAGCGCGCGCGTGCGCACATCGCGGTAATTGGTGCGGTGGATCGGGCCCTCGATCGAGCGCGATACCACCTCGCGGTTGCCGTGCTGGATCGCGGCGTGATCGATGATGCGATGGCACAGCAGCGGCCAGTCCTGCATCAATCCGAGCATGGTCACTCCTCCCGCTCCCTCTCGCAACCGGCCAAGCCGCCGGTCGAGCCAAGCTTTTACTGGCGCGGCAACGAGACGCAAGGTCTATTCCGGCGCGCTGATCGCGTTGGCTTGCTGGGCGACTTCCGCCACAATCGCCGCACGCGAGCAGCCGGCCAGATCAGGCGCCGCCATCGCTACGATCTCGCCCGCTGGCCGACGTCCCCTACCCGCGACCGCGACCGCGCGAACACCCGCCGGCGTCGGCAGCGCCGGCGACGACCAAGGCGAGCCCCGCCCCCGAGGGCCCCTCCCCATGCCTGCAGCGGCTCACTGCCGATATCGCGCTGGTGCACGCGCTGCCGGCGATCGAGGGACCCGGTGCCTGCGGCGCGACCGACGTGGTGCGGCTCGAGGCCGTCGTCACCCTCGACGGCAGACGCATCGCGCTCAATCCGCCCGCGGTGCTCCGCTGCCCCATGGCGGAGGCGCTGGTGCGCTGGCTGCGCGAGGAGGCGGGGCCGCTCATCGCGCAGCGCGGCCCGCCGCCGGCGTCGCTCACCACGGCGGCGTCGTTCGAGTGCCGCGGCCGCAACCGCGTGGCCGGCGGGAAGCTCAGCCAGCATGGCCTGGCGAACGCGCTCGACATTCGCGGATTCACGCTCGCCGACGGCAAGGTTGTGGGTCTGACCGATCCGGCGGTCGCCAAGGACCTGCGCGTCCGCCTGCAGGAAACCGCCTGCACCCGTTTCACCACCGTGCTTGGCCCGGGCTCCGATGGCTACCACGAGGATCACATCCACCTGGACCTGATCGAGCGACGCGGCGGCTACCGCCTATGCCAGTGGGCGGTCCGCGACCCCGCCGAGGCGGCGGCGGTGGCGGCAGCGGCTGCCGCCAAGGCGGCGGCCGCCAAGCTGCCGAAGTTCAAGCCATTGCCGCACCGGGACGGCGAACCGCCCGGCGCCGCGGCGCTGCCGCCGTCCGCATCGCGGCTCGCACGCGCGGATCGGTCGGGATCATGCAGCGGGGCTCAGGATTGCCTGCGCGAATCCTTGCATCCGCCGTCACCCGCACCGCGCCGCGGGGCGGCACGGCGATCCGGGCACCCGCGCATCGTGTTTCCGTGGTGAACGGCTGCACCGGCCATCGCCCGCTTTTCTTCCGCCGCGGATATCTCTAACGAGATCGCCAAACAGGGCGAGACCGCACCGCGGGCTTCGCGGACTTGACGGCGAAGCAGCGCGCGATGAACCAGCGAGAGGGCAAGGGCGACAACCTGCAGCGCGCGGTGCTGTACATGGTCCTGGTTGCGCTGCTCATTCCGCTGCTCAACGCGTCGGCGAAGTATCTGGCCGCCAGATACCCGGTGATCGAGATCGCCTGGGCGCGCTATGCCGGCCACTTCGTCTACATGGTGATCTTCTTCGCGCCACGGCTGGGGACGAGCCTCTTGGTCTCGTCGCGCCCGGGCATGCAGCTCGCGCGCTCGACGCTGCTGTGCATTTCGACCTTGATCTTCATCACCGGGTTGCCGCATGTGCCGCTCACCACGGCGACGGCGATCAGTTTCACCGGGCCGTTCATGGTCACCGCGATGGCGCCGTTGCTGCTCGGCGAGCGGGTGACGCCGGCGCGCTGGCTTGCGGTCGCGGCCGGGTTCGTCGGCGCGCTGGTGATCTTGCGCCCCGGCGCCGCCGACGTGAGCCCGGCGGCGTTCCTGTTCCTGGCGAGTGCGTTCACGTCCGCGCTCTATCAGATCATGAGCCGCAAGCTCGCGAACCTCGACCGCGCCGAGACTTCGATCACCTACATCGCGCTCGCCGGTTTCGTGCTGACCAGCATCCCGCTGCCGTTCTACTGGCAGACGCCGGCCTCGGCGCGCGATCTCATGCTGTTCGTCGGGCTCGGCGTGTTCGGGGGCTTCGGCCACTACTTCCTGGTGCGCGCCTTCGAGCTGGCCCCGGCGCCGTTCGTCGCGCCGTTCAACTATCTGGGCCTGATCGGCGCCGCGCTCCTGAGCGTGGTGGTGTTCGGCCAGTTTCCGGACGCATGGGTGTGGCTCGGCGCCGCCATCATCGCGGGCAGCGGCATCTTCATCCTGCTGTATGAGCACCGGCAGCGGAGGCGCAAGACGCAAACGTAGCATTTCGCAAGGCGGCGCATGGCGCTACGCGAGCGAGCGACAACATTGGAGTGATTTGGGACCTGATGAACGAAGCGAATGCGGGCTCGGCCCCTGCTTCCGCTCGATAGAGCGATCCGCGGATTGACCGCGCCTGGCGGCGAGGGGATAAGGAATTGCGAGACTTTCGACGAAGCCGCCGACGAAGCCGCGCGCCTCAAAAGCGCCCCAGCCAGCCGCGAACAAGCACCGTGACCTCAGACCGCGCGAGGTACCATTGCCGCCAGCTCCTTCAGACGCCTCCGCCGGGCCCGCTCGCGATCCCCTGCTGATCGACCTCGCGCTGCAGGGCGGCGGCTCGCACGGCGCCTTCACCTGGGGCGTACTCGATCGCCTGCTCGAGGAGCCTTGGCTGCGGATCGAGGGCATTTCCGGCACCTCGGCCGGCGCCATGAATGCGGCGGTGCTCGCCGACGGCTGGACCAGGGGCGGCGCCGCAGGCGCGCGCGCGGCGCTCGATGCCTATTGGGAGCGCGTCGCCCGTGCCGCCGTGTTCAGTCCGTTGCAGCGCACGCCGCTCGATCGTCTCATGGGCCGCTGGACGCTCGACTCCTCGCCAGTCTTCATCGGTTTCGACATGATGGCACGGGTCGTTTCGCCCTACGACCTCAATCCGCGGCGGCTTTAATCCGCTGCAGTCCATTCTCACCGAAAGCATCGATTTCGCGCTGCTCGCGCGGTCGCCTATCAACTATTCATCACCGCGACCAACGTCCGCACCGGCCGCGGCCGCATCTTTCGCAACTCCGAGATCACGCCGGACGTTCTGCTCGCGTCGGCCTGCCTGCCGACCTGTTCCAGGCGATCGAGATCGACGGCGAGGCCTACTGGGACGGCGGCTATGCGGGCAATCCCACGATCACGCCGCTCGTGCGCGAGTGCGCGCTCGAGGATACGATCCTGGTGCAGATCAATCCGCGCGAGCGTCCCGGTACGCCGCGGTCGGCGAGCGAGATTCTCAACCGCCTGAACGAAGTTTCCTTCAATGCCACGCTGATGAAGGAGCTGCGCATGATCGCGCTGCTCCGCCAGGTGGCCGACCCGGCTCAGGGGAAGGTGCACGCTGGGCCGGCATGCGCACGCACCGGATCATGACCGAGATGATGACCGACCTCGGCGCCTCCTCGAAGCTGAACGCCGAGCGCGCCTTTTTGCACCATGCTGCGCGAGGAGGGACGGCGGGCCGCCGGCGCCTTCCTCGAAGCGCACGCGGACGACCTCGGACACCGCTCGACCGCCGATCTCGACGCGCTGCTGGCAGAGTGCTGAATCGATGGACCTCGCTCGGCATTTTGCTCGCGCTCGGACTGCTGATCTGGCTCGCCTATCGCGGCTGGAGCGTGCTGCTGCTGGCGCCCGCCATGGCGCTCGTCGCCGCCGCCGTTTCGCGCGAGCCGCTGCTCGCCCATTGGACGCAGACCTTCATGGGCAGCGCCGCGCAGTTTCTCGCCCAGTTCTTTCCGCTGTTTCTGCTCGGCGCCCTGTTCGGCAAGCTGATGGACGACAGCGGTTCGGTCGAGGCGATCGCGCGCTTCATGACCGAACAACTCGGGCCGCGCCGCGCGGTGCTGGCCGTGGTGCTTGCCGGCGCCGTCGTCACCTACGGCGGCGTCAGCCTCTTCGTCGCCCTGTTCGTGCTGGCGCCCGATGGCGCATGCGCTGTTTCGCACGGCTGATATTCCGCGGCGGCTGATGCCGGCGGCCATCGCGCTCGGCACCATGTCGTTTACGATGTCGGCGCTTCCCGGCACGCCAGCGATACAGAATGCGATCCCGATGCCGTTTTTCGGCACCACGCCCTTCGCGGCACCGGGCCTCGGCATCGTCGCATCGCTCATCATGCTGGGGTTCGGCTTGTGGTGGCTTGGCCGCGCCGAAGCCGCGGCGCGACGGTCGGGCGAGGGCTTTGGCAGCGGCGAGATCGCCGCCACTGCGGCGGCCGACGACGAGACCATCCGGGAGCGGGCGACGACCGCGCGCGAGTTCGATCCTGCCGAAATCCGCCACGGCCGCCACACCGCAACCGCGCCGCCGATCGGCGCGGCGGTAACGCCGCTATTCGTCGTCGTGGGCGTCAATCTCCTGATGTCGCTCGTTCATTCTGCCACGTCTCGACTTCTCGTTCCTGGCCGAGGAGCGCTGGGGCTCGACCACGCTTTCAGCCGTGATCGGTGTGTGGTCGGTGGCGTTGGCGCTGGCCGCCGCGATCCTCGTCCTCGTCGTGCTCAATCGCCGGCGGCTGCCGGCGTTGCGCGAGAGCATGGACGCGGGAGCCAACGCGTCGGTGCTGCCGGTTCTGACTGTTGCCAGCCTGGTGGGCAGGAAAAACCTTTGCTCTCATTCTCTCGATTGGGCGCGAACGCTGACTTTGGCGCGCGCCTTGGTGCACCCTACGACCGCCGCCGGCGGTTGACGAATGCCGCCATCATGCGGGCGGGCTCGTCGGTGTTCCAGGCTTCCACGAAGCAGCGGATGCCGGCCTCGACCGCGGCGGCGACCGGGAGGTCCTCCCATTCGGCGATCAGCTTCTTCTGCAACCGCACCGCGCGCGGGCCGGCCGCCAGGATGGCGCGCACCTTGGCGCCAACGGCCGCGTCCAGCTCCGCAGGCGCCACCATCGCTTCGATCAAGCCCCAGCGCAGCGCCGTCTCGGCGTCGATATTCTCGCCGCACAGCGACGGCTCGCGCGTGCGCCCCCATCCGATCAGCCGCGGCAGCGCCGTTCGTCGCGCCATTCAACTATCTGGGACTGATCGGCGCCGCGCTCCTGAGCGTGGTGGTGTTCGGCCAGTTTCCGGACGCATGGGTGTGGCTCGGCGCCGCCATCATCGCAGGCAGCGGCATTTTCATCCTGCTGCATGAGCACCGGCACCGCAAACGCAGACCGAGCGTTACGCAAAGCGGCCGCGACAGCGGCGCGGGCTACGCGAGCGAGCGAGGATGGAGTGATATGGAACCGCGTGAATGAAGCGAATGCGGCTGCGTCCCTACGGCACGGGGTCGACCGAGGCAGGCGAACTGACTATATTTATCCCATGAACACTGCAGCCAAGACGCAGGATTGCGCCGCCGACCGCGAGGCATGGGAGGTGGACAAGCTCGTATTGGCCACCGTCAACGCCCCGTACAAGCGAAACATCAGCGCGGCGGTCCTGCAGCATTGCATTGTCGAGGCCAAATTCGACGACTGGCAGGTGCACGTCGCCACCTTTTTCACGGATGTGACCTCGCATCTGGTGTTCGGCTTCGCCGATGCGCACGGCATCTCCAAGTCGAAGCTCGCCGAAGCTTACCTGGCCATGCAAGCCAAGACCGGCGAACGGAATCCGGCGTTGGAGAGCGAGCTTGGCCCATTGGCGTCTTCTGCTCGATAGAGCGATCCGCGGATTGGACCTCCTCAGAACGAAGGGTCAGCCGGTGCCTGACTGGGTGCTGGGAGGCGGCACGGCCGTGATGATCCATACGGGGCATCGGCTCAGCAAGGACATCGATGCCTTCATTGCCGATCCCCAATACCTTTCGTTCTTGTCGCCGCGCCTCGGCGGCGAGGGGATATGGAATTGCGAGACTTTCGACGAAGCCGCCAACAGCCTCAAACTGATCTACCCCGAAGGGGAAATCGACTTTATCGTGGCGCCAGCAGTCACCGATTTGCCGACGGAATTGAGAATGATTCCGCCGGACAAGTCGATGGCGGGAGTGTCCCTCAACGTCGAACATCCAGTCGAGACGGCCATCAAGAAGCTCGCATACCGCGGGAGCATGCTCAAGGTACGCGACATTTTTTGACATCGCCGTCGTGGCCTCTACCCATTCGGATGCGCTACGGGACAATCTCGATCACGTTTCCGCCCTGAAGGAGCCGATCGTAAGGCGGCTGTCCGGGATTTCCGCAGACTTCGCTCGTCAAGAACTAGCCGAACTCGACATCGCCGAAGAATGGCTCACTCTCACCGACCGTTGTCTCGCGTGCGTTCGAGAGATCGCGAGGGGATTCCCGAGCCCCAATCCAAACGCGCGCCCTGATCTGCGCCTTGAGCGCGGCGCGATGCGGACCGTGGGTCGACGAATGGCCGGAGCCGGTGTGATTGCACACGCGGCGCGCTCGCCCTCTTGCTACGGCGCGTTGCGCGCGCCTTGGCGCACCCTACGACCGCCGCCGGCGGTTGATGAACGCGGCCATCATGCGGGCGGGCTCGTCGGTGTTCCAGGCTTCCACGAAGCAGCGGACGCCGGCCTCGACCGCGGCGGCGACCGGGAGGTCCTCCCATTCGGCGATCAGCTTCTTCTGCAACCGCACCGCGCGCGGGCCGGCCGCCAGGATGGCGCGCACCTTGGCCACGACGGCCGCGTCCAGCTCCGCAGGCGCCACCATCGCTTCGATCAGGCCCCAGCGCAGCGCCGTCTCGGCGTCGATGTTCTCGCCGCACAGCAACAGGTCGCGGGTCCGCCCCCATCCGATCAGCCGCGGCAGCAGCGCCGCCTCCACCACCGAGGGAATGCCGACCTTGACTTCCGGCATCCCGAACACCGCGCGCGTCGAAGCGATGCGCATGTCGCAGGAGGCCGCGATTTCCAGGCCGGCGCCGAGCACGTAGCCGTCGATGCGCGCGATCACCGGCACCGGCAGCGCCCGCAGGCAGTGGCAGGTTCGATGCACCAGGGTGATGAACTCTTCCGCGCGCGCGCGATCGAGCGTCGCCATCTCAAAAATGTCGGCGCCGCCGATGAACGCCTTGTCGCCGGCCCCGCGCAGCACGACGGCCCGCAGGTCGTCGCCCGCGCCGAGCGCCTCGACCTCGCCGACCAGCGCGCGCATCAGCGCACTGCCGATGACGTTCAGCCGCGCCTGGTTGTCGACCGTGACGGTCGCGACCGCGCCGCCGTCGTGGTCCTCCACGCGCACGCCGATCGAGGGCGCAGCGGTTCCGCTCATGGAGCCACGCCCAAGCTCACCATCCCATCAGCGTCTTGGTGCTCTGCTCGTTGTCCTTGAGGAACTTGCGGTACGCCTCGCCCTTGATCACCAGCGGCTCGAGGCTGAGCGTCTCCGCCCGCTGCCGATGGTCGCGCGAGGACAGGGTTTTCTCCAACGCCTCGGTCAACTTGGCCTCGACCTCGCGCGGCAGCCCCGCCGGCGCCGCGATCCCGCGCGAGACCGACCAGACCTGATTGAAGCCCTGCTCCTTGAAGGTCGGCGCATCGGGGAGAAAGCGCGAGCGCTCCGGAGCCATCACGCCCAACAGCCGCAGCTGCCCGCTTTTGACGTCTTCGGCGACCTCGCTGACATTGGCGCCCAGCACCGCCACATGGCCGCCGAGCGCCTGGGTCTTGCCCTCGGTGGTGCTGCGGCTGTGCACGGTCACGAGCTTCACGCCGGTTTCGGCCTGGATCGACAGGATCGCCAGGTGGTCATCGGAGCCGGCGCCGTAAGCGGTCACGGTGATGGTTTCGGGTGCCTTGCGGGCGGCCTCGATCACGTCCTTGACGGTCTTGAACGGGCTGTCGGCCTTCACCGCCCAGACATTGTAGTCGATGACATGGTTCATCAGCGGCGTGAAGCTGTCGAGTGTCTCCTTGCGACCGATTTTGACGTCGAGATAGCCCGCATACATGCTCGGCACGTTGAGATAGCCGAGCGTGTAGCCGTCGCGGGCGGCCGCCGCGAGCGTTCCCCATCCGAGCCAGCCGCCGCCACCGGCGAGGTTCTGCACCGTGACCGGCTTGCCGAGAACCGTTTCGAGATCCTTCGCCAGCAGCCGCGCGGTGACATCGGTGCCCCCGCCCGCCCCATACGGCACGATCAGCGTCAGGCCGCGCTCGGGATACTGCGCGTGCGCATGGCCGAGGGCGGCCAAACCGAAAAGCGAGAGCGCTGCGAAGAGCTTGGGCGCCGTGCGAGCGAGCGAAGCCATTTCCTTGATCTCCCTATCGGGTGCGCGCGTTCGTCTGCACCAGTCGCCGGCATCTTGGGGCGCGGCGGGGCGCATGTAAAACTGACCGGCCGCTACCTTCCGCCGCAGCGTGTGGCATGACTGATCGTGGCGGCGCCGGGATGACAGGAGAGGAGCATGACGGATGTCAAGGTCGCGCTGGTGATCGGCGCCGGCGATGCAACCGGCGGCGCCATTGCGCGCCGGTTTGCGCGCGAGGGCCTTACCGCCTGCGTGGTGCGCCGTAACGCCGACAAGCTCGCGCCGCTGGTCGAGCGGATCGAGGCCGCAGGCGGACGGGCGCGCGCGTTCGGCACCGACGCTCGCAAGGAAGACGCCATGATCGCCTTGGTCGACGGCATCGAGCGCGAGATCGGCGCGATCGAGGTCGCGGTGTTCAACGTCGGCGGCAATGTCAGCTTTCCGATCCGCGAAACGACCACCCGCGTCTACTACAAGGTCTGGGAGATGGCCTGCTTCGCGGGCTTCCTGCTCGGCCGCGAGGCCGCGCGGGTGATGGTTCCGCGCGGCCGCGGCACCATCCTGTTCACCGGCGCCAGCGCCAGCCTGCGCGGGCGGGCGGGATTTGCCGCCTTCTCCGGCGCCAAGCATGCGCTGCGCGCGCTCACGCAATCGATGGCCAAGGAGCTCGGCCCGCTCGGCATCCACGTCGCCCACGTGGTGATCGACGGCGCCATCGACACCGAATGGATCCGGCAAAATTTCCCGCAGCGCGCCGCGCTCAAGGCGCAGGATGGCATCCTCGATCCGGAGGCGATCGCGGACAACTACTGGCTCATCCACCGGCAGCCGCGCAGCGCCTGGACCCACGAACTGGACCTGCGGCCCTGGACCGAGCCCTGGTGAGCACCGGCCGCGCCGCCCCGCGGCCTAAGAGGGAGCAAACTCGATGCCGTCTACGCTCGAATTCTATTTCGATTTCGGCAGCCCGAACGCCTATATCGCCCACGTCCGGCTACCGGCGATTCTGGCGCGCACGCGCGCGCGCATCGACTACCGGATCATGCTGCTGGGCGGTGTGTTCCAGGCCACCGGCAACGTGTCCCCGGCCGCGCTGAAGTTCAAGCTCGGCTACATCCGCCGCGACATGCTGCGCTTCATCAACAAGTTTGAGGTGCCGTTCAGGATGAACCCGCACTTTCCGGTCAATACGCTCAAGCTGATGCGCGGGGCGGTGGTGGCCGAGGAGGACGGCTTGCTGCCGTCCTATATGGACGCGGCCTTTCGCGGCATGTGGCGCGAAGGATTGAACATGGCCGACGAGGCGGTGTTCGCCGGCGCGCTCGAGCGCGGCGGCCTCGATGCGGCGCACGTGATGCGCCGCATCAACGAAGAGAGCGTCAAGGACAAGCTCAAAACCTATACGGCGGCGGCGGCCGCGCGCGGCATCTTCGGCGCCCCGACATTCTTCGTCGGCGACGAGATGTTCTTCGGCCAGGACCGCTTGGAGTTCGTCGAGGAAGCGCTGCAGGGCCGCTCGTATCTCGGCGGCGCCGCGCCGGCCTGATCGACCCCGCGGCGACGCGGAGCCGCATCGCGCCGCTTTTCGGCCCGACCCGTACCCTCGCGTGGTCACGAAAATGTCCTGCCGGGCCATCACCTTGGTCGGGCAGCCGGCCACGCGCGGCACGGCTTGGGGCGCACGAGTCATGATCCCTGGAGGGCAGGATGCGCTGCCTCATCGCCCTGATGATTGCCGTTCTGACCTGGCACGCGCCGGCGACGGCCGCGGCCGCGCCGTCACGCAGCCTGGATCTGTCATCGCGCGAAGCCGTGCTCGGCTGGATCTGGACCTACCGCGCCAAACGCGATCTCGGGCGGGTTCCCGCCGCCGTGCAGGCCACCAGTCGGTTGGGCGCGCTGCGCGATCCTGAGAATTCAGGCCTCTATATAGGCTTCATGGCGGGAGTGATCGGTTCCAATCCGACCAAGGCCGCGGAGCTCATCGGCAAGATGCTGCCGTTGCCGCCCGAGGACCAATGGGCGCTCGTGCGCGCCATTGCGTATTCGGGCCACCCCGACTGGAAGGCGCTGCTGCAGCAATTCGCCGAGCGCCTGCCGGCCCGCAAGGTGATGGTGGAGAGGTATCTCGACGGCAAGCTTCCGACCCTCGATCGCCTGGTGATCGAACAGGAGCCGAGCTGGGGCGAGAAGGCCTGGAGCTACGTCCGCGTCGACAAATATTTCACCGCCAAGCCGAAGGAAGTCGTGCTCGAGCCGAGCCCGGACGTGCTCGATACGCTGTGGGGTTACTACTTCGCGACCGGCGCCTATAGCCCGCTGGCGCGCATCCTTTCAACGCTGCCGTGGTCGAAGGAGCGCGACAACGTCGAGCGACTGACCCTCGGCAACATGGCGAGATACACGCTCGCGACCAACGCGGCACGCGACGGCGACACGCTGGCGGTCCTGAAATGGGCGCATCCGCAGCAGCCCAAGGAGGTCGCGCCGATCCTTGCGGAAGTGATCGAGGCGGCCGAGACGGTCGACACCGCGCGCCTGCGCAAGGAGGCGCTCGCCGCGATCGAAGAGCTCAAGCGCAAGGGGCCGGGGTCGCGGCGCGACATGACGTGGTGGGGCAAGATCGGCGAGGGCGCGCTCGCGCTCGGCTGCATCGGCGCCGCGGTCGCCGGCCAGGTCGAATTCGGCATCCCGTGCGTGGTGGGCGGCGCAATCTCCTCGGCGGCACTGCGCTATTGGGGTAGCGAGTAGTGATAGCAATGGTGAATGGCGAATAGCGAATAGCGAATGGTATTTCCACCGTTGCTCGCTAGTGAATGGGTGCGAATGGTGTTTCCGCCGTTGCCCCTATTCGGTACTCGTTACTCGTCATTCGCCGTTCACCATTGGCTATTCGCCATTCGCTATTCGCTACTGCGACTGAACCGCGATCTTGTTGTCGGTGATGACATCCGCCCACTTCTTCATTTCGGCCTGGATGTAATGGCCAAACTGCCTCGCCGGCATCGGTGTTACCACCGCCCCCATCTCGGTGAGGCGCTTCTTGACGTCGGGCATGGCGAGCGCGTCGGCGAGCGCTTTCTCCAGCTTGGCGATAATGGGTGCCGGCGTTCCGGCCGGCGCCACCAAACCGAACCAGTAGGCCGCCTCCATCGGATAGCCGACCTGCGCCAGCGTCGGCACGTCCGGGAGAATGTCGAGGCGCTCCTGCGCCGCAACCGCAAGCGCGGTGAGCTTGCCGGACTGCATGTGCTGCAAGCCGATCACAGCACTCAGCCACATTGCGTTGATATGTCCGGCGACCAGATCGTTGAGCGCAGGCGCCCCGCCGCGATAGGGCACGTGTTGCATCTTCACGCCGGCGGCCGCCGCGAACATCTCGACCCCGAGATGGCTCGCGCTACCCAAACCGACAGACCCATAGGTGATGCCCCCGGGCCTCTCCTTGGCAAGCGCGACGAGCTCCTTCACGCTCTTGGCCGGCACGGTTGCGTTGACGACGAACACCAGCGGCGCACTTCCGACGAAGCCAATCGGCGCGAAGTCCTTCACGCTGTCATAGGGAATGGACTTGAATACGCTGGGATTGAGCGAGTGGTTGTCGTTGATCATCATCAGCGTGTAGCCGTCCGGCTCCGCGCGCGCTACCGCGGCCGTCGCCAGGGTGCCGCCCGCGCCCGGCCGCGCCTCGATGACGATCTGCTGTCCAAGGATGCCGGACATCTTGTCGCCGACGATGCGGGAGACGGTGTCGAGCAACCCGCCGACCGGAAAAGCGATGAACAGCTTGATGGGGCGGTTGGGATAGTCCTGCGCGTGGGCCGAACGGTCACAGGCGCCGAACAGAGCCAGAGCGGCGAACAGCCAGGCCAACACGCACTTCATCGTTTCCTCCATGGTTGCGCCGTCGTCGTCGGCGAGGCCGACCGAGCCGATAGAGCTGCATTGAAGAAAGGCCTTGGATGACCGTCAAGTACTCCGCGTTTGACCGGCTGGAAGCGTGCCGGCAAAATGGCATGCGACAGATTTGGAGCACGATCCATGGCGACCCTGTCCAATCTCGCGGTCCGCGACATCGAGACCGTGCTGCATCCCTACACCAACCTGGCGTCGCTGCCACAAGTCGGCCCCTTGATCCTGGAGCGCGGCCAGGGCTGCTGGGTCTACGACACCGACGGCAAGCCCTATCTCGAAGGCATGGCCGGGCTCTGGTGCGCGTCGCTCGGCTACGGCAACGAGGAGCTGGTGGAAGCCGCGACCGCGCAGATGCGTAAGCTGTCGTACTCCCACCTGTTCGGCGGGCGCAGCCACGATCCGGCGATCGAGCTCGCCGAGAAGCTCAAGGAGCTGGCGCCGGTGCCGATCTCTAAGGTGTTCTTCTGCTCGTCGGGATCGGAGGCGAACGACACCCAGGTCAAGCTCGTCTGGTACATGAACAATGCGCTCGGCCGGCCCAAGAAGAAGAAGATCATCAGCCGCCTGAAAGGCTACCACGGCGTCACCGTCGCTTCGGCCTCGCTCACCGGCCTGCCCAACAACCACCTCGATTTCGACCTGCCGATCGCCGGCATCCTGCACACCAGCTGTCCGCATAGCTATCGCTTTGCGGCCGAGGGCGAGAGCGAGGAGGCGTACGCGACGCGGCTTGCGGCCGAGCTCGAGGAGATGATCGTGCGCGAAGGCCCGGAAACCGTTGCGGCCTTCATCGCCGAGCCTGTGATGGGCGCGGGCGGCGTGCTGGTGCCGCCGGCAACCTACTTCCCCAAGATCATGGCGGTCTGCCGCAAGTACGACGTCTTCATGATCGACGACGAAGTGATCTGCGGTTTCGGCCGGCTGGGGGCGATGTTCGGCGGACCGGTGCTCGGCTATCGCGCCGATTCAATCACAGTCGCCAAGGCGCTGTCCTCCGCCTACATGCCGATCGCCGGCGTGATGGTGCCCGACCAGATGTATCAGGCGATGGTCGACGAAAGCCGCAAGATCGGCGTGTTCGGCCACGGGTTCACCTATTCGGGCCACCCGGTGGCGGCGGCGGTGGCGCTGAAGACGCTGGAGATCTATGTGCGCGAACGGCTGGTCGAGAAGGCCGCCGCCAAGGCCCCGAAGTTCCTGACGCGCCTCAAGCCGCTGGGCGACCATCCGCTGGTCGGCGAGGCGCGCGGGATCGGGCTGGTCGCGGGCATCGAGATCGTCGCCGACAAGGCGACCAAGCGCTCGTTCGACGCCGAGCAGGGCGTCGCCGCGCGCGCGGTGCGGTTCGCCGAGGACGAGGGGCTGATCGTGCGGCCGCTGTCCGGCGACTGCATCTCGATCTGCCCGCCGCTGGTGATCAGCGAGGACGAGATCGATCAGCTGTTCGACCGGCTCGGGCGCGCGCTCGACCGCACGCTTGACTGGGCAAAGCGCGAGCAGCTGATGGCGGCGTGACCAACAGCAGTCGGGCTCGCCGCGAGGCGGCCTCGTCAAATGCAACGGCGCCGCATCGGCGCCGTTGCCGTCAAGTCGGGAAGCTCAAGGCCAACACCGGCGCGGCGGATTGACTCAGCTCCGCATCTCCACCTGGGCGACCCGCGGATTGGTCGGCGAATTGCCGTTCTTCGGGCCGAGTACCACCACCGGCGAGCCGATCTTCACCTTGTCGTAGAGCTCGATCACGTCCTCGTTGGTCATGCGGATGCAGCCTGAGGAAATCGCCTCGCCGCTCAGCTCGGGCTGATTGGTGCCGTGGATCCGGAACAGCGTGTCCTTGTTGCCGTCGAACAGATAGAGCCCACGCGCGCCGAGCGGATTCCTGGGGCCGCCCTCGACGAACTTGGGCAGGCCTTCGAAGCGCTGGAGGATTTCCTTGGTCGGGACCCACGACGGCCATTCCTCCTTGCGGCCCACCTTGGCAACGCCCGACCAGGTGAGGGCGTCCTCGCCGACGGTAACACCGTAGCGGATGGCCTTACCCTCCGGCAGCACATAGTAGAGGTAGCGCGCGTCGGTATCGACGACGATCGTGCCCGGCAGCTCGCGCCTGTGGTAGCGCACGATGTGGCGCTGGTAATGCTCGGGAATCGACGCATTGGCGTACGGCGCGTTGGCCAACAGCTGCCGGTCGCGCGGCTTCATGGCGGCATTGGACGCCGGCTGCAGCATCGTCGTCTGCATGCAGCCGGCGGCCGTCATTGCGAGCAACAGAATTACCACCGAGCGCCCCGCCATGGCCCCTCTTCACACTCTGCATCTGACGCGACTTTTTCTACTTAACCGATCGTCCCCGGCGCCTCCAAGCCGTATCTGGCCTGCCGCCTCACGCCGGCCTTCCCCTGTTGCGGGAATGCCGCACAGGGCAGACCCGCGCGCTCGCAGCCTAAGGTGCCGATGCGAACGTTAACGAGGGGTTTACCGAGCGGCCTTGAAGACAAAGGGAATTTTCGCCCTTTGCTACCGCTTTGCTACCATTCGCTTCCGCATGGCCGCCTGCATCAGGGTGTCGACGCTGGCCGCCGCCGCCTCCTGCATGCCCGGCACTACGTGCGAGTAGGTATCCAGCGTCATCGCGATGTTGGCGTGCCCCAGACGCTCTTGCACCACTTTGGGATGGACGTTGGCGGCAAGCAGGTGCGTAGCGTGACTATGCCTGAGATCGTGAAGCCTCACGCGCGGCAGGTTGTTTGATCTGAGCAGATAGCGGAATCGGGCCGTCAGATCAGCCGGCAGCCAAGACGAGCCGTCCGCGCGCAGGCAAACGTGTGTCTCGTCCGTCTGCCGTATGCCAAGGCGCAACAGGAACTCCGCCTGCCGAATCCGATGCGACCGCAGTTCCTCCACCAGTAGCCCGGGCAGGGCGAGGGTGCGCGAGCGGCCGGACTTGGGGGGCTTCTCTCGCGCGCTGTGTCCTGCCTGTTCGATGCTGGCCACAACGGCAAGCTGCCGTGCATCGAAATTGACAGAGCGCCAGTGCAATGCCGCCAGCTCACCCCGACGCATGCCCGTCGACACGGCGAGCAGAACCGGCATGAACAGCTCGGTCGGGCGCGCCACGTCGACCAGCGTGATGGCGGCGTCCATGTCGAGGGTCCGCATCTCTCGACGCTCAACACGGGGCGGCGTGACGGCGACGGCGGGGGTGTTCGTCAAGAGCCGCCACTTGATGGCCTGCCTGAGCGCCTGGGATAAGATTTTATGAATGAGGCCGACGCTTTTGGGTGCAAGTCCACGCCGATGGTGGCCGCCTGTTTTGAGCAAGTCGGCGTATAGCTTGGCTAGATCGGCCGGACGAAGCTTGCTTAGCCGAGTTGTGCCTATGGCCGGCGTTACGTAGAACCGAATGCTCTTGCTGTAGGTCAGGTGACTGCCCGTCGAAACCTGGGTGCCTACATGATCGAGCCACCGATCGAGGTAGTCGGCAACAGTGACGCGGCCGGGGTCGGCGAA